>JBQTHJ010000084.1:0-7622 GCA_052389995.1 Gemmatimonadaceae bacterium | reverse complement strand
GGCGCAATCGTTCTCGAGGCGTCGATCGCACGCGGCGCGGTGCTCGATGTCGGCACGCACTCGGGCGCTGTTCGCGTGCGTCTTCCGAAGGGAAGCACGCCATCGGTCGAGGCGACAACCGTCGCTGCGCCGATCGAGAACAACCTCACGCCGCAACGACCTCTCATGCGAGGCGAGGCCGGCCGCGAGCTCTCCCTTTCGCTCGGCGGCGACGCACGACTCACGGTGCGGTCGTTCAAGGGTTCCGTGACGATTGGATGGGGCGGGCCGCTGTTGCGGGTGGTCAATCGCTGAGCGGTGACGGCAGAGACACTAGACGTCAGACGTCTGATGTCTCTGCCGTTCACCGCAAATTCGACATTCAAGCGATGCCTACACGGCCGGCATCACACGAAAGAACCCTTTTCGGGAGCTTTCCATGATTCGCCGTTCTCTGACCTTCGCCGCGCTCGCCGCTTTGTCGCTGACCCTCTCGGCCGCGGCGCCATCCGCGTTCGGACCGCCGTGGATCTCCATCGAGCATCCGCCGAGCCCGTACGACGCGTCGACGCGCGACGCGTTCCTGCTCGTGCACACGTTCCATCACGGGACGCCGATCGTCGCGCCCGTGAGCGGCACGGCTGAAGGACTCGTGGACGGCAAGCGGCGCAGCGTGTCGCTCAAGTTCGGAGGTACGTCGCGCACTGGAGTCTACGCGCTGAACAAGCAGTGGGACGCCGAGGGCACGTGGGTGTTGTTCATCACCGCGAGTCAGGGTCCCGATGACGACGTGACCGCGGTCGTGGAGCTGAACGGAGGGGGTCAGGTCGCGTCGGTGCGAGTGCCAACCGAGCGCCGCGGAGGGTATATGATTCCGACGGATGTCACCGCGACCGAGCGCGAGACCATCGTGCGTGCGCGCCTGGCGATGAACAATGGAGAGAAGGGGGCGGTGGCACGGGCCCACAAGTAGGTGAAGTATGAAGAACGAGGACCGAGGACCGAGGAGCGGCGAATGAGCATCGGGGCGCGACATCCGCAGTTATTCTTCACTCGGTTCCTCGGTCCTCGTTCCTCGTTTTTCCTCGGCCTTCACGATTCTCGGGACCACCGCCGCCGCACTCCCACGAATCGAGACCGCCGCGACCGCGGAAAGCGGCGTCTCCTCCGGATTGACCTCGATGATCGCGCCACCGCGGTCGAGCGTTCGCAGCGGAAGTGCCGCAGCCGGATAGACGAGCGCGCTCGTACCGACGACCAGGCACACGTCGGCTCGCGCCGCTACGGCATCGGCGGACGATAACACGTTTGCGTCGAGCATCTCGCCGAACCATACGACATCCGGACGAAGCAACCCTCCGCAGCGCGCGCATCTCGGAAGCGTCGCGGCGGATGTGACGTCCACCGGCACCGGATCGCTGCGCGCCGCGCACCCGGAACATCGGTCGCGCAGGATCGAGCCGTGCAGCTCGAGCGGCACCGCGGCGGACGCGTCGTTCGAACCGGCAGCGATACGCGCCGCGCGCGCGTGCAACCCATCGACGTTCTGCGTCACGATCGTCATGGTGCCGCGCGCGAGCGCGAAGGAGGCCATCGCGTGATGCGCCGCGTTCGGCTCGCAGGCGACGACCGCCTGGCGTCTCATGTCGTACCATTCCCACACGAGACGCGGATCCCGCGCAAACGCCTCACGCGTCGCGAGAGCCTCGACGCGAAACTGCTTCCAGAGGTCTCCGACCCCCCGAAAGGTCGGCACGCCGGACTCGGCGCTCACACCGGCCCCGGTCAGCACGACGATGTGACGCGCATTCTCGAGCAGGGCGCGGGCGCGCCCGTCATCACTCACTGCACATGGCGCTGGACGAACTCGAGAGCTCGCTCGAGTATCTCTCTGGTTCGCGCATCGCTGCTGCCGCGAACACGACGTGGCTCCGTACCATTTGCCCCTCCCGGGCTGGTCGAGGGCAGCATTGTAGACCCCTCCCCGCGCCGCCGGGGGAGGGCCAACCAAATCCTGACAGAATCGCGCTTGCCCCACTTCCTGAACCACCCGTAAGGTGAGGCATGCCACTCGGGATCTTCGCGGGCGCTCGGCGCTCGCGGTCCACGTTGCTCGTCGGGCTCCTGCTGCTGACGCTCGGCCTCGCCGCCGTGCTCGCGCATCAGGCCTATGATGCCACGCGGGACCACCGCGCGACCGCGGAGCGCACGCTTCGCGACTACGCCTCGACCGCCGCGTGGGAGTTCAATGCGCACGCGAAGGAAGAGCTGTGGCAGGCGCTGGCCTATGCGTTCCGCCCGTGCAAGGCGATCGAGACAGCGACGACGCGACACATCTCGCTTCCATCGCCCGAGATTCTCGCGGTCGAGGCGAAGCGACTGGAAGCGTGCTCGTGCACGCTCGTGCTCGATTCGGATTACTACTTCCTCGTCGACTTCCGCGACCGAAGCACGCACTTCGCCGGCGACGGGAAGCCACGCTCGGCAGCGAGCTGGCTGACCGACACCGTGATCGCGCACGCATCCACCGCCTACGACAAGGGGTGGGAGTTCGCGACGATCTTTCACGGCACGGGCGCTCATGCGCACGTCATCGTGTACACACTCAAGCGTGACGCCGCGCGTGCTCCGATGGCCGCGTATGGATTCGTCATCGAGCCGCGACGCTTCGGCGAAGCCGCCTACACGCGCGTGATGAAGAAGTGGCAGCTCCTGCCCTACGCGCTCACGCATGGGATGCCGAACGATTCGTTGCTTCGCCTCTCCGTGCTCTCGGCGAACGGTGACGAGATCTACGGCTCGGCGTCGGACTTCGACGACGCGATCAGCGGCGTCGCGGAGTGGAAGCCGTTTTTCGGTGGGATGGTCACCCACGTGTCGCTGCGACCAGAAGCCGCGGAACGACTGGTGATCGGTGGCCTGCCGCGCTCACGGCTCCCCCTCTTGCTCGGCGTGCTCGCGATGACGGCGGCGCTCATCGTCGTCGCCGTCGTTCAGCTGCGGCGTGAGGCGGAGCTGGCGAGTTTGCGCTCGGACTTCGTATCGAGTGTGTCGCACGAGCTGCGCACGCCGCTCGCTCAGATCCGCATGTTCGCCGAGACGCTCTTGCTGGGGCGCGTGCGAAGCGAAGGCGAACGGAGGCGCTCGATGGAGATCATCGACCAGGAAGCGCGGCGTCTGGCGCACCTGGTCGAGAACGTGCTGCACTTCTCGCGTGCCGAGCGCCAGTCGCTGCGGCTGTGCCCGGAGCCGACCGTGCTCGCGGCGCACGTGCGGGAGACGACGGAGACGTTCGCGCCGATTGCGCGCGCGCGCCGGGTCGACGTGAGGCTCTCGCTCGACGACGACGTGGTCGTGCGCGTCGACCGCAACGCGCTGCGGCAGATGCTCCTCAATCTGCTCGACAACGCCATCAAGTACGGCCCCCCTGGACAGACGGTGACGGTCGGCGTGAGCGGCACGGCCGACCGCGCGCGTGTCTGGGTCGAGGACGAGGGGCCAGGCATCGATCCCGCCCTTCGAGAGCGGATCTTCGACCCGTTCTTCCGAATGGATCGCGACGCCAACTCGGCGATCGGCGGGAGCGGCATTGGACTCTCCGTCGTCCGCGAGCTGGCGGTCATGCACGGCGGTCGCGCGTACGCCGAGACCGGCGATCGCGGGGCGCGATTTGTCGTGGAGCTGGAGCGGGTGCCTGACGAGCATCCCCCCGTCGCAGTGCCGGAGGACGCGGGCGTGCACCGCAACGGCGCGTCGCCGGCGGACGACGCGTCGCGTCTCAACGTTCAGGTGTGAGTCGCATGGAGACCATGATTCGCGATGCCAGGGTGCTCGTCGTCGAGGACAATCCGGACCTCGCGTTTGGCCTGCGCAACAATCTCGAGATCGAAGGCTACGAGGTCGAGGTCGCGGAAACGGGCCCGGGTGGGCTCTCCCGCGCACGGGAAGGGAATCCCGACCTCGTCATCCTCGATCTCATGCTTCCGGGCTTCGATGGCTACCGCGTGCTTCGCTCGCTGCGTGAGGACGGGCTCGCGATGCCGGTGCTCATCCTCACCGCTCGTGGCGAAGAAGCCGACAAGGTACGAGGCTTCCGCCTGGGCGCTGACGATTACGTCACGAAGCCGTTCGGCGTGCTCGAGCTGCTCGCGCGCGTCGAGGCGCTGCTCCGGCGCTCTCCGAAGTACCGCGCCGAGGCAGCAGGCGCGCCACGTGAGCAGTTCGGCGACGTCGAGGTGGACATCGCCGCGCGCTCGGTGCAGCGCGATGGCGAGGCCGTCTCGCTGACGCCGATGGAGTTCGACCTGCTGCTCGCGCTCCTGCGTCGGCGGGGAGCGGTCGCGTCTCGTCTCGAGCTCATGAAGGAAGTGTGGGGTTACCATGCCTCCGTGGTGAGCCGCACGGTCGACACGCACGTCGCCGAGCTGCGCCGCAAGCTCGAGGACGATCCCGCAGTGCCGCGGCACATCCTCACCGTCCGGAAAGCTGGATACCGTCTCCAAACCTGAAGCAGGAGCTCCAATGAAGAGATCACTCATGGCGGCGGCCGCTGCGGTCGTCGCGCTTTCGGCATTCGTCTCCGCCGATGCCGTTCGCGATGCGACTGAGCGGGAAGCCGTGGAGAAGCCGCTCAAGATGTATCTCCAGCGCGTAGAGCGAATCGCGGACGTCGACAGTGAGGCTGCGATCGCGTCCTCCGCGTCAGCACCTCCGTTCTTGATGCAGCCCGACGGTATTCAGTTCAGGTCCCCACGACGGCGCCTGACGCCGCATCGAACAGGTGCACGCGCCGGCCGTCGGCGATGAGCTGAATTCTGTCGCCGACGTCGGGGAGATCACGGGCCCGGGTGCGCGCGGTAAGCTCGTGCGCGCCCGCGCGGACGTGCACGAGCGCCTCGCCGCCGAGCGGCTCCACGAGGTCGACCGTCGCGTCCATAGACGTGTGGTCGCCCGCCGTCGGGCCTTCGCTCGCGAGCCGCAGATGCTCGGGGCGAATGCCGAGGACCACGGTCGACGCGCCGCGCGCACGCGTCGCGAGCGTGCCCGGCAGCGTGATCGACGGCTCGCCACCGTCGGCCACGAAACGCGCGGCGCCGTTCGTCGTGACCGTTCCCGGGAGAAAGATCATCGCCGGACTGCCGATGAATCCGGCGACGAAGCGGTTCTGCGGTCGCTCGTAGAGGGCCTCGGGCGTGTCGACCTGCATCACGTGCCCGGCGCTCATGACGACGATGCGGTCGCCCATCGTCATCGCTTCCACCAGATCGTGCGTCACGTACACCGTCGTCGCGCCGAGCCGGCGGTGGAGCGCGAGGAGCTCCCGCCGCATCTGCACGCGGAGCTTCGCGTCGAGATTGGACAGTGGCTCGTCGAACAGGAAGACCGCGGGCTTGCGCACGATCGCGCGACCGACGGCGACGCGCTGCCGCTGTCCGCCGGAGAGCTGCTTCGGCAGTCGGTCGAGCTCGGTCGTGAGGCCAAGGACCTCGGCGGCTTCACGCACACGCTGATCGATCTCCGCTTTCGGCATCTTGCGGAGCTTGAGAGCGAAGGCCATGTTCTCGCGCACTGACATGTGCGGGTACAGGGCATAGTTCTGGAAGACCATCGCGATGTCGCGGTCCTTCGGTGGCACGTCGTTCACCACACGTCCACCGATCGACAGCTTGCCGGCGGTGATGGACTCGAGCCCGGCGATCATGCGCAGCGTCGTGCTCTTGCCGCACCCCGACGGCCCCACCAGCACGACGAATTCTCCGTCCGCCACATCGAGATCGACGCCGTGCACGGCCACGTGACCATGGGCGCCATCGTAGACTTTGCGCACGCCTTCGAGCGTCACTTGCGCCATACCGCGTCCTCCCATCGATGAACGGCACGACTCCACCCGACGACTTTCGCTTTCCCGACGGCTTCCTCTGGGGCGCGTCGACATCCGCCTACCAGATCGAAGGGTCGCCCCTCGCCGACGGCGCCGGCGCGAACATCTGGCATCGGTTCAGCCACACGCCGGGCCTGGTCGCGAACGGCGACACCGGCGACATCGCCTGCGATCACTACCGCCGCTGGCCCGAAGACGTACGAGTGATGAAGCAGCTCGGGCTTGGCGCGTACCGCTTCAGCATTGCATGGAGCCGGATTCTGCCTCAGGGCACCGGGGAGGTCAACACGCGCGGGCTCGATTTCTACGACCGTCTGGTGGATGCGCTCCTCGAGCAGGGAATCGAGCCACTGGTCACCCTCTATCACTGGGACCTTCCGGCGGCCCTCGACGACCGCGGCGGCTGGCTCAACCGAGACATCGGTGAGTGGTTCGCCGAGTATGCGCGTGTCGTCTTCCGAAAGCTCGATGGGCGGGTGAAGAAGTGGGTCACACTCAACGAGCCGTGGGTGGTGACGGACGGCGGCTATCTGTTTGGTGTGCTGGCTCCGGGCCATCGCAACCTGTTCGAGGCGCCCATCGCCACGCACAACACCCTGCGCGCGCACGCCCTCGGAGTTCAAGCCTATCGTGCGGAAGGCCGGCACGAGATCGGTCTCGTCGTCAATCTCGAGCCGAAGTATCCGGCGTCGGATGACCCACGGGACATTGCGGCGACCGCACGCGCCGATGCGTACATGAACAGGCAGTACCTCGATCCCGCGCTGCTGGGCGCGTATCCCGAGGAGCTGCGCGACATCTTCGGCGAGGCGTGGCCCGATCTCGCTGCCGGCGACATGCAGCTGCTCAGACAGCCGATCGATTTTCTGGGCATCAACTACTACACGCGTTCGGTGACGCGCGAAGATCCCACCGCGCCGCCGGTGCGCGCGAGTCGCGTGCGCCAGTCGCGGCACGTTCACACGGAGCTCGACTGGGAAGTGTGGCCGCAGGCGCTCACGGACGTGCTGCTGTGGGTGACGAAGCGCTACGGTCGCATTCCGGTGTACGTGACGGAGAATGGCGCTGCGTTCTACGATCCGCCGTCGGCGGAAGATCTGGTCGACGACACGCTGCGGATCTGGTATTTGCGGAGGCATCTCCGTGCCGCGCATCGCGCGCTTCAGCAGGGAACGGATCTGCGCGGCTATTTCGCGTGGTCGCTACTCGACAACTTCGAGTGGAGCCAGGGCTTCTCCAAGCGGTTCGGCCTCGTGCATGTGGACTACGCGACGCAGCAGCGCACGCTGAAGGCGAGCGGGCGGTTCTACGCGGAAGTCATTCGCACTCGGGGAGGTTGTCTCGGGGGCGGCTGAGTAGGCTCCGGCGTGGCAGCGGCCAAAGGGAGCTGCGAATCGCCCGAGTGAGACGAATGATTCCTCGCGATGGAGAAGATTCCATCCACGAGGAAGTTCCCAAAGTTCTTTGGCTCCACCTACGCGGAGCCAGTTCTCGGTGCGGAGCAATTCGATTTCATACGGGTGATTCGGCACTCCCTTTTGTGGCCGCTTGCGCACGGGACCGGAGGCGCTGCCAGAATCAGCGCGAATATTTCCTCATTCAGCCCTTCACGCTCCCCGTCATGATCCCGCGAACGTAGTAGCGCTGGAGGAACAGGAAGACGATGAGCACCGGCGTCACCGTCAGCACGGAACCAGCCATCATGAGCTCGACATCCTGCACGTGCTCGCCTAACAGGTTCGCCAGCGCCACCGGCAGCGTG
>JBQTHJ010000083.1:0-8979 GCA_052389995.1 Gemmatimonadaceae bacterium | reverse complement strand
GGCTATGTGGCTCGCGGTTTTGGACCGCGGTAGGGGGCGCGCGGCGCTTTGGCGCCGACGCAGGGGTGAACACCCCAAAACCGGCCGCTGGTTCTTTTTTTTCAACCGGCGGCGGGCGCGCACCCCGCCTGCCGCCGTTTCTCATCAGGGACCGCGAGCCTGCCACCGGAGCAGAGCGCGAGCGATCGCCACATTGTCGCAGGCGATGGCGTAGAGCTCCTTGAACACCGTGGTACGTGAGGTTCCTCGCGCCTCGGCGATCACAGGGGGCTCATGACCCGCGCGACGAGTCGGATCGGCGCGCCGCTCGACCGCGAGGAAGGCATGATGGAGTCCGCCTTCGACGTTGTCGGCTTCGATCATCACGAAGCCTCCGGATGGCAGCTCGCGACTGTACAACAGCACGGGTCATCCTGCATTGGATGGACGGCGGTGCGTCCCTCGTCGGACGCGCCGCGCTCGTGCGCTAATATACGACCGGCGGCTCCCGGTAGAGCAAGGCGCTTTCCAGTCCGGCTGGGGCTCCGGGGATTGCATCGGCCGAGGCATTGACCGGCAGCTCGATCAGACCCTCGGCCGGCAGCACTCGCCGGACCGCGATCAGGCGCCGGCCAAACCAGGTCGGGCGGCGGCGGGTTCCTCCGAACCGGTCGAGCTTCACGCGCTTTCCGCTGCTCGAGGCGTGAATGATCGTGTCGCCCCCGACATAGACGGCAATGTGCTGAGCGCCGCGGCCGCCGAAGAAGAAGAGCAGGTCGCCCGCTTGTAGATCGCCGGGGACGGGAGCGTCGCCGACCGCGGCCTGCTCTTTCGCGGTGCGCGGCATGCGCACGCCATGCTGTGCGAAGATCCAACGCACGAACCCGGAGCAGTCGAACGCGCGGGGCGTCGTTCCTCCAAGGCGGTAGCGCACACCGAGATATTGCCTGGCAGTGCGCACGACGTCCTCTCCGCGCACCTGCGTACGCACTTCGATCGTGCGCATCGCGGTGGGCGCAGGCGCCTTGCGCGCTTGAGCCAGGGCCGGCGTCGCGGCAGCCAGAATGGCAATGCACGCGACCGACAGACGGGCGTTGACAGTCGTCATCCTGGCGATGACGACCGTGCCATTGTGCGGAAACGTCCCGAACGACGAGCGAAGGCTCGTCAGGCCCGGATAACTATCGGCGTGATTTCGGTTTTTCGGGCGCGACCTCGAGAAGCGTGCGGAGAGAGTTCGGTGTGCTCATGGCTCGCGCCCAGATGTCGCCGGCGCGCCGTAACCGCGCGGGAACATTCGCGATCGTGAAGTCGCGCGGATCGAGCTTGTCACCGACCTCCTTCCACTCGAGTGGTGTGGAGACGGTGGCACCCGGTCGAGCGCGAACCGAGTACGCAGCGGCAACGGTTTTCGCGCGAATGTTCTGGAGATAGTCGACGTAGATCGACGCCGGGGGTCGCGCACCCACCGAGCGTTCGATGGTGGCGATGTTCGTCGCGCGCGCGGCGACGCGAGTGGCGATGAGCTGCGCGGCGAGCAGCGCGGTCTCGTCGGGAACGCCCGGCTCCAGCGGGACGACGATGTGCATTCCGGACGAGCCCGACGTCTTCGGAACCGACGTCAGCTTCAATGCCTCCAGCTCCTCACGTACCAGCTGGGCAACTTCGACCACGCGCGTGAACGTCGCTTTCGGACCGGGATCGAGATCGAGGATGGTGTAGTCCGTCTCCTCGAGGTTCGGCACGCGCGAGTGCCAGGGATCGACCGAGATTGAGCCGAGCTGAACGGTGTAGAGCAATGTGGCCAGGTCGCCGCCAATCACGCGTCTCTGCTTCACGCCGCGTTCGTTGACGATCGTCTCCACGCGAACGCCGTTCTGAACCCGCTCCGGAGCCTTCTGCTGGTAGAAGGACTCGCCGTCGATGCCGTTTGGATACCGCTTGAGCACGAGCGGCCGATCCTGCATCACCGGGAGGATGAATTCGGCGACGAGCGCGTAGTAGCGCATCAGGTCACCCTTCGTGATGCGCTCGCGCGGGAAGAAGACCTTGCCGAGGCTCGAGACCGATAGTGCGATGCCATCGCCGAGTTCCAGCGTGGCGTCCTTTCCTGACTGCTCGATCTCCTCGAGACGCGCCGCAACGGGGGACTCGGATGCGGAGACCGTCCGTCGCTGGGCGGTCGCGCGCGATGCCGGCGCGCGCTTCCTCGCCGTCTTCTTTTTGGGCGCCCGCTTGATGGCCGCACCGGCGACCGCGCCGCGCCGACGCAGCTTTCCGCTTCCCGCGTCCTGCACGCTCTCGGGCTCTCGTCCCACCTCGCCGGCCGCCTTGTCCTCGCGCACGCCAACGAAGATCGGCTGTCGGAGCTTTCCGTCCGCGGTCCACTCGGTGAACTTCACCTCGACCACTACCTCCGGCCGAGTCCAATGCGCGCGCTGGTTCGTGCGCGGCGGTTTCTCGAAGGGAGAGCTCTTGCGCTCGATCGGCTCGAGGCGGTCGTACATGTCCTTCAATCCCTGCCGGGTGAAGCCTCCGCCGGTGTGCCCGGCGTAGACGAAACGGTCGCCATCGAGGTATCCGAGGAGCAGTGCACCGATGTATTCGCGCGTGTTCCGTGGCTCGGTCCACCCGCCCACGACGAGCTCCTGCCGGTGCTCGACCTTGAGCTTGAGCCATGATTTGGAGCGTGTGCCCGGCTCGTAGCGCGCGTCAGCGCGTTTCGCGATCACGCCCTCGAGCCCGTCACGCCGCGCGCGCTCCAGCATCTCCTCGCCATCGCCCGGAATGGAGGGGCTGATGTGCAGGCGCTGATTGGTCCTCCGGCGCAGCACACGCTCCAGCCGTTTGCGCCGTTCCGACCATGGCTCTTTCACGATCACCTCATCGCCATCGACCAGGAGGTCGAATAGCGCGATCGATGCCGGCTGGCGGCGTGCGAAATCGGCGATGACGCTCGCGTCCTTTACGTGCATGCGGTCTTGCAGGGCCTGGAAGCGCGCGATCTCACCATCCACGACAGCGACGATCTCGCCGTCGACCACCAGGTCTTTCCCGGTCTTCTGTCCAAGCGCTCGGAGGGCGGCGGCGATTTCGGGGAATTGCTTCGTCTTATCGTTGCCGTTCCGGGTGATGAGCCGCGCGCCACCTCCCGTGACGTAGCCGAGCACACGAATGCCGTCGTACTTCGGCTCGAAGGTCCAGCCCTCGCCCTCGGGAACGGCGGAGCCGATCGTCGCGTACATGGGCTCGAGCCGTGAAGGGCGCGCGCTGCTGCGCTGGCGTGCCGGCGACGGCGGCGAGGCCGCTGCCTGACGAGTGCGACGCGGTGCCGTCGCGCGTTGTCTGGCGGGCCGCTTTTTCCGTGCAGCGATCTCTTCCATCGTGCGACCGGTGGCAACCGAGGTCACGATCTCCGTGACGATGTCCGAGCCGTCGCGGGCCGCATCGTCGCGGTGCTTGATGAGGAGCCACTGTGGCTTCGACGACCGCGCCTGGCGTCCGCGCATGCGGATGAGCGCCCACGATCCGTGCAGCCGCTCGCCGTGCAGCGTGAGCTTGAGCTCTCCCTCTGCATACCCCCGGCGCATGGCGGCCTCATCGTTCCCGTCGTCGGCGGTGTCGGCGACGTACGTGCCGCGATCCCAGAGCATCACCGTGCCGCCGCCGTACTCACCCTGGGGGATGATGCCCTCGAACGTGTTGTACTCGATAGGGTGGTCTTCGACCTCCATCGCGAGGCGTTTCACGGAGGGATCCAGGCTCGGGCCTTTGGGGACGGCCCAGCTCTTCATGACGCCGTCGACCTCGAGGCGCAGGTCGAAGTGCAGGTGGCTGGCGGCGTGCTTCTGGATGACGAAGCGAAGGTTGGAGGTCCGTGCGCGGGGAGCGGCGTCGCCCCCCGCCGGCTCTCGCGTACGGGAGAAATCGCGCTTGCGGCGATATTCCGTAAGCGCCGTGCGCGCGCGCGGCACGGGGCGTTAGGCGGAGCGGCGCGACTTGCCCGAAGTACGCTCCCGCGAGGCGGCGGCCTTGCGCGGCGCGCGCACGGCGCCGGAGCGTTTCTTGGCAGGCGCCTTCTTCCCCTGCTCGAGGCTCTCGCGGAGTCGCGTCATCAGGTCGAGCACCTGCGCATCAGGCTCGGCTTCCTCGGCCGGCTCGAGCTCGACCTTCTTGCCCTTCAGCTTCGCCTTGATGATGCGCATGAGGTTCGCGCGGTAGTCATCCGTGTATTTGTCGGGTGAGAAGGGCTCGGCCAGGTTCCCGATGAGCTGCTCGGCCATCGTCAGCTCCTGCGGCTTGACAATCTCGGCAGCCGGGAAGGAGAACTCGTTGACGTCGACGAGCTCGTTGGCGAAGCGCATGAGCTCGAGGACGAGCGCATCGCCGACGACCTTGACCGCTCCGAGATTCTGCTTCTGCCGAATGATGATCTTCCCGATTCCGACGGCGCCCGACGTCCGCATCGCTTCGCGAAGGAGCGCGTAGGGACGCTCGCCACCTTTCGCGGGAACGAGATAGTATGGCGTCTCGAAGTACCGCGGATCGATCTCGTCCTGCTTCACGAAATCGAGGATGTCGATGGCGCGCGATCCTTCGAGTGCGGCGCGCTCGAAGTCTTCATCGGTGAGGACGACGTACTTTCCTTTGGTGTACTCGTATCCTTTGACGACTTCGTCCCACGGCACGGGCTCACCGTCCTGGCTGCACACGCGCTCGTATCTGACCGGGGAGAGATCTTCGGCGTGCAGCATGCGGAACGAGATGCGGTCGCCACGCACGGCCGTGCGCAGCTCGACGGGGATGCTGACCAGTCCGAATGTGATTGCGCCTTTCCAGATCGCGGCCATGGTCTGCTCCCAGTCGTGAGGTTCGACGGCGGTGCGCGATGTGTGTGGAGGCAAGAGCGATACCACCTGTGGAAAAGAACATTTGTGATCGAACGGCGTGGAATGGCGGAAAAGACGAAGGCCCGAGCGACGGTTCGCTCGGGCCTTCTGGTGCGTCAGCGGGCTGATCAGGCCTTCGTGACGTCCGACGCCTGCGGTCCCTTTTGTCCCTGAACGATCTCGAACTCAACGCGGTCGCCTTCGGCGAGGGACTTGAAGCCCTCGGACTGGATTGCGCTGAAGTGAACGAAAACGTCTGGGCCGCCTTCGCGAGAGATGAAGCCGTAGCCTTTCGCGTCGTTGAACCACTTCACGGTGCCGGTGATGCGTGCCATGGTGCGCTTCCTCTTCCCCTGCGGGGGCTGACAGTGGTGCTGTGGTGCGTGATGCCGTCGACTGCCAGGAAAATGGCTGCCGGCGTCGTGGAAACAAGTGTCGCCAAATGTAAACACTTGGGACGCAAGCAAAAGAGGGCGGAGCGCAAAATCCGCTCCGCCCCTTGTGGCGACCGTGAGACGCTGGCGCGTCGTTCGCTCAGGCAGCTCCGGCGATATACTTCGCCACGCGGCCGCACTTCGAGCATCGAAGGGTCACGTGGGAGCGAGGGGGCGCCGGCACCTGCTGTGGATCGCGCATGATCTGGCCGGAGCACGACGGGCAGGAGAGGGGCGCGCCGGTGCGATCATGAGAGATCAGCTGTAGGGCCTGTGCAGGGTTGTACGTCGCCGGACGGGGCTTACGCATGGGGACCTCCATGGGTGTACGGCTTACCATTCCGTCGGGCAGGTTCGCTCCAGGCCGGAATGCTGCTGCCAGCTACGTGACGCTAAGAGAGCTGACGGTGCGCGGGCGACGCGTGCTGCCGGCGATGATGCTCTGCGCCGCATCCCTGGGATGCGTGCCCCGCCTTCGTCTGCCGTCGCTCCCGTCATCTCCCCCGGCCGCGCTGTCGCCAGGGGACAGTGGCGCCCAACTGGCGCGCCAACTGGCGCCTGTCTTATACCTACAGGCAGATGAATCGTTCCCGCTCCTCCGGTCGGTGGCGGTGGTGCACCCGACCCGGCCGATCATCGCCTATCATCTTCTGTGGCGAGACGACGCCCACGGGGCCTGGGTGCCCCTGACCAAGCCCTCGGACCAGGAGATCGTCTGGGTTGGGTTCGATTCTACGGGGGCGCCGGTCGATGTCTGGACCTACTGGCACGGGAGCGTCCTCCACACGTCCTGGCCCCGGCGGCAGGTCCTGATCGACGTCCAGTGGGGGAAGCACGGGTCGCTTCCGCGGGGAACCCAGCCCCATACCCTCCCCGCCGGCAAGTCGCTCGAGGCGTTCTACCTTATCAGCTGGATGGGGATCGTCGATCTGTGGGTTGGGCGGCTGGCCAGACGCGGGCCCCTCTGCTTCTGCGGGAGCTACGCCCGCTACGTGGCGTTCACGAAACCGCTGGGCCTGGCGGAACGGCTCGACGTCGTCGCTCGCACCGAGGATCCCGCGCCACTGCTGCGGGCGGTCTTCGGCGCGCGGTATTCGCGCAAGCCCAACTGGCCGTAGCGCACACACTTGGCACGCCTAACGACACACCCAGTGCCGCGGCGTCGGACGAAATGACCTGAGCGCGCCCGGTCGTCTTGTCCGAACGACCTGTCGCACCGGCGCCTCACGAGCCCGTTGATCCCCTGCGCGTCGAGACAACATCCCTGCCATGGTCGGAATGTGAATTGCCTAATTCGCCCGCGCTCGCCGGTGTCCATCGACGAGCCGCCGCACGAGCGGTGAACGGATACCGAAAAAGTATTTCGCCCATGGAGCTCCGCATGCTGGCCACGCGCCGTTTTGCGTCCCTGTTCGCGGTCGCGGTCGCCGCCGTCGTCCTGACGTCGTGCGCCGATGATTCCGCGCCGCCCACGGCTCCGGTCGCCCAGGTCACGCCCGAGCCCTCATTGATTGGCGACCTGCTCGGCACGACCACCAACACCGTCGGTGATCTGGCGAACAGCCTCAGTCTCGTCTCGTGCAACGTCACCAAGACGCACAGGGCCTCCGCTGAGATCGGCCCGGAAGGCGGAACGCTCAAGATTGGTCCGCACCACCTGGTCATTCCGCCCAAGGCGCTGAGGAAGACGGTGCGCATCAGAGCCGAGGCGCCGAAGGGCGAGTACGTACAGATCGAATTCGAGCCGCAGGGGCTCGAGTTCAGGCGCTCGACGTCGCTCACGATGAGCTACGCGGAGTGCAGTCTGCTGAGCCCGCTCAGCCTGAAGATCGTGTACGTGAATGACCAGCTCGAGATCCTGGAAGTGCTCCCAACGCTCGTCAACCTGCTCACGCAGTCGGCGACGGCTCCGGTCGACCACTTCTCGCGGTACATGTTGGCGGACTGAGCTTTCCATGACGGTCGGGATTCGTCCCCTTGCGGCGTACAGGGCGCCGGGGCTCGTTGGGCCCCGGCGCCCCGTCGCGTTCCTGAGCGAAGCGCGCGAGCACGAACGCGCGGGGCGCGTGATCGAAGCGATTAGGTGCTACGAGGCGGCGATCGACAGCGCCAAGGTCACGATCGACGGCGCGGTGCTGGCGGAGGCGCTGCGGCGGCTGGGAGTCGTTAGGCGACGTCGTCACGAATACGACGAGGCGATCGCGCTATGCCGCCGCAGCTACGAAGTGGCCATGGCACGCAACGACGGCGTCCTCGCCGCCGAAGCGCTGAACGGCGTCGCCCTCGTGTACATCGAGCGGAGCGACTGGTCGCGCGCACGCGAGCAGCTCGACCGCGCCCTCGAGCTTGGCGCCGACAGCAAGGAGCTCGTCGGGCGCATCGAACAGAACCTCGGAATCATGGCGAACATTCACGGCGATCTCGCCGCGGCGATGGAGCACTATCGCCGCTCGCTGGACGCGTTCCGGCAAAGCCGGGACGAGCGCGGTTGCGCCATTGCATATCACAACCTCGGCATGATCAGCGCCGACCAGCGCCACTGGGACGAGGCGGAGAAGTACTATCGCGCCAGCCTCGAGGTGGCGGAGTCCACCGGCGACGTCCATCTGCGCGGGCACGTGCTGCTGAACCGCACGGAGGTACACCTCGCACGGGGACGATTCGAGGCAGCGCGCGGCGACGCCGAGCAGGCCCTCCGCATTTTCGATTCGCTCGGTATGGCGGGTGGGAAGTCGAGCGCGTACCGGTTCCTGGGGATGGTGTACCGGGAAACGGGACGCACGACCCTCGCCGAGGCCCGGTTGCGTACCGCAGTCCAGCTGTCAGCAGACGTCGGCGCTGCGCTCGATGAAGCGGAAGCGTCGCGCGAGCTCGCGCTGCTATACCAGGGGCTGGGGCGGAGTCAGGAAGCGTTGCGCCTGCTGAACATGTCACACCGGCTCTTCCGCCGTCTGGATGCGCGCGTCGACCTCGTCGACGTGAAGGCGAAGGTGGGCCACCTCGAGAGCGTGTACCTCGAGATCGTGCGAGAGTGGGGGCGCTCGATCGAATCGAGCGACACGTACACGCACGGTCATTCGGAGCGCGTGGCTACGTACGCGGCGTCGCTCGCGGGGGCGATGGGTCTCGACGAGACGGAGCTCCAGACGATCCGCGTGGGAGCGTATCTGCACGACCTCGGCAAGGTCAAGATCCCGCACGAGATCCTCAACAAGCCAGGGCGCCTTACCAACGAGGAGTTCGCCGAGATGAAGCGGCACCCCGAGTACGGAATCGAGCTGCTGGCGTCGGTGGAGTTTCCGTGGGACATTCGCCCTATCATCCGCTCACACCACGAGAAGCTCGATGGCTCGGGCTATCCCGACCGTCTCCGCGGCGACGAGATTCCGCTCACGGCGCAGCTCATCTGCATCGTCGACGTCTACGATGCCCTAACGACGACGCGCTCCTATCGCGGCGCGATGGCGCACCAGGATGCGGTGGATGAGATGAACCGGAGCGAGCGGTGGTGGAGAGGGGACGTGATGGCGGGGTTTAAAGCGAGCTTGGGGAACTCGTAAAGCGGGTCGGGGGGGGGGGGGGGGGGGGGGGGGGGGGGGGGGGGGGGGGGGGGGGGGGGGGGGGGGCCCCAGGCGGCGGGCCGACCCCGCACCCCCCCCCCCCCCCCCCCCCCCCCC
>JBQTHJ010000082.1:0-23723 GCA_052389995.1 Gemmatimonadaceae bacterium | reverse complement strand
GGGGACAACGTGCAGATGGAGATCGAGCTCATTACGCCGATCGCCATGGACGAGGGGCTCCGCTTCGCCATCCGCGAGGGCGGCAGAACCGTCGGGGCTGGTGTGGTTACCAAGATCATCAAATAGGTCCTAGGCACCCGGAGCACCCTGCGCACCCCTTTCTGAAATAAACTGCAATGCCGAGAGAGAAAATCATTCTCGCCTGTAACGACTGCAAGAACCGGAACTACTTCACCGACAAGAACAAGCGCTTGCACCCCGAGCGCGTCGAGTGGAAGAAGTATTGCCCGCGGTGCAACAAGCACACGCTGCACAAGGAAACGAAGTAAGCATGTCGACGAGTGTTGCGCCGCGCCGCGGCGGATTCGCGCGTTTCGTGGATGGCTTCCGGCAAATCCCTGCGTTCCTGGCCGAGGTACGTCAGGAGATGCGGAAGATCACCTGGCCGGACCGCACGCAGCTTCGGCAGGCGACGATCGCGATCATCGTGTTCGTCCTCCTCATTGGAGCGGTCATCGCGCTCATCGACCTGGCGTTGCAGGCGATCCTCGTGCGCGGCATTCCATCGCTGTTCGGAGTGCAGTAAGCGATGACCCATCGCTGGTACGCCATACAGACGACGGCCGGTCACGAGAACAAGGTACGCTCGCTCATCCAGCGGAAGATCGACGCCGATCCGAAGGCGGCCGACGAGCGCCCGATCCGGCAGGCGCTCGTGCCGACGCAGGATCAGATCGAGATCAAGAACGGGAAGAAGGTGACCGTCGAGCGGAAGATGTATCCCGGCTACGTGCTGGTGGAGATGCTCATGAACCAGGAAACGCTCCACGTCATCAACAGCATTCAGGGAGTCATCAAGTTCGTCGGACACGATCGGCTTCCGCAGCCGCTGCGTCCGGAAGAGGTGAACCGGCTGCTCGGCATCGCCGATGAGCAGGAGGAGCTGGAGCCGAAGGAAGAGATTCCGTTTCTCGTGGGCCAGGCGGTGGCGATCACGGAGGGCCCGTTCAGCGACTTCAACGGGACGGTCGAGGAAGTGTATCCCGACAAGGGAAAGGTGCGGGTGTCGGTCTCCCTGTTCGGACGCCCGACGAGTGTCGAGCTCGATTACTTGCAGCTCCGCGCTCATTGAGTGTTGGGACAGCGGCAAAGATGACCGACGTCAGAATTCAGGTGACAGAGGTTCAGACGTCTGCGTTCCGCCGTCTGTCATCGTTGCCGTTCCGTACGACCGTCGACCACCACTTCGACGCTAAACATCCAGTGGGAGCGTCAAGCGCAAGAGGAACAGCATGGCCAAGAAAGCAATCGCATTCGTGAAGCTGCAGGTGCCGGCAGGCCGCGCGAATCCCGCCCCGCCCGTCGGGACGGCGCTCGGGCCGCACGGCATCAACATCATGGCGTTCTGCAAGGAGTTCAACGCCAGAACGCAGGCGCAGGATGGAACGATCACGCCCGTGGAGATCACGATCTTCTCGGACAAGTCCTTCACCTTCATCACGAAGACGCCCCCGGCGGCGATCCTCATCAAGAAGGAGCTGGGACTGGACAAGGGCTCGGGCGTTCCGAATCGCAACAAGGTGGGCAAGCTCTCCAAGGCACAGGTGCGCAAGATTGCGGAGCTCAAGCTCCCCGATCTCAACTGTGACACGCTCGACTCCGCGATGGCGATGGTGGCGGGCGCCGCACGGTCGATGGGCGTGGAGGTCGAGAGCTGATGCGCCGGCACGGGAAGAAGTACCGCGAAGCGGCGAAGCACCGCGACCTCGCGCTGCGCTACCAGCCGAAGCAGGCGATCGAGCTCGTGAAGCAGAATGCGTTCGCCAAGTTCGACGAGACCGTCGAGGTCGCGGTGCGACTCGGCGTCGATCCACGCCATGCGGATCAGGTCGTCCGCGGCACCGTCGTGCTTCCCGCGGGTACCGGAAAGTCGGTTCGCGTGCTCGTGGTCGCGGTCGGCGAGAAGGCGCGCGAAGCGGAAGCGGCGGGCGCCGACTACGTCGGTGTGGAGCACATCGCCAAGATCAAGGAAGGATGGCTCGATTTCGACGTCATGATCGCCACGCCGGATCAGATGGGTCAGATCGGCCAGCTCGGGCGAGTCCTTGGACCTCGCGGCCTCATGCCGAATCCCAAGGCGGGGACGGTGACGTTCGACGTCACTCGTGCCGTTCGCGAGGTCAAGGCGGGCAAGATCGAGTTTCGCGTGGACAAGGCAGGCAACGTGCACGCCCCGATCGGCAAGATCTCGTTCTCGCAGGAACAGCTCGAGCAGAATTTCGGCGCGTTCATGGATCAGATCGTCCGCTCGAAGCCGTCCGCGGCGAAGGGCGTGTACATCAGGAACGTGGCGATCTCGAGCACGATGGGCCCGGGCGTCACGATCGACACCACCCAATACCGGTAACGAGCGATGAAGCGATCCGAGAAGGAACAGCTCGTCACCGAGCTGCGAGAGAAGATGGAGGGCGCGAAGGCGCTCTACTACACCGACTTCACGGGCCTCAACGTGAAGCGGATGACCGAGCTGCGCCGCCGCCTGCGCAAGGCGGGGGTGGAGTATGTGGTCATCAAGAACACCCTCGCGCTCCGCGCCGTGAACGAGAGCGGACTCACCGCTCAGCGGCTTCGCGGACCGACCGGCGTCGTGATCGGGAAGGATCCGGTTGCCGCCGCCAAGGTGCTTGCGGATTTCGCGAAGGAGTTCGACCAGAAGCCCGAGGTGAAAGGCGGGCTGCTCGAGGGAAAGCAGGTCGACGTCGCGCAGGTCAAGAAGCTCGCGTCGCTGCCGTCCCGCGAACAGATGCTCGCCGATCTGGGTGCTGGCCTGATGTCGCCGATGGCGGCCTTCGTGGGCGCGCTGAACGGCTTGCTGTACATGTTCGCCGGCGCGCTCGATGCGCTCCGCACGCAGAAAGAGGGTGCGGGCGCCTAGCGAGTCGCGACGCGCTCATTCACACGGGACTGGTCGGTAGTACGGACCGGCAGCGACGACCACGGAACTTTTTCATCACGAAGCAGAGGACACAATGGCTAACGCGACCATGAGCAAGGACGAGATTCTCGACGCGATCGGCAACATGTCGGTCTTCGAGCTCGCCGAGCTGATCGAGGCCTTCAAATCGAAGTTCAACGTCACCATCGCGGCGGCGCCTGTGGGCGGCGGCGCGGCGGCGGGCGGTGGCGCCGGCGGCGCGGCCGCGGCGGCACCCGTCGAGGAGCAGACCGAGTTCACGGTCTCGCTCAAGGAAGCGGGCGCGAAAAAGATCCAGGTGATCAAGGTCGTTCGCGAGATCACCGGCCTGGGCCTGAAGGAAGCCAAGGATCTGGTGGACGGCGCGCCGAGCGTCGTCAAGGCGGGCGTCTCGAAGGACGAGGCGGCCCAGATCAAGTCCAAGCTCGAGGAGCAGGGAGCTGGCGTCGAGGTGAAGTAAGGCGGTGTCCGGTGTCCGGTCTCCGGGCGCCGCATAACCCTCTTACTTCGATCTCGACGGCATGCCGACTTTCATCGTCGCTCTACAACTGAAGCAGTGTTGCTCTGACCCCGTTTTTCACGATGGAGAACGGGGCGGGGCTTCTTTTCGTCTGCGCGGGTGAGCCATGCCTGACATGCTGAAGCAGATTTCGTTCGCCAAACTCGAGCACGGAATGGAGATGCCACATCTCCTCGACATCCAGACGCGCGCCTTCGAGGCGCTGCTCCAGCTGGATGCCGCCTCGCACGATCGCGAGGACGTCGGCCTCGAGCGCGTCTTCAAGGACCTCTTCCCGATCACGGACGTCCACGAGAACTACTCGCTGGAGTTCGTGCGGTATTCGCTGGGTGAGCCGAAGTACTCCGTCGAGGAGTGCATCGAGCGCGACATGACCTACTCGGCCCCCCTCAAGGCGACGCTCCAGCTCGTGGTCAACGAGGATGTGAACGGCGCCAAGCGCCCGCGCAACATCATCGAGAAGGAAGTGTACCTCGGCGAGCTGCCGTTGCTCACCGGGCTTGGCACTTTCGTGATCAACGGCGCGGAGCGCGTCATCGTCAGCCAGCTGCACCGGTCGCCGGGAGTGGTCTTCGAGGAGTCCACGCACCCGAACGGCCAGCGGCTGATCTCGGCGCGCATCATCCCGTTCCGCGGATCGTGGGTCGAGTTCACCGTCGACATTCACGACGTGATCTTCGTCCACATCGACAAGAAGAAGAAGTTCCCGGCTACCGCCCTGCTGCGCGCGTTAGGCTACGGGACGAACTCGGACATTCTCCGACTCTTCTTCGCTGTTCGCGAGCTCGATCTCACGAAGAAGCTCGAGAGCCGCGGTGATCAGCGTGAAGTCCTGGGCGCCATTATCGCCGAGGACATCACGCTCGCCGGCGAGGCGCACGATCCCGAGGCGCCCAAGCTCAAGACGAAGAAGGCGCGTGCCGAGCGCGAGCGGGCCGAGGCGGAGATGCTCGTCAAGGAAGGCGACGAGCTCACCCCCGAGGTCTATAACCGACTTCGCCGCCTGAATATCGACAAGGTCAAGGTCTTCGCCTCGTACATGCTCATCGACCTGCGCGACGAGGTCGATGCGATCGAGCGTGGCGAGCGTCCGCAGCGGCGCGTGCTCGCCGTCGATGTCGTCGACCCGGACACGGGCGAGGTCGTGGCCGAGACGGGGCAGCAGCTCACCGACACGCTCATCCGCAAGCTGCGGAAGGCCGAGGTGAACAAGGTCAACGTCTTCGTGACGTCGGGGCGCGCCGAGTCGACGCTCATCAAGAACACGCTGGCCAAGGATCCGACGAAGGCGGAGAAGGACGCGCTGCAGCAGATCTACTCGCTGCTGCGTCCGGGCGATGCGCCGAACATCGAGACCGCGCGTCTCGCGCTCGAGCGGCTGTTCTTCTCGCCCAAGCGCTACGATCTCGGACGCGTCGGGCGCTACAAGATCAATCAGCGCCTGGCGCTCACCCTCCCCGCGAGCCACACCGTGCTCACGAAAGAGGACTTCATCGCGATCATCCGCTACCTCGTGGAGCTTCACGAGGGCCGCGGATACACCGATGACATCGATCACCTCGGCAACCGGCGGATTCGGTCGGTCGGCGAGCTGATCGCGAACCAATTCTCGGTCGGATTGTCGCGCATGGCGCGCCTGGTGAAGGAGCGTATGTCGATCAACACCGATCCGGAGAAGATCACCCTCGACGATCTCGTCAACGCGCGTACGGTGTCGGCGGTGATCCAGGCGTTTTTCGGCTCGTCACAGCTCAGCCAGTTCATGGACCAGACGAACCCGCTGGCCGAGCTGACGCACAAGCGTCGTCTGTCGGCGTTAGGCCCTGGCGGTCTGACGCGTGAGCGCGCCGGCTTCGAGGTGCGTGACGTGCACTATTCGCAGTACGGCCGGATGTGCCCGATCGAGACGCCCGAAGGTCCGAACATCGGGCTCATCACCTCGCTCGCCTGCTACGCGCGCGTGAACGACCTGGGCTTCGTCGAGACGCCGTATCGCGTCGTGCGGAACGCCAAGGTCACCGGCGAGATCGAGTGGCTCGACGCCAACCGCGAAGAGGAGATCGTCATCGCGCAGGCGAACGCGCAGATCCGCGAAGATGGCTCGTTCTCGGACGAGCTCGTCCTGTGCCGGTTGCGCGGCGACTTCCCGCTCGTGTCGCCCGATCGCATCGACTACATGGATGTGTCGCCCGAGCAGCTCGTCTCGATCGCAGCGGCACTGATTCCGTTCCTCGAGCACGACGATGCGAACCGCGCGCTCATGGGATCGAACATGCAGCGGCAAGCGGTGCCACTCCTCAATCCGCGCACGCCGATCGTCGGCACGGGGCTCGAGGACAAGGTGGCTCGCGATTCAGGTGCGGTCGTCATCGCGAAGCGCGCCGGCGTCGTCTCGCGTGTGACGGCCGACGAGATCATCGTCGACTCGGGCCCGGCCGACCGCGCCCGGGCCGACGAGCGGCGCGGCTCGGACCGCCCGCTCGCGCGGCTCACACAGCATGACCGGTATCGTCTCAAGAAATACTGGCGGACGAACCAGGACACGGCGATCAACCAGCGCCCGCTCGTGAAGCTCGGGCAGCGCATCAAGGCGGGCGACGTGCTCGCCGACGGGGCCGCGACCGAGAAGGGTCAGCTCGCGCTCGGTGCGAACGTGACCGTCGCGTTCATGCCGTGGTACGGGCACAACTTCGAGGACGCGATCGTGCTGTCGGAGCGGCTGGTGAAGGACGACGTCTACTCGTCGATCCACATCCAGGAGCTCGAGCTGCACGTCCGCGATACGAAGCGCGGTCAGGAAGAGATCACCCGTGAGATTCCGAACGTCGCCGAGGAGTCGCTCGTCGATCTCGACGAGCGCGGTATCGTGCGCATTGGTGCGCACGTGAAGCCGGGCGACATTCTGGTCGGCAAGATCACACCGAAGGGCGAGACGGAGCTGTCGCCGGAAGAGAAGCTGCTCACCGCGATCTTCGGCGAGAAGGCGAAGGACGTGAAGGACTCCTCGCTGAAGGTGCCACCGGGAATGGAAGGCGTCGTCATTGACGTCAAGATCTTCTCGCGCATCGACGACCAGGTCATCGAGAAGGATCGCGGCGAGCGCATCGGTGAGGTGCGTCGTCTCGAGGCCGAAGAGAAGATTCGCGTGAACGAGGTGCGCGACTCCGAGCTCGGCGAGATGCTCGATGGGCAGACGGTCACGCTGGCGCTGAAGGCGGGGACGGTCGAGGAAGCGATTCCCGCCGGGACCAGGCTCACCGCCGACGTGCTTCGTGAGCTGAAGATCGCGACCCTCGACCTCAAGACGTTCCGCGTCGAGCACAAGAAGGTGAACGACCGGATTCGCGAGATCATCGATGCCGC
Source organism: Gemmatimonadaceae bacterium (assembly GCA_052389995.1). Lineage (GTDB taxonomy): Bacteria > Gemmatimonadota > Gemmatimonadetes > Gemmatimonadales > Gemmatimonadaceae > JAICNG01. The sequence continues at coordinate 16,866 of JBQTHJ010000082.1, read as the reverse complement.
GAACTCGGAGAAGGCACGCATCGAGGAGAAGGCGGAGGAGCGGATCGACAAGATCCTCCAGCCTGACGAGCTCCCGCCCGGCGTCATCCAGCTGGTGAAGGTGTATCTGGCCGAGAAGCGCAAGGTCTCCGTCGGCGACAAGATGGCGGGTCGCCACGGGAACAAGGGCATCGTCGCTCGCGTCGTCCCGGAGGAGGACATGCCGTTCCTCCCCGACGGCCGGCCGGTGGACATCGTCCTCAACCCGCTCGGTGTGCCGAGCCGCATGAACGTCGGTCAGATTCTCGAGACGCACCTCGGATGGGCCGCGCGGATCATTGGCTTCTACGCCAAGACGCCGGTGTTCCAGGGTGCGAGTGAGCGCGAGATCGGGGTGCTGTTGAAGCTCGCGGGCGTGCAATGGGCGGCGGATGCATTGCGGCTCGAGACGTCTCGTCCCGCCATCGCCGACATGGAAGTACGTCGTTTGCTCTCCGACATGAAGCCGGCGATGGGGGAGAAGGAAGATTTCAGGAAGCTCGAGGATTCGACGCTCAACGACCTCGGCGGCCGCGGCGTCTCCCAGGAGACGCGCGATCTGTTCCACCGGCTGCGCGACTTCGTCGTCGGCGCGGCACGGGAGATCGCCGCGCGCGAACGTCAGGAGATCGAATATCAGGCGCAGTTCCACGCTGCGGCGGCCGATGACGAGTCGCTTCCGAAGGCGCGGGTTGGCGAGATGAAGACGGCGCTGAAGCAGCTCGAAAGGATGCAGGAGCGCGAGCCGGCCGAGACGCTCAAGCTCGAGGAGCTTCCGGCCTTGGCTCGCATGCTCGGTCCGAAGTCCGAGGCCGACGCCGATGCCGCGGCGAGCGAGCTCATGCGGCTGGCGGGGCTGACGCCCTGGGGCAAGGTATGGCTGCGCGACGGTCGCAGCGGCGAGCGCTTCGCGAGCCCGGTGACCGTGGGGGAGATCTACATGCTCAAGCTCTCGCACCTCGTGGACGACAAGATCCACGCGCGAAGCATCGGCCCGTACTCGCTGGTCACGCAGCAACCGCTGGCCGGCAAGGCGCAGTTCGGCGGCCAGCGCTTCGGAGAGATGGAGGTGTGGGCGCTCGAGGCGTACGGCGCGGCGCATACGCTGCAGGAGATTCTCACCGTCAAGTCCGACGATGTGAACGGACGCAGCCGTGTGTACGAGGCGATCGTGAAGGGACAGAATCTGCCGGACCCCGGTATCCCGGAATCCTTCAACGTGCTGGTGAAGGAGCTCCAGGCCCTGGGGATCAAGGTGACGTTAGGCTCGACCGATGGTGATGGCGGTGCCTTCGGCGACGGCAACGGTCGGGGGGAGGAGTAAATGATTGACTTCCGTAGCGCGCGCGAACAGCGCAGCTCGAACTTCGATTTCATTCAGATCCGCATCGCGGCGCCCGAGGAGATCCGTGGTCCCAAGGATCCCAAGGAGCGCGAGCGTATCGAGATGGGCGGCGGGCGGAACTGGTGGTCGTGGGGTGAGGTCACGAAGCCCGAGACCATCAACTACCGCTCGTTCAAGCCCGAGAAGGATGGCCTCTTCTGTGAGCGTATCTTCGGTCCGGTCAAGGACTGGGAATGCCACTGCGGGAAGTACAAGCGCATCCGGTACCGCGGCGTGATCTGCGATCGCTGCGGCGTCGAGGTGACCCTCTCCAAGGTGCGGCGCGAGCGGATGGGTCACATCGAGCTCGCCGTGCCGGTCGCGCACATCTGGTTCTTCAAGACACTGCCGAGCCCGATGGGCAACCTGCTCGACCTCACCCTGCGTGATCTCGAGAAGGTCATCTACTACTCCAACTACGTCGTCATCGAGCCGGGGCAGCAGGACGTCCGTCAGCTGCAGCTGCTCGACGAAGATGAGTACCTCGATCTCCGCGCCAAGGCGCGCGAGGCGAACGACGAGGCGTTCAAGGCGGACATCGGCGCCCCGGCTGTTCGTGAGCTGCTCCGCCGCCTCGACGTCGACCGCGTCTCCGACCAGCTGCGCGAAGACGTGCAGACGGAGACGTCGCAGCACCGCAAGAAGCAGATGCTCAAGCGGCTCAAGATCATCGATGCGTTCCGCAACTCGGGTGACTCGGGTGACACGCGCAACCGGCCGGAGTGGATGATCCTGGATGTCATTCCAGTGATTCCGCCCGACCTTCGTCCGCTGGTGCCGCTCGACGGGGGCCGTTTCGCGACGTCGGATCTGAACGACCTGTACCGCCGCGTCATCAACCGCAACAACCGTCTCCAGAAGCTCATCATGCACCGCGCGCCGGAGGTCATTCTCCGGAACGAGAAGCGCATGCTTCAGGAGGCGGTCGATGCGCTGTTCGACAATGGCCGTCGCTCCAAGGCCATTCGCGGTCGCGGAAAGCGTCCGCTCAAGTCGCTCAGCGACATGCTCAAGGGCAAGCAGGGCCGGTTCCGCCAGAACCTGCTCGGCAAGCGCGTGGACTACTCGGGCCGCTCGGTCATCGTCGTCGGTCCGGAGCTCCGGCTGCACCAGTGCGGACTCCCGAAGGCGATGGCGCTCGAGCTGTTCAAGCCCTTCATCATCCACAAGCTCGTGGAGAAGGGGATCGCCGAGACGGTCAAGCGCGCGAAGAAAATCGTCGAGCGCGAGAGCCCCGAGGTCTACGAGATCCTCGAGGAGATCATCAAGGATCACCCGGTGCTCCTCAACCGTGCTCCGACGCTCCACCGGTTAGGCATTCAGGCGTTCGAGCCGGTGCTCGTCGAGGGGAAGGCCATTCGCATTCACCCTCTCGTGTGCGCGGCGTTCAACGCCGACTTCGACGGCGACCAGATGGCGGTGCACGTGCCGCTGTCGTTCGAGGCGCAGCTCGAGTCGCGCCTGCTCATGCTGTCGTCGAACAACATCCTCAAGCCGTCCGACGGGCGCCCGGTCGCGGAGCCGAGCCAGGACATCGTGCTCGGCTGCTACTTCCTGACGCGTGCCCCGATCGAGCCGGGGAAGGGCACCGAGGCGCCGCGCTTCACCGAGCTCGCCGAGATCGAAGCAGCGCTCGCGGTAGGACGGCTCACGTATCACACGCCGGTGCAGTTTCTCGTGCGTGAGGCGGGAGCTGCGCCGCGCTGGGAGCGGACGACGGCGGGACGCGTGCTGTTCAACAGCATCATCCCGGATGTCATTCCGTTTCAGAACCGCGAGATGAAGAAGAAGGCGCTCTCGGAGCTCGTCTTCGAGGCGTACCGCCGCTCGGGTCTCTCCGGCACGGTGTCGTTCCTCGATCGCCTCAAGGAGTTCGGATTCCGCTACGCGACGATGGGTGGCGTGTCGATCGGCGTCGAGGACCTCGAGATTCCGGGCGAGAAGGAGACGCTGCTCGAGGAAGCCGAGGCGCGCGTCGACCGGTTCCAGCGCGCCTATCAGACGGGCAACATCACGAACGGCGAGCGCTACAACAAGGTCATCGACACCTGGACGCACGCGAACAACGACATTGCCGACGCGATGGTGAAGGCGATGTCGAAGTCGAAGGGCGGGCTGAACCCGGTGTTCATGATGTTCGACTCCGGCTCACGCGGGAGCCGCGATCAGATCCGTCAGCTGGCGGGGATGCGCGGGCTCATGGCGAAGCCGCAAAAGAAGCTCACCGGCGGCATCGGTGAGATCATCGAAAGTCCGATCAAGTCGAACTTCCGCGAAGGGCTGTCGGTGCTCGAGTACTTCATCTCGACACACGGCGCTCGTAAGGGTCTGGCCGACACCGCCCTCAAGACGGCGGACGCCGGCTACCTCACGCGTCGTCTAGTCGACGTCGCGCAGGACGTGACGATCACCGAGGAGGACTGCGGCACGATCCTCGGGCTTGAGGTCGGCGCACTGAAGGAAGGCGAAGACATCATCGAGCCGCTGGCCGAGCGCATCGTCGGCAACGTGGCGGCCGAGGATGTCGAGGATCCGCACGAGCGCGACGAGATGGGTCGTCCCAAGCTGCTCATCGAGGCAGGCCTGCTCATCGATGAGGATACGGCGCGGGCGATCGAGGATTCCGGACTCGAGACGGTGAAGATCCGCTCCGTCCTGACGTGCGAGGCGAAGCGCGGACTCTGCCAGATGTGCTACGGGCGAAACCTGGCCACCATGGCCATGGTCGACCTCGGAGAGGCCGTCGGCATCCTCGCGGCGCAGTCGATCGGCGAGCCGGGCACACAGCTCACGCTGCGTACCTTCCACATCGGCGGAACGGCGGCCCGTATCGCCGAGCAGACCGCGCGCAAGTCGAAGGTGGCGGGCGTGGTCGAGTACGGCGAGCGACTGGTGCACGTGGAGAATCCAGACGGCCAGCGCATCGTCACGTCGTACGAAGGAGAGATCATCGTTCGCGCGTCCTCGGAGAAGAACGCGGCCGTCGGGTCGCGCTTCGCCGTGCCGCTCGGCGCGCTGTTGATGGTCGCCGACGGCGAGGACGTGAAGAAGGACGCGGTGATCTTCACCTGGGATCCCTACACGAATCCGATCATCGCCGACGTCGAAGGCACGATTCGCTTCGTCGACATCGTCGAGGACGAGTCGGTGACCGAGGAGCTCGACGAGCTCACCGGTCTGCGCCAGCGTGTGATCATCGAGGACCGCGAGAAGCGCCTGCACCCGCACATCGAGATCGTGCAGGAGAAGGGCGGGAAGGAGAAGCGTCTTCGCGACTTCGTGATTCCGGTCGGCGCGCAGCTGACCGTGGATGACGGCGAGAAGATCGGGGCCGGAACCATCCTGGCGAAGATCGGTCGTGAGGCGTACAAGACGCGAGACATCACCGGTGGTCTGCCGCGTGTTGCCGAGCTGTTCGAGGCGCGCCGCCCGAAGGATCCGGCGACGATCTCGGAGATCGACGGCACGGTGCGGTTCGGCGAGATCAAGCGCGGCAAGCGCGAGGTCTTCGTGCAGCCCATGCGCACCGGTCCGGACGGATTCGCCGTCGCGGATGAGGGTTCAGAAGCGCAGCTCTACGAAGTGCCGGCCGGCAAGCACCTTCGCGTGCACGAGGGAGATCGCGTGCGCGCCGGCGACCGTCTGTCGGAAGGTCCCGTGAACCCGCACGACATTCTGCGGATCAAGGGACCGCGCGCGGTGCAGGAGTATCTGCTCAACGAGGTGCAGGAGGTCTATCGCCTCCAGGGCGTGAAGATCAACGACAAGCACATCGGCGTGATCGTCCGCCAGATGCTCCAGAAGGTCCGGATCATGGATCCGGGCGAGACGGAGTTTCTCGAGGCCGAGCACGTGGACAAGGGATCGTTCCGCGAGCTCAACGACCGCTCACAGAAGAAGGGGCAGAAGCCGGCGACGTCCGAGCCGCTGCTCCTCGGCATCACGAAGGCGAGCCTCACGACGCAGTCGTTCATTTCGGCGGCGTCGTTCCAGGAGACCACGCGTGTGCTCACCGATGCGGCGATCCGCGGAGCCAAGGACGATCTCCTCGGCCTCAAGGAGAACATCATCATTGGACACCTGATTCCGGCGGGTACGGGTCAGTATCGGTACTCCGAGATCGACATTGATCTCGAGGTACCGGAGCCGCCGGAGGGATTCCAGCCACCGCCGTCTGCGGAGCCCTTCGCCCCACTCCCCGTTCCGGGACTGACCGATAGCCCGTTTGGGGTGCCGGCCCCTCATCTCGGGGACGCTGAGTTGTAGTCACAGCACCGCGAATTGACACGCAGCGCAGCCGCTCGTTAAGTTTCGCAGTCTGTACCATTTACCGAGTCCATGCCGACTATCAATCAGCTGATCCGGCGCAGTCGCCGCGATGTCGAAAAGAAGGAGAAAGCACCCGCGCTGAAGGCGAATCCGCAGAAGCGCGGCGTGTGCACGCGCGTGTACACGACCACGCCCAAGAAGCCGAATTCGGCGCTGCGCAAGGTCGCGCGCGTGCGCCTCACGAATCAGCTCGAGGTGACGGCGTACATTCCGGGTGAGGGGCACAATCTTCAGGAGCACTCGATCGTGCTCATTCGAGGCGGCCGTGTGAAGGATCTTCCCGGCGTGCGCTACCACATTGTCCGCGGCACGCTCGACGCGTCGGGCGTGAACGGTCGCATGCAGAGCCGCTCGAAGTACGGCGCCAAGAAGCCCAAGGGCGGAGCGAAGAAGTGAGCCGCAGACAGAAATCGATCAAGCGCCCGGTCCTCGCCGACGCGCGCTACGACAGCCAGACGGTGTCGAAGTTCATCAACGTGCTGATGTACCAGGGGAAGAAGTCCACCGCCGAGCGCATCTTCTACAGCGCAATGGATCTCGTGGAGTCCCGCACGGGACAGCCGGGGGTGAACGTCTTCAAGCAGGCGCTCACGAATCTCAAGCCGGTCGTCGAAGTGAAGAGCCGCCGTGTCGGTGGGGCGACGTACCAGGTGCCGGTGGAGGTTCGTCCCGAGCGTCGCACGGCGCTGGCGATGCGCTGGCTCATCTCCTTCTCGCGCGATCGCGGCGAGAAATCGATGGCCGAGAAGCTCGCGGCCGAGGTCATCTCGGCATCGAAGGGCGAGGGCAACGCGGTGAAGAAGAAGGAAGACACGCACCGCATGGCGGAAGCGAACAAGGCGTTCGCCCATTATCGCTGGTAAGCCTACGCCTGCCGAAGTACCCTAACGGCGCCCTCGCGGGCGCCGTTTTTGGTGTCCGGAGCCCGATGCCCGACGTGCCCTGCACCATTTCGTATCCTGTTACCTCGCCAACTGTTGCGCCGCCGCGACAAACGGATGCCGCGCGATCCCACAGGCGGCAGATGCCGAGCATCGTGGCGCGAACGGAAGCAACTGCGGGTAAATGACTTAGAGAAGGCGAGTTTCCGCCTCTCCCCCATTCGAGGGTGGCATCGTGCCTGCCATGGCTTGACAGCCCGGATGGCCAGTCCGGGCATCGCGGCGCGATCCCTGTCTCGTGCTGGCGAGTTTCAAGGCCGGCCGCCGGAGCCCCTCCGGCGCGAAATGAGCCGATGATGCTGCCTACGCCGAACCCGTCGGTCATCTACCGCGCGCTGTCGGAGGGCGCGGTCCTGTTCTCCGTCACGGAAGAGGTCTACTTCGGCCTCAACCCCGTCGCCGCGGAGGTATGGGAGCTCCTGCCGCCCGTGCACTCCACGATCGACGCACTCTGCGACATCCTCACCGCGCGTCACCCCGACGTGCCCGCTGACCAGCTGGTCGCCGACGTCACCGAGCTGCTCGACTCGCTGCACTCGTTCGGCTTGCTCATCCCGCCGGAGGGCGCGCGGCATGCGGCGCTGCATGAGACGCCTGTCGAAGCTGGTCGCGCTTAGCGCGCGCCACCGCCACGAGCTCGTTCGGGCGCAGCTGGCCTTGCTGCGCGCGCAACTCGCGGTCTGGATGCGCCCACGCGGTCACCTCGTGCAGCTCGATGCCGGCTCCACTGCTCATCCCGACGATGCGGCGGTGCGCACCGCCACGCGGGTCGCCTCGGCCGTCTCAGTCGTGGCGCGAGGCGGAGTGTTCCGTCCGAGCTGCCTCGTTCGCTCGGTGGCGCTCGCCTCGCTGCTCGATCGCAACGGCATCCCAGGCTGGCGAATTCGCATTGGCGTACGCGGCAGCGCGCGCACGTTCGAGGCGCACGCCTGGGTCGAGCTCGGGGATGTCGTGCTCGGTGATTCGCCGGACCACACGGACTCATTCGAGCGGCTCGCGGATGTGCGTCTCGTGGAGGCCGGATGACCGCGATCATCTGCCTCGTTTCACCAATGCGAGCGCCGTGGCGCGAGCGCGTGGCGCGCCGCGCTCTCGCAGCGATGTCGAGCCGCGGCGCAGAGCGCACGGCGGTCGCTTCGTGTGGCAATGGAACCGTCGGGATTGCCGGCGACGCGTGGGAGACGGTCGCCACCGGCGAGTCCGCGCCCGCGGTCGCCGAGGATCGCGGCATCCTCGTGGTGGCCGATGCGGCGATCTACTACCGCGATGACCTGCGACGCCAGCTGGCCGCACGAGGCACCCATTCCGCCGGACCGAGCGTCGCGCATCTGATTCTCTCCGCGTACAGGGCGCGGGGGGCAGAGTGCGCGGGGCGGCTCGAAGGGGATTTCGCGTTCATTGTGTGGGATGCCACGCAGCAGCGTGTCGTCGCCGCGCGCGACTTCGTTGGCGGACGCCCACTGTTTCAGGCGACGACGCCGGACGCGCTCATCGTCGGGTCGACGATTGCGGGACTCCTCGCCGCGGGCGTCGACGACGCGCTCGATCTCGGCCACCTCGGCGAAATCGCCGCCGGCCTCGCGCTCGACGATCTGAATACATGCCGGCGATCGATCCGGCGCGTACCTGCCGCACACACGCTCGTGCAGACCGGCGATCGCGAGCCCGCGCTCATGCGGCATTGGTCGCCGCCTCGGTTCGAGGCCTCGCCAAAGCTGTCGCTCGAGGACGGCGCGCTGATGCTGCGCGACCTGCTCACGGCCGCGGTTCGCGAGCGCCTCGACTCGCGCGGGCCCACGAGTGTGTGGCTCAGCGGGGGGTGGGATTCTCCGGCCGTCTTCGGCGCGGGAATGCTCGCCACGAACGGCGACGCGGATCGAGTGCGTCCGGTCTCGATCACCTACCCGACGGGCGATCGGGGGCGTGAGGACGAGCAGATCGCGTCGATCGCGAGCCGGTGGGGTGCAACCCCTCACTGGATCGACAGTCGAGAGATTGCGCTTCTCGAGGGCATCCGCGAGCGCGCCGCTGCGCGCGACGAGCCGTTCGCTCACGCGTTCGAGCAATGGAACCGTGCCCTCGCTCGGGGATCGCGAGCGGTTGGTTCGCACGTCGCGCTCGAGGGCAATGGCGGCGACCAGTTGTTTCAGGTCTCGCTCGTCTACCTCGCCGATCTCGCGCGGCGCGGCCGGTGGATCGCGCTCGGTCGGGAGTGTCGTGCGCGCGGCGTTCGCGATGCGCGCACGCTCTTTCGCTGGGCGATCCAGCCGACGCTCCCGGCGCCTGCCTTACGAGTCGCCACGGCACTGCGTGATGGGCGACCCCTGCGCTCGTATCTCGAGCGGACCGTGCCGTCGTGGATCGAGCCTGGGTTCGCTGCGTCGCATGCGCTGCATGAGCGCGCCGGTGCCGGTGTCGCGCGCGAGAGTGGGGAGAGCCACTCGGCCGCGGAGACCCGGTGGTATCTCACGGCGCCGTACTTCCCTCGCGTCATGACCTGCGTCGACTCGATTGCCCGCGAAGAGGGTATGGAGCTGCGCTCTCCGCTGCTCGACCAGCGCGTCATCGAATTCGCGGCCCAGCGGCCGCGCGAGGAGCGTGCGTCGCGGAATGAGACGAAGCGGGCGCTGCGGGCCGCCATGCGAGGCGTGCTGCCTGACGAGGTGCTCGCGCCGCGCCGGTCGAGGACCGGCACCACCGGGTCGCTCTTCGCGCGCGCGCTTCGCGCTGCGGGTGCAGCGCTCGTTGCCGACTTCGCGCAGAACAGCCGGCTCGCCGACCTCGGGATCGTGGATCCTGCGGCGGTACGGCGGGCGTGGCTCGAGTGGGAATCGACCGCCAACGGGAACCTGGGCGTCGGGATGTTCCTCACGCTCCAGACCGAGCTCTGGCTCCGTGCGCAGGAACACCCGCCGGTCATCAAGCGTGCCTCACGAGTGACCGGCGAGCCACACTCGTTGATGGAGGCGACGTCGTGATGCCGTCGTCAGGTCCACCAGTTGTCGGGCCGGTTCGGCCCACTCCCGGCCGGGGGGCAAGCCCGGCGACCGTGCAGCAAGGAGGGCCTATGTACGAGAAGCCCAGGGTGGAGCGCTTCGGCACGTTGCGTGAGCTCACCCGGGCGGGCTGGGACCGCGATAATGACGGCCTCGTCATCTGGGGTATCGGTGGCGACAACATCTGCGGCGCACCCAACCGCCCAGATTGTCCGTGGGAGCCGGACCCCACGAACGGACGGTCCTAGTGGTCCAGGCGTCGCGAGAACAGGGCTCGCGGCGCCTAACGTTCGCAAGCGTTGGGAGCAGGTGCAGTCGATTCGCAGTTCCGCAGTTCACCTCAACAGGGAGCTTCTGTGTACGAGAAACCCAAGGTTCAGCGTTTCGGCACGTTGCGAGAGCTGACCCAGGTCGGGTACTCGGGTGCGTGCGATGGCTTCAGCGTCCTCAGTAATGACGATGGGACGTCGACGGATGGATCCAACTACAACGGCAACACCGGATCCAGTACCTGTAGCGCACGCTCGTGACTTCTGTGGACCGGGAGGGTCCGCACGACCTCCCGGTTCACACCTTGCTATGAGAGACTACGCGATCTTCGGCGGATCACTCCGCTCGTCGCTCGATTTCCCCTCGCTGGCGGCGCACGACAGTGCGCGGCCGACCTGGTCGCTCGACGTCCGCGCTCCCGAGGCGCTGCCCGACGCGGCCGCGGCGCTTGGAGAGGATCGAGTGGATGGGACGACGGCTGTCCGCCTCTACCGGTCGCACTCCGAGTGGCACCTCGTCTACGACGACACGGGGCGTTTCGACATTGCGCTCGACGGGCGGCGCATCGTCTGGCGCCAGGCACCGGGAGCGTCGCCCGATGCCGCGCGGCTCGATGTGATCGGGCGCGTGCTGGCGATGGCGATGCACGCCGGTGGCGACGTATGCTTGCACGCGAGCGCCGTCGCGATCAACGGAGTGGCAATCGGGTTCCTGGGTCCCAAGGGGTTCGGGAAGTCGACGTTGGCCTGGGCGCTCGTGCGCGCAGGCGCCCGACTCCTCACCGACGACACGCTTCGCGTGCGGCTGGGCGATACCTCACGGGCGTATCCCGGCGTCCACGAGCTGCGGCTGCGGTCAGACGCCGCGGCCGAGCTACCGCCGCGGGCCCGAGATGCACGCGCGTCGGGCGATCGCGTGGTCGTCGGCGAGTTCGAGCCGGATCGGCTTCAGCACACGCCCGTGAATCTCGCCGCACTGTATGTCCTCGCGCCGGTCAAAACCGGGGTGTCCGCGTCGGGCGCGAGCGGCGTTCCGCTGGCACCAGTGCCATCGGCTCTGGCGCTTGTGCGGCACGTGAAGATCGCGCCGCTGCTCACGGGAGCGGAGGCGGGACACCTGCTCGATCGAGTCGTCGCGCTCGCCCGCGCCGTTCCGGTTCGGCTCCTGGAGGTGCCACGAGACTTTGGACGACTGGATGAGGTCGTGAGCGATCTCCTCGCCTGGCATGATGCGCCCGCCGAGGCGCCTGCGTCATGACGTCGCTCGCGCTGCCTAACGTCGCCCCCGCGATACAGGGGACCCAAGCCATTTCGGTGGAAGGCCTGAGCAAGGCATTCCCCGTGCGGCAGACGTGGAGTGCGGCCCTGCGGCGCCCCTTCCGGCATGAGATGCGCGCCGCGCTCGCCGACGTCGACCTCCAGGTGGCCCAAGGCGAGTTCGTCGGCCTGCTCGGTCCCAACGGAGCGGGGAAGACCACGCTGTTCAAGATTCTGTCGACGCTCATTCTTCCCGATGGCGGTCGCGCGTCGGTGCTCGGGAACGATGTCGTCCGAAGCCCCGCGCGCACCCGCGCGGTGCTGGCGCCCGTGATCGCCGACGAGCGCTCGCTCCATTGGCGGCTCAGCGCGACCGAGAATCTCCGGCTCTATGCGGCCCTGCACGGGGTCCCCGCACGCACGGTGCCCACGCGCATCGGCGAGTTGCTCGAGCTCGTGGGCCTAACGACAGCCGGTGCTCAGCTCGTGAGCACGTTTTCGTCCGGGATGCGGCAGCGGCTGCTCCTTGCGCGTGCGCTGTTAGCGCGGCCGCGAGTGTTGCTGCTCGACGAGCCGACGCGGAGCCTCGACCCGATTTCCGCTCGAGCATTGCGGGCGTTCCTGCGCGAGGAGCTCGCTGCGCGGCAGGGGTGCAGCATTCTGCTCGCAACGCACAGCGCCGACGAGGCATTCGGCCTCTGCGACCGCGTCGCCGTGCTCGATCGCGGGCGCCTGCTCGCGGCCGGATCCGCCGAGCGTCTCGCACGCGAAGTTGGCGATCTGCGGTATCGCGCGTGGACGCGTGATCCCGAGCATCCCGCCTGGCGCTCGCTCGCGGGGCAGGGGTTGGTCGTGCGCGCGAGCGATGTCATTGAAGAGGGATGGACGCGTGTGGACCTCGATGTCCCGGGAGGGCTCGAGGGCGCGGCCCGCGCGCTCGACCTCCTCTCCTGCGCCGGTGTTCGAGTCGCGCGGTTCGAGCGAGCGCCGGTGACACTCGCTGAGCTTCTGGACCGAGTGGTGTCGCAGCGCGCGGGAGGAACCGATGCGTGAAGCGCTGGCGCTCGTGCGGGCGAGCTGGCTCGGGGCCTCGAGCTACCGGTTAGGCATGCTGCTGTCGCTCGGCGGGCTCGTGGTTGCCATCCTCCCCATGTACTTCGTAGCGGACGCACTTCAGCCGGTTCTCGCCGAGAGCATCCGGAACGAAGGAGGGAATTACTTCGGGTTCCTGGTCGTGGGCATGCTCGCGTTCTCCTTCATGTCCGTCGCGCTGAGTGCCGTGCCCGGCGCGATCGCGTCCGGCATTGGAACGGGAACGCTCGAGGCGATGCTGGCGACGCGAGCGCCACTGCCGGCGCTGCTCAGCGGGCTCGTCGGGTACGGGTTCGCCTGGACCGCGGTGCGCGCCGCGCTGACGATCGTCGTCGCGGTCATGCTCGGCGTCCGCCTGAGCGCGGAGCAGAGTGCGCTCGCGCTCCTCATCCTGTCGTTGATCGTCGGCGCCTACGCGGGGCTCGGACTCATGGCAGCCTCAATGGTGCTCGTGTTCAGAACGGCTGGGCCATTTCCAAAGGTCGTTCTCCTTGTGTCCAGCCTGCTCGGTGGCGTGTACTACCCCACGTCGGTCATCCCATCGTGGATCCAGACGCTTTCCGATGTGGTCCCGCTCACCTACGGCTTGCGCGCCTTACGACGCGTATGGCTCGATGGGATAGGACTCGGCGGCGTCGCCGCCGACGTCGCCACCCTCCTCGGCATCGCAGCCGTTCTCTTCGCCGTGGGGGCAGCCATGTTTGCGGCGGCTCTCCGTCATGCGCGCCACGCCGGCACGCTCGCGCACTACTGATATGGCCACGTCAGTCACCTCCGTGCGCGACGAAGCGCGACTGGTCTTCCTCTGTGCGGGGCCGCGGGAGAACGACCCCAGCATCGCGTCGCTCGCTCGTCGCCGGCTCGACTGGGCGGACGTCGCGCGGGTCGCCATGGCCGCTCGCGCCGTTCCAGTCGTCGTCCGACGCATGAAGGAGGCGCTCGGAGCCGAACTGCCTGCTGCCGCGTTGCCGATCCAGCGTCTCGCCATGGTAGAGGAGTTCGAGCTACGCCGCATCGAAGAGCGGCTCGACGACACGCTCGATGCATTCGATGCGGCCGGCATCGGCAGCGTCCTGCTCAAGGGAGCGGCGCTCGCGCGAACCGTGTATGGCTCGATCGCCGACCGACCGATGCTCGACCTCGACGTGCTCGTGTCGTCATCGGATCGTGATCGCGCGCGCGAGGCCGCGCTGTCATGCGGGTGGATCTGGGAGCATGACGCGGGACTCGATGCGTTTTATCGAACGCACCATCACCTCCCGCCGCTGCGCGACGGTCGCGGTACGCGGACGCTGCTCGAGCTGCACACCGGGCTGTTCCCGCACGGCCATCCGTTCGCGCTGGATGCCGAGGCTATCATGGCGGGCGCATCCCGCGTGACGCGCGGGCGGCGGTCGGCCGTCGTTCCAGCCGCGGAAGACCACCTCGTATATCTGTGCGCCCACTGGGTGTGGTCGCACCTCATGAATGGCGGAGCGTGGCGGGCCATACGCGACGTCGGCGCCATCGCTGAGCGCGGCAATCTCGATTGGGATCGCTGTGTCGCGCGCGCCCACGCAGCTCGGGCAACGTCGTGCGTCTTCTGGACGCTGCGTCTGGCGCGAAGCATGGCAGGGGTGAGGATTCCCGCCGCAGGCATGGAAGCGCTCGCGCCTCCGACGCCGGCGTTCCTGCTGGATCGTCTCGAGCGCCACTTCACCTGGCAGCTCGCGGGAGAGCGGTCGTGTCCGTCCGTGAAGCTTGGCGAGCTACTCTGGACGATGGCTCTGCGTCCCCGATGGAGCGCACATGGCCGGTCGCGTCCCTGGTCCAACCCCGCCACGGCCGCCTGGCTCAAGGAGTCGCACGGTGCGCTGCGCTCGCCTGCGCGGCGACTCGCGGAGTCGGTGGGCTTCGCCACGGCGCTCGTGCGCGTGTAGCTGGTGCGCAGGAGCGGTCACCCGTCCCGTTGACACTGCCCGCAACCTCAATACATTTCACAGGCTACGGTTTACCGCCTGAGGCGGTGCGCCGCGCACAGCCAGGCTAACTGCGAGCCGGCAATTATGGGCCCGCGATCGTCGCGGGGGTCCCCGAGAAGGTGTTCGGGGCGTCAGACCGACGAATCCGGCGAAGGCGCATCGGACGCCGACGCTCCCGAAAAGCGACGCAGGACAATTCACCGCCGAGCGAGCTCGGCGCGCCCTTGGGTCCCCGTTCGCGCATCAGTGGCGAGCGTACCCGGCGGCAGCGGATGGATACCGGCCCCTGTTGAAGGGCGTCACGGTCCACCCGCGTTTTTGCTGGATGGATTTTCGAAACGCGACTACGGACGCTTCGGCGAGACGCTGATAGACATGCCACGCCACACTCCGCTCGATCGGTACCGCAACATCGGCATCATGGCCCACATTGATGCCGGGAAGACGACCACGACCGAGCGCATCCTGTATTACACGGGGAAGAGCCACAAAATCGGAGAGGTCCACGACGGCGCGGCCACGATGGACTGGATGGAGCAGGAGCAGGAGCGCGGCATCACGATCACTTCGGCCGCGACGACGTGCTTCTGGACGCGTAACGACATCGAGTACCGCATCAACATCATCGACACGCCGGGCCACGTGGACTTCACCGTCGAGGTCGAGCGCTCGCTGCGCGTGCTCGACGGGGCCGTGACGCTGCTGGATTCGGTCGCCGGCGTCGAGCCGCAGACCGAGACGGTGTGGCGTCAGGCGGATCGATATGGCGTGCCGCGGCTGATCTTCGCGAACAAGATGGATCGCGTCGGTGCGGACTTCGAGCGCTGCGTCCGGATGATTCGCGACCGGCTGACGTCGAAAGCCTATCCGATTCAGCTGCCGATGGGGTCGGGCGAGCTGTTCACCGGCCACATCGACGTCCTGCGCCGCGTCGCCGTCGTCTTCGACGAGGACACGTTAGGCAAGACGTTCACCGAAGGCCCGGTGCCCGCGTCGTACGAGGATGCGGTGGAGGCCGCGCGCCACGAGGTCATCGAGGCGTCGGTCGAGCACGACGAGGAGCTGCTCGAGAAATACCTGGGCGGCACGGAGCTCAGCGTCGCCGAAATTCAGCGCGCGATTCGCAAGTCGGTCGTCGGCGGATTCATCGTGCCGATCCTGTGCGGCGCCTCGTTCAAGAACAAGGGTGTGCAGGCGCTGCTCGATGCAGTCATCGACTATCTCCCGGCGCCGGTCGACATCAAGGCGATCAAGGGACACCTCCCGCACCACGACGAGACGTTCGAGGAGCGGCCGGTGGCGGATGACGCGCCGTTCGCGGCGCTGGCGTTCAAGATCATGACCGACCCGTTCGTCGGTAAGCTGACCTACATTCGCGTGTATTCGGGCGTGCTGGCGGCGGGCTCCTACGTCTACAACTCGACGAAAGACAAGCGCGAGCGTGTCGGGCGTCTGCTCCAGATGCACGCGAACAAGCGCGAGGAGATTCAGGACGTTCGCGCAGGCGACATCGCGGCGTGTATCGGGCTCAGGGACACGCGCACCGGCGATACGCTGTCGGACGAGCATCGCCCGATCATCCTCGAGGCGATGAAGTTCCCGGCACCGGTGATCGACGTCGCGATCGAGCCGAAGACGAAGGCCGACCAGGACAAGCTCGCGATCGCGTTGCAGAAACTCGCCGAAGAAGACCCGACGTTCCGCGTGCACTCCGATCAGGAGACGGCGCAGACGATCATCTCGGGCATGGGCGAGCTGCACCTCGAAATCATCGTCGACCGCATGCAGCGGGAATTCAGGGTCGACGCCAACATCGGCCGCCCGCAGGTCGCCTATCGAGAGACGATCCGGCGACGGGTCGAGAAGGTCGAGGGGAAATTCATCCGCCAGTCAGGCGGCAAGGGCCAGTACGGTCACGTCGTGATCAACATGGAGCCCGCCGAGCAGGGCGCGGGCTTCGTGTTCGAGGACAAGATCGTGGGCGGCGTGATTCCGCGAGAGTACATCGGACCGGTCGAGCAGGGAATCAAGGAAGCGCTCGAGACGGGCGTGCTCGCCGGATATCCGGTGGTGGACGTGAAGGTGGAGCTCGTGTACGGCTCGTACCACGATGTCGACTCGAGCGAAATGGCATTCAAGATCGCCGGCTCGATGGCATTCAAGGAGGCGGCGCGTCGCGCCGAGCCCGTGCTGCTCGAGCCGATCATGAACGTCGAGGTCGTCTGCCCGGCCGACTACATGGGCGACATCCTCGGCGATCTCTCGGCGCGCCGTGGCAAGATCGGCGGCATGACGCAGCGCGGCGAAGCGCAGGTCATCGGCGCGAGCGTTCCGCTGGCCGAGATGTTCGGCTACTCCACGAAGCTCCGCTCGCAGTCACAGGGGCGCGCGGTGTACTCGATGGAGTTCAGCCACTACGAGGAAGTGCCGAAGAGCAAGGCGGAAGAGATCATTAACAAGGTCAGGGCCTAACGACTATGGCAAAGGCGAGATTCGAGCGGACGAAGCCGCACGTGAACGTGGGGACGATTGGGCACGTCGATCATGGGAAGACGACGTTGACGGCCGCGATCACGGCGATTCAGGCGAAGAAGGGGATGGCGCAGTTCACGGCGTACG
>JBQTHJ010000081.1:0-6725 GCA_052389995.1 Gemmatimonadaceae bacterium | reverse complement strand
ATCCAGAGCCGCATCTCGCTCCCGCTCGACCTGTACCAGCGTTATGTCGCATCGCGGAAGCCGCAACGCGTGGCCGGCACGGCGGTCATCATGACCTCTGATCCGGAAGGGACACCGGTGGTCATGCTTCACCACCTCAAGCACAACAAGGTGCTCCACGAGCAGGTCATCCTGATGTCGATCACGTCTCAGGAAGTCCCGGAAGTGCCTGACGAGGAGCGCGTGGAGATCGAGCCGCTGTCCGAGGGATTCGTTCGCGTGATCGCGCGCTACGGTTTCATGGAAGCGCCGAACGTCCCGGAGATTCTGGAATACTGCGAGGAAAGCGGCCTCAAGCACGTGAAGCCGCACGAGTGCTCGTTCTTCCTTGGCCGCGAGCGGCTCATTCCCACCGGCTCGTCGCGCATGGCGCGCTGGCGCAAGACGCTGTTCGGCATCATGTCCCGCAACGCGCAGGGCGCGACGGAATTCTTCCAGATCCCGCCGAACCGGGTCGTCGAGCTGGGCGCGCAGATCGAGTTCTAGCGCGCCCGCCGCGCTTCGGTTTTCCCCCGACCTCTCTTCCCCTCGTCATGCGTCTTCTCGTTCTCGCTGCCGCCACGCTCTCGTTCAGCTCGTCGCTGGTCGCGCAGGGATCGCCCGCGCTCGACTCGATCCGCGACGACCGCCACTTCTCGTTCTACGATCGCGGTCCGTACCGACAGAACGTGCCTCGCCCCGAGGCGGTGCTCGGGTACGCGATCGGCGAGATGAACACCCAGTACTCGGCGCAGGAGCGCGTCCTGCTGGCCATTGCCGATGCGGCCAGCGACCGCATCCGCGTGGAGGAGTTCGGGTCGAGCTACGAGCGGCGGACGATGCGGCTCTTCATCGTGTCGTCTCCCGAGAACATTGCACGCCTCGATGCCATTCGTGCCGATCTCGACCGGCTCGCCGACCCGCGCGGTGCGAGTGCCAGCGAGCTCGAGCAGATCGTCGCGCGCACGCCGGCCGTCGTCTTCCTCTCGCACTCGGTGCACGGGAACGAATCGCCAGGGTTCGAGTCGGCGATTCAGCTGCTCTATCAGCTCGGGGCCAGCGAGGAGCCGGCGACGGTCGCTGCGCTCCGCAATACGCTCGTCGTCATCAATCCGAGCTCGAACCCGGACGGCCACGAGCGGTTCACCGTGTGGTACAACTCGATCAACGTCGGGCACCCGGATCCCAGCTCCATCGAGCACGACGAGCCGTGGAGCGTTCAGGGGCGCTTCAATCACTACCGATTCGACATGAACCGCGATGTCATGGCATCGACGCAGCGCGAAGTCCAGGGACTCATGCGCGCGATGCTGCGGTGGCATCCGATGGTCGCCGCCGATCTCCACGGCATGACGGAGCGCTATTTCTTCCCGCCGGTCGCCAAGGCGATCAACGCGAACTTCGGCGATCTCTTCGCGAAGTGGATGGAGATCCTCGGGCGCGCGAACGCAGCGGCGTTCGACAGGTACGGGTGGATGTACTACTCGCGCGACATCTTCGACTTCTATGCCGTGTTCTACTGGGACACGTGGCCGTCACTCATGGGCGCGGCCGGCATGACGTACGAGACCGACGGCGGAGGCTGGAAGGGGATGCTCTGGCGCCGCGATGACGGCACGCTGCTCTCCCTCCGCGATGGCATCTCGAAGCACTGGGTGGCGTCGATGGCCACCATCGAGCAGACGGCGGCGCGGCGTGAGGAGCGTGTTCGCGACTTCCTGCGCTTCCGCCAGAGCGCGATCGCCGACGGGCGAACCGGCCCGATGAAGCGGTTCGTCCTGCTCCCGGGCAACGATCCGGGCCGCGCGGCGGAGCTCGTTTCGGCGCTGCTGCGCGCCGGCATCGAGGTGCGCGCGGCGGACGCCGAATTTTCGTCATCGCGCGCGCATGCGTTCCGGGACGATGCGGTGCGCTCGCAGCGCTTCCCGCGGGGAGCGTACATCGTCGATCTCGCGCAGCCGAACGGCCGCGTGGCCCGCGCGTTCCTCGAGCCGACGCCCTCCATGGACAGCGCGTTCGTGCGCGCGCAGATCGCGAAGTTCGTGCGGAACGTGCGCCGCGGGAGCGGAGGCGTGCGCGAGGGATATGAGTTCTACGATCTTACCGCCTGGTCGCTTCCCGTTGCCTTCGGCGTCGAGGCGTACTGGACGGAGGACGCGTCAGCCGTCAGCGGACGAACGCTCTCACTCCCCGCCGAGGAGCCGACGCTTCCGGAAGCGCAGCGCCAGGCGAGACGCGTCGGCGGTGAGCTGCTCGCTGTCGAGATTCCCGGAGGAATCGTCACCGGAGCGAACGCACGGTCGGCGTACGTGTTTGCGCCTGATCGCAACGGCGCTTCGCGACTGGCGTACCACCTCATGCGCGAGGGCTTCCGCCTCGCGGTCGCGACGCAGCCGATCGAGGCTGATGGGAAGGAGTGGCCGCGCGGGAGCTGGGTCGTGCGCGTTGGACGCAACGACACCACGCTCGCCTCACGACTCGACGCCTTGGCTCGCGAGAGCGGCGTTGAGGTGACTGGCGTAAACTCGGCGTTCACCACCGCCGCACAGTATGGAATCGGATCGGAGGCGACGGTCGCCGTCACCGCACCGACGATTGCGGTGGTCGGCGATGAGGGAGTGAGTCAGACGTCGTACGGCGCGATCTGGTGGACGTTCGAGCGACGCTACGGCATCGCCTTCATGCCGATCTCGATCGGCTACCTCGCCGGCGGCGACCTTGCGAAGCTGAACGTCATCATCATCCCGAGCGCGTCACCCGGCGCGCTCACAGCGCGCCTCGGCAAGGACGCCGTCGACCGTCTGAAGGAATGGATCCGGAGCGGCGGAACGTTGATCACGATGGGCGGATCCACCGCGTGGGCCGCTCGCGAAGCCACGGATCTGACGAGCGGCCGCGCCGTCGGCGCCGACGATGACAGTGCGCGCGCAGAGCCGTCGCCGAGGGACAGCGCGACGCGTCGTCAGGCATCCGAGCGGACGGCGGAGGACCTGATCCCCGTCAGAAGCCCTTCGTCATCGAACGATGATCCGGCCACGCTTCCGGGCACGCACTTCGACGTCGTGCTCGATCGCACGCACTGGCTCACGTTCGGTTACGAGGATCCGCGGCTCACGGTGATGCTCGATGGCGACTTCTTCTTGAAGTTGTCGAAGGACGGCGCGAACGTCGCCGTGTTCCCCACGACCGGGAGACTGCATCGCGCAGGCTTCATCTTCCCAGACAACACCGAGCGCCTGCTGCGCGGCACGGCGTTACTCGTCGAGGAGTCCCTCGGTGACGGTCACGTCGTCGCCTTCGTGAACGAGCCGATGTTCAGAGGGTGGTGGCGGGCGTTGGACCGCCTGGTTCTCAACGCGGTGCTGCTTGGGCCGTCGATGTAGCGAGATCCAGCGTCGCGAGCTCTCCCGGCCTAGAACCACCCGGTGGAGTACCTCGCTGCCCAGCGCTCCTCACGCGCCGCGTGGGCGGCGTGCGCGCGAGCCTCCGCGGCGGCGGTCCGCATCGCGGTGGCGCTTACGCGCACTGCCTCGCGAGCGGCCTCACCGATCGCCTCCTGGTCGATGTTGAAGTCGAAATCGAACTCGCCGTGAAACATCGGCATCGGAGGCATGGGCGGCATCGGCGCGATGGCCGGCACCGCGAAGTCGAAATCGCCGAAGTGGAAGGACATGCCTCTGCGGTTACGGAAGTCCGACGCCTTTCCAAGCGTTACGCGCACATTCCTGTATCCACCGCCGGACCAAACGCGGAGCTCGACCGCGTCACCCGGCTTCGCCTTCGTGATCTCGCGACGGAAGCGCTGGATGCGTGCGCTCGCGATCTGCGCATCACCGGCGTCCTCCGAACGCACGCGAACGTCGACCCCGTTGATCGCCGCGATACGATCGCCCTCGAAGATTCCCGCCTTTTCCGCCGGACCATCCTCGAGCACGCTGCTCACGAAGACCCCCAGCGTGTCGCGGTCGCTCCCGCTCGTCCCCAGGCCGAGACCGAGAACCGGACGCTCGTCGAGATCGATCTCACGGATGCGCTTGCGGCTCGGCAGATCGGCGGCGGCGATGGTCTTCACGCGGATGTTGCGGAACTGACCGTCGTCGTAGACGCGCAGTTCTACCTCGTCACCCGGCTTTAGCTTCCGCAGCTCGCGAGTGAGACGGCGAGAGAGGATCCCCGACATGTCGGGCTCGCCCGCGTCGACGGACGACAGCGTGAGACGCGTGCCGTTGATGGCCGCGATGCGATTCCCCTCCTCGAGCCCAGCCTGCTCGGCGGGTCCGCCAGGCGTGATCGAGGTGATCAGGAGTCCGAGCGTGTCGCGCTCGCCTCCGCTCGACGTGCCGACACCGAGCGCGGCGCGCTCTTCGGCGTCACCGCCGATGGTCCAGACCTGAGCGCGGGGCGCCGGAGTGCGCTCCCTCGTGCGCTCGCGTTCCTGCGCGACCGCATACCACGGGAGCAGCATGACCGCGAGCGCGGCGATGCCGATATCACGATGCAACATGGGTAGGCCTCTCGGTTGACGGGTTCCGAGGGTCAGACACCCGGCCCCACGTCGAGGGTTGCCGGGCCGGGATTCGGGGTGGCTACGGGGGAGCCCGACGTCAGCCCTACGTTCAGCTTCGACGATGGTGATGCGTTGCACAACGTCGGGTTGAGTGCCGAGTTCCCGGCCGGAGCGGGCCGGCTGGGCTTGACCGGCGGCGCGGTTGTCTGCGGTGCGTGCGAGGCGCTCATCCTCCCGGGAGGGGACTGGACGATGCCACTCGTTCGGCGCGCGGCGGGCGACGGGACGTTCGTCGTCGGCCTGAACACGGCGTTCGGCGCGGGGCTCCCCACCTCGGACGACGGCGGCGGCGTTCTGCTGTCGGGATCCCTCGGGCTCCCGCTCAGCATGATCGCCGGCAGCCGCGACGGGTTACGCGCGGTCCCGTTCGTCATGCCGGCCATCGGCGTCGGTGCGGCCATCGGGGATGACAGCGCCAGCGGCGTTCGACCGATGCTGGGTGGCGGTATCGGGGTCATCGCGGCGAGCGGCTTTGGTGTCACCGCCGGCTTTCAGAAGGTGTTCATCGAGGACGGCGAGGCGATTATCGGTCTGGCGTTCACGGTCGGCGGCGCTAGTCGTTAGGCTCCGATCGATCTCTCGACCCCGAGCGTGCCCATGGACGGGCCGGCGGGGGATGGGCGATATTCCGGCATGGCCACTCGCACGCCCACCCCGCCGGACCTGCACGAGTTCGAGCACCACTGGCAGGACGAGGCGGACGCCGCCTTCCTCTATCGCGTGCTCGCGTCGTCCGAGCAGGACGCGAAGCGCCGCGACATCTATACGCGGCTCGCCGATGTCGAGGATCGCCACGTCACCATCTGGGCGGACCTCCTCGAGCGAAACGGGCGGACGCCGCCACCACACCGCCCCAGCGCCCGCGCGCGCATCCTCGCCCTTCTCGGACGTCGATTCGGGCCGAACTTCCTGCTCCCGCTACTGCTCGCCGAGGAAGGACGCGAGGTAAAAGGATACCTCGCACTCCATCGGTCGACGCCGAGCGGGCAGGTCGGTGGAAGCGAAGCACTGCTGCTGGCGCGCGAGTCCGCGGAGCACGCGAGCACGCTGGCCGCGATCTCGGGACGGAGCGCCGAGCCCTGGCATCGCGCCGAATCGGGCGGGTTCCTTCGCAACGTCGTGTACGGCTTCAACGACGGGCTTACGGCGAACTTCGGGCTCGTCGCGGGCGTCCTCGGCGCCGCGACGATCAATGCGCACGACACGATCATCGTCGCCGGAGTCGCGGGGCTGATTGCCGATGCCCTCTCGATGGGGTCGAGCGGCTACCTCGCCGCGAAGAGCGAGCAGGAGGTGTACGCGCACGAGATCGCGATGGAGCGGCAGGAGATCGAGCTCATGCCCGAGGTCGAGCGCGACGAGCTCGCGCTGATCTACGAAGCCAAGGGGATGCACGCCGACGCAGCGCACGCATTGGCCACCGAGGTGATGGCCGATCCGCAGCGGATGCTCGACGAGAAGGTGCAGGAGGAGCTCAAGATCGGCGAGCAGGGCGCGTCGCCGCTGCGTGAAGGGTGGGTTACCGGACTCGCGACGGCGTTCGGCGCAGCGATCCCGGTCGCGCCATTCCTCGTGCTCGAGGGGATGGCGGCGATCTGGGTCTCGTTCATCGTCTCGATGCTCTCGCACTTCCTGATCGGGGCGGCGCGATCGGTGTTCACCGGCCGTGGAATCATCCGCTCCGGGCTCGACATGTTCGTCGTCGGCCTCGGCGTCGCCATCGTCGGCTATTTCGTCGGCGAGTGGGTGGCGACACTGATCTAGCCGCGTCGCACCGTGAGGGCAGGCGTCGACATGTGCGGCATCGTCGCGACAGAGCCCCGGCGCCGCGTAAACAGATTAATCGCTTGCACCGTCACGTGTTAGGCGGCTGCGTCGCCACGGCATTGGCTCTGCAAGGCCCCTGACGCGCCCCGCGGCCCGTTGCCGGGAAATCGCCTCGCCTCCCCGAGCGATCCGGCACGGGCGCGGCGGCGCCAGCTCAGGGTGCTCAGGGTGCTCAGGGTGCTCAGGGTGCGCAGGGTGCGCAGGGTGCGCAGGGTGCGCAGGGTGCGCAGGGTGCGCAGGGTGCGCAGGGTGCGCAGGGTGCGCAGGGTGCGCAGGGTGCGCAGGGTGCGCAGGGTGCGCAGGGTGCGCAGGG
>JBQTHJ010000080.1:0-16854 GCA_052389995.1 Gemmatimonadaceae bacterium | reverse complement strand
GCACCCGTTCGCCAGTCACTCCGGAGTTGCCCCCCGAGTGCCTTCGACTTGCATGTGTTAAGCACGCCGCCAGCGTTCGTCCTGAGCCAGGATCAAACTCTCCAAAAGAAGAAGTTCGAACAGCTCTCCAAACGCGGCATCAGACACGACGTGTCTGACGTCGCATCCGGAATCAATCATCTCGTGAATTGTTCTCTCCCCGCCACGCACGAGCGCGGCGGTTCATCGAGAGCCATCGCACGATCTCACACTCGATTATCAAACAGCGTCGGGCTCCCCGGTGTCCCCGGGGGACCCTGATTATAGTCGGCTTCCGGGGTGGGTTCAAGGGCGGGAGAACGGCAAAGACATCAGACGTCTGATGTCTTTGCCGTCTCATCGATGATCCCGCGCGCCACGCGGGAGCCTACTCGTCGTACCGCGGCGGTGGGTGCCCCGGCTTGTGCCGGTGCTCCTCCTCATCGTCGTACTCGTCATCGAGATCGACCAGGTCGTCCTCCTCATCGAGGTCGTCCTCGTCATCCTCGTCGTCCAAATCATCGTCGTCGAGGTCATCCTCATCGTCCTCGTCGAGATCGAACTCGTCGTCGAAGTCGTCATCATCGAGGTCGTCGTCGTCCTCGTCATCATCGAGGTCGTCGTCGTCGTCGCGTGACTCCTCGTCGAGGTCGTCGTCGGTGCGCTCTCGTGCCTGCACCTCCGTCAACGACTCGAACTCGCCTAACATAACGCCGATCTCCTTGGAGGAATGTTCCGTGCCGGGAGCCGGATCAGAGCGACGCGCGCTCGCGCTTCGCTTCGCGGGTCAGCTTCTTCCGATCGTTGGCCTTGAGGAGGCGCTTGCGCAACCGAATCGACTGCGGCGTGATCTCGATGAGCTCGTCGTCCTCGATGTACTCCAGGGCGCCTTCCAAAGTCAACTCCCGTGGCGGCTCCAGTTGAATGTTTTCGTCGCTCGCCGTGGTGCGCATGTTCGTCAGCTTCTTTTCCCTGGTGGGATTCACGTCCAGATCGCCCGGACGCGAGTTCTCACCAATGATCATCCCCTCGTACACCGGCGTTCCGGGTGACACGAACATCGTCGACCGCTCCGACAGGTTGAAGAGGGCGAACGCCACCGCCACACCATTCTCCATCGACACGTACGTTCCGCGCTTCCGCCCGGCCAGCGGCCCGGCCCAGCGCCCGTAATCGAGAAAGCGATGATGCAGGATGCCGGTTCCCCGCGTGTCGGTGAGAAACTCCGAGCGGTAGCCGAACAACCCGCGAGCCGGGATCCGATACAACAATCGCACCATCCCCTCGCCCGGGTTCTTCATCTCGATCAACGCCGCTCGGCGCGGTCCGAGCTTCTCCATGACGGCGCCGAGGTAGTCCTCCGGGACGTCGATCGCGAGCTCCTCGTACGGCTCGAGGAGCTCGCCGCTCGCGCCGACGCGCGTGATCACCCGCGGACGCGAGACCTGAAATTCGTACCCCTCGCGCCGCATCGTCTCCATGAGGATCGAGAGGTGAAGCTCGCCCCGCCCCGACACCTTCCACGTGTCCGTCGAGTCGGTGTCCTCGACGCGCAAGGCGACGTTGCGCTCCAGCTCGCGATACAGACGCTCGCGAACCTGCCGCGATGTCACGAATCGTCCTTCCTTCCCCGCGAACGGGGAATTGTTGACGATCACGTCCACCGAGATCGTGGGCTCCTCGACGGCAATCCCTTCGAGCCGATCCGGGTGCTCGACGTCGGCCAACGTCAGGCCGATCTCAACGCCCTCGAGGCCCGCGAGACACACGATCTCGCCTGCGCTCGCCGACTCGAGCTCCACACGCTCGAGCCCTTCGAAGCCAAAGAGCTTCGTCACGCGCGATCGCTCAACCGCCCGTTCCTCGCCTTCGGCGCCGTCGCGACCACCTCCCCTCGACAGCTCGAGTGGAAGCAGCGCGATCTCGTCGCCGACGTGAACGGTGCCACGCTCGATACGGCCGATGCCCAGACGCCCGAGATACGGTGAGTAGTCGATCGTCGACACGAGCATCTGAAAGGGCTGCACCGCATCGCTCGGCGGCGGCGGAACGTGGTCGATGATCGACTGGAAAAGCGGCGTGAGGTCGGTGAGCGGCTGGTCGAGATCGAGCGTCGCCGTCCCATCGCGTGCCGAGGCATAGACGACGGGCGCGTCGAGCTGCGCTTCGTCAGCCTCGAGCTCGATGAGCAAATCGAGCACCTCGTCGTGGACGCGCACCGGATCGGCGCCTGGGCGATCGATCTTGTTGATGACGACGATGGGGCGTCGGCCGAGATCGAGGGCTTTCCGAAGGACGAATCGCGTCTGGGGCATCGGCCCATCGAAAGCGTCGACGACGAGCAACACGCCATCGACCATGCGGAGGATGCGCTCGACCTCACCGCCGAAGTCGGCGTGGCCGGGTGTGTCGACGATATTGATCTTGACGCCACCCCATCGGATGGACGTATTCTTGGCCAGGATCGTGATGCCCCGCTCGCGCTCCAGCGGGTTCGAGTCCATCACGCGCTCCTGCACCACCTGATTCTCACGGAAGGCGCCCGCCTGGCGGAGCATCTTGTCGACGAGCGTGGTCTTGCCGTGATCGACGTGCGCGATGATGGCGATGTTGCGGATCTGCATAGACTGTTAAAGATATCGGGGCGCCCGTTGTGCATACAAGCGCGACGGGTGCATGGCACGGACGGTGCGGCGTTCGTGCGCATGTCTCATTCGCCGGAGGTGCGCCATGGAACAGCGTGATGATGAAGCTGGGCGAACGGAGTACCCCCTCGGGCGTGGCTACGGTCACGATTACATGCGAGGGGGTGAAGTGCTGGGGGGGTACGGATACGCTTCACGTGAGGAATACGATCGACCGCGCGGCGCTCGACACGGAGAGCACCCGCGAGGACCCGCTCCCGACGTCGACCACCTTCCACAGGACGCGACCGCCGGGGCCTGGCGCGATGAGCCAGGGATGTTCGAGGCCACGGACCCCCCCGGCGAGCCTCCCGCCGTCGATCTCACTCAACCCCGCATTCCGCACCTGTACGGCGGTCAGGGCGTGCTCCGGCACTCGCGCAGCTTTTATGTCACGCAGGCGCAGCTTCAGGGCCGAATTTACGGACCGCAGCGGTACGCACGCGGTCCGTACGCACAGCGACTCGAGACGATTCGACGTGGCGACAGCGACGTGCGAACAGACGTCGAAGAGGCGCTCTTCTACGACACGTGGGTCGACGCGCAGCGCATTGCGGTGGACGTGGAAGATGGCATTGTGACGCTCCGCGGGACGCTGCCGAGCCATCAGGAGGTACGCTACGCGACGGATGATGCGTGGGAGGTGGCTGGCGTTCGGGGGGTGAGGTCGGAGTTGAAGGTGGAAGGGACCGACGGCTGACACCCGAGACGTCAGACATCAGACGTCAGACGTCAGGGTTCAGGGAAATTGAACGGGGAGTCGAGATCTCGACTCCCCGTTCGATTCTCTGAATTCTGACGCCTGATGTCTGACGTCTGATGTCTCGGGTGTGGCTAGCGCTTGGCCGCGATCGGTCGCGTGCCAGGCTTCGCCGACTCCGTCTTCGCCGGCGCGGCCGCCCCCGGATCGAGCTCGAGCCACGTCACGTCGTGGCCGCGCTGACGCAACATGTTCGCGAAGACGATCTTGTCCACTGCCTTCAGGTACGCCTCACGAGGCTCGACCATCCTCTTGTCGACCAGCTCGATCAGCCCGTCGTTGAGCGTCACCATCCCCAGGCGACGCGACGTCTGCATGATCGACGGAATCTGAAAGGTCTTTCCCTCGCGGATCAGGTTCGAGATCGCCGGAATCGACAGCAGAATCTCACGCGCCGCGATGCGTCCTCCGCCGATCTTCTTGCACAGGGTCTGCGAGATGACGCCCTTGAGCGACTCCGAGAGCATCACGCGGATCTGCTCCTGGCGGTCGGGCGGGAACTGATCGATGATGCGGTCGATGGTGCTCGCGGCCGTCGTCGTGTGCAGCGTTCCGAAGACGAGGTGTCCCGTTTCCGCGGTCTCGATCGCGATGGACATGGTCTCCAGATCGCGGAGCTCGCCGACGAGGACGATGTCCGGGTCCTCGCGGAGCGCGGCGCGCAGGGCGTGCTTGAACGACGACGTATGCAGGCCGACCTGCCGCTGCGTGATGACGCAGCTCTTGTTCGGATGCACGAACTCGATGGGGTCCTCGATCGTGATCACGTGATCGGTGCGAACACGGTTGATCAGATCGATGAGCGCGCATAGCGTCGTCGATTTTCCGGACCCGGTCGGGCCCGTCACGAGGACGAGCCCTTTCGTGAGGAAGCACAGCTGCTGCACCTCGGTCGAGAGCCCGAGCTGATCGGCGGTGACGACCGTCGCGGGAATGACGCGCGCGACGGCGCCCGCACCCTTACGATCACGCAGCGCATTGCACCGGAAGCGAGCGAGACCAGTGATCTCGTACGCGAAGTCGGTGTCGTTGAGCTCGGTGTACTCGTGCCGGTTCCGGTCGGGCATGATCGCGAGGAGCATCGCCTCGAGGCGATCGTTCGTCAGCGGAGCGGCGTTCTCGAGCCGCGTCATCTCGCCGTGCATGCGGATGATCGGCGGCTCACCGACCCGCAGGTGAAGATCCGACCCGTCCTTCTCCACCAGCTGCCGCAGGAGCGCCTCGATCTCGACGCGCGCGGCATCGCTCGATCCGTTCGAGCGGACAGCGGTCGCGTCGATCGTCACCGGCCGCACACCGCCGTTGACGCGGGCCGGGTCCACGCCGGCCGGGGCCGGCGCCAGCGTGGCCGTCAGGCGGCCGCGCGTGACGATCGTGGCGACCGTGAACGTCCCGTCGGCGCAGGAGTACGAGAAGGTTGCGTCCTGTCCGCGCTCCAGCAGCTCCTCCGCGTCGGGCGACGCGATCTCTCGAAGGAGGCCGATCACCTGCGCCGAGCTGAAGGGCTGCTTCGTGATCGGACGCGGCGTGCCGTCGATCTCGAGCCGTGCGACTTCGTCGGCGCCGAGGTGCAGCGCCGTCGCATGGTTGGACACCAGGACGGCGAGGAAGCGGTCGAGTTGAGCCATCAGTCTCGAGGGTGAACGCGCTCGATCAGCGCGCGATTGACCAGACGAGTCCCCTCCGACGCGTAGAGCACGAGGAAACGGTCTGCGAGGCGGTTGAGATAGTCGAGCAGACGGTCGTGACCAGCCGGCAGCTCGACGACCACCTCACCGGATCGCACGGCCCCGCCGGGGAGCACGATGTCGAGCAGCGCCGTGCGTGCGCTGGCGCGCCGCAGCTCATCGCCGTCGGCCGGGAGCGCGGTGAGCGCCTCCACCACGCGGTCCTTCGCGATGAGCATGGTTCGTCCGTCGTCGGTTACAATGGGAAAAAAGCGCTCGGGACCGTTGAGCACATCGTGTGGCCCTTCCCGACGCGAATCCCCCTCCTCGGCATGCTGCACGAACATCGCTCCGGTGATCGTCTCTCCGCCGACGAGCGACAGTGTCACGGAACAGCGATCCTTTTCGATTCGGAACTCGTGCATGCGCGAGGGAGCGAGTGTCCCTCAAGGACGCGCGATAGGTAGCACAGTCACCGCCGTGCTCAGCGCGTACGGAGCGCGGTGTCGGCCGGCCAGTTTGCCCGGTCGCGACGACCGGAAAGCCGTCAGGGATGCAGATGCAGCTCGCGCTCGTACATCTCGCGGCGCTCGAGCTGCACGGTCACGTGCTGAATGCCGAAGAGCCGCATCGCATCATGAACGTGCTCTAATACATGCTGGTGCCGCTCCGGCTCGCGGACGATCGCGTGGACGCTCATCGCGACGACGCCGGACGTCACGGTCCACACGTGAAGGTCGTGGACCGACTCGATGCCGGGGATGGCTTCGAGCTGCTGTCGAACGGCGCCGACCGAGATGTGTGCCGGGGTGGATTCCAGGAGTACGTCGACGGAGTCGCGGACGAGCTGCCACGCACCGCGCACGATGAGCAGCGTCATCAGCAGCGACGCGATCGGATCGGCGGCGAGCCAACCGGTGAACCGGACCAGGAGCGCAGCCACGACCACGGCGACCGAGCCGAGCAGATCGCCAAGGACGTGCAGGTAGGCACCGCGCAGGTTGAGGCTCGAGGTGCTCGCCGGATGCAACACGACCGCAGCGACGATGTTCGCGATGACGCCGATCACCGCGATGGTGAGCATCACGCCGCTCACGACGGGCTCGGGCTCGCGCAGTCGCATGACGGCTTCGACCGCGATCCACACCGAGAGGAGGAGCAGGGTTGCTCCGTTGAGAAACGCCGCGAGAATCTCCCAGCGCAGGTAGCCGAAGGTGCGCCTCGGCTCGTACGGTTGACGGCTGAACCACGCGACGAAGAGCGAAAGCGCGAGCGCCGCGACGTCGGTGAGCATGTGCCCGGCGTCGGCGAGCAGCGCCAGCGAGTTCGACACCAGTCCGCCGACGACCTCGGCGAGCAGGAACGACGCCGTGATTCCGAGCGCGATGCGCAGACGTCGCATCTGATCGCGTGCGTCGCCGTGCGCGTGGCTCTCGTGCGCGTGATCGTGGCCGTGCGACCCGTGGTGGTGGTGCGTCGTAGCCGTCCCTCCGGGAATGGTCCTGCGCATCAGGAGCGCGGCGAGAAGCTAGCGTGACGCAGACGAAGCCAACAGTCACGGCGTGTTGCCGGGCCCCACAGGCGTCACGTACTTTTGCGGCGTGATTCTTCGCCTGCTCGCGGCAGTGCTTCTCATCGCCCTGAATGCGTTCTTCGTGGCTGCCGAATCCGCGCTGGTGCGCGCGCGGCGGCCACGGCTCGAGGCGCGGGCGCGCGGTGGCTCGAGCCGCGCGAAGTGGGCGCTCCGCGCGCTCGCGAATCGTACGCGATTGCTGGCGGCAAGTCAGGCGGGCATTACGCTCGCGAGCCTCGGACTCGGATGGCTGCTCGCGGACGCGGTCGCCAGTTTCGCGTTCCTGCATGGTCGATCGGCCGCCGGCATCATCGGCGTGGTCGTGGCCGTCCTGCTCGTCACGTATCTCCACATCGTGTTCGGGCAATTCATCCCCAGGGTGGTTGCGCTCGCGCAGCCCGAGCGCATCGCCGAGTCGCTCGCCACGCCCGTGATGGTGTTCGCCTGGCTCATCTCCCCCTTCACGCTGCTGCTCGCGCGATCGTCGCAGCCACTCACGAACCGCCTTGGGCAAACCACGACGGCGCAGGAAGACGCGATGCATTTCCCTGGCGAGCTCCGCCAACTCCTCGAGCGCGCCGAGGCGGGCGGCGCGATTCCGCCGGAGGATGCGGAGCTGATCGAGGGCGTGTTCGAGTTCTCCGAGAAGAACGCGCGCGAGGTGATGACGCCGCGCACGGAGATCATCGCCCTCCACGCCGACGCGACGCTGGCGGAGACGATGACCGTCATCGACGAAAGCGGGCTGTCCAGGTTTCCCGTGTTCGAGGACTCGATCGACAGCATCGTCGGCATCGTGCTGGCAAAGGATCTCATCCCGATTCTGCGTGACGCGCCCGAGCGCACGGCGCCGTTCTCGCTTCGGCGCATTCTCCGCCCAGCGCACTTCATCCCGGGTACGCGCGAAGTGGAGGAGGTGCTCTCCGACTTCAAGCGCATGAAGGAGCACATGGCGATCGTGCTCGACGAGTACGGCGGGACCGCAGGCATCGTGACGATGGAAGACTTGCTCGAGGAGATCGTCGGCGAGATCCTCGACGAGCACGATGAGCGGGAGGAGCCGGCTCAGGCGCGCGGCGGCGAGGTGCTCGTGGCGGGCGATCTCAACATCGGCGAGCTCAACGAGCGGTTAGGCCTGGCGGTGCCCGAGGAAGAGTTCGCCACGATCGGCGGTTACATCTTCGGCACGATCGGCCGCGTGCCCCGCGTCGGCGATCGCGTGACCGCCGGCGGCGCGACGTTCACGGTGCGGTCGGTCGACGGACGGCGCGCGGAGCAAATCGCTGTGAACGCGGCCGGGGTGGAGTAAGTACAGCAGGAACGAGGACGGAGGCCCGAGGAAGCTCATTCCTCATTCCTCGGCCGTCATCTCTTCGCCTTCATCCTCGCAAGCCGAGCACACATGTCCATTGCCGCGATCATGCTCGCGGGGGACGCGAGGCCCTTTCCCGCAATATCGAGCGCCGTCCCGTGATCGGGCGACGTTCGCGGGAATGGGAGGCCGAGGGTGACGTTCACCGCCTGGCCGAATGACGCGACCGTGATCGCGGTCATGCCGACATCGTGATACGGGGCGATGACGGCGTCGAAGTCACCGCGCAGCGCGCGCACGAAGACGGTGTCTGCCGGCAGCGGTCCAACGAGTCCCGCCTGACGAGCGGCCGGCGCCAGCAGGGTGTCGTCCTCATCGCCGAAGCGGCCGCCGTCGCCGGCGTGCGGGTTGAGTGCGCAGAGCGCGATGCGCGGCTCGTCGACCTCGAACCAGTCGCGCAGTGCCGCTCGCGTGAGTCGCGCTGCGTCCGCGATCGCATCGGCGCTCAGCACGCGTGGCACGTCGCGGAGCGCGACGTGTGTCGTCGCAAGCACCACGCGGAGGCGGTCGGACGCGAGCATCATCGCGACGCGCGAGCCGGTGAGGCGCGCGAGCATCTCGGTGTGTCCCGGATCCGAGTAGCCACCAAGGAGGAGCGCATGCTTGTCGATCGGCGCGGTGACGATGCCGTCGACCGCGCCGCGCTGAGCGAGCTCGACGGCCCGCTCGATGGCGAGCCCCGCGAGCTGTCCCGCAGCGGCTTCGCCCGCGTCGTGCGTCCAGGTGCCAACGGATTCGTTGACTTCGACGCCGGCACCGGAGGGACCGACGAGCACCGGCTCGCATGCAGCGCGTATCGCGGGGTCCTCGAGCGTCTTCGCCACGACTTCCGGGCCAATGCCACGCGGATCGCCGAGGGTGACCGCGAGCCGTGGGCGGCTCACGAGGTTTTCTCGTCGCGGAGGACGCGGTAGAGCGTCTTCGCATCCGTGCGGCTGACATTCTTGCCGATCTCGGCCACGAGCTCGATCTCGAGGGTGCGGTGTGCGTAGTCGATGCGGAGCCGGTCGCCCAGGCGCACCTCCTGCGCGGCCTTCGCCGGCTTCCCGTTCACGTGAACGGCGCCGACATCGCACGCTTCCTTCCCTTCAGTGCGACTCTTCACCAGCAGAAGCCGCTTGAGCGCGAGGTCGACGCGCATCTGCGGTAAGCCTCGTGACTGAAAGGCCGCGCTAGATCCGAACGGAGACGAACGTCGCCTCGCGGAGATTCTCGAACAGTCGCCGCACGGCCTTCTGCTGCGCGAGCTGCTCACGAATCTGCTGACGGAACTCCCCGAGGGATGGCTCGCGTTCCGGCTCCATCGAGGTGATCTGGACGATGACGAACTTCGGCACGTCACGCGCCGCGTCCGGGAT
Organism: Gemmatimonadaceae bacterium; assembly: GCA_052389995.1. Taxonomy (GTDB): domain Bacteria; phylum Gemmatimonadota; class Gemmatimonadetes; order Gemmatimonadales; family Gemmatimonadaceae; genus JAICNG01. The sequence continues at coordinate 7,422 of JBQTHJ010000080.1, read as the reverse complement.
CTCGAAGGGATCGAGAATGTCGTTCGCCTGATGCCCCTCCACGGCCTTCTGGTACGGCTCGGGGAGCTGATTCCTCGGGAACGGATTCGGGATGCTCCGCTCCTCGATCGGGTCGTGAAACCGCGCGACGAGGGAGTCCAGAGACGCCCCGGCGCGCCAGGCATTCGCCACCGAGTCGGCACGCGCGCGAGCTGCCGCGACATCGATGGAGTCGAGCTTCGGACGGATGAGGATGTGCCGCGCCTTCACCTCGGCCGGTTGCACACGATCGACGCGAGCGATGTGAAAGCCGAACGAGGTCTCGAAGACGGGGCTCAGCTGGCCAGGCCCGAGCTGAAAGATCACGTACTCGAACTCGGGGACGAGCCCCTCTGCCCCACCGCCGCGGCGGCGCCATCCAAGGTCACCGCCGGTCTCTCGCGAGGCGGGATCCATGGATTCGCGCTTCGCGACCTGCTCGAAGTTGCCACCACGGCGAAGCTCCACGAGCAGCGATTCCGCCTTGGCGCGCGCCGCCTGACGAGCGCGCTCCGAGGGTGTCACCGGGACGACGATCTGCCGGAAGGTCACCGTCGCCGGAAGTCGCGGTACCTGACCCTTGTTCTCGTCGAAGAAGCGCTGGACTTCCTCTTCGCTCACGGGAGCCGGCGGAAGCTTGCCCTCGGCACGCAGCTTCTGGATGAGCTGCTCCTGTAGCGCGTTCCGCCGCTGCTCGTCCGTGAGCCACCGGCGATACTCCTCGATGGAGCCGAATCCCGAGGTCCGAAGCAGCTCGAGGAACTCCTGCTCCGTCTGGAACTGGCCACGCACCTGACGCATGCGGGCGTCGACCTGTTGCGTCAGGTCGATGTCGTTCACGAGCACGCTGTCCTGCTGTGCGCGCTGTACGAGCAGCTCGGTCTCGACCAACCGGCCGATGATCTCGCGCGCGAGCGTCATCTGCTGGGCGGAATCGCTCGGGAGCTCGCGCCCCTGCGCGCGCATCACGTTGATCTCCTCGAGCACATCGCTCCACAGGATGACCTCGTTGCCGACGACCGCCACGACGCGATCGATCGGCACGGTCTCCGGCCGAGCGTCCTGCGCGCTCGCGGCGCTCGAGCCCAGGAGGGCGAGCGCCGCGAGCAGAACGAGTCGTGTCATGAGGGTTGGTACCCCGGGACGCACGCGCGAGTTTCCGTCACGGTTGGGGCGCCGCCGGCGCCTGCGGCTGCTGCTGGCCACTCGGCGCACCCTGCTGCTGCCCCTGCGGCGGCGTGCCCATCGGGACCTGCGACTGTGGGCGCTGCGCCGCGCGCGTGGAATCGCGCGTCGCGCGTATGCGACGGCCGCGCTCGACGGCTCGCTCGACGCCCGCGTTCGTGATCCTCCACTCGTAGGTGTCGCGCAGCAGCTCGGAGATCTCCGTCGGCACCGGGACGAACTGCGCCTGGTTGGCCAGCAGGCGATCGACGTACGTCTCCACACGCGTCGCGGCGACGCGCTCGCGCTCCTCCTCGGTGCGCGCGCTATCGGACAGCTGCGCCGGCGCGACGCCCAGCTGCGACCACGCCTGGCCGACCACCTGCGCGAACGTGCTGCGGAGCTGCGCCAGCTGCTGCGGATCCATCTGGACCTTGGCGCTGTCGGCGGCGTGCAGGATGAGCTCGTTGCGAATCATGTTCTTCACGAACTGCCGGACGAGCGAATCGGGCGCCTGCGAGATCACCTGCTGCACCTGCTGGCGCTGCGGGAAGATCCGCACCCACCGGGCGAACTTCTCGACGGTGAAGTCCCCGATCCGCGTTTCGGCGAGGACGGTCTTGTCGTTCCGATGTCCCTCGAGATCGGCGACGACGGCGCGCGCCACCTCGGCCGTGTTCTCCTTGAGCTCAACCTCGGCGCCGGCCTCGAGCTTGGCGACGAACGTGCTGTCGGCGACCTGTGTCGCGCGCCGCTGCATGGCCTCGCCGATTTCTCCACGCACTTCCGAGTATGGGGTGCGCCGGATGATGTGATACCCGAACGAGGTCTCGACGAGCGGCGAGATCTGACCCGGCTGGAGTCCGAGGACGGCTTCCTCGAATTCCTTCACCATCGCCCCACGCGGGAAGATGCCGAGATCGCCGCCGCGCGACTTCGCCGTCGGATCGTCGTTGGTCTGGCCGGCGATCTGCGCGAAGTTGGCGCCCGTCAAGCGAGCGCGCGTGGCTTCGGCGCGGCGTCGCACGGAGTCCTTCTGCGCCGGTGTCATGTCCGGACGCGCGCGGAAGAGAATGTGGCGCGCCGCGAGGAGCTCGCCCTGACCATAGCGTGCTTCGTTCGCCGAGGAGTCGTGCTTCGGCCCCGCCGCGAGCATCTGCTCGTGGAACGTGTTGACCCTCGCCTCGGAGATCATCGGCCAGAGCACGCGATCGAGCCGCGTCGTGTCCTTCAGGGAATCCCCATGCGCCGCTGCATGCGCCAACAGCTGGTAGTCGACCCAGAGGCCGGAGATCTGGCGGGCGAACTCGGTGGAGAGGGGGAAGTCGGTGTTGCCGATCATCTCGGCCAGGCGCTCGACGGAGAGCTCCTGCGACTCGGCACGCGCGGCAACGTCGACGTGCGCCGTCAGCGCTTCCTTGAAGCCCTCGCAAGCGGCGAGCGTCATGCCGGCCGCGAACACAGCGATCAGCGAACGATTCATTGGCGGATCGAACTCCGGAATTGTGGGGACACCTCGGGACGCGGCGAACGGTCCCGATCCGCGAGGAGACTGCCGAGGGCGCGGACGAGCCCATCGAGAAGTGAAGCGCCGCCCTGTCGCGTGAGCTTCAGCGACAACGGGTGCGCGCGCCGCACCTCCGCCTGGAACTGTACATCATGAAACGCGGCAGTGAGCCCCTTGAGGCGCGGCACCGCGTCGTCCCGAAAGGTAATACGGGCCTCGTCACCGCGCACCAGGATCGATTCGGCGCCCAGGCTCGCGCCGAGCAGCCGGAGCTTCGCGGCAGCCAGAAACGCCTGCGCGGCTGGTGGCAGGGGTCCGAACCGGTCGCGAAGCTCATCGCGCAGCGCATCCACCTCGGCCGGATTGTCCAGCGTCGTGAGGCGGCGATAGACGTCCAGCTTCGCCTCCTGGAGCGGAACGTAGTCGTCGGGCAAATAGGTGGGCGTGTCCATCGACACGTCCGCGGGGACGAGCTTCGGCGCGCCATCGCCGCGCATCAGCCGCTTCACCGTCTCGTCGAGCATCCGGAGATACAGGTCGAAGCCAACCGCCTGCACGAAGCCCGATTGCTCCGGACCGAGAAGATTCCCCGCTCCGCGGAGCTCGAGGTCCTTGAGCGCAATGCGATATCCCGAGCCCAGCTCCGTGTGATGCTCGAGCACCTGAAGACGTCGCTCCGCCTCATCGTCGACGGCATCGGGAACGAGGAGGTAGCAGTACGCACGGCGGTGGGAACGTCCCACGCGCCCGCGCAGCTGATAGAGCTGCGCGAGACCGAAGTGGTCGGCGCGGCTGACGAACATCGTGTTCGCGTTGGGGACGTCCAGCCCCGATTCGACGATCATCGTCGACACCAGCACGTCGATCTCTCCTCCCACGAACTTGCGCATCACTTCCTCGAGATCGCGCTCTCGCATCTGGCCGTGACCGACGGCGACTCTCGCGCGCGCCGCGAGGCGCCGCACGTGATCGGCCACGGCTTCGATCGTGTCGATGCGATTATGGACGAAGAACACCTGACCGCCGCGATCGATCTCACGCGCGATTCCTTCCTCGATGAGACCGTCGTCCCACGGCTCGACGAAGGTGAGCACCGGCGACCGATCGCGCGGCGGCGTCTGGATGAGCGTCATGTCGCGTAGTCCCGCGAGCGACAAATGCAGCGTGCGCGGAATGGGCGTGGCCGTGAGCGTCAGGACATCGATCGCAAGGCGCAACCGCTTGAGCTTCTCCTTGTGCTTCACCCCGAATCGGTGCTCTTCATCGACGACGATGAGTCCCAGGTCGCCGAACTCCACGTCATCGCTCAGCAGGCGATGCGTGCCGATGACGATGTCGACCTTCTTCGCGGCCAGATCGGCGAGGAGAGTGGTCTGCTCCTTTGGCGTCTGGAAGCGAGAGAGGGTCTCGACGCGAACCGGGAAATCCGCCAGCCGCTCGCTGAACGTGCGTCCGTGCTGCTCGGCAAGAATGGTCGTGGGAACCAGCACTGCGACCTGGCGCCCCGACTGAATCGCCTTGAATGCCGCGCGCACGGCGACCTCGGTCTTTCCGTAGCCGACGTCGCCGACGAGCAAGCGGTCCATCGGGCGAGGCGCCTCCATGTCCGTTTTCACTTCATCGGTCGCGCGGCGCTGATCGGGCGTGTCCTCGAAGAGGAACGACGACTCGAGCTGTCGCTGCCACGCCGTGTCGGGGAGCGCCGACGTCTTCGTCGCCATCTTCCGACGCGCGTACAGATCCAGCAGCTCCATCGTCATTTCCTGGAGCGCGGCTCGCGTCTTGTCGCGCTGCGCCGCCCACCGCTTGCCGCCGAGCTTGTGCAGGCGCGGCGGACTCGCCTCGTCGCCGTCGGTGGCCGAGCGATAGCGCTCGATCTGATCGATACGATAGAGCGGGACGTTGAGACGATCACCGCCCTCGTACTCGATGACCGCGACCTCGAGCGTGCTCTGCCCGGCGAAGATCGTGTCGATCCCCCGGTAGATCCCGATGCCGTGCTCGAGGTGGACGACGTAATCGCCCGCCTTGAGCGCCGTCATCGTCTCGAGGGGGATGCCGCTCGCATACCGGCGCGCGCGACGCAGCCGGCGCTCGCGCCGGAAGATCTCGTGATCGGTGAGGACGCGAAGGCTGCCCGGGATGACGAAGCCGCCGCCGAGGACACCGACCGCGAGACCGGCGCTCACCGGGCGACGTCCGCCTTCGCCTAACAGCTCGTCGAGCCGTTCGCACTGGCCCGTGTTGTCGCACAGGATGAGCGTCGGCATGCCATCGGTCAGGATCGCCCGAAGTCTCCTGATGTCGCGATCGATGACCTCCGGCGGCCGGAGCGGGAACATCACGTCGGCGGGCACCTGCGCGCCGTCATCGCTCTCACGGAGGGCGAGCGTCGAGAACGCCGCGAGCACACGCAGCGCCTCCTCCGGAGGCCGGAACAGCTCTTCTCGCGCAGCGGCATCTTCCCCGCGTCGCCGCGCCAGCTCGATGTGGTGCTTCGCTTCCGCCCAGGTGCGACGCATCTCGGGCTCGAGGTGCGTGCCGCCCGGGAAGATGATGATCGAGTCCGGCGGGAGCAGCTCGGTGAGCGAGCCGCGCAGCGCGGGGGCAGCATCGGCATCGTCTTCCGTAGGCGTGTCCACCGGCAGGATGATCGCATGCTCGACTTCGCGCGTGGACCGCTGCGTGATGATGTCGAACTGCCTCAGCGACGTGATCTCGTCTCCCCAGAACTCGAGGCGCACGGGGCTCGCCATCCCGAACCCGTAGATGTCGACGATGCCGCCGCGAACCGAGAATTGAGCCACGTCATCGACGAGGGGCACGCGCTCGAACCCGATGGATTCGAGGTGCTCGGTCAGTGATTCCAGCCGTCGTTGCTCGCCGCGCCGGATCTCGACGCGGCCGCGCTTGAGCGCTCCCGGAAGGCGCGTCCTTTCGAGCACCGCACGAGCGGTCGTCACGAGGACGTGCACGCGCCCACGCGCTACCTGCTCCAGCGTCTCGACGCGTTCTCCAGCGACCTCGAGGTGCGGCTCGATCTCACCGAATCCCTCGCGCGGCGGATAGAGCGCGACGCTCTCGGCCTCATCGGCGAGCGAGCCGAGGTCGGCGAGCCACCGCTCCGCGTCGGGAAGCGTCTCGGCGACAACGACGAAGAAGCGTCGTTCCCCTTCCCGGCGTGCGAGCGCAGCGGTGAGCGCAGCATCGCTGGAGCCAGGAAGGCCGCCGATCGTTAGGCGCTGGCCCGGTGCAGGAAAGGTGTTGAGGACGCGGGCGAAGACCGGAAGCGACTCGAGCGCGTCGAGTAGGCGCGGCAGCGCCACGCTCTCACGTCCTCCGCTGGCCGGCGCCCGCCACCGCCGACTCGAGAATCAGCACCGCCAGCGCCAGGACAAGTACGGGAACGAGCAGGGATCGTCTTGGCGACGACGAGAAGAGCGCCGCGCTCCAGCGCGCACTATCCGGCAGAACCACTTCCGCCGCGCGGAGTCGCGACGCGAGCATCGCGCCGTCGAGGCGAGTGAGGTCGGATTCTTCGGGCTCCGGGTTCACGACCAAGGCACCGACGCGCCGTCCGCCACGCAGAAAGAACGCGACGCCCGCGCGATCGGGGGCGCTGATGGTATCCGCCGCGAGGACGACTCGGCGGCCTCCGGGAAGCTCCAGCGCGTCGGCGCCTTGCGGCCGCACGACCGCCGCACGCGGCGTTGCGTCGATGACGCGCCCCGCATCGCCGAACAGTCGTTGCGTGACAACGTCGGTGAGCCAGGGGATGAAGGCTGCACGCACCGGCAGTGACGTCGCCTCGGGTGTGAGCGGCGACGCGACGAGCACGTAGCCCGGTCCCGCGACGATCCACGGCTCGGCACCGGCCAGCGCCAGCGTATCGGCAATCCCGCCGCTGACCGGGCGGAGCGCGTGTCGCCACGAGATCATCACGCCTTCCAACGGCCGCAAGCTCTTGTCCGTTCCGCGCGCGGCGACGTCTCCCTGACGCAGATCTCCGAACCGCCACGGAATGCCCAGGCGCTCGAGGACGCGATTCGCCGCGCCCGCCCGAACCGGATCCGCAGGAGCGAAGAGGAGTGCCGGGAGCCGAACGGCGACATCGGCGGGAGCCACACCCACGTCGCTTCCCGCGACGACCCGCTCCGTCTGGCGCAGCGCATCGACCGCGCTCTGGGCGAAGGTGGAGATCTCTCGGTGCACCGCGATGCCGGGCGCCGGCCCCACCCACGCGGCGAAGTGGCGCGCATCGTCGCCGCGAAGCTCGTCCGGCTCGAGCTCGACCGTTCCCGCGCTCCACCCTTGCTCCGGTGGCGCGACGCGCACGACCACCTCTTCGTCGCGCGCCGCGGTGCCGCGTGCCAGTGTTCGGCCTTCGAGCGTGAAGCGATACGTCGCGGAGTCCGGTGCGCGGAAGCGCGCGACCACGGAGCCGCGAGGAGTCCAGCGCGTGGGTCGCGCTTCCGCATGCGATACAGCCGTGTTCTCCACCGCGGGGCCGGACGCGCGATGCAGCACGACGCGCACGTTGCCGACGGACAGCGTGCGCGACCATGCCGACGCTTGTCCGTCGGTGATGATCACGATCTCCCGCTCGTGGATCCAGCGCGACGACGCCGGGCCTTCGCGCACGAGCGCGGCGGCGCGTGCCACCGCTCGCTCGAGATCGCCCGCGCCTGCCAGCGGCTCGACGCGCTCGATCGCGTCGAGCATCGCGCTGCGCG
>JBQTHJ010000079.1:0-14612 GCA_052389995.1 Gemmatimonadaceae bacterium | reverse complement strand
CAGCGGCGATCTCCTCGGCAATGCGGAACGGGGCGGGACCGTTCTTGTTCGCCAGCGCGACGATGGCGACGTTCTCCGATGGGTACAGCTTGAGCACCGTCGAGACTCCCGGCATTCCGCCGCTGTGACTCACGACGCGATAGCTGTTCTCATCCTTCGTGAGTCCCCACCCAAGACCATATCCGAAATCCGTCGTGTCGGGCGTGTGAACGCGCTGCATCACGTCGATGGTCGAATCGGCGAGGATGCGACGCTGGTCGCGGAGACGGTGCTTGAGGTGGAAGATCCCGAAGCGCACCAGGTCGTGCGCGCTCGCATACACCGCCGATCCGCCAGGATGATCGAAGGTATAGAAGGGGATCGGCCGCTGCTTCGAGTCGTACCGCTGCGCCGCGTACGGCCCGAGCCCGGCGTCAATGTCCACCGACGTGCGCGTCATGCCTAACGGCCGAAACACTGCGGCGCGCATGTACTCGGCGTAGCTCTGCCCCGACATTCGCGCGATGACGTGGTCGAGGACGCCGTAGCCGAGGTTCGAGTACTCGAAGACCTCCCCGGGCGTGATCGCGAGAATCCCGTACCGGCCGATCGTCTCGTCCATGCTGGGCCGGGCGTACCCACCGGTCTGGTAGAAGAACTGATAGTGCAGCGGGAGGCCCGCCGTGTGGCTCATCACGCGCCGCACCGTCGCGCCCCGCGCGTCGCCGGCGAGTCCGGTGAGCTTCCCAGTGCCGAGGTAGTGGTTGACCGGCTGGTCGAGCTCCACGGTGCCGCGCTCGACCAGCGTCATGATCGCGGTCGCCGTGATCGGCTTGGAGATCGACGCCAGCGAATACATGGTATGCGGCGTCGCGGCGACTTTCCCCTCGAGGTCGGCCCACCCGAAGCCCTCCTCCCATATGATCTCGCCGTTTCGGGCGACCGCCACCGCGATCGAGGGAACGGCGTTCTCCTCCATTGTCCGACGGATGAACGCGCGGACGCTGTCGAAGCGGGCGGTGACGTCGCGTCCGGCGCGGGGCGCTCGCTGCGCGTCCAGCACGGACGATGCGACGATAACGTAGAAGGCGGCGGCTGCGCCGATGAAGCAGACGCGGCCGAACAAAGCGGTCACTCTCATGGTTGGCCTCGCTGCGATGGAGTGGTGAAGGAGCGCGACGGCGTACGGCGGAGCACCCGCCCCGGGTATCGCCCCGTCGCCTGTCCGTTCTCGTAGACGATCTCGCCGTTGACCCACAAGCGATCGATTCCGACCGACAGGCGGTGCGGCTCGTTAGGTGTGGCCCGGTCGAGCACGCGCGCCGTATCGAAGAGCACGAGATCGGCATGCTGGCCGACGGCGATCATGCCGCGGTCGACGATGCCGACGTGAGCGGCGGAGAGCGAGGTCATCTTCCGCACCGCGTCGGCCAGCGTCACGACGCGTCGCTCGCGCACGTAGCGGCCGAGCACTCGCGGAAAGACGCCGGCTCCCCGAGGGTGCCGGTCCACGAGCGAGCCGTCGCTCGCGATGTTGGCGTGCGGCCAGCGCATCAACGCTTCGATATCGCGATCGTCCATGCTCGTCCCGATCACCATCTCGACGACACCATCCGGCGCCAGCGCCCGGCGCCGGGCGCTGTCGGCCCTCAGCGCTTCCGCTTCCCGGATCAGCTCGAGGTACGTTCGGGCCGGGTCCGCACCTCGCTCCATGTTCGCACGTCGCCCGATCTCCAGCAGCTCATCCACCGCCGCCCAGAACGCGCGATCCTCGCTTCGGATGTGGCTGATGTAGCGTCCGCCGTGCCGCGCCGCCTCGGCGGCGAGCGCGATGACCTCGTTAGGTGTCGAGTAGATGCCGGGGTCGTACTCGAGTCCGGTAGAGAGACCGAGCGCCCCCGCTCGCATCCCCTCGGCGACCAGCGCCTTCATCCGCTCGATCTCCTCGGACGTGGCCGGGCGTTTGTAATCGTCGCCCAGTATCTGATAGCGAACGGTATTGTGTCCCACGTAGCTCGCCACGCTGAGCGCGCCCGGCGTCCGCTCGAGGCGGGCGAAGAAGGTGGACAACGTGTCCCACGAGCCACCGTCCTGCCCGACGATGGCGGTCGTGATCCCCTGGCTCACGTGCGCCAGCGCGTCGCGATGGCCGGCGAGGTGCCCGTCGGCGTGGCTGTGCGTATCGATGAACCCGGGAGCGAGCGCGAGCCCGCGCGCGTCGATGACCTCGTCGCCGCTGGAGGGTCGCAGGTCGCCTACGGCCGCGATCCGGTCGCCGAGGATGCGCACGCTGGCGCGGCGCGGCGCGCTGCCGGTGCCGTCGATCACCAGGGCGTTGACGATCAGCACCGCACCCGCTGACGGCTGACGCTCGGCGTCCGCCAACGGCCGGGGCGCCGCCGTGCGGCACGCGCCCGCGAACGCCACGACGGCGGTGCACGCGACGACGACGTTACGACCCACGACGCACGAACCGGATGTTGCGGGCCCGCCCGATGCTGAGCGAGAATCCCGTGATGCGCCCCTTGGCATCGCGCGCAAAGCGAAGGAGCGCGGGACCCGCCGTGAGCGCGTTGACGAATGCCGGCTCCAGGCGCGGGTCACCAAGCGACCGATGCACCAGCACCAGGCCGCTGTCGCGGACGGTGAGTGTCCACGCAGTCGCGAGCTCCTCACTGTCATACGTTCCGGCGTATCTCGAAAGCGCGCGTGGAGAGACCGACACGGCGGCCATGGGCGCATAGGTCACCGGGCGTCCGCTGGCGATGGTCTCCTCGAGATGGAAGGAACTGTCGCGGCCCTGCCGGTGGCCGCGGTGAACTGCTTGGACGTGGACCCGATGTCGAAGATCGTCCGCGGCGTGATCGGCGTGCCGCGCTCGAGGTCGGACATGCCGTACCCGCGCGCGTAGTCGAGCCGGCCGCCGCGAATGATGCCGAGCGCGCAGCCGGGCGAGTCGCGGCGGTCGAAGCTGGCGAACACGGAGTCGACGCGAGCGGTGTCGACGCGCAGCCCGCCCGAAGCGCGCCCGGATGCCGGGGATTGCCCAGGCGCCCGCGCGACCGCTACCGTCAGGAGGGCGCAGAGGGTGGCCGGGAGGACCGCGGGATACCGGAAATGAGGCCTTGGCGCGGACATAGCGTGCCTGCGTGAATGGGACGCCGTACTGGGAACAACACTGTATACAGTCGGCTGGAAGACCTATATTACCGGGCACCCGACCCGGCGCAAGCGATCATCTGATTCTTAATGAAAGGAGTTTAGCGCAGTGGCCTGCTTGACTCGGCGTGTCATCGCGGGCCCGGAATGCGCTGGACGATGCGGCCCGCCTCGTCGAGGAACTCGATGCGCGCGCTGCCCGTCGAGTCAACCAGTAGTCGCAGGCGTGATCTGCCTAACCGGTCGCTGAGATTCACGATGGCCGTCTTGCTGGCGTCCCGCCCGACATAGACGCGCGGTGCCATGAGTGGTACGCCGTTCACCGGCTCCATCAGCTTCGCGAGCGCCGCGGTCTTCGCTGGACCATCCGGCATCTTGGTGATGGAATCGCGCCGCATCACGAAGTCGTAGATCGACACGTCGGCCTGAAGCCGAGCCCACCGTTTTCGGTCTCTTCGTCGTTGAAAAAGATGATCCCGGGACGCGAGCCCCCCGGATACCCGAATGGCTTTCCCTTGTAAATGGGGCCGGTCGAACGTGGCCGGTTGGAGATGACCATCCGCAGCTTCCCATCCGGCTCCACGATGTTGATCCGTTCGACGTCGATCTCGGTGAACCGCGTCCGCTGCGGGATCTGGAGAAACCCGCCGAAGAGCAGAACGATCAGCAGGGATGTTGTGATGACGGCGTGTGCGCGCAGCAGGCGCAGCTCGCGGCGAAGACGGTGAGCCATGGTCGACCTCTCGTTCGGGGGGGGGGATCGAGCAGCTCCAGGTTGCGACTGTGGGCGGCAAGAGTGCAGGCTATAGTATGAGCGGTGAGCAGGTGACGACACATACGAAGGCGGCAGAACCGTTCTTCGGCAGGATGGGGCCACGCTGGCCCATCACGTTCGACGACGTACTGCGGGCGCGCGCGAGGCTCAGCCGCTACCTGACACCAACACCACTTCGAAACTACCCGCAGCTCGACGGGTCGATCGGTGGCGGGACGTCACTCCTCATCAAGCACGAAAACCACCAGCCGACCTGCTCGTTCAAGGTCCGGAACGGGCTCTCCTTCGTTACCGGCCTAACGGCGGCCGAACGCATGCGAGGCGTCGTTGCCGCCTCGACGGGGAATCATGGACAGGGGATCGCGTACGCCGCGGCGCTTCACGGCATGCGCGCGACGATTTGCGTGCCCGTCGGAAACAATCCGCAGAAGAACGCCGCAATGCGTGCGTGGGGCGCAACCGTCGTCGAAGGGGGTCGCGATTACGATGAATCCCTCGATATGATGATGGGCATCGCGCGCCAGCAGAACATGGTCGTCGCGCACTCCACCAACGACCCGCGCGTCATCGCCGGCGCGGCGACCATGAGCCTGGAGATGATCGAGCAGTCCGGCGGATTGGACGCGATCGTGATCGCGGTGGGCGGCGGATCACAAGCGGTGGGCGCGCTGACGGTTGCGCGAGAGCTCGCGCCGAAGGTGAAGGTGTATGGCGCGCAATCGGCTGGTGCACCGGCAATCCACGACTCGTGGCACGCACGCTCGCCAGTGAGAACCGAGCGGGTGAACACGTTTGCCGAGGGCGTCGCGACTCGCCAGCCTTACGAGTTGACGTTTGCAACGCTGTGCGAGGGGCTCGCGGGATTCATCACCGTGACCGAAGCGGAGATTGCTGAAGCGATTCGTCTCGTCCTCGGGTTGACGCACAATCTCGTCGAGGGAGCGGGGGCGGTCGGCGTAGCCGCGGCGCTCAAGCTCCGGGACGAGTTGAGAGGCATGCGCGTCGGCTTGATCTTCTCCGGTGGAAATCTCGACACGGCGGTGCTGCGACGGATTCTGAGCGGTGCGCTTTAGCAAGCCCCCCGCGGGCGTCGCCGGTACCTGCTGTAGCCATCCACATGGGTTTGGACGCTGCAAAAACTAGGAGGCACCATGTCATTCGATAGCCGCCTCGGCGGCGCCGCCCTCGCGGGCGCGTGCCTGCTCGCCCTGACGTCCTGTAGCCGCGCCGTCATTCCCGGCACAGCCGCCGGCGGCGTGGCTCCGGAGCGCCTTACCGCCGACACCCCGAAGCAGACCGTCGACGGGGCGACCTTCCTCGCGCCCGCGGACTGGACCTTCTCGGTGCGCGGCCCCGCCACCATTCTCGAGGCACCCGAGCGTGATTCGCGGATTGCGCTCGTCGACGTGCGCGCTCCCACCGCCGACTCCGCCGTGGCGCTCGCCTGGGCGGCATACATGCCTGACCACAAGTGGCCACTCACGGTCGTCACCTCGGAGCCCGACAAGGAGGGCTGGTCCGACCGGCGGAACTACTCGTACCAAACCTCACCTAACGAGCAGCGCGGCGTCGGCGTACTTGCCCAGCGCGCCGGCGACGTGTGGACCGTCGCCATCTACGACATGAACGACGCCACGGGCGAGAAGCGCCTCGCCGCGGTGCAGCTGATCTTCGACCGGCTTCTGCCGAGGGGGGTCACCCGGGAGTCCTTCGCCGGGAAGAAAGCCGCTACCCTCGACGCCGCGCGACTCGCGACGCTCTCCGCGTTCACCGAGAGATCCCTGAAAGAGCTCGGCGTCCCGGGCGCGGCCGTGGGCATCATCCAGGACGGTAAGGTGATCTTTGCCGAGGGGTTTGGCGTCCGCGAGCTGGGCAAGCCAGAGAAGCCGGATGCCAGCACGTTGTTCATGGTCGCGTCGAATACAAAGGCACTCACCACGCTCATGCTCGGCAAGCTCGTCGACGCGAAGCGATTCGGTTGGGAGACGCCCGTCACCTCGCTCCTCCCCTCGTTCAAGCTTGGCGACACGGCCACCACCCGGCAGGTACTCGTGGAGCACCTCATTTGCGCATGCACGGGTCTTCCGCGGCAGGACTTCGAGTGGCTTTTCGAGTTCAAGAACGCCACCGCCGAATCCGCGCTGAGGAGCCTTGGCACGATGCAGCCGACCAGCAAGTTCGGGGAGATGTTCCAGTACTCGAACCCGATGGCCGCGGCGGCCGGATACATCGGCGGCCATGTGGCCTTCCCCGCGCTCGAGTTGGGCGCCGCCTACGACGACGCCATGCGCACGCTCGTTTTCCAGCCGCTGGGTATGACATCTACGACGTTCGACTACTCCGCGGCGCTTTCGGGAAACCACGCGTTGCCGCACTCGACCAACATTGATGGCACACCCAGCGTCGCCGCGATGGACCTCAACTATTCCGCCATCCCCGTGCGCCCCGCCGGCGCCGCATGGAGCAACGTGCATGACATGCTCAAGTATGTCGCCATGGAGCTCGGCGAGGGAAAGCTGCCCGATGGCACGCAGTACGTCACGAGGGAGACGATCCGCGCACGACGCGCGCCGCAGGTAGCGATCGGGAAGGAGGCCACGTACGGCATGGGTCTCATGGTGGACACCAGGTACGGGACGCCCGTTGTGCACCACGGCGGCGACCTCATCGGGTATCACAGCGACATGATGTGGCTGCCGGAGCACGACGTGGGTGCCGTGGTGCTCACCAATGGTGACCCAGGCTGGACGCTTCGCGACGTCTTCCAGCGCAAGCTCCTGGAAGTGCTCTTCGATGGCCGCGACGAGGCCGACGCTGACGTGGCGTCGGCGGCGAAGAGCTACTACGCCCAGTTCGCCGCCAATCGGAAGCTCCTCACCGCTCCGGCTGATCCCGCCGAGTCGTCGAAGCTCGCCGACCGCTACCACAACGACGTCCTGGGTGACATCCACGTACGACGCGACGGCGGCCGAACGGTGTTCGATTTCGGCGAGTTCCGCAGCGAGGTCGCGTCGCGGAAGAATCCCGACGGCTCGATCTCGTTCCTCACCATCACCCCTGGCATCCTGGGCTTCGAGTTCGTGGTGAGCGAGGAAGGCAAGCGGCTCACCACCCGGTCCGCGCAACACGAGTACGTGTTCACCGGGTCGTGACTCCACAGGTGACTTTTTTTCACCCTTTCGCGAGCAGAAACACCATGTCTGAGCCACGATGCGCCGCGAGACCGCGCCAATTTCGGAGCCTCGCCGCCACTGTCACGCTAGCCGCAGGTCTCTTCGCGGGCTGCAGGCCCTCACCTCAGGAATCTCGGGGCGCCGTCGTGCCCGCGACTGCTCCCGAGATCCGGCGACCGCGATTCGAGATCACGACCCAAGAGGGCTTCGACGCGGGCGCGGTTCCGGCGTACCGCGGCCGTCACGACTCCGTTTACGCGTACATCGACGCCAATCTCGCCAGCCACATCGAGCAGCTCCGGCGCTGGGTGCGGCAACCCTCGGTCAGCGCGCAGAACCAGGGCATCCAGGAAATGGCGACGCTCGTTCGTGACGACCTGCGCAAGCTCGGCTTCAGGGAGGCGGAGCTGGTGCCCACGACGGGGCACCCTGGAGTGTGGGGATTTTACGACGCCGGCGCGCCCAGAACGCTCGCCGTCTACATGATGTACGACGTTCAGCCCGTGGAGCCGGAAGCGTGGCGCGTCGATGCCTTCGAGGGAGCCCTGGTCGACAACCCGTTAGGCAAGGTGTTGATGGCGCGCGGGGCGACCAATCAGAAAGGGCCCGAGCGCGCCTTTCTCAACGCGCTCGACGCGATCATCGCGACCCGGGGAAAGCTCCCGGTCAACCTGATGGTCGTCGCCGAGGGGGAAGAAGAGCTCGGGTCGCTGCACTACCCCGAGGTGATCGATAAGTACGAGGCGCGCCTGCGCGGCGCGAACGGGGTCTTCTTCCCGAGCAACGCCCAGGGTCCGACGGGCGCGGTGCAGATGGCGCTAGGCGTGAAGGGGATCGTGTACTTCGAATTGGAGGCGAAGGGCGGGACGTGGGGCGGCCCGACGCGCGCGGAGATCCACGGCTCCTACAAGGTCATCACCGACGCCCCCGCCCTGCGCCTCGCGCAAGCGATCGCGTCGCTTACCACGCCCGACGGCAACACGATTCTCGTCCCGGGATATTACAACGCCATCCGCCCACCGAACGACGAGGAGCAGCGCCTCGTGAACGGCATGGCCGACCAATGGACCCGAAACGAGCCAGCACAGCGGCGAGTGCTCGGCGTCGAGCGGTGGGTCGACGGGATGAGCGGCCGCGAGTCACTCATCGCCTATCTGTTCGGCACGACCCTCAACGTCGACGGGATGTGGAGCGGGTACACCGGGCCGGGGATGAAGACCATCCTTCCGCACGTCGCGACGGCGAAGCTCGATTCCCGGCTGGTGCCGAACCAGACCCCTGACGACGCGCTCCGGCTCATCCGGGCCCATCTCGACGCGAAGGGCTTCCGCGACATCGAGGTTCGCAAGTTGAGCGGCTATCCGCCGGCACAAACGTCAGTCGACGCGCCCCTCGTCCGCGCGGCGATCGGCGTCTACAACAAGTACGGCCTGGTGCCGGGTGTCGCCCCGAGGATCGGCGGAAGCGCGCCGTACTACATCTTCACCGAGCGGCTGAAGCTTCCGCTCGTGTCCGGCGGGATCGGACATGGGTCCGGCGCGCACGCGCCTAACGAATACATGGTCATCGAGCCGGCCGAGGGATCCAGGATCGCCGGGCTCGCGGACATCGAGAAGTTTTACGTCGACCTGTTGTATGCCCTCGCGGAGGCTGGCGATGCGCGCTGATGCCATGGCGCGCCGGCGCCGCGTTGGCTGGATGATCCTGAGCCACGCGTCACGCGGCGCCGCCGCGATCGGCGCCGCTCTCGCGCTCATCGCCTGCGGACGCTCCGCTCGCGTACCCGAGGGTGGCGCACCCGATCGCATCTCACGGATCGAGCGCGGGCTGCTGCCGTCGGTACGTGTCCAGGGTCGTACGTACGAGCCCTCCACGATCGAGCAGCGCATGCAGGCGCTCGGCGTTCCCGCCGTGAGCGTGGCCGTGATTCATGACGGGCGGATCGAGTGGGCAAAGGCATACGGAATGGCCGACGTCGAGACCGGTCGGCCGGCCACGACATCCACGCTCTTCCAGGCGGCATCGATCAGCAAGCCGGTGGCGGCGATGGGCGCGCTGCGCCTCGTCCAGGAGGGACGGCTGTCACTCGACGAGGACGTCAACGTCAAGCTACGCTCATGGAAGGTAACATCTAACGAGTTCACCACGCGCCGGCCGGTGACGCTGCGACTCATCCTGACGCACAGCGCCGGACTCACCGTACACGGGTTCCCGGGGTACGCGACCGACGCCCCGGTGCCGACGGTCGTCCAGCTCCTCAACGGCGAAAAGCCGGCGAACACCGCCGCGGTTCGCGTGGACATCGAGCCCGGATCGAAGTGGCACTATTCCGGCGGCGGAACGACGGTCATGCACCTCCTCATGTCCGACGTCGCCGGCGAACCCTTCGCTGCACTGATGCGCCGCCTCGTCCTCGACCCGGTCGGGATGACGACGAGTACGTACGAGCAACCGCTCCCCGCTGCCCGCGCATCCGATGCGGCCACCGGGTACCGCTCGGCAGGACGCGCGGTTCCCGGGCGCTACCATACGTATCCCGAGATGGCCGCGGCAGGGCTGTGGACGACCCCAAGCGATCTCGCCCGGTACATCATTCATGTGCAGCGATCGCTGACCGGGTCCGCGAACACCGTGCTGTCGCGCGACATGACGACCGCGATGGTGACGCCGGGCGTCGGCTCGCATGGGCTCGGCCCTGCGGTCAGTGACGACGGCGATTCCCTGCGGTTCAGTCATGGCGGAGCAAACGAAGGGTTTCGCGCGCTCTTCACCGGGTTCGCGAGGCGTGGGCAAGGCGCCGTGATCATGACCAACAGCGACCAGGGGATGGGGCTCGCCAGTGAGATCATGCAAGCGGTGGCGCGGGAATACGGCTGGCCGAATTCCGCGCCGCGTGTCATCGCGCCGATCGTGATGACCGCCGACATGTTGCAGCAGTATGCCGGTCGCTTCGCAATCGCGGGGGGCACATATCGGCTCGTCATCGCGCTGGATGGGGGGCGACTGACCGTCACGCCGCCTAACGCGCCGGCCATTGAGCTCGTGCCGACGGATACCGACGTATTCACGCCGCTGACCGACGCTCCACCGTTCCGCTTCGAGCGCGACAGCTCGGGAAAGGTGACGACGCTGGTGGTGGGCGGCACGCGCCTCGAGCGCGTTCAGTAGCGCCGAGTGGCATCTCCGTCGAGCCGTTGGGCGACGGCGATCGTCCTCGTGACGCTCGGGGGTCTTCCCGTCTATTTCCTTGCGCGGCGCGGCTCGCGCGCCGGCTAAAAGGGATCGCACCGGGCCTGCCGGCCTTGACGGGCGAGCGGTTAGTGCTGTTTTCTTAGCATCAACCGCGGTTCCGCCGCCAACCTTTTTCAGCTGCATCCCGTAATTCTGGGGGTCCTGTGTGCGAAGGATCTCCGGTAGCAGGAACCCTCTCAGCCCTACGTCTCCCGGTCCGTGGCCTTCTCAGCTTTGACCGTCGTGCTCGCGGCGACATACTCGCTGGCTCCCATGCAGCAGACCGTCGCGGCGAACGACTCCGTTCCGCTTCGCAAGGAAGCGCGTGCTCAGAAAGCTCGCCCCGGAGCGGTCCGACTGGATGGGCGACTCGAGGAGGCGGTGTGGCGTGGCGCGCACTTCGTCAGCGACTTCATTCAGAAGGCGCCGGTCGAGAATACGCCGCCCACCGAGCGAACGGAGGTCGCCTTTCTGTACGACGCGAATGCGCTGTACGTCGGCGCTCGCATGTACAGCCACGATCCCTCGAACATTCAGGCATCGCTGAGCCGCCGCGACAGAACGCACCAGTCGGAGCATGTCTGGATATCGCTCGACACGTACCGGGACCGCCGGACGGCGTATTCGTTTGGCATTACCGCGACGGGTGTCCGCATGGACTTCTATCATCCGACGGACCACGAACGCGACGTCGACGAATCGTTCGACCCAGTGTGGGAAGCGCGCGCCGTCATCGACTCGCTCGGATGGACGGCCGAGTTCCGTATTCCGTTCTCGCAGCTCCGCTTCAACGCCCGTGCCTCCCAGCTGTGGGGGCTGAACATCAACCGGTGGATTCCTTCCCGCAACGAGGACGTCTTCTGGGTTTACATCCCGAAAAGCGAAACCGGATGGTCGTCGCGCATGGGCGAGCTGGTGGGAATCGAAGGAATCGAGCCCTCGCGCCGTATCGAGCTGCTTCCGTACGTCGCGAGCAGCGCCACGCGTCTCGGCGATCGTGACCCGCGCAATCCGCTCGTCGAAGCATGGGACGCGGGCCTTCGAGTGGGAGGAGACCTCAAGATGGGTCTCGGACCCAATCTGACTCTGGACGCCACCATCAATCCGGACTTCGGGCAGGTCGAGCTGGACCCTTCGGAGGTCAACCTCTCTGCCTTCGAAACGTTCTTCGAGGAGCGCCGCCCCTTCTTCATCGAAGGAAGCCACCTTCTGCAAGGTCGCGGCGCCGGCTACTTCTATTCGCGGCGCATCGGACAGCAGCCACGTGGGAGCGTCGGGGGCGATTTCGTCGACCGGCCCCAGGAAGCCACCATTCTCGGCGCCGCGAAGCTCACCGGTCGCCTTGCATCGGGCGCGTCGCTCGGCGTGCTCGCGGCCGTCACGGACCGCGAGCATGCGCACGCATTCGACACGGCCGCTCGTCGCACCGATCGCGTACGCGTGGCGCCGCTCGCGGCCTATGCCGTAGCGAGAGGCCAGCAGGAGTTCGGCCGTGACGCGTCGACCGTCGGCGCCATCCTCACCGCCGTGCGTCGCGACCTGTCGCCATCGGATCCGCTCTCGGCGACGTACACCAGACAAGCGTTCTCCGGAGGCGTCGACTGGAACCTTCGGTTCGCGCGTGGCATGTACCAGCTCGACGGACATGTCGGCATGAGCCACGTCGAGGGAGATTCGAGCGTCATCGCGCGACTTCAGCGGTCGAGCGTGCGCTACTTCCAGCGCCCGGATGCCGACCACGTGCGCTACGATCCCACGCGCACGAGCCTAACGGGTGCCACAGGCTCACTCGGCCTGTCGAAGCAGAGCGGGAAGCACTGGCTCTGGACGGTATTCGGCGACTTCGACTCGCCGAGCTTCGAGATCAACGATGCCGGCCGGCTCTCGGCCTCGGACGGAATCTTCGGATTCGCCAACGTCCGATATCGAGAAACCGTCCCCGGACATCTGTTCCGGTCGTACGAGCTTGGCCTGAACAGCGAGAACGAGTGGAACTCCGATTTCGACCGGCAGTTCGCCGCGCTGCGCAGCGATGCGGAGCTCGCGTTTCTGAACCACTGGGAGCTCGACCTCAGGGCGTGGATCGATTTCCGCGCGCAGAATCAACGCCTAACGCGCGGCGGACCGTCGATGGGCATGGGCCAGGCCTGGGTGACGATCGCCCGGCTCTCGAACAGCTTCGCGGCGGCGACCCGGTGGAGCGGTCGCGTGTACTATGGCCGGAGCGAGCTCGGTGAGAAGACGTATCGCTTGAGCGGCGGACTGACCGTGCGGCCGACCCCGCGCTGGGAGCTTTCCATCGAGCCGAACTACCTGCGATCGATCAATCCGCGCCAGTTCATCGCCACCGAGAGCCGCACGGGCGGTGACACGACGACGTACGGCAATCGTTATGTCTTCGCCTTCACCGACCGGGCCACGTTTCAGACGGAGTTCCGGCTGAACTACACCATGGCGCCGGACTTGAGCTTCGAGCTGTATGCCGTTCCGTTCGCGGCCAGCGGCCGATTCTATAACTTTGGCGAGCTGGAACGCGCACGGAGCCGGGAGCTACGGTTCTACGGGGCGCGTGGGGGAGAATCGGAAGTCTCGCGCCTTCCGGATGGCTCGGTGCGCATCGTCGATCGCGGCGACACGCTCACCTACGACAATCCTGACTTCAACGTGCGGGCGCTCCGTAGCAACGCCGTGCTGCGGTGGGAGTGGCGGCCGGGCAGCACGTTGTTCGTGGTGTGGCAGCAGGATCGCGGCGCCGACGAGTCGTCCGGGCGGCTCGTTCGTCCGGGCGACCTCTTCGACGCGCTGACGGCGACGGGAAATCACTACTTCGCGGTGAAGGCGACCTTCTGGCTCCCTATCCCATGAAACGCCGCCACACGGACACAGTCACCCGCGACGAAACGTTGCGCTCGCTCGCCTCATCGCGGGATTAGTTCACTCCCGCTCCCCGCCGGCCTGAGGGTCAGCGACGGCCGCGGCGACGGCTGCACCAGCGTGACACTGCGAACCTTCCCCGCCTCGACTGCGTAATCCAGGAAGAATCCAGTCGGCACATTCGGCCCGGTGAGACGGAATCGCGTGGTCGTCACGGGCACGAGCGTATACGCCGGCTGGCCGGGCACCGTGAGCTTGAGACGCTCCCCCACCTTCTCGACCGTTAGGCTCGCCGGCGGCGCCGTGGACTGAAAGCTACCGAGATACTTCGCGAGATCGGCCTCGGCGATCCGGACGCCCGGCGTCGTGTCCGCCACCTCCGGCCGCCGCTTGAACGTCACCGGCGTGCCACCCATCTCGATGGCCAACTCGTCGGCCTTACCGGTGGCACCAAGCCGGAAGCTCACGAAGGTCTTGCCGAGGAGCGCCTGTTGCCACTTCGATCGGAACGTGTCGAAGTGCCAGTGCTCGAGCTCGCCCTCGAATGCCGCACTGCGCGTGATGAACAGTTGCCCCGTCTTCTCGCTCACTGTCGTCTCGCCGTACATGCTATCCACGTAGGTACCGGCATAGTCGCTTAGCGGAAGCGACGGCTTCGTCCCAGTGACCCGCTGCGCCTCGAGCTTCCTCTGCGTCTCCTTCCCTTGCGCTTGCAGCGCCTCGAACGACTTGCGAATCTCGGCGCTCCAGTCGCGTGCCGGCGCCTTCAGGTGGTGGTCGAACGTCCTGTACATCAGCACCGACGGCAGTGCGCTGCCGTTCATGTTGGTGAGGATCACCATTCCGAAGTTCTCGGACGGAATCATCGCGACCAGCGCGCTCATGCCGTCGATGTTTCCGCCGTGCTGCACGACCTTCTTCCCACGATAATCCTGGAGGAACCAGCCAAGGCCGTACTCGAAGAAGTTGCTTTCCGGGTAGAGGACCCTGAAGATCGGTTCGCGCCGGATGATCGTATGCGGCGTGTGCATCTCTTCGATCTGGGCGGAGCTGATGAGCTGCGTGCCGGCGAACTTCCCGTTACCGAGCTGGAGCCGCACCCACTGCGCCATCTCGCGAACGTTCGAATTGATCGAGCCGGCCGGCGCGATGTTGTCGATGTTCCGCCACGGCACGACACGCACGGTGTCATCGATTTCCGCGTGCGGCGTCGCGACGTCGGACATCGAAGCGAGCGGCTTGACGCTCGTGACGCTGCTCTTCATCCCGAGCGGCGCGAAAACCCGCCGCTCCAGGCGCGGCCCGGGCGACGAAGTCGCACAATACAGCGTTGCGAACAAGACTGTATACAGTGTCGTGTGGGCGCTATATTATGACTCGCGCTCCGGCCCCGCAAGCCGGACCCGCTGCGGTGCCACTGG
>JBQTHJ010000078.1:0-3357 GCA_052389995.1 Gemmatimonadaceae bacterium | reverse complement strand
GAAGCTCTGAAGGAACGCCTCGATACCGTCGAGGAAATCAGGCATGTCGCGTCTCGCGAGAACGATCGGCCCGCCACCGCGTGAATCCGTAGACCGCGATGGCGAGGAACACCAGGAGCGCGGGGAGCACGACGTAATCGGACCACGCGAGCCATGCTGAAAGCCCGAGCGCGCCGAGAACGATCGCCAGGAGGTACGTGCAACAGAGAGCCGCCACGATCGAACCGACGGCGCCGATGCCGAACAGCCTTCGGCCGGTCATCGCTTCCCGTATTACTTCGCGACGCGCGAAGGGTACCCGGCGTTGGTCGTCGCCGCGATGAGCGAAGCGACATCGGTACGGCCGTCGTCGAAGCGTACGGTCGCGACCGCAGCGCTCTCGGTCTCCGCGACTTTGACGTCCAGCACGCCGGGCACGCGCGTCAGCGCCCGCTTCACGATCGGTCCGCAGGTCTCACAGCTCACATTGGCGACGTCGAGCTTCACGGTCCGGTCAGCCGCGAACGCTACGCTGGCCGACAGCACCACGGCGATAGCGATGAGCGAGAGAAGCTTCATCGAATGGTCCCCTTTCAGTCGGATGTCAGGAAGAAACGGGCCACGTGGGGAAACCCGAGCGCGACGACGATCAGCACGCTCGCGAGCCACAGTCCGATCTTCGCCAGCCGATTGGAGACGGGACTGGCGCAATACGACCCCTCTGTGCATTGAGGGGCTTTCGGCTTGCGGTAGACGGCGTAGTATCCGGCGCCGAGGCACACGAGCGTGATCGCGACGAACAGCGGCTGATACGGCTTGAGCGCGGTCAGGTTGGCGATCCAGGCGCCGCTCACCCCGGCGAAAAACAGGACGAACGGGACCACACAACAGGAGCCCGCGGCCAAGGCGGCCAGGATCCCGCCAAACGAGAGCAAGACCTTGCCGGCGCCGCGCTTCTGCAGTGTTACTTCCGGCTCGCTGGCCACCGCGTGATTTCGGCTCGAACGCTCATTGCGTCGCTTCCTCCGTGTGATGCATTGTGACGCTACACCCTGTAGCTGCTACAGAATCAAGCGGTATCCTGATCGTCTGAGGAGGCCGGCGATGAAGGTGGCGAACGGTGTGTCGATCGGGACCCTGTCCAACAAGACCGGCGTGAACATCGAAACCATCCGGTACTACGAGAGGATCGGCGTGATGCCGGCCCCCGAGCGCACTGCAGGCGGTTTCCGTACGTATCGCGAGGACCATCTCAAGCGCCTGAGCTTCATTCGCCGAGGGCGGGAGCTCGGCTTCAGCCTTGCGGATCTTCGGGGGCTGTTGCGTCTGGTCGATGGACACGCCTACACCTGTGCGGAGGTGCGGGCCATGACGCTGCAGCACGTCGCGGAAACCCGGCGCAAGATCGCCGATCTCCGGCGTCTCGAGCGCGTGATGTCCGACATGGCCGCCAAGTGCACGGGACGACGCGTTCCGGGCTGCCCGATCATCGACGCCTTGTTCGAGACGGGGCCGACCTCCCCAGGCGCGGGACTCACGCACGGTTCGCGTCGTCAAGGTCATCGAAGTCCTTGAAGCGCAGCGGAATGATCTGCCGACTGAAGCTCGTCACGACCACGATCACAGATGCGACGACCGTCGCATCGAACGCCAGTCAGGAGAGTCAGAGCTCCCTGAGCTGGACCGTCTCGACGACAAGGAGGAAGGCCGCAAACGCCACGTTCCATACCGTGATGAGGAACACCATGAGTCCCATCGTCTGCGGCGTCACCCGGTACCCGAACAGGCTCCAGGTGCGCCGGCGCAGGATGAGGACGCTCAGAGCGATGACGACGAGCAAGGTCACGATGCCGAGCGGCGAGACGTCGATCCCGACGACCTTGGTCTCTTTGATGGGGTAACTGCGGACGCCGGGGATCATCATGAAATGAACGCTGAACCTCTTGTGCTCCTCGCGATGTTCGGCGGTGACCTGGGCGTGGTCCTTTGCTTCTCCAGTCTTCTCCTTGTGTGCGTCTTCGGCCCCACCGCCGGGTTGCGCGGCATGCGTCGCGGCGCCGGCGTCGTGCTGCATCGGCACCTGGCGGACGCGCGTGCTGAAAGCGAGCTGGCCGGCGAACGGGCAGGTGTAAATGAGAAAGATCGCGACTCCGATGCCGAGGACGGAGAGCCCGATGAGCGTCTTGAGCCCCGTGCGCGGTGTCATGCGCCGTCCCCCTGACTGCGTCCATCAACGTTGTTCATTCCGGCGTCAGCCTCACGTCGCCTTGAACGCCAGGCGCTGCGCTCGAGGAGTTGGTCGCAATGGGAGGGATCGGACACAGCCGAAGTGAGAAGCCACGACCCGACGTGCCGACGGCGTTCATCAGCAGCGCGCCCACGACGAGTCCGATGAGTAACGTGACGATTGTCGAGACCCTCATCGCAGGCTCCGCGAGAACCGGATGTCGCGTCCGTCGCGTCCCTTCTGGGAGAACAGACGCACCACCGCCCACGCCGACACGACGAACAAGAGCGTCAACGGGACGAGGGCAAAGCCCAGGTGGTCGCTGACGACGCCAGCCAGCGCCGTACCGCTCAGTAGCGCCAGCCAGATCGGCAGGTGACACGGACAGGCGAGGACGGCGACGGCAGCCATCAGGTAGCGCATCGGGTCCTCACTGTTCCAGGACGGCGACGGCATGCACGCATCCGCGACCAGACGTCGGAGATCCCCGCGGTGGTCAGCGCAGTGGAGCCGACCCAGATCAGCGTGCGAAATGTCTCGACGTCCCAGGCGTCGTGCAGCGCCAGGACCACCGCAATGGCGCCCGGGACACCGACAATCAGCGGCAGAACTCGCCGATGACGGCCCGCGCTCGCGATGAACGCGACGAGTGTGAGAGCGAGCGATGCATACAGGAGCGGGTACTGCGTGGAATTCGGAAGCCACGCGACACCCGCAGTCAGCATCGCGGACGCCGGCCCCAGCACGGCAGGTCCACAACAGCTCAGCGTAGAGACGGTCGAGGCAAAGGTTCCGGCCGTCCCCAGGAGGCCGGCTATTCCGGCGAAACGCATCACCACAGGCGCGGCAGCCCTTCGATGCTGATGGAGTAGAGGGACAGCGCCGCGACCGCCACCGTCGAGCCACCCAGGACCGCCCACTCCGCACGCGCGACCCGTCCACGCCGCGCGATCACGTTCCAGAAGGCGAGCCCGAGCGCGGCGACTGTCACTGCGAAGAATGCGTTCCGGTACGGCACCACGTTGCGCAGCGTTGTGAGGCTCGCCATGGCGCTGACGCCCAGGATCGAAAAGATCACCGGTCCGAGACAGCAGAATCCCGCGCCGAGCGCGCCGAGGACGGCGGTGACGCTGAACAGTCGCGCTCTCACC
>JBQTHJ010000077.1:0-4014 GCA_052389995.1 Gemmatimonadaceae bacterium | reverse complement strand
GGGGGCGCGCGCGGGCGCGCCCCCCACCTGGGCGCCGCTTCTCCCGCTCCCGCCCCCCGCGCTACACGCGCTGCCGGGGGGGGCCCCCCTGGCGGCCCCCCGCGACGGTGGCGGCCAGGGCAGACAGGAAAGTGCGGCGGCGCATGCTGAACCTCGCGACGGTGGGCGTCGGAGACGGTATCCGGCCGCGCGCGTGAGGGCAAGGCCGCCGGCTACGGTGACAACGCCAGCTCCTCGCCCACGTCAGGAAGCTCGACCTTCACGATCGCGTCTCGTCAGGCCGTTACATGACGGTGTTCTTCGGTTGTCCTCTAGCGACAACCCCGCGGAAGTCGTAACGTGTAAGGCGCCCCGCACCCCCGAAAAATGACGACCTTTTTCCTCATATGTGCCGCCCTCGGAGGCGGCGTCCTTGTCGTCCAGCTAGCCCTCGGGCTGCTCGGCGTCACCGACGCCGGCGGCAATCCGCATGTCGGTGACGGGCACGATGCCGGCGGCGCCAACGGTGCGCACGCGGGGCTCGATCTGCTGAGCGTGCGCTCGATCTCGGCGGGGCTCGCGTTCTTCGGCCTCGGCGGCCTCGCCGGGCTGGCAACGGGACTCGGGCTCATCGCCGCAATCCCTCTGTCGCTCATGGCCGGGATCGCGGCGATGGTTGGTACCGCCGCCGTGATGCGATGGATGCTGCGCCTCGAGGACGACGGAACCGTCTCCATTCACGGTGCCGTCGGCGCGACGGGCCGGGTGTATCTCTCCATTCCCGGCGATCGCAAAGGAGCGGGCAAGGTGACGCTCACGCTTCAGAACCGGACCGTCGAATACCAGGCGGTCACCTCGTCCGCGCCGCTTCCCACGGGCGCGCCGATCATGGTCGTCGACGTCATCGGACCCGATACGGTCGATGTCGTCCCGGACCCCACCGCGAAGGAGCCGTACGATGCCGTTCGTTGACATCTTCCCCGCGTTGCAGATCCCGGAGTTGACTGCCGGCACCGTTGCCATTGCCAGCGTTGTGTTAGGCGCTGTCCTCATGGCAAGCCTCGTCTCGCTCTTCGTGTCGCGGTACAAGCGATGCCCGGCGAACCGCGTGCTGGTCATCTCCGGAAAGGTGGGCGGCGGAGAGAGCGCCAAGTGCATCTCCGGCGGCGGCGCGTTTGTCTGGCCCGTCATCCAGGAATACGCGTACCTGAGTCTGGAGCCGATCCAGATCGACATCCCGCTGCGCGATGCGCTCTCGTTCGAGAACATCCGCGTCGCCGTGCCGAGCGTCTTCACCGTCGCCATCGGCACCGAGCCCGACGTCCGGCAGAACGCGGCCATCCGCCTGCTCAATCTCAGCCACGAGCAGATCAAGCGGCAGGCGCAGGACATCATCTTCGGCCAGCTCCGCCAGGTGATCGCGTCGATGCGCATCGAGGAGATCAATCGCGATCGCGACGGGTTCCTGCACCGGGTGCAGCAGTCACTGGAGCCCGAGCTCAAGAAGATCGGCCTCGTGCTGATCAACGTGAACATCACGGACCTCAAGGACGACTCGGGCTACATCGAGGCGATCGGAAAGAAAGCGGCGGCCACAGCCGTACAGCAGGCGCGCGGAGATGTCGCGGAGCAGGAGAAGCTCGGCGAGATCCGCGTGGCCGAGGCGGAGCGCGACCGCCTCGTGCAGGTCGCGAATGCGGTGAAGCTGCGTGAGATCGGTACGCGCGAGGCCGATCGCGAGAAGCTCGTGCGCGTCGCCGAGCTCGAGAAGGAGCAGCGTGTCGGAGAGCAGCGCGCCGCGTTCGAGCGCGAGGCGATCGTGAAGGATGCCGAGCAGGAGAAGCGTATCGCCGTCGCGAGCGCGGAAGCGAAGGCGGTCGCGGGCGAGGCGGACTCGATGGCGCTGATCGCTTCGACGCGAGCGGCTCTTCAGGTGCGCGAAGCCGAGGCGTACCAGCTCTCGGAGACGAGGAAGCGCGAGGCCGAAGCGTTCGTGCAGGAAGCACAGAACCGCGCTATGGCGCGTGCCGCCCTCGCTGACGCCGAGCGTGTAGAAGCGGTGCGGCGTGCCGAGCTCGAGGCGCCCGCGAAGGCCGAGAAAGCGAAGACGATCGTCGAGGCGGAGGCCGAGGCGCAGCGCCGGCGCATCGAGGCGGAGGCCGAGGCGGCGGCGATCTACATGAAGCTCGAGGCCGAGGCGCGCGGCCAGTACGAGATCATGTCGAAGAAGGCGGAGGCGATGAAGGAGCTCGTCCTCGCCGCCGGCGGCGCGAAGGAAGCGTTCCAGCTGTTGATGGTGGAGCATCTCGACACGCTTGCCGAAACGTCGGCGAAGGCGATCTCGAACATCAAGTTCGACAAGGTCGTCGTGTGGGATGGCGGCGGCGCGAATGGCGCGACGTCGGGGTTCCTCCAGAGCATGGCGAACACGCTGCCGCCGATGATGCACGTGCTGCGCGACATCGCCGGTGTCGAGCTTCCATCGTACATGGGAAGCATCGCGTCGGAGACGCGCCCGCAGGAGACGGAGGTGACACCCGCCGCGCTCGTCGGCGATGGATCGAAGCTGGCCGACAAGGGCGTCGTCGCACCGGCAGATGTGTCGCTGTCGGGGCACACCGATGTGAAACGGCCGGAGCGCACACGCTGAGCGTAGTTTCCGCGTTGCGGCGAGCGCTGACGCTCGCGCTCGCCGCCGCGGTTCTGGGGTGCAACGACCCCTCGGGACCGAACGGGATCGACGCGGTGCGGCTCACGATGCTCCCGGTCGCCGACGGGCTCACGGCGCCGGTCTTTCTCACGGCGCCAGCCGGCGACACACGGAGCTTCATCGTCGAGCGGAACGGCCGCGTCCGCATCCTCGCCAACGGGGCGCTGCTCGCGACGCCCTTCCTCGACATCCGTGACCGCGTGAACTTCACCGGCGAGCGGGGCTTGCTCGGGATGGCGTTCCACCCGCAATACGCGACGAACGGATTCTTCTACGTCTACTACGTCGACCTCGATGGTGCGATGGTCGTCGAGCGCTTTGGCTCGCCACCCGGCAGCGACGTCGCCGGGGTGAGCGCGGGGATCGTGATCACCATCCCGCACGGCGGTGAGAACCACCACGGCGGAACGATCGCCTTCGGACCGGATGGTATGCTCTACGTCGCACCCGGCGACGGAGGCTGCTGCGGCGACCCGCAGAACAACGCCCAGAATACGGGCAACTTGCTCGGCAAGATCCTGCGCCTCGACGTGCAGACCACGCCGTACGCGATTCCGGCGGGGAATCCGTTCATTGGGCAAGTGGGCAAGCGTGAGGAGATCTGGGGGTACGGGCTGCGCAATCCCTGGCGCTACTCGTTCGACGAACAGGAGGGCTTGCTCTACACCGGCGACGTCGGGCAGGATGCGCGCGAGGAAGTGAACGTCGCTTCAGCGTCAGCGGCCGGGCTCAACTACGGCTGGCGGCTCATGGAGGGAACGGCGTGTTACGCTCCGACGTCGAACTGCAATCCCGGCGGAGCGCTCACGCTCCCCGTCGTCGAGTACCTTCACCAGGAAGGCTGCTCGGTGACAGGCGGCTACGTGTATCGCGGCTCGGCCATCCCTGAGCTGCGCGGTCACTACCTGTACTCCGACTACTGCAACGGGTGGCTCCGGAGCTTCCGCTACAGCGGGGGCCAGGCGACCGACCAGCGTTCGTGGGCCGGCATCAGCGTTCCGCAGACGGTCTCGCTCGGTCGCGACGGGGCCGGAGAGCTGTACATGATCGCGGGTGCGCGCGTCTGGAAGATCGTTAGGTCGTAAGGGCGCAGTCTGGACGACTGTCGAGGCTCGCAGACAACGGCAACTGAAGAACTGCAAAGCAACGGCGCTGGACACGGATTTACACGAATGTGAACGGCAATCCGCACGAATACGGCAAAGGGCATGACTGACAGAGCGTCCTGCCACCGGAAGCTGGACTGCGGCAGCTGTTAACCAGGCAGTTGCCGTCGCCGTATTCGTGCGGATAGCCGTTCACATTCGCGTAAATCCGTGTCCAAC
>JBQTHJ010000076.1:0-52736 GCA_052389995.1 Gemmatimonadaceae bacterium | reverse complement strand
TCGTAGCGCCGCCGGGAGGCGATACCCCGGCGGCGCTACGGTGAACGTCGTGCGGTCGTGCGTGGTGGGAGACGTCACGAAACCCTGCGAACGCGCTCCGACTCCGCCGTGGATGGCGCTGGATCATCGACGACGACATGCCGGCGGCGACCCGCGATCGCGTTGTCGATCGAGAATGCACCGGCACCGGCGATCACCAGTGCGGTCGTGGTGGCGAAGAGCAAGAGGACGTACTCGATGCCGTTGGGGAGGAAGAATCCGCTGGCCAGGTGCGCGATGAAGATCGCTCCCAACATCTCGATCGCCAGCCCCAAGGACACCAGGCGGGTGAGCAGGCCGAGGATGAGCGCGATTCCGCCGGCGAACTCGAGCACTGCCACGAGGGGACCGACGATGCCCGGCATCGGGATACCCATTCCCGCGAACCCCTGCGTTACCCCGGCGATTCCGACTTGGAAAAGCTTCTGCGCGCCGTGCGCGAGCATGATCACGCCAGTGAAGACGCGAACGATGGCGATTCCCACACTCAGCTGGCGCGGTGTCGTAGAGTCGAGTAGCTGCATGTGTCACGTCCTGTCTGAAGGTGGCCGTATGTTTCCAACCTACGGCCAGTGTCGGGCCAGCATCGGCCAGATCGGTCAGGATTTCGGGGGCATCGCGAGGGGCCGTTGACTGCCCCCGTGTGGCCCTGCACGTTGACGTACCCCGCACCTCGACCATGCTCACCACGCACCTCAACGAACTGATCGTCGGCATCCAGCAGCGCCTCGCCGATCAGCTGCCGACGGCCGATCTCAATGGCTGGATCGCCGGCCGCCAGGTGACCATCACGCCGCTGGATCAGCAAACGATCGAGCTCGTCTTCCACGGCGTCCCACAAGTGAGCGAGGCCGAGGTGCGCGCCGTCCGTCGCATCCTCGACATGACCGCCTTCTGCTCCGTCTCTCCCGAAAGCGCGGACACGCTGCGCGTCACTTTCCTCTGCCACGTGCCATAAGGTCGCGGGTCGCGCGTCGCTCGCGAAAACTCGTTCGACGAGGATCTTGCAAATCCCGGTGCATCGCTTCAACGTGCGTGCACCCGCACGATCTTCCCGCCTGTCGCCGACGCCTCGCGTCGTTCAATCCCGCTCCTCGCTCCATCCTGCATCACTGCGCCGCGATCGCGGCACATTCGAAAAGTTCGGGGTATGATTGGGTTCGATACCTTCGTGCCCTCGACCGTCCCACGCTCGTCATTTTACCGAGAGCGTGACCCGCTCCCGGCCACCGCGGCCCGGGATCTCGTCACGATCCTACCGAGGGCGTCGCCGGCGCTGATTCCGGCGCTGGTCACCTGCCCTCTCAGGAGACACCGAACCACGTCAGCACCCTCGTAGAGACGTTCCTCGCCGGCCGCCAAGGCCACCTTTCCCGCCTTTCGGTATTCCGCCATGAAGCGCTTCGAGCTGGTCCTCTTATCGATCGTCATAGGAATGATCGGCTTCGTGGCCATCCAAGCGGTGAGCGCGTCCGGAATCACGGCCACGACGGAAACCGCGGAGCTCGCGCCCGTCGAGCGCTCCAACCCACGTCCTGCGCGGAGAAATGGGATCGTCGCGGTCGTCGCCGGTGAGGTTGCCCCGACGCCGTCGCGCGATGTCGAGGAGATCTGGCGCCGTATCCGCGAAGGCGCGGCCGGCACCTACATCCACGAGATCCTGATCGAGCGCGACTCGTCGCTCGCGCGGTGGCCGGAGCGCCAGGTGAAGCCGCTCCGCGTCTGGGTGGGCAGTGGTGTTGGGCTGCGCAACTGGGATTCGACCCACGTGCGGCGCGTGCGCGACGCCTTCCTCGAATGGTCCGCGACCGGCATCCCCGTCCGCTTCACCTTCGTGAAGGATTCGGCCGACGCTGACATTCACGTGACGTGGACGGAGCAGTTCTCCGACGCCATCAGCGGCAAGACGCTGTGGGCGCGCGACCGGCACTGGTGGATCGTCAACGGCACGATCACGATCGCGCTCCACCACAACGGTGGCGAGGTACTCGATGGGAGTGCGATAAAGGCGATCGCGCTCCACGAAGTCGGACACCTGCTCGGGCTCGACCATACCGTCGACGCGACCAACATCATGACGCCGAAGGTTCGCGTGCGCGCGCTGTCACAAGCCGACCGCGCGACGCTGCGCTTGCTGTATTCGCTGCCTCCGGGATCCCTGAAGTAAAATCGTTGAACGAGGAACGAGGACCGAGGCAGCTCGATGTACGCCTCCTCGGTCCTCGTTCCTCGTTCAGTTTTTGCACTCCCCGGCCGCATGACCACATACGATGTCGCCATCGTCGGCGGCGGCCCGGCCGGGCTGACCGCGGCGCTCTTCCTCGCCCGATATCTCCATTCCGTCGTCGTCGTCGACTCGCGTGACCCACGCAACTGGGAAGCACGCGGCATCCATGGCTATCTCGGCCTGCACGGGATCACGCCGCCCGAGCTTCGCGCGCGCGGACGCACCGAAATCGAGCGCTACGGCGCCGAGCTCGTCGACGGCAGCGTCGGCACGGTGCGCCGCAATGGCGACCAGCAGTTCACGCTGGCGCTCGAGGACGGCCGGACATTCGCCGCCAGGCGGCTGCTCCTCGCGATCGGGATCAAGGATGCCTGGCCGAAGGTGCCGGGCCTCGATACCTGCTACGGCGAGACCGTCCACCACTGTCCCGACTGCGACGGCTACGAAGCACGCGGCAGGCGGACGGTCGTGATCGCTCAGGGACGCAAGGCGGCGGGGATGGCATTCGCGCTCACCACGTGGACCCATGAGATCGTCATCTGCACCAACGGCGAGAAGGCCGCCATCCCGGCGAACGAGATGGTCAAGCTCGAGGCGTTAGGCATTCCGGTCCTCGAGCAGCCGATTCGGCAGCTCGAGGCGGAAGGTGCCGAAGTGCGCGCGCTCGTGCTCGAAGATGGAGCGACGGTGGAGTGCCGCCGCGTCTTCTTCGCGATCGGTCACTACCCGGCCGATGACCTGGGCATTCAGCTCGGGTGCGAGCGCGACGACGAGGGCCTCATCGTGGTCGACGACCGATGCCACACGTCGGTGCGGAACGTCTTCGCCGCAGGCGACATCACGCCCGGCGCGCACCTCGCGATCGCGGCCGCCGGCCACGGCGCGATTGCCGCCGTGGCCATGCACGCGTCGTTGGTTCCCGGGGAGAGGAAGTTGGACGATGTGTGAGGGTGCGCACCCTGAAGTCACCATCTCATCACCACGGTCCGCTTCGCGTCCTTCCGGATCACCTCGATGCGGACTTCGTCCTTCGCGGCGCGCTCGACGGCGCGAATGAGCTGGCTCACGGAGCGAAGCTCGCGGCCGTTCACGGCGATGAGCACATCACCCTTCTGGACTCCTGCGCGAGCGGCCGGTGTCCGCGGCGCCACCTGAAGCACGAGCAGTCCGTAGTCAGTGCCGTAGGGCTCACCGAGCGTTCCGTCCAGCTCGATCATCTCGGCGCCCACCGTCACGGCGCCGAACAATCCGGCATACCCCGGAGGCGCGGGTGGCGCACGGAGCTCACCGAACGGCCTCTCGGCCGGAGGAGGCGTCCGTGGCGCCTCCGGGGATTCCGGTAGCTCGCCGTAGACCTGGACCGTGGCCCCAGGCTCGGCGATGACCGGCCCGCGCGGCGTCGGGGCCGGCGTGCGCACGAACGTGCGCGGCCGCTCGACCACTCTCACCGAAACCGACCGCGGACGCTTCTCGCGCAGGAGACGCACGGTGATCGTGCTTCCAGGACGCAGCACCGTATTCATCGCGATCCTGCCCCTCCGGAGGTCCTTCCCATCGAACGACGTGATGACGTCGCCAACCTGGATGCCGGCCCGCTCCGCCGGCGACTCGCGCTCCACCGCCTCGACCTGCGGGTAGTCGTGGAACGTCCACAGCGCATCGCCGTGCTTCTGGTGATCCACCTGCACGCTCGCTGACCAGAGCACGCCGATGTACCCGTCCATCGACTGCGTCATCCAGGCATTCGCCGGGGGCGCAATCGCAACGCGTGTGCGCGCGGCGCGCTCGGTCAGGGACTGGAGTTGTGCCGCCTGCCGGGTGTGCGCGCGCGACAGCTGTTCGACGGCTCGCTGCATCTGCTCGTTGAGCCTGCGCAGCGATGCCGAGTCGAGCGTCGTCGCCTTCGACTCGAGCTGTCGCTCGAGCGTTGCGATCACGCGCCGCGCCCGGTCGATCTCCTGCTGATAGCGGCGCATCGCGCGGTCGCGCTCCTCCGCTTCGCAGGAGTTGCACTCTCCCTCCTGCGCACGGAGCGCGGGGACGGCGAGACCGATCGCCGCCAGCGCCGCGAACGCCCGGAGTGTGTGTCGTGTCTTCACGTCGTCATCACCTCAAAAGCCAACCAGCTGGACGTTTTCGGGAAGCTTGTCACCGAGCTCACGGAGCGTCGCATCCCGGGCGCCGAGGGTGGACAGATAGTAACGATTCATCATGGGATCGCCGGGAGCTTCGCGCACGGCGTTGAGCGCCACGCCCACCATCTCATCGAGCGCGGCGAGACGTGCGCGATAGATCTCCGGATCCTCGGGCGTACGCGTGACCGCGTCCTCGCCCGCCAGGTACATCATGGCCATGCGGTACTCGCGCTCCGCCCGCGTCGCGACCGAGAGCGCCTCGGCGGCGGAGCCGAACGTCACGACCGTGTCGCTCGCCGATGCCATGCGGTCGGTTCTCGTCCCCGACGACGCCATCGTGCCGGCATCCCCGGTCGCTGAAAGGGGCTGACGACCGACGGAGACGCCGATCACCCCGCCACCGACCAGGAGTGCGACGGCGGCCGCCGCCTGGAGCCACCACGGCGAGCGCAATCCCGACACGCGCCGCGCGTCCGCTCCGCCAGCGGGCTCGCCCTGAAGCAGCCCCCCGTCACGCGCCGCCTCCGCCACCGGCTCCCAGCTGAGCAGCGGCGCGGACAGCGCTTCGCGCTCCTGCCATGCAAGCATGAGCAGCCGACGGTGGGCCGCGATCTCGCGCGCGCATAACGAGCACGACGAGAGGTGGGCCGATTCGGCTGCCGTCGGCTCGCTGTCGGCGAGCGCGGCGAGACGTTCAGGATGCAGGTGCGACATGAGCTCTACTCGGTGCCGGCAGGTGGTCGACGAGGTGCGCGAGCAGCCGGCGAAGCTTCGCGCGCGCCTTGAACAATTGGGACTTCGACGCGCCCGGCGTGATGCCGAGCTCCCGTGCGATGTCCTCGTGTGTGTAGCCTTCGACGTCGTGCAGCAAGAACACCGTTCGCGCCCCCTCGGGAAGCTTGCGTGTCGCTTCCTCGATCGAGGCGGCGACGAAGGCCCGGTCAGCATCCAACTCGACCGACACGCTGTCCTCCTCGATGTCCATCTCCACTTTCGCCAACCGTCGTACCTTGCGCAGTGCGTTCAGCGTTCGGTTGACGGCGATGCGGTGCGCCCAGGTGCCGAATTGCGCGTCCCCGCGGTAGGTCTTCAACGCCCGGAAGATCTGGATCCACACGTCCTGCGAGATGTCCGCGGCGAGATCCGGGTCGCCCGCGAGGCGCTTCACGACGGCATCAATGCGCGGCGCGTACTGCGACCAAAGCTGTCGCAGCGCCCGTTCGTCGCCATCGATGGCGCGTCTGATCAGCAGCTGATCCGATTCCATGCCGTTGTCTCTGCGGAGTGAGTCACGGGGAGTTGGTACGAGGGTTGCCTTTTTCCGACCGGGAACGGGTTTGCGGTGCTGGAGGGGGGCGGAAGAGGACGTCTTTTCGTTGCATGTTGCAGGGTGACCGCAACATAGGTCACTCGTCTTCCAAACGGGCCGGCTGCACGAAGTTGAACCGCAGCGGCTTCCCTTCGGTCGTCCGGTTTGCCCACGGAGCGCCCGCCACGGGAACATCTGCCGTGGCCCGCTTGTATCTCTCGTGAGAGCAAGCGGATAGCGCTGCCGCTACGCTGGGCCGCCAAACTCCGCTCAGTCCCGTATCCTACGGAGCCCACGACGTGCTTGTTTCCCTGATCGCGGCGATAGCGCTCGGCATTGGCGACGGCCTCCCCGGAAAGCCTCCGGCAGCCGTAGGCATGTCCGCCAAGCGCCTCGCGGCGATCGATCGCGTCGTCGGCCGCGGGATTCGCGCGGGCGGATTTCCAGGCGCGTCGGTGATCGTCGCGCGCCGCGGTGCCGCCGTCTTCTCGAAGGGCTACGGACGGCTCACCTGGTCGAAGGATGCGACGCGCGTCGACCCGGAAGCGTCGATCTACGATCTCGCCTCGCTCACCAAGGTGGTCGGCACGACGACCGCCATCATGATTCTGTACGACGAAGGGCGCGTCTCGCTCGATGCGCGCGCGGTGCAGTATCTCCCCGCGTTCACCGGCGGCTGGAAGGACTCGATCACGATCCGGCAGCTGTTGACACACCGCTCGGGACTTCCGGCAAGCCGCGACCTCTGGAAGCTGGCGACCAATCCGCAGGAAGCGCGACTCGGCGTCATCGACGCGACGCTTCAGTGCCGCCCCGGCGTGTGCTTCGAGTATTCCGATCTCGGCATGGTGCTGCTCGGGATGATCGTCGAGAACGTCGCTGGTGTCGGCCTCGACCGCTTCCTCGATGAGCGTGTGTTCCAGCCGCTCGGGATGACGGCGACGTACTTTCGCCCCGCCGACTCGCTGCGCGCACGCATTGCGCCCACCGACGTGACGCCGCCGCGCGGCTATCCCATTCGCGGCGAGGTCGCCGACGAGAACGCCTACGCACTCGGCGGCGTTGCCGGTCATGCGGGACTCTTCTCCACCGCGGCCGACATCTCCGTCTTCGCGCAGATGATGCTGAACGGCGGCGTGTTCAACGGTGTGCGCATCGTGGCCGACTCGACGATCGCGCTCTTCACGAAGCGCACGGCCGGCACGCGCGCGTTAGGCTGGGATACCGCCGAGGACAATGGCGGCGGCTCCGGAATGTACTTGAGCGGCACGTCGTACGGGCACACTGGATACACGGGCACGTCGCTCTGGATCGATCCCGAGCGCGAGATGTTCGTGATCCTGCTGACGAATCGCGTGCACGCCGCGCGTGCGCGCCGCCCGGCGAAGGTGATCTCGGATGTGCGCGCCGATCTCGCCGACCTGGCGGCGCTCGCGGTGATGGATGACCCGCAGCACGTGCTGGCGATGCCGCGCTCCTTCCGCGCCGACAAGGCTTCCGGGTGGAATCGCCCCGAGCGCGTGCGGCGCTCGAAGTCATCGCGTAATCGCCGCGGCGCACGGAAGGTGACATCGACGGTGAAGAAGGCACCCGTCAAGAAGCCCGCGGCCAAGAAGCCCACAGCGAAGTCGGGCGCGGCCGCCGGAGCGTCCGCAGGCTCCGTCGAGTAGGTCGTCCGCTCGCTCGTCCCTGACGGGTACGACGGCGGAAACGGGCGGTCCGGCGCAAGCTGGCCGCTCGGTTTTTTTTTGAACGCCCGAATCCCTCGAACGACGGAACGAACGACCCGAATAGCTCCGCTCGCTGCGGCTCTCCTCGCGGCCGTTGTCTCGGGGCACACGTTCGGCGATGTTGAGGGAGTCACACGAGGAGCGCGCATGAGCGACATCGACACGACCGGCGCCGGCGACGCCGCCGAGGAGCTCACCGAGGATCAGGTGCGGATGGCGCTCCGGCGCGTGAAGGATCCGGAGCTCAACCTCAACATCGTCGATCTCGGTCTCGTCTACGGCATTCGCGTGGACGGGACGAAGGTGAGCGTCGACATGAGCCTCACGTCGCCCGGCTGTCCCTCGGGCCCCGAGATCATGACCGGCGCGGAGGAGGCTGTACGCGGCGTCCCCGGCGTCGAGGACGTGCAGCTCAATCTCGTGTGGACACCGTTCTGGACGCCGGACCGGATCGAGCCCCGCATCCGCGCGTACCTGGGGATTTGATAGGCGATGGTCTGTACCTGGGGATCAACGTCAGCTGCGTCTGGGCGCAGAGAACGGCAAGTGCAACAGCGTTGGCCACGGATTCTCACGAATGTGAACGGCAACAGCACACGGAATGCGGCGAAGGCAACGGCTAAAGGCCTCGTGGAGCTGCAACTCGAACGATGAAGGGAAGCTGGGTCTGCTACCGAAACTGAGTGTCGGGAGCTGTCAGCGCCTCGAGAAACTCGCCGCCGAGGACGGAGACCTGCCATCGCCTGAGATCCTTGACGTCGTCGAGATCCGCCAGGGTCTTCGGCTTTCGGCGCGCTACCGCTTCCAGCCGGTCGCGCGAGCATAGAAACCCAGGATCGATCGACAGGCGCTTCGCCGCTTCATCGCGCACACGCTTGAGGCGAGACACGTTCTCCTCGAAGTCCGCCTCCCGCTCCCACCGCTGACCGCGCGGGAATTTCGGAAGGTCGGCGTCGCGCACCGCATCGCCGCGCTTCACCGCCTCGAGCAGCTCGCGCCCGCGACGCTCGGCGAGCGCACGCGGGACGCCCTTGATCTCGAGCAGCTCGGGAATGGTGCGCGGGGCGCGCCGTGACGCCTCGAGCAGAACCTCGTTACCAACGACGCGGAAGGTGGCGCGATCGAGCTCGCGAGCGACGACGTCGCGCCACTGAACGAGCTCACGGAGACGCGCGAGCTCCCGGCGCGAGAGATCTCGCGCGCCCTTCACGCGAAAGAATGCCTGGCCCGCGTCCTCCTCATCCCACCGAAGTCCCTC
Organism: Gemmatimonadaceae bacterium; assembly: GCA_052389995.1. Lineage (GTDB taxonomy): Bacteria > Gemmatimonadota > Gemmatimonadetes > Gemmatimonadales > Gemmatimonadaceae > JAICNG01. Next base: position 44,038 of record JBQTHJ010000076.1, on the reverse strand, counting down.
GAGGCGCTGGAACTCCTCCAGCGCCCATTCCCACCGCCCGGCCCGCTCGAGGGCATCGCGCATGCGGTCGCGCAGCTCCAGCAGATACATGGTGTCCTGCGCCGCGTAGTCGAGCATCCCCGGCGTGAGCGGCCGCATCGACCAGTCGGCCCGCTGGTGCTTCTTGTCGAGACGCACTCCGAAGTACCGGTCGAGCAACGCCGCCAGGCCGAACGCGGTGAGACCGAGGAGCTGCGCCGCGATGCGAGTGTCGAAGACGTTCCGCGCATGCCAGCCGTAGTCCTGGTGCAGTAACCGCAGATCGTAATCGGCATCGTGCAAAACCTTCTCGACGCGCTCGTCCTCCAGGACTGCGCCGAAGCGCTCCGGCTTTCCGACGGCGAGCGGATCGATGACCGCTGTCGCGTCGCGCGTCGAGATCTGGAGGAGGTAGATGCGGTCGACGAAACGGTGAAAGCTTGCGCCCTCGGTGTCGAGGGCGATTTCGCGAACGTTCTGGACGGACGCGAGGAAGCGCTCGACGTCGGCCGGTGTGTCGATCCAGAGTGGCTGGTGCGAGCCCGCCCGCCGTGCGGTGCCCCCGTGGGTGGGGCGTGCTGATTCCGTGGGCATGAGCGCGAAGTATCGCCGCGCTGCACGCGCGAGTGAAGGGGCGCGTCTTGCGCGCGTGGTGAGGAGACGCAAGATCATGCGGTGCCCGACCAACCCCTGAACCCACGCACGCTGGTGCGCGGAGACGGCGCGATCGTCGTCGACGGCGTCCCCATCGCCCGGTGGCGTGAGATACCACCGGACGAGCGCCCGCACGTGGAGCGCGAGGTGAACCGCTGGATGGAGCGCTTACAGTCGGTCGCGCAGGGTGGCGTTCGCCGCGAGGAGCGGATCCGTCGCGAGCGCGAGGCTCTTCGTCTTCTCCCGATGCTGGTCGACCGCTTGCCCGAAGCACCTGAAGAGCCGCACATCGACCTGCCGATCGCCAAGGACATCGTGGCATACTGGCACTTCGGGAGCCGATGATATGCGCACCCGCCATAGGCAGCGATTCCGGATTCGGTATCACCCTTGCCTGAGCAACCACTGATGAGCGAGAAGAGCGAAGAGGGACTCCTGCCAGAGCGCCGCCGACGTGTGCCCGGGTGGCAGAGCCGGGACATTCTGCGCGCCGGTCTGCTCATCATCGCCCTTTGGGTCTTCCTCAAGCTCGTCTGGTTCGCGCACCCGCTGATCCTCACCGTCTTCCTCGGCGTGCTCTTCGGACTTGCCGTCGAGGGGGGCGTCGACAAGTTGCAGCGGTTCCGCGTTCCGCGGGGGATCGGCGCGGCGCTGATCGTGTTCTCGTTCTTCGCGCTGCTCTTCGGGCTCGGCGCGTGGATGGCGCCGACGCTCCGCGAGCAGGCACGCGAGCTCCGCACGCGCCTTCCCCAGGCGATCGACAAGGTCGAGGAATGGTTCAACGAGCGTCGCCAGGGAATGTTCGGGCTCATCCTCGGCGGCACCGAGGTCGCGCAGACCCCGTCGCAGACGGGCGCTCAGGACACTGCCGCCGCGCGCAGGGACACCGTCGTCATCATGTTCGATACGAATACGGTGGTCCGCGCGGCCGACACGCGCGCGCCCGGCGCGGCGCCCCAGGAGGAGCCGCGCCAGCCGCAGGAAGCCGCCGGTGGGTTGAGCGATCGGCTTGGCCAGCAAGTGGGAACGGTCACCCGGTATCTGTTCCCGTTCCTCTCGTCGACGTTCGCCGTGTTCGCGGGCATCCTCATCATCGTCTTTCTCGCCATCTACATCGGTGCAGAGCCCGATGTGTACCACGGCGGGCTCATGCACCTGTTCCCGCACCACGCTCGACGACGAGCGGGAGAGGTATTGAGCGCGATGGCGACTGTCCTGCGTCGATGGCTCGTCACACAGCTGATCGCGATGTTCGCCATTGGCACGATCACGACCATCATCCTGCTCGCACTCGACGTGAAGGCCGCGTTTGCGCTGGGCGCGTTAGCGGGGCTGCTCGAGTTCGTGCCGACCATCGGTCCACTGTTGAGCGCGATCCCGGCGGTGGCGATGGGATTCCTCGATTCGCCGGACAAGGCGCTGGCCGTGGCGATCGCCTACGGCGCCATTCAGTTCCTGGAGAATCACCTTCTCATCCCGCTGCTCATGAAGGGCGGGGTGAACATTCCGCCCGCGCTCACCATCGTCGCGCAGGCGCTCATGGCGCTTCTCTTCGGTTTCCTTGGCCTCATGGTCGCGGTGCCGTTGCTGGCCGCCATTCTGGTGCCGGTGAAGATGCTCTACGTGGAGGGCGTCGTCGGGGACGATGTCGTGGTGCTGCCGGAGGAGCAGGAGAAGGAGGCGCGAGCCGCGCCAGCGTGAACGCGCGGGACGGACAGGCGTGATTCCGCTCGTCAGGCGCTACCCGGTGCTCGCCACCATCCCTCGCATATCGCTCGGCGACTATCCGACTCCCGTCGAGTCGGTGCACGTTCCGGGTCTCGCGTCCGATCTCTGGATCAAGCGCGATGATCTCGCATCCCCCGAGCTCGGCGGGAACAAGGTGCGCGCCCTCGAGTTCCTGCTCGCGGGCGTGGCGCGCGGCGACGTCCTCCTCACCGGTGGCGGCGAAGGATCCACACACGTGCTCGCGACCGCGGTTCACGCCGCTCGCATCGGCGCTCGCGTGCACGCCGTGCGGTGGCGCCACGAGATGCACCCTGTTGCCGAGCGAGTCGCTCTCCGCAGTGCACGGGAGTGCGCGGTCATCGAGCGGTCGGCGAGCCCGTTAGGCGGCATCGTCCGGACGATGCTGCGGCGGCTACGCCCGAACGTTCGCTGGATCCCGTTGGGTGGCACGTCCCCTCGCGGAATTCTCGGACACGTGAACGCGGGGCTCGAGCTCGCCGAGCAGGTTCACGCGGGTGAGCTGGCGGTGCCGGCGCGCGTTGTCGTTCCACTCGGTACTGGAGGAACGGCGGCAGGTCTCGCGCTCGGCTTCGCGTCTGCGGGGCTGCCCACGGTCGTGATCGGAGCGCGTGTCGTACCGCGGATCGCGTCGGGCGGAGCGCGTGTGCGGTGGCTCGCGCGCAGTACCGCTCGGTGGGTGCGGCGGGAGACGGGAGTGATTCTGCCGTCACTGGCGCGCGATGCCGTACGGGTAGTCCACGAGGCATATGGCGGCGCTTACGGGCGCGTGTCCCCGAGCGCCACAGCGGCGGCCGAAGTGATGCAGCGTGCGTCGGGTCTCGTGCTCGATGCGACGTACAGCGCCAAGGCGTTCGACGTGGCGTTGCGTGTGGCGCGCGCGCAGCCAGGTGTCTCAGTGTTCTGGGCAACGTTCGATGCGCGATGGCTCGACAAGGGCGTCAGGACCCCGTGAACGGGCAACAGCGTTTGCCACGGATACACACGGATTTGCACGGCAGTAACGCACGAATTGCAGCGGGCTGCGAAGTGCCTACGACACCGCCCAGACGCCTTGCCATCCAACGCTGTTGCCGTTGTAGTTCGCAAGGCCTTACCAGCCAACGAGCCTTCCGCGATCGCTCGAAGCGCTCCAGTTTCGGCCGATGAGAGTCGAGGTCGGGACGCGCGGAATCGCGTATGACGACGCCGGCGAGGGCACGCCCGTGCTCTTCGTGCACGGATTTCCACATCATCGAAAGCTTTGGGCTCCGCAGATGCGAGCGCTCGCGGGCCATTGTCGCGTGATTGCGGTCGACCTTCCCGGGTTCGGTGAGAGCGACATGCCCGAGCGATTCTCGATCGAGGCGTGGGCGGATGGGCTCGCGCGCTTCCTCGATGTACTCGGCATCGATCGCGCGGTGATCACCGGGTTGTCGATGGGCGGCTACATCACGCTCGCGTTGTGGCGATTGCACCGGGAGCGCGTTGTCGCGCTGGTTCTCTCGGATACGCGCGCCGGCGCCGACTCCGAGGAAGGAAAGGCAAAACGCCGCGAGACGATCGAGCTCGCCCGGCGCGAGGGACCCACCGCGGTTGCGCGCGCGATGCTGCCAGGGATGGTCGGGAAGTCGACGCGCGAGCGCGAGCCGTCGGTGATGGCCACGATGCGCGCCATGCTCGAAGGAGCGAGCGTCGACAGCATCGTCGGCGCGTCGGAGGCGATGATCGCGCGCGCGGATTCCGCATCGCTGCTGGCGACGATCGATGTGCCGACGCTGATCGTGGTGGGCGACGAGGATGTGCTGACGCCGCCGAAGGAATCGCGCGCGATGCATGCCGCGATACCGGGGAGCCAGCTCGAGATCATCCCCGGCGCCGGGCACGTGAGCAACATCGAGCGCCCGGCGGCGTGGAATCAGGTCTTTATGGAGTTTCTGGCGAGGATGCGCGCATCGGAATAAGGAAAGGCAGAGATCTCGCCTTTCCGTGCTCAATCTCGCCGGGGTATCTTTCGTCCGACCGAAGCCCGGAGCCCGAATGCCCGTGAGCAGTCCCGCGACGCCGACCATCGAGCAGCTCGAAGCCATGGCGAGAACGCTCCGCGTGCACGCGGTGCGTGCCATCGCGGCCGCGAACAGCGGCCACCCCGGCGGCTCGTTGTCGGCGGCCGAGGTCGTGACAGCGCTCTACTTCGGCGGCGTGTTGCGCCACGACCCGCGTAACCCTTCGTGGCCGGATCGCGACCGGTTCATCCTCTCGAAGGGACACGGGGTTCCGATCCTCTATGCCGCGCTCGCGGAGCGTGGCTACTTCCCCGTCGACGAGCTGCTCTCCCTGCGGCAGGTGAACTCGCGGATGCAGGGGCATCCGGTTCAGGGAATCACGCCCGGAATCGAAGCGTCGACCGGCTCCCTCGGCCAGGGACTGTCGATCGGGATCGGACATGCCATCGCCGGACGCCTGGATGCCAAGCCGTATCGCACGTACGTGATGTTGGGCGACGGCGAATGTCAGGAAGGGCAGGTGTGGGAAGCCGCCATGTGTGCGGGCAACTACGAGCTCGATACGCTGTGCGCGATCCTCGACTTCAACCGCTACCAGCTCGACGGCGCGGTGGAAGACATTCAGTCGCTCGAGCCGATCCGCGAGAAGTTCGCGTCGTTCAAGTGGCACGTGCTCGACATCGACGGGCACGACATGGCGGCGGTGATGGCCGCGTTCCGCGAAGCGCAGGAGCTGCGCGGGCGGCCGACGTGCATCGTCGCGCACACGGTGAAGGGAAAGGGCGTGTCGTTCATGGAGCACAACAACGAATTCCACGGGAAGGCGCCGACGAAGGAGCAGCTGGACGTGGCGCTGGCGCAGTTGCAGCCATGAGCACGACGACGAAATTTTCTCTCAAGGTGGGTCGCGCCACGCGCGAGGCGTACGGCGATGCGCTTCTCGAGCTCGGCAAGAAGAATCGTGACGTCGTCGCTATCGACGCCGACCTCGCCAAGTCCACGTTCAGCTGGACGTTCGGGAAGCACTTCCCCGAGCGCTTCTTCAATATCGGCATCCAGGAAGCGAACATGGCCGGGATCGCGTCGGGGCTCGCTTCGAGCGGCAAGATCCCGTTCATCTCGAGCTTCGCCGCGTTCGCGTTATGCAAGGGGTTCGACCAGCTGCGCATGGGCGCCGCCTATCCGCATCTGAACGTAAAGGTCGCCGGCTCCCACGGTGGCATCTCGATCGGCGAGGACGGTGTCTCGCAGCAATCGGTCGAAGATGTGGCGCTCGCGTGCGCGCTGCCGGGCTTCATCGTCTGCATCCCCTGCGACGAGATCGCGATGACCGCCGCCGTGCACGCTGCTGCCGCGCACAACGGTCCCGTGTACCTGCGGCTGGGACGGCCGAAAGCGGCAATCGTGCACGACGACGGAATCGACTTCGCGTTCGGGCGCGCCATCACCGTGCGCGATGGGGACGCGCTCACGATCATCGCCAACGGGCTGCTCGTCGCGCAGGCGCTGATCGCGGCCGACCGCCTCAGCGATCGGGGCATCAGCGCGCGCGTCCTCGACATGCACACCGTGAAGCCGATCGACGCGGACGCGCTCGCGCTCGCATCACGCGAGACGGGCGCCTTCGTGGTGGCGGAAGAGCACCTGCATCATGGCGGGCTCGGCAGCGTGGTGGCCGCGACCCTCGCGCAAACCGTCCCGGCGCCGGTCGAGTTCGTCGACCTCGGCGATCGTTATGCGGAGTCGGGAAAGCCCGACGATCTCCTGCGCAAATACGGAATGACAGCCGACGCCATCGTGACCGCCGCGGAGAGAGTGCTCGACCGGCGATGATGCAGGTGCCGCCCGGGGAATCGCTGCTCGCGGGCTCTCGAAGCTGGGCGCTCTGGTTCTTCGCGGCGTGGGCGATCGGCGCGGCGGCGGCGCTTCTTTCCATCTGGCTTGGCCGGCAGCACTCACCGCGTGCAAAGACGATCTGGACCATTCTCGCGATCGTCATCCCGGTCTTCGGCGCCCTCGGATGGTTCGTACTCGGCCGTCAGCGGCCGCGCTGAGCCGACACCGCCGTCATTCGTCGAGCAGGTATTCCCTCAGCTCGTCGAACGACGGGGCCACGAGCTCGGCCGCACTCGGGCCCGACTCGCGGACGATGTCGAGCCGGATCGCTCGAAATCCGGCGTCGAGGGCTCCCCGGACGTCGGTGCGCTCGTTGTCGCCGATGTGAACGATCGTGTCAGGAGGCTGCCCAAGCGCCTGCGCCGTGGCCTCGAACGGCTCGCGCCGCGGCTTCGCATGACCGATGTCCATGGAGTAGATGCGGGCCGTGAAGACATCGAGCAGCCCTTCGCGCTCGAGCAGCGCGTCCTGGGCGACACTCGAGGCGAATCCCGTGTCGGAGAGGATCGCGAGAGGATACCGCGCGGCGAGTAATCGCACCGTGTCACCGGCGCCCGGGAGAAGGCTCGGCGGAAACTCGAGCAGCGACTCATCGACGGCGCGCACCGCCGCGGCCACGTGCTCGCAATCGGCGGGACGCGTCACGTTCAGCCGCGCGAGCATCCAGCGAATTCGATCATCCGCCGTGTAGCCGCGATGCTCTTCGCGCCACCATCGGTCGGCCTCTGCTCCGGCCGCGCGATAGAGCGTGACGAACTCTTCATCAGGAACATCGCAGCCGAGGTTGCGCAGCATGCGCCGCAGTGCGGCCTGGCGGCGCTCGAGGCGCGCGGGGAGTGATGCGCCTTCGAAGAGCGTATCCCAGTAGTCGAGAGAGATGGCGATGCCCATACGCGAGGGGTCAGGCACCGACGGCCAGGCGGAGCGAGACGCTCTCCTCCTGGCCCTCGTGGGGCCTTCGGCCCCGGACCGCTACCGTGTTGGCTTCTTCGGAGGGTCGTCGCCCTTGAACACGTCCCGGTTGATCTGGATGTACTGCTTCTGGTTCGCCGGAACGTCCTCTTCGGGAAAGATTGCCGTGACCGGACACTCCGGCTCACAGGCGCCGCAGTCGATGCACTCATCGGGATGGATGAAGAGCTGCTGCTCGCCCTCGTAGATGCAGTCGACGGGACACACGTCGACGCACGCCTTGTCCTTCACGCCGATGCACGGCTCGGTGATGATGTAGGGCATCTATCCCCTCATTAATGCGTGCCGGATGCGGCACGTGCTACGCGAGAGCGCATGCCGCGTTCCACGTCGTCCAATAATAACGGTGGCCGCGCGGAGCGGCCAATGCCCTCTCTCAGTGCTACCCGCGCGCCTGCATCGCGGCGAACGAGGAATCCTCGCCGGTCCCCGAGTCCGAGCCGCGAGCGCATGCGCTGATAATCAGGACCACCAGCGCGATTCGTCTCGTCATCAGCGTTTCCATGGCAGCGGAGCTCCATGCTTCCGCTCGAGCTCGGGGTTTTCGCGATAGAGTGTCGCGGTCCGCCCAATCACCTGCACCACCGTGGCACCGGTGTCCTGGGCAAGCTTCGCGGCCAGCGCGCGCGGCTTTTCTTCGACCGGCCGGCCCAGCTGGATCTTCACCAGCTCGCGGGTGCGAAGCGCATCGTCGAGCGACGCGATGAGCGACGGCGTGATTCCCTGCGCTCCGATGTGTACAAGGGGATCGAGGTGGTGAGCTTCAGCGCGGAGCTCCGCGCGCTCCTTTCCCGTGATGGCCACCTACGCCGCCATCTCCTCGTCGTCCGGGAACCCGTGCTGTTTCCGCCCCTCAGGACCCTCGTGCTTCGCAGACACCTTGTAGAGCTCGAAGCGCCCATCGGCAGCCTCGGCGGCGACGCGCAGGCGGAGCGTGTCCCGTTCCAGCGCCGACATCGGCTTGAATCCGCGCGCGATCTTCAGGTTCTGCTGTAGCACGCGTCGCGAGTCGATGCCCGAGATCGTCGATGCCACGGGAAGGCTCATCGCGTAGCGCAACGCTTCCTCGGGCGTCACGACTTTCTTCTTCAGCATGTTGGCTTCGCCACCGAAGCTCTTCATGCCGAGCGGCGCGATGCCGCGCGCGGCGAGCTCGGGCAGTACGATCTGCTCGAAGCTCCTGAAGGTCGCATCGAAGCAGTTGAGCGGAAGCTGGCACGTGTCGAACGGAAAATCGTACGACAGCATCTTGAGATGCAGCTCGGGGTCCTTGTGTCCCGTGAACCCGATGCAGCGCACCTTCCCCTGCGCTTTCGCGGCGAGGAGCGCGTCGGCGGCGCCGCCGGTCATGAAGTGGCGCTCGGGGTCATTGTAGTACGCGACCTCGTGAATCTGCCAGAGATCCAGGTAGTCGGTGCGCAGCCGGCGCAGTGAATCCTCGAGCTGCTTCATGGCCGTCTTCGCATCGCGGCCGTGCGTGCAGAGCTTCGTCATGAGGAAGACGCGCTCGCGCTTCCCCTTGGCGAGCGCCTTCCCCATGCGCTTTTCGCTCTCGCCTTCATGGTATTCCCACGCGTTGTCCATGAGCGTCACGCCGGCGTCGATCGCCTCGTGGATGATGCGAATCGCTTCAGCCTCGGTGCCAATGATGCCGAGGTGGTACCCGCCGATCCCGATGATGGAGACGTCCGCGCCGGTGCGGCCGAGGGGACGGGTCGGTACGAGCGCCGTGGGTGTGCGCTTGGCGCGTGCGGGCATCGCGAAGCTCCGGGCTGGGGTAAGGTCTCTCGCGGCAATCGGCGTACCGCGGGGGCGGCCCTCCAAAGGGCAATGACCGACCCTAATTTCGCTCCCACGCGAAACCCGTCGCCAGCCGCTCGAGGCGCTTCTCCTCGACGTTGTAGCGCAGCACCACCATCGCCCCCACTCGCTCGGCCCGCCCGCGCATCGCGATGTCGTCGACGCCGTCGCCGTCGGCATCGAGCGCGTGAAGGGCGACGTGCGCGCGAAAGCGCGGGTCGAGGACGGCGAGCGGCGTCACGCCGGCCGAGTCGGATATCGCGACGGCGCCCTGGCGGACGTACTCGAAGTTTCCTCCGAGGAGCGTCACGACGACGATCATTCGCGCATCAGCGAAGCACCCGATGGCGTGCGACGTCTGCACTCGGAGTGTGTGCTGGAGACGCTCAGGAAGCCAGAGTGATGCTTCGCGGAGCGCCTGCTCGACGGAGTCGCGCGCGAAGCCGGCCCGGAGCCACACTTCTTCGGACGCCGATTCGCGCGAGCACGTTCCCGTGACGCCGACGCTCACCGAGTCCGTGCGCAGCGCACCGGCGATGAGCGTCGAGTGGCGCCGTGCGAGTGAGTCGACGCGCGGCGGGACGTTGAGTGTGGCGACGATGCGCCCCGCCGAGAGGTCGAAGCCGCTCACGGTGACCGTGTCGCTTCCCCACGGTCCGTACAACCGGAAGCGGTCACCGGTGCGCACGGGAGCGATGCTGTCGATCGCTTCGCGGAATGCTGCGATGTGCTTGCGGGACGGGAGCCGCGCGTCGAATCGACCCATGTCCACGAGCATTCGCTTCCCTCGCACGGCGGCTGTGTACCAGCTCTGGCCGCGAGCCGCGAAGACCATGTACTTCGCGAGGGAGTCCGCGACAGGCGGAAGCGTCACGAAGCGGGGCTGCGGATGCACCGGCGCGCGGAGCGAGTCCGTTGCGAGCTCGATGACCGCTTCCATGTCGCCGCTCATGTCGGTCGGGCCGATGAACGACGCGGGGATGGTATCGTTCGCGAGAGGGTCACTCTCCGCTGGCGCCGCCGACGAGCCGTCCGACCGCGCGCACGCGGCGACGACCATCAGAAGGAGAGCCACAGAGCGCGATCGGGGGAGGTGCATGGGCGTGCGTGGGGGCATCCGTGACAGACGAGCGACGAGCGTCGCACGTTTCCGTCTGGCCAGGGCGGGCCACATACGATAAGCTACTCGCCTTTCACGAGATATAGGTGCCGGTGACAACGTCGATTCGCGCCGTCCCCATCGCCTGCGCGGTGCTCGCCGCGGGGCAGGGGACGAGGTTCGGAGAACCGAAGGCGCAGGCGCTGCTCCCTTCGGGCGAGCGGTTCCTCGATGCCGCGGTTCGGGTCGCGACCGAAGCCGGCTTGCATCCCCTGCTGGCCATTGTGCAGCCATCGGTCGTGGTGCCCGCTCCCGCGATCGAGGTGGTCAATTCCGAGCCGCGAAGCGAGCAATCGGCGTCACTTCGGTTGGCGCTCGCGCGTCTTGCCAACGATCCGGCGCACGCGCTCGTGGTGTGGCCGGTGGACCACCCGTTCGTCCTTCTAGGTAGCGTGCTGGCGCTCGTCGACGCGTTCAAGCGAACCGGGACACCAATCGTCCTCCCCGTGTATGAAGGGCGGCGCGGACACCCGGTCCTCTTCGCACGGGCAATCTGGCAGGATCTCATGACGGCGTCGGGCGGTGCGCGCACCGTCGTTCACGCTCACGCTGCGCACGTCGTGGAAGTGACAGTGCCTGACGAGGGCGTCACGCGCGACATCGACACACGATCAGACATGCCGCCTGGCGGCAGGAGAGCTTCGGATGGCGTTTCTTGAACTGGATGGGACGACGCGGGAATTGAGCCCCGAGACCACGATCGGCAGTGGCTCGCAGGCCGCGTGGCGCGTGGCGAGCAAGGACCTCGCGGCGCGTCATTTCGCCGTGCACGTCAACGGCGATGGAACGGGCAAGGTCGTGCCCGCGTCGGCGCAGCACGTCGTGATCCTCAACGGCGAGCCGGTGCCCGTACAGGGGGCGCCCGTGACGGCCGGCGACGTCATCTCCGCTGGCGCCGCGCACTTCGTCTATCTCAAGAAGGAAAGCGACAAGCGCCCGGAGCTGCCGGAATCGCAGGGTGCTGCCTTCCTGATCGATGCCCAGAACCGGCGCGCCTATCCGCTCAACCGCCGTGTCGTCCAGATCGGTCGCGAGATCGGCTGCAACATCGTTCTCAAGGACACGAGCGTCTCGCGCTTTCACGCCGACGTGCGCGCGGAGGGCGGGCAGCACGTGATCTACTCGATGGGATCGGGTGGAACGACGGTCGGCGGAGAGCAGGTGCGGCACCCGCGCATGCTGCGCGCCGACGACGAGATCCGCATCGGACGCGCGACGTTCACCTTCACCCGCGGCGCGGTGCCGCAGGGGATGAAGGTCGTCGACCTGGAGGAGCACGCCGACTCATCCTTCGCCCGCCGTGAGACCGTGGTCTACCAGAAGGCGGTCACGGGCTCGCACGAGGAGTTCCAGATCAAGCGGAGCCCTGTCCCCATGCTGCTCGGGGTGGTGGCGGTGGTTGCAGGCGTCGTGGCGTGGCTGGTGGTGAGGTAATCGGGCAGGCCGAGACCAGAACGAGGACCGAGGACCGAGGAAGCGCGCCGTCGGCGTCCGTTCGGATGCCGGCACGCGGCTTCCTCGGTCCTCGGTCCTCGTTCCTCATCCAAGCGCTAAGATGTTGCCAAATCCAGACTTCGACGGGTTGCTAATCCCGACAGTTTTACTTAGGATTGAGTGACGAGCCTGGCGCACAACGGGGCGCCGGCACATCCGGGCACGGATCGTCCAGAGGGACGACGTCGGCGGCAATGTCGCCTCACGCCCGAGTCTCCTGGAGCCGTTATGAGCTCTTCGATCGAGTCACTCGTCACCCGCGAATACCAGCACGGCTTCGTCACGGACGTCGAGACGGAGACCGTGCCGCGCGGGCTGGACGAAGACATCATTCGCCTGATCTCCGCCAAGAAGAACGAGCCGCCGTTCATGCTCGAATGGCGCCTCAAGGCGTATCGCCGGTGGCAGTCGATGACGGAGCCGCACTGGAGCAACGTCACGTACCCGGCCATCGACTATCAGGACATCATCTACTACTCGGCGCCGAAGAGCGTGAAGCCGCTACAGTCGCTCGACGAGGCCGATCCGGAGCTGCTGCGCACGTACGAGAAGCTCGGCATTCCGCTCACCGAGCAGAAGCGTCTCGCCGGCGTCGCCGTCGACGCGATCTTCGACAGCGTCTCCGTCGGCACCACGATGAAGGAGGAGCTCGCGAAGCTCGGCATCATCTTCTGCTCGTTCGGTGAGGCGGTTCAGCATCACCCGGAGCTCGTGCAGAAGTACCTCGGCTCCGTCGTGCCGTACAGCGACAACTTCTTCGCTGCGCTCAACTCGGCTGTCTTCAGCGACGGCTCGTTCGTCTACGTGCCGTCGGGCGTGCGCTGTCCGATGGAGCTGTCGACGTACTTCCGCATCAACGCTGCCGATACCGGCCAGTTCGAGCGCACGCTCATCATCGCCGATGAAGGCGCGTACGTCAGCTACCTCGAGGGGTGCACGGCTCCCAAGCGCGACCAGAACCAGCTGCACGCCGCGGTTGTGGAGCTCGTCGCGCTCGAGAACGGCACAGTGAAGTACTCGACGGTGCAGAACTGGTACGCCGGAGATACCGAGGGAAAGGGTGGCATCTATAATTTCGTGACCAAGAGAGGAAAGTGCGCAGGTAATCGATCCAAAATCTCCTGGACGCAGGTGGAGACGGGCTCGGCGATCACGTGGAAGTATCCGAGCGTGATCCTCCAGGGGGACGACTCGGTAGGCGAGTTCTACTCGGTCGCAGTCGTGAACAACCACCAGCAAGCCGACACGGGCACGAAGATGATCCACATCGGGAAGAACACGAAGTCGAACATCGTCTCGAAGGGGATCAGCGCCGGTCAGGGGAACAACTCGTATCGCGGCCGCGTAAAGGTCATGCCGAAGGCGGAGAACGCACGCAACTACACGCAGTGCGACTCGATGCTGATCGGCAACCGGTGTGGCGCGCACACGTTCCCGTACATCGAGGTGCAGAACAACACCGCCACGGTGGAGCACGAGGCCTCGACGTCGAAGATCGGCGAGGACCAGATCTTTTACTGCAAGCAGCGCGGCCTGTCGGCCGAGCATGCAGTATCGATGATCGTGAGCGGCTTCTGTCGTGAAGTCTTCAAGGAGCTCCCGATGGAGTTCGCCCTCGAAGCGCAGCAGTTGTTGGGGATCACGTTGGAGGGAAGTGTAGGGTAGCTCCGACCGAGGACCGAGGAAGCGCGTGTCGAGTCCCGGTCCGCGAAGCCTCTGCCTCGGCCCTCGGTCCTCGGTCTTAAACACGATCAAACGCGATGCTCGAAATAAAGAACCTCCATGCCTCCGTCGAAGGAAACGAAATCCTTCGCGGCATCGATCTCACCGTCAAAGCCGGCGAAGTCCACGCCGTCATGGGGCCTAACGGCTCGGGAAAGAGCACGCTGGCGCAGGTGCTCGCCGGGCATCCCGCATACGAGGTGACGGCGGGTGAGGCGTACTACGAGGGACGCGACCTTCTGGCGATGGAGCCCGAGGAGCGCGCGCAGGCCGGCGTCTTCCTCGCCTTCCAGTATCCGGTCGAGATCCCCGGCGTGTCGAACGCGTACTTCCTTCGCTCGGCGTACAACGAGCTGCGGAAGGCGCGCGGGGCGGAGGAGGTCGATCCGCTCGACTTCCTCCAGATCATGGAAGAGCGTCTGAAGCTCGTGGACATGGACGACTCGATGCTCAACCGCTCGGTGAACACCGGGTTCTCGGGCGGTGAAAAGAAGCGCAACGAGATTCTCCAGATGGCGGTGCTGGAGCCGAAGCTCGCGATCCTCGACGAGACGGACTCCGGGCTCGACATCGACGCGCTGCGCATCGTGGCGCGCGGCGTCAACCAGCTGCGTCGCCCGGACAACGCGACCATCGTCGTCACGCACTATCAGCGCCTGTTGAACTACATCGTTCCGGACCGCGTGCACGTGCTCGCCGGGGGGCGGATCGTCAGGTCGGGCGGGAAGGAGCTCGCGCTCGAGCTCGAGGCGCGGGGGTACGACTGGGTGACGGAGCCGCAGCCGGCATGACGCGGGCGGTCTACCTCACCGACTTCGAGAGCTTCGCCGCCAACGGCGGGGGCTCCGGGCCGATGTGGCTCCCCAACGTCCGCCGAGCCGCTATCGGGCGGTTCGCGGCGCTCGGCTTTCCCACGCCGCGGAACGAAGACTGGCACTTCACGAGTGTTGCGCCGATCGCCGAAGCGGAGTTTCATCCGCTCGAGGCGGCGTCGGCCGAAGTGCGCTCAGCCGATCTCGCGCCCTTTCTGTTCGGGCGCGTGGATTGGCCCACGCTCGTCTTCGTCAACGGGCGCCACTCTCCGGGACTGTCGACGGTGGGCGGGCTGCCGCCGGGCGTTCGCGTCATGAATCTGGCCAGCGCCTGGCGCGAGGCTCAGGAGCTCGTGGAACGCCATCTCTCCAGGATCGCCACGTTCGACGCGCACAGCTTCACGGCGCTCAACACGGCGTTCATGTACGATGGCGCCGTCATCCACGTGCCGAGGGGAGTGCAGGCCGACGCGCCGATCCATCTCCTGCACGTGGTCGATCCGATCGCCGCCCGGTCGGTCATGCACCCGAGACATCTCATCGTCGTCGACCAGCACGCGAGCGCGCGCGTCATCGAGAGCTACGTATCGCTCGGCGACGCGCGGTACTTCACGAACGCAGTCACGGAAGTCGCGCTCGGGGACGGAGCTCACCTCGCGCATTACAAGATTCAGCGGGAGAGCCAGCGGGCGTATCACGTCGGCACGATCGAGGTGCACCAGTCTCGTGACTCGAAGTATGCTTCGTTCTCCTTCGCCACCGGTGCCGCGCTCTCGCGCACGAACATCTACACCGTGCTCGACGGAGAAGGCGCCGAGGTGTGGATGAACGGGCTGTACATGGTCGATGGCGAGCAGCACGTCGATCACCAGACGCGTATCGAGCACGCGCAGCCCAACTGCGCCAGCCACGAGGTCTACAAGGGAATCCTCGACGGCGCCTCGCACGGCGTATTCAACGGAAAGGTGTTCGTTCGCCCGGTCGCGCAGAAGACGGACGGCAAGCAGGAGAACAACAACCTCCTTCTGTCGGACAAGGCCCGGATCGACACCAAGCCGCAGCTCGAGATCTTCGCCGACGATGTGAAGTGCACGCACGGCGCGACGGTCGGCAAGCTCGACGCGCTCGCGCTCTTCTACATGAAGAGCCGCGGCCTGTCGGCGGAGGTGGCGCGCCGCCTCCTGGTCTACGCGTTCGCCGCCGACGTGCTCGAGCGGCTCGAGGTCGCGGACGTTCGCGACGCCCTCGAAGATCTCACCTTGGCGAGATTTACGCGCCTGGAGGAGGAACGAGGACCGAGGACCGAGGAAGGCAGGAAGCTGAGCGTCTGAAGGGGGTCGACTCCACTTCCTCGTTCCTCGACCCTCGTTCATCACGAGCCTCGCATGGATCTCACCGCCCTCTACCAGTCGATCATCCTCGACCACAACCGCCGGCCGCGGAATTTTCGCGAGCTCGCGGACGCGGACCGGCGGACGGAGGGTCGTAATCCGCTCTGCGGCGATGAGCTCACGGTGTGGCTCAGGATGTCGGGCGACCGTATCGACGACGTGACGTTCATGGGCTCGGGGTGCGCCATCTCGAAGGCGTCGGCCTCGATGATGACCACGGCGGTGAAAGGCAAAACACGCGCGGAGGCGACCGCGCTGTTCGACCGCTTTCACGATCTCGTCACCGGGACGGGCGCCACCGCAGCCGTCGATGACAAAACTCTCGGCCAACTGGCGGCGTTCTCCGGCGTCTCACGGTTCCCGATGCGAGTGAAGTGCGCGAGCCTCGCCTGGCACGCGTTGAAAGCAGGATTGCGCGGCGAGGGTGACGCCGTGAGCACCGAGCGGCTGTGACGTCACCACAGCCCGGCTTTCACTTCGCGGCCCGGCTGGACGAGTTGCCCGATGGAACCCTGCGCTCGGTGGAGCTCGGGAACGGAGAGCGCGTATGTCTCTACAACTTTCGTGGTGAGATCGGCGCCGTGAGCGAGACATGCTCCCACCAGGACTTTCCGATGTGCGATGGGGCGCTGCTCGATGATGGGACGATCGAGTGCGCCTGGCATGGTGCGCGCTTCGATCGCCGGACGGGTGACGTGAAGCGGCAGCCCGCAACCGAGCCGCTCCCGGTCTACGACGTCGCCCTGCGAGACGGCCAGCTGTACGTCGGGCCGCGCCGACGCTCATGACGCTCGCGCCGCGATCCGATTTCCCCTTGCTCGCCGCCAACCCGGATCTGTCGTACCTCGATTCGGCGGCCACCTCGCAGAAGCCGCGCGCCGTCCTCGCCGCAATGACCGCGTACTACGAGGAGGACAACGCGAATCCGCACCGCGGCGCGTACGCGCTCTCCGTGCGAGCCACCGATCGCTACCACGAGGCGCGAGAGCGCATCGCGCGCTTCCTCGGCGTCGCGGATCCCGCGACGCTGATCTTCACGCGTGGCACGACCGAGTCGCTGAACCTTGTCGCGGCATCGTGGGGGCGTGCCAACGTCGGCGCGGGTGAGGAGATCGTCATTACCGGACTCGAGCACCACGCGAACTTCGTCCCCTGGCAGCAGCTCGCGCTCGAGCGCGGAGCGCGCCTCCGCATCTGCGATCTCACGCCCTCGGGCGAGATCGATCTTGATTGTCTGACGAGTCTCCTCGGCGCTCGCACCCGCATCGTCGCGTTCAGCCATGTCTCGAACGTGCTTGGAACGATCAACCCGGTGCGTGAGATCGCGGCGCTGGTGCGCGAGCGCTGCGGCGCATTACTCGTTTGCGACGGGGCTCAGAGCGCTCCGCACGTCCCCGTTCGCTTCGACTCGCTCGGCGTCGACTTCTACGCGTTCAGCGGTCACAAGATGCTCGGGCCCATGGGCAGCGGCGGCCTGGCGGGGCATCGCGCATTGCTGGAGCGCATGCCGCCCTATCAGACGGGCGGCGACATGATCGAGTACGTCCTCGACGATCGGACCACCTGGAACGTTCTGCCGCACAAGTTCGAAGCGGGAACGCCTAACGTGGCTGCGGCCGTCGGCCTCGCGGCCGCGGTGGATTATCTCGAGCGCCTTGGGATGGATCGCGTGGCCGACCATGAGCGCGCGATGCTGACGCAGGCCATGGAACGCTTGGCCGCCATCGAGGGGTTGCGCGTCCTCGGTCCGCCCGTGTCACGGCGAAGCGGAGTCGTCTCGTTCGTGACCGACGATATCCACCCGCACGATCTCGCGACCGTTCTCGATCAGGATGGGGTGTGCGTGCGCGCCGGCCACCACTGCGCGCAGCCGCTCATGCGCCGGCTCGGAGTTCCAGCGACGACCCGGGCATCGTTCTACGTGTATAGCGATGAGCGCGACGTCGAGCGCCTCGCCGCGGCGATCGCGCACGCGCAGGAGCTGTTTGCTCCTCGTCGGGAAGCGCCGGCACGCTGATCAGCTCCGCGAGCGCCGTCTCCGCGAGGCGCAGCGAAGGCCGCAGTCGTAGCGCTTCACGCAGCGCCATCGCGGCCAGAAAGACCTCACCAACCTCCGCCAGCGAGATGCCTAACCACGAACGGGCCTCCGCATCGAGCGGCCTTGCCATGACGGCGGCGCGAAGCGGGGTGATCGCGTCGGCATGTTTCCCCTGCCCCGCGAGCGAGAGACCCAGATAGAGCGTCGCGTCGCTATCGCCCGGCCGCATGGCCAGCACTTCCCGAAACGAGACCTCGGCCTCCGCGAACGCCTCGCGCTGAAGCGACTCCCAGCCCGCCGCGAAGCTCACGTCCGCACTCGACGCGTCCTGCCGCCGCTCGAGCGTCCGACGCCGTCGGCGCCACGAGTCCGCAATGCGCGTCCACGGAAGCGCCGCCACCAATGCAATCGCGGCCGCCGTCACCTCGATGCCCGTGCCTGGCCGCACTGCGGCCACCAGCAGGGTGACCGATGCGAGCGGGAGGAGAGCGCCGAGGTTCATTGCGTCGTGCGGCGTGTGTGCAGGGATGCGTCGAAACGGCTCACACACCGCTATGGCACGGTGCGCGCCAACTCGCGGAGCACGCTCAACCCTCATCGCGAGAACGACTTGACACTTCGCGAACGAGGCACCCGCGTCCGGCAGAGAGGACGGGGAACGTCCAGATTGCTGGGCACCCGCTCGAGTTACCCGAATCTGAAGTCTGAATTCTGACATCTGACGTCTGCCCTCTTTGCCGTCCACACCGAATCAGCAGAGATGCACCGCCATCGCCTTGAACGACGCGTGAACCTCCAGCCCCGGTGCGATTCGCAACTCGTCCGCTGATCGCGTCGTGAGCGCGGCGACGAGGGGAGTTCCCTGCACCTCCACCGTCACGCGCGTCAGCGCCCCGGACGACACGACCTCGGTCACGCGCCCTCGAAACGCGTTTCGCGCTGACGACGGGTGGGGCTCCAGCGAGAGGACAATCTCCTCCGCCCGAATCACGGCGTGCCCCGCCCCCTCGGCCGCATCGCCGACGGTGTACAGCGTCAGCGGACCAGAGCGAAACTCGATCGCGTGCCTCCCGCGCGTGCCCACATCCCCGTCCGCGTCGCGCGGAGACCAGTCGGGCGATTCATCGCGTAGATGATGCAGCGTTCCCGCGAGCACATTCTCGGCGCCGAGGAATTCCGCGATGTAGGGTGACGCAGGCTCGCGAAAGACCTGCTCGGGCGGCCCGGATTGAAGCACGCGTCCGGCGTCGAGCAGGATGGCGACATCGCCGAGGAGACCGGCTTCGGTGAAGTCGTGCGTCACCTGAAGCACGGTCATCTTCCACTCGCGGTGCAGGGCTCGCACCTCGCGACGCACGCGAACGCGGTTGCGGGGGTCGAGTGCGCTGAACGGCTCGTCGAGCATGAGGATCGACGGGCGTGCGGCGAGGGCGCGAGCGATGGCAACGAGCTGTCGCTCACCGCCCGAGAGCCCATTCACCGCACGTCCAAAGAGCGCATCCGCACCGATACGAGCCGCGGTCTCGCGTGCGGCCTTCATGCTGGCCGCCCCGTACGCGATGTTCTCGTCGACCGCGAGATGCGGAAAGAGATATCCGTGCTGATAGACGAAGCCCACGCGTCGCCCTTCTGGCGGCACGCCGCGCACATCCTGTCCATCGAGAAGAATCGTCCCCGCCCGAGATGGGCGGATGCCGGCGATCGTCTCGAGAAGCGTCGTCTTGCCCGAGCCCGCCGGCCCGATCACGACGCCATAGCGGGCGCTCGGGACGGCGAAGGTGACATCGTGCAACTCGAATGCACCGAGACGCGCGTGCAAGCCGCGAACGTCGATCACCCTTCCCCCATCCACCCGATGTCCGCCGCGGATCGCTGGTAGCGAAGCGCGCGGAGAAGCGTGAGCGGGACGAGCGCCAGAATCGCGAGGACGGCGGCGACGGGCAGCGCTTCGGAGAGGCCGAAGCTCGTGAAGCGATCGTAGCTCAGGATACTCGCGACCTTGGGATTGTAGGTGAGCACGACGATCGCACCGAACTCGCTGACGGCGCGCGCCCACATCACGACGGCGGCGGCAACGAGCCCGCGCATCGAGAGCGGAAGCGAGATGCGACGAAAGGCGCGCCACGGCGGATCGCCTAACGTGCGCGCCACCGCCTCGAATCGCGGATCGACTCGCGCGAACGCTTCACGCGCGCCGCTCACGTACAGCGGGGCCGAGACGAACAGCATCGCGAGCCCAATTCCGATCGGCGAGCCGACGATGCGCACGCCGGCGTCGAGCGCCGCCCCGCCGACTGCGCTGTTACGGCCGAGGACGAGCAGCAGCGCGATTCCAGCGACGGGGTGCGGGATGAGGAGCGGAAGGTCGAGTACGGCCGACAAAATCGCTCGACCGCGGAACCGCCGTCGGGCCAGGAGGTACGCGATCGGCGTTCCGCCCGCGATGCCGCATGCGACCGCCGCGGTCGCCGTCACCAGTGTGAGCCAGAGCGACGATCTCAGCTCGGCGTCGGTCCCGAGCTTGCCGAGTCCGCTCGCACCGCCAGCGCCGACCAGCTCGGCGATGGGTGCGACGAGAAAGAGCAGGAAGATCGACGCCGCCAATGCGGCGACGACGCTGGCGATGCGGTGTGAAAGACGGGAGGGGGTCAAAGGAATCGAAGGTGAGGGGATCGCGAGAATGTGTCGTATCGCGGGGATGGCTGCTACCGGCCCATGACCCCTTCGACCCTGTCGACCCCCTCCGGTATATTCCGCCCATGACTCACCCCGCCGTCGAAATCTCCCGCGTCTCCAAACGGTACGCGGGCCACGTCGCGGTTCAGGACCTTTCGCTGGCGGTCCCGCAAGGGGCCGTCTACGGTCTGCTGGGTCCAAATGGCGCCGGGAAGACGACGACGATCCGGATGCTGCTCAACATCATCGCGCCTGACGAGGGCTCGATCCGCATCTTCGGCGAGCTGCACTCGAAGCCCGGGGTGACCGACCGCGTCGGCTACCTTCCGGAGGAGCGCGGTCTCTATCGACACATGCAGGTGCGGCGGGTGCTGCGGTTCCTGGCGCAGCTCAAGGGGATGTCCGCCTCGGAAGCCGACCGCCGCATCGATGGCTGGCTCGACCGGCTTTCGCTCCGGACACCGGAAAAGGACTGGGGTGCCGCGAAGGTGGACGAGCTCTCACGCGGTATGCAGCAGAAGGTGCAGTTCATCTCGACACTACTCCACGACCCGGATCTCGTGATCCTGGACGAGCCGTTCAGCGGGCTCGACCCGATCAACGCGCAGGCGCTCAAGGACATCGTCGTCGAGCTCCGGCAGCGCGGAAAGACGGTGATCTTCAGTACGCACCTCATGGACAACGCCGAGCGGTTGTGCGACTCGGTGTGCATCATCGCGCGCGGGGAAAAAGTGCTCGACGGTGCCATCGCCGATGTCCGGGCGCGTCATGGCGGGCGTCACGTCGCCGTCGTGCTGTCGAACGGAATGCCCCCTGGTATTGCCGACATCTTCCGCGATCGGGCGCTCGTCGCCCACTGCGACGACTCCAATCGCACCTTCGACATCGAGCTCGCGCCACGCGCGTCGGCGCAGGAGCTGCTCTCGCGGCTCGTCGCCACCGGTGCCTCGATCGAGCGCTTCGAGCTCGTCAGGCCCTCCCTGCACCGCATCTTCCTCGAGCGCGTGGGCGCGCGGGTGCGCGGTCCCGGCGAAGGGGCCGAGGCCGGTGGTGTCGAAGACGGGATGAGTGGTCATGGGTAAGCTCGGGGTGATCACGAAGCGCGAGTACGTCGAGCGCGTCCGCACACGGTGGTTCCTCTTCAGTACGATCTTCGGCCCGGCCTTTTTCGCCGCGCTGATGATTCTTCCCGCGCTCATTGCGCGGCGGACGAAGGCATCGGAGGACGTCGCGCACATCGTCGTGCTCGACGCGACGGGCCGCGAGCTCGGCCGTCGCGTCGCCGATGGCCTGAGCATCGGTATGACGGGCGACACCGCGCGAACGCGAGTGCAGGAGGTCACCCCACACCAGCTCGCGCCGGCCGAGAGCCTCGCGACGCGCGCAGTCGTGCGCGGTGAGCTCAAAGGCTATCTCGTGCTCGATTCCGCCACGCTCGATGGACGTCGCGTGCGCTACGCCGGGAGGAACGCCTCCGCAGAGGCGGACATGGACATGCTCCGCCGGGTCGTGCGCGAGAGCGTCATGGAGACGCGTCTCGAGATGGCTGGCGTCGACCGCGGTCGAGCGACGGGCCTGGTGCGGACGCAGCTCGAGTTCGAGCTCGAGCGCATCACCGATCGCGGCAGAGGAGGGTCGGCGCGGGTCAGCGTGTTCTTCGCGCTGATCATCGTCGTCATGCTCTACATGGCGCTCATGCTCTACGGCCAGGCCGTCTTGCGCGGCGTGATGGAGGAGAAGCAGACACGCGTCGCCGAGGTGGTGATCTCGAGCGCGACGCCGTGGCAGCTTCTGGCGGGCAAGGTCATGGGCGTGGGCGCCGTCGGGCTGACGCAGCTCGCGGTCTGGATCACCTCCGCCATCCTCCTGCTCAAGTATCGCGGCCCCATTCTCTCGCGGCTCGGCGCGTCGAGCGCATCGTTCACGCCACCGGACGTGACGGTCGGCATGGGCGTGGTGCTCGTGGTCTTCTTCATCGCCGGATACGTGTTCTACTCGTCGTTGTTCGCCGCCGTGGGCGCCATGGTGAGCAGCGAGCAGGAGGCGCAGCAGGCGCTGATGCCGATCATCCTGCTTCTCGTCTCCAGCTTCGTCTTCTTCCAGCCCATCCTCTCCAAGCCCACGAGCGGCCTCGCGCAGACGCTCTCCTGGCTCCCCTTCTCGGCCCCGATCGTCATGCCGCTCCGGATGGCGGTCATCCCCATCCCTGGGTGGGAGATCGCGGTCGCGCTCGTGTCAGTGGCCGCGGGCAGCTACATCGCGGTGTGGCTCGCGGCGCGAATCTATCGCACCGGTATGCTCATGTATGGGAAACGGCCCACCCTGCGAGAGCTGGGCCGCTGGCTGCGCACGGCCTGAGCCGTTAGGCGGGCGTCAGGATCGACAGCCCGACCGCCGGTAGGTCTGGGCCAGATGCGTGTACTCGGCCGCGAGCATCGACACGCGAATGGAATCGGCTGCGTCGAGGCGGCCGGTGAGCCGCGTCCGTGAGGAATCGACGCGCGTACGCGCGCGGTCGACGAGCACGTAGGCCCGGTCGAGCACGCGACACCCCACGAGCCCCTCGCGGTGGTCGTCCTCGATGTCCCGGTAGTACGCAATCGCTCCCGAGAGCGAATCGACTGCCGCCCCGAGCGGAATGGCCTCGTGACCGGCTCCGTTTTGCGATGTCGCTGGAGCCGCGGCGCCGTTCGCGCTCGTGGTGCTCGTCGCCGCCTGCGCCACTTGCTGCGGTCTCGAGCGCATCGACGAGAGAGCGATCACTGCGATGAAGGACACCGCCGCGACCGCGAGACCGATGCGCCGGCGCCGCTGCCAACGAACCGCGTCCTCGTGGAAGTTCGGCGGGAGCGCGATCGTCGCGTTGGTGGGTGCCGCCGGGGACACCCCGTTCGTCCGAGGTGGCGGCGCCTTACGCGCTGTCGACTGTGAAGCGACGGGCGTCCGAGTCGGTGCCGCATTTAGCTGAGGCTTCGGCGTGGGCCGAGCGGGCTTCGAAGGCTGCGGCGGTGCCGGCGGCCGCGAGGCCACGGCGCGGGGCGGCTCCACCCGAATCGGTTCGTCACGCACAGGCTCGGGACGCACCGGCTCGGGACGCGCCTCCACGCGCACCGACTCCGAGCGCACAGGCGAAGGCAGCGGCGGCGCGGACGCGACGACCGGCGCCTGCTTCACGGGCGTGGGCCGCACGGGCGCGACGAAGGGCGGCACGGGGTGGGACGCAGCCTGGCGCGCAGGCTCCGGCCGCGACGGAATGGGTGATGTCGCGACGGGCGGCGCGATCGGTGGCGGCGGTGGCGCGACCCGCGCTGGCGGCGGCGTCTCCTCCACCTCGTTGCGCGCGCGACGCTCGGGCATCGCGTTCCGCGCGACGCCCTTCAACCGAACCCAGGGGTCCTTGATCGCGTCCCACCACTCGTCGATCGGCTCCGGCGGCTCGGGCTCAGGCTCAGTGCGCAACGGCATCACGATGGTCTCCACGAGCTCGCGATCCGCCGTCTGGAGCGGCTGCACCGGAACCGACGGCACATACGTCGTCCAACCGACGCACGTGCGGTTGAGACGATTCGCCTCGGCCGCATTCGCGTCGAACAGCTCGTAAAAGGGGATGCAGTAACTCCTGCCGACCCGCGGATCGTAGGTGAAGAACGCGCCCTTCGGAGTCACTGGGTCGGGGACGACGAGCATCGTCGTTTGCCATGCCGCGCTGAAATACTCGAGGTGCGTCTCGACGTCGTCAGGCAGGATTTGAAGTCCGAGCCCGCTCCCGTTGCGATACCAGCCGATCAGCATCAACCGGTGGGCGTCGAGCCGCCTGCGCACGGCCTTGAATCCCTCCGGGGTCACGCGTGAGCCGATGGGATCGCCGGTCACATCGGCAAATGGGACGATCGTGTTGATCACGGAGTAGCGTGCGTGCGTGCGCGGGCACTCGTAGAGGTGGCCGGCGAGGAACCCGCCGAGCTCGAGGTCCGGCGCCGAGCGCAGGTGGCGGTCGACCTGGAGAAACGCACGCTGCGTGATGAACACCTGCACCTGATGCTCGTTCGACCGCATCATCGACGCGAGCAAGTGATACGAGTCGGGGAGCGGCTTCCACAGGATGGCGCGCGCCGAGGGCACGGGCTCGCGCCGAACGTTCGCGGGCCCGGTCAGCGCTTCCGGTGCTTCGCGGTGCTGCGGAAAAACTCGCATGCGGCTCCAGACCTACCGGACCAACATCGGTCGCAGCAGCGGAGTCGCGCTCGCACTCACGCCGCCGAAGTCCCGGCGCACGTTGAAGTGCCCGAACAGTTTGGCCCGTGTATTCGTTGCCGGGGAGTCGGGATCGTCAATGCGCGTGACAACGAAGGACCCCAGCATTTTCACGTGAAGCAATGCGCGGGAGTTCGACCGCCAGTCGGGCGTGCCCTGCCAAAACAGGACTTTCAGCGGAAGCCCGACAACGCTTCCGCCGGCGATGCACTGCGAGCCGCTGAACGCGCCGCCGCGGGCGACACACAGGTCCCCAAGCCCATCGCGAATGCTCGGCGCCTTGTTGCCCGGCTCCGACCGGACCGTGTCCCCCGGTATCACACGCCGGCTGCATCGCGTTCCGTTCACGTACGAGCGAAAGTCGCTGCCGGGCACTTCGGGACGCTCATGAGTCAGCTCGTCATCTCGCCGCCAGGTCGAATCGATGTCGACCGGGAAGTACTCGTCATCGTCATTGACGTCCGTATCGGTCGTATCCTGCTGGCGATGCCCATAGTGGAAGAACACAGTGTCACGTGCGCCGATCTCCCGCAGCCGGCGGATATCGTCGTCCGTGAGGTCCATGTCGCTCCATCGCGGGTAGCCCAGGACGTCGAGGAGCTCGCCGTAGGGAATGGCGAGCGGCGCGGCGCAGCGCGAATCGGCTACAGGCACCGACGACCATGCAACGGCGCTCGCCGTTACCGTGACGGTCGAATCGCCAAGCACGCGGGCGAGGGATAGCGGAAGCGCGTGGGAGGTGCTCACCATCATCGCGTCCCTGGGCTCGCCGCCGGCGATGAATTGGCGTTCGGCGGGGCGCCACACGCCGTACACCACGTTCACCGACGTAATCGAGTCCTGCTCCACGCGGTTGCGCCGCGCGAAGACACGCGCCGTGTCGTCGGCGGTCGCGGCATCCTCGAGCAGCGCCTGCGCACCGGCGAGCGCGGCAGCATCGGAGGCGGTCTGTAGCTCGTTCTTCGCGGCGAAGATGCGGCTCGCATCGACCGCGATGGCGGCGACGAGCATGATGGCGACGATGAAGACGCCCGCCATCACGACGATCGCGCCGCGGCGATTCTGCCGTGGGTCGGCAGCCGAGTGTGCCCGCCACATCGCGTCACACGTCCGATTTCGCCGCATGGTCCCTCTCAGCGGGCAACCGCAGACAGCGAGGAAATGACCTGGAGCACCGCAGGTCCGAGAATGATGATGAACAGCGCCGGCAGAATCAGCGTCACGAGTGGGAACGTCATCTTCACCGGGGCAAGCGCTACACGCCTCTCCGCATGCTGCCGCCGCCGCCGGCGAAGCGTCGCCGCCGCGACGCGAAGAATCTTCGTGATACTCGTGCCCCACTTCTCCGTCTGGATGAGACTCGTCGACAGCGAGCGCAGGTCCTCGACCCCGGTGCGACTCCACAGGCCACGTATCGCTTCCTCGCGCGTGACGCCGGCGTTCGTCTTCCGGTTGACCACCAGCAGCTCGCGCGACAGATCGGGATAGGAGAAGGAAAGCTCCCTCGCCACGCGGAGAATCGCCGCATCCAGACTGATCCCGGCCTCGACGCAAACGACGAGCAGGTCGAGAGCATCCGGCAACCCGTGACGAATCCGATCCTGCCGCACGCGCGCGAGGCGCTCGAGCACTGCGACCGGGAGAATCCACGCGATGAGCGCGGTGCCCGGCACCAGCACCATGAGTAGCGCCATCGGCATGCGCACCAGCGAAAGCGCGACTGCCGTCGGGAGGACGAGCAGTGTCGCCAACCGAATGACGGTGAATACCGCCGTCGCGACCGGACTCTCGTAACCCGCATAGAGGAGCTTGTGCGCGTATTTTGTCTGCTCGAGTCCCGTCGGAAGAAGTTTCAGGATGCTGATGCCGCCATCTTTCCTCTTTCTCGCGGCGGTGAGCAGCGCGCTACGCCGTGAGGCCTCCGTGTCGGTCACGTTGAGGGCGCGCTCGATGAGTACCTGCCGGCGACGGTCTACAACGAACGCGTAGGCTGCCACCGCAAGTGACGTGACGCCCACGGCAACGAGGAACAGGAGTGCGATCGTCATGGGTGGCTCATACGTCAATGTCCGCGATGCGGACCATCACGAGATATCCCATTGCCACCGACAGCCCAGCGAACACGAGCATGATCTGCCCGGCGGGCTGCTGGAGCATCGGCCGCATGAACTGCGGGTTCAGCGCGAACATGCCGAGGAAGACGAGTACCGGAAGCGCCGCGAGAACGCGTGCGGACAACCGTGATTCGGCCGTGAGCGTCTCGAGCTGTCCCTCGAGCGCAAACCGCTCACGCATGATGTCACTGATATTGGCGAGCACCTCGCCGAGATTACCGCCCGACTCGCGCTGCACGAGGACAGCCGTGACGAACATCTTGAGGTCCATGCTGTCGACACGGCCTTGCAGTGCCACAAGGGCCGTGCGCACATCGATACCGAGTCGTTGCTCGTCGTAGAAGCGCGCGAACTCCGGACCGAGCGGTGCCGGCGTCTCCTCACCGATGAAGTTCATCGCCGCCTGGAACGAATATCCCGCCTTCATCGCGCTCACGAGCATGTCGATCGCATCCGGAAGCTGCGCCTGGAACGCCTCGAGCCGCTTCCGCTGGCGCCGCTTGAGCCACATGAACGGCGCGACGGCACCGACCGCCGCGAGCACGCCGGCGAAGATTCCGCTGCCGATGACGAACCCAATGGCCAGCCCCGAAATGAGCGAGATGAAGCACGCCTGCACGAAGCCGGCGGGCGACATGTCGGTGCCCGCACGCCGCAGCTCATCGGCCAGCGACTCCGTGTACGAACGCCCCGTGAGCAGGCGTCCGAGAACGCCTGTACCGCCTGCCTGCGCTCGCTTGAGGATGCTGATCGCCCGACGTTCCTCGTCCGTCGTCGCCAGGCGCGACAGTGCATCGTTCGCCGCCTCGAGGCGCCGGCGATTGAGGAACAGGTAACCGGCGACGAGCAGCGCGACGCTCGCAACGAAGACCGCAACGAGAACGAGAAGATCCATCGCTCACATCCCGTCGAACATCTGCGGTGGGAGCTCGACGCCGGCGATCTTGAGCCGCTCCACGAAGAGCGGGCGCACCCCGGTCGCCTCGAACTGCCCGACGACCTGACCTTCCGCCGTGATGCCCCGACGGCGGAACCGATAGACCTCTTGCGTGGTCACGACGTCGCCTTCCATACCGGTGACCTCGGTGATGCTCATGACACGGCGCGAGCCATCGGCGAGACGCGCGATCTGGATGAGCACATCGATCGCAGACGAGATCTGCTCGCGCATCGCGCGCGTCGGCAGCGCGGTTCCCGCCATGAGGATCATCGTCTCGAGACGCGCCAGCGCGTCGCGGGGCGTGTTGGCGTGAATCGTCGTGAGCGAGCCCTCGTGGCCGGTGTTCATCGCCTGGAGCATGTCGAGCGCTTCGGCGGAGCGCACCTCACCAACGATGATGCGATCGGGACGCATACGGAGCGCGTTCTTCACGAGATCGCGCGACAGCACCTCGCCTCGCCCTTCGGCGTTGGGCGGCCGCGTCTCCAGCCGCACCACGTGCTCCTGCATGAGCCGAAGCTCGGCCGCATCCTCGATCGTGATGATGCGCTCGTCGGCCGGAACGAACGAGCTGAGCGCGTTGAGCAGCGTCGTCTTCCCGGAGCCCGTACCACCCGAGATGACGATGTTGAGCCGAGCGTGCACGCACCCGGCGAGCAGCCGGATCATCCCCTCGGTGACCGTTCCGTTCTGGATGAGCTGCTGGACGGCGAGGTCGGCCTCGAAGCGACGGATCGACAGCACCGGGCCGTCGAGCGCGAGCGGCGGAATGATCGCGTTGACGCGCGACCCGTCCGGCAGACGCGCATCGACCATCGGCGATGACTCGTCGACGCGCCGGCCGACTTTGCTCACGATGCGGTCGATGACCGACAGCAGGTGCGCATCGTTGCGGAAGGCGGCCGGAACCCGCGTCAGCTTTCCGTACCGCTCGATGTAGATCTCCTGCGCTCCGTTGACGAGGATGTCGCTGATCGTCGGGTCGCGGAACAAGGGCTCGATCGGTCCGAGGCCGATGATCTCATAGACGATCTGCTCGACGACCTCCTCGCGCTCGCCCTGGCTGAGCGGTGTCTGCTCGGCGCGAAGGAATTCCACGACGGCGGCGCGGATCTGCCGCGACAGCTCTCCCTCGTCCCTGACCTGCTCCAGCGCCTCGAGGTCGAGCCGCTCGATCAACCGGTGGTGCAGGTCGACCTTGAGCTGCTCCACCGGGCTGAGCGCGGGCTGCTCCCGCCGCCCTCCGGAGTACAGGCCCGACGCACGCTCGCGCGCCGGACGGGGTGGCGGCGGAGCGTAGTCGCCGAAGGGGAGCGGCTCGGGCGCGGGTGCACGAGGCGCCGCCGCCGCCGCAGTAGCCTTGCTGCTTCCGTTGGACTTGATCCCCGTCAGTCGTTCGCGCAGCGACATTCGTTAGACCCTCTTTTTCATGCCGAGAAGTGCGCGCAGCGTTCGACCGCTGGCGCGGTGTGAGCCATTCCGTGACACTTCACCCACTCCCGCCAGCTTCGCCGCGAGCTGACTATAGCTCCAGGCGAGCTTCGACGATGCATCGAGCTCCGCCACCGGAATTCCTTTCATCAGCGCGCCGGCCGATGTCCGGTAGTCGTTGGGGAGCTTCCAGAAGATCTCGCACTTGAGCACATCGGTCGCGTCCGTGAGCGAGAGCACTTCGCCCGACTGATAGCGGTTGACCACCACGCACATCTTGTCGTTCGGGTAGCCAAGGCGACGGCACAGCGCGAGGCTCCGCTGCGTGCTGCGAAGCGCCGGCACGTTGAGCTGCGTGACGAGCAGAATGCGGTCAGCCCCATCCATCGCCGCGAGCGTGCGCTCGCTCATGTGGTGCTCGCAGTCGAGCACCGTGAACGCGAAGTGGCTGCGCAGCTGCTCGAGAATCGTGCCGATCGTCGCGCCGTCCAGAAGATCATCGTACTCCGGATCGTCCGGCCCGGGCAATGCCCAAATGCCCTCGCGATACGGCGTCATGAGCGAGTACAGCAGCTCGGCGTCCACCCGATCGAGCTTTTTCACCAGATCGCCGAGGTCGTACGCCGGCTTCAGGTTCAGGAAGACGCGGATATCCCCGTCGGTGACGACGAGATCGGCGATCGACACCCGCGACTCGCGATGTCCTTTCGCCAGCGCGTGCGCGAGATTCGCGGCGATGCTCGTGGTGCCGAGACCGCCCTTGCCGCTGTAGAGGGCGAACACCGATCCGCGCTGCCCATTCATGTTGGTGCGTCGCATCAGGCGGTCGAGCGCCGTCGCGAGATCCTTCGGCTCGGGCGGGTAGACCAGGAACTCCTGGATGCCGGAGCGCATCGCCCGCAGAATGAGATCGGGCTCGGCGCGCGGCGCCGTCCCGATCGTGAGTGCCACGCGACCGGCGCGAAACGCGCGTTCAACGGCGACGAGCTGAAGCGGATCGATGTCCTGGAGGGGGAGCACCAACAGGTCGTACGTGTGCTGCTGAAGCTCGGCGAGCGCGCCGCTCACATCGATGGCAGCACTCGGCTCCCCGAAGCCGAATCGCATCAACACCGATCCGGCGGTCTCGAGCGAGCCGGCGGCGCCGGCGACGATGAGCGCTTTGCGCTGCATGATCTACGGACGCTCCCGCTCGCCCGGCGGCAGGCGCTTCTCGAGCGCATCGCGCGCCGGAAGCGTCGTGTCGGGGAGGAGGCGGATCGTGTGCTCTGGCGGCGGTCTCATCGGATCGATGATCACCGGCGTCACGATGACGATCAGCTCCGACTCGTTCTTCTGGAATCGCGTGCTCGAGAAGAGCTGGCCGAGAATCGGGATGTGCATGAGGAGCGGGATCCCGGTTTTCACCCGCTCTTCCTCGGTCGCGAACATGCCGGAGATGATGAGGCTCCGGTCGCGTCGCACGTCGACGGTGCTCTCCACGCGGCGCGTGCGGAACGCGGGGACGCGGAACCCCGAGACCAGCACGGCATTCACGAAGTCGAGGCTCGAGACCTCGGGTCGCACACGCAGCTTCACGAGCGAGTCGCTGAGGATCTCGCCGAGGAAGTTGAGTCGCACGCCGAACTCGCGGTACTCGATCGTCACGCGGGAGCCCGACGCGTCGCCGGCGCCGGATTGGACGACGGGAACCGGGAGCTCACCACCGGCGAGGAAGTTCGCCTCTTCCTTGTTGGCGGCCAGGATCGTAGGCTCGGCCAGCATTTTCGCGCGTCCTGCCTGTTCCTGCGCCTCGATCCACGCCACGAGGTTGTCGGTGCCGAAATCGGTGAAGATCGACAGGAACCGGCGCGTCGCCGTGACGATCAGGCTGTCCGCGGGGAAGATGCTGCGCGGGTCGAACTGTCCCGAGCTGGCGTTGACGTTCCTGTCGAACACCGCGCCGGAGACGCTGAGTTCGCGGAGCGCGTCGCGCCGAACCTCGGCGAACTTGATGTGCAGCGCGATCTGCATCCGGTCGGCCGGCGAATGCACGGAGACGCGATAGTGCTGGCGTTGACCGTTCGCCTGCCAGATGATGGCGTCGGTCTCACCGGTGGCGAGCGCATTGATGACGACCTCGCGCTCGCCAATGACGACCACGTCGGCCACGCCCGGCGCCGCGATGGACACGCGCGAGATCGGAACCGATGTCGAGATCGGATGCGAGCGACCAATCGGCAGATCGATGCGCACGACTTCCGTGCCCTGCGCCGCGGCGCTCGCCGCTGACGTGACGAGAGCGGCAGCGAGGATGAGCGAGCGGGAGAGCGCCGTGAGGCCGTTCAAGAGAGCTCCTCGAGTAAGTGCGTGCGTGCGAGCCAGGGTCACGGCGTGCCGTTCCCGTTCGCGGTATCGACCTGGAATTTCTGCTGCGACACCTGATTGCCGCGGTACACGCGAACCGTGAGCGAGTCGGGCTTGGGCGGTGGTGCGATTGCGACAGCCGGAGGCGGCGGTGTCCGCGCGGGCTCGCTGCGGCGCACGGGCCGCGGGCGTGCCGGTGCGGTAGTCACGACCGGCTTCGGCTTGGCATCGCGGAGCTGCGCCAGCACCTCTGACGAGCTCGATCCCTTCGTCGCCGTGGTGTCTCCATCGTCGAAGCCGCGAAGGACGAGCTGGATCAATCCTTGTCGCACTGCGACGGCCAGCTTCTCCGCCTGCGCTGGTGTCACTTCAAGCGTGGCGGTGGTCGCCGGAGACGCCTCGCCGGTACCATCGCGCGTCGTGCGGGAGCCCATGGAGAGCACACGCATGTTCTCGAGGAACAGCTTCGAGACTTCCTCGGTGCCCTGCGGCGTGGTTTCACGCAGCGTAACAAGGACGTCCACACGACTGTTCGGCTGCACGAGCCCCGAGAGCCCGGCAACGTCGTTGATGCGGACGGACATCGCGCGCATCCCCGGTGTAATGCGGGCCTCGAGCCCGGGCGCCGTTCCGTCACGGGCGAGCCGGCCCGGGACGATCGCCTCACCGACGAACACAGGTACGCGCGCAACGCGCCCCACGGCGGCGTCGAGACTCGACAATGCCTCGTTCGGCACCGTCACCGCGGGCCACTGCTTCACCTCGAGCGACTGCCGGTCGAGCGCCGCGCCGGCGCGGATATCCTTCGACGCGACGACGACGGGACGCGTCGCCACCCGTCCGCTGGTCTTCGCGGCCTGAAGCACGCGAAAGACACCGTACGTGGCCATCGCCGCAATGAACACGGCGGCGTAGAAGACAATCGTGTACCGTCTCTGTGCCATGATTCAGTCCTTGCGTTTCAAGGCGCGGCCGGCGTGGCGGCGCCCGACGATTCGCGTTAGGTGCCGCGCTCCCATCGGAACGTGGCCTGACGCGTGATTGGCCATGTTCCGACGCCGAGCGCACCCGCGATCGGTGTCAGGGGGCGGAAGGGAAAGCTGTCGACACGGACGGTCACCAGCTCCCCGTCGAACTCGATTTCGATGTGCTCGTCGCGGAGCGTATCGCCGCCGAATGGCTGCGAGACGCCGCGGACCCGGTCTCGAATCTCCCGCTGTCCCGTGGTGCTCGTGGGGGCAGTGAGAATGGCTCCGTACCGCGAGCCCTCGCGGACGGCAGAGATGATGTTGTTGACCGTGTAGAACGCGCGACCGAAGTCGATGATGCCGAAGACAATGAGGAAGAGGATCGGCATGATCAGCGCGAACTCGACCACGGCCGCTCCCTCTTCATCTCGTATCGGTCCACGTGAGCGCATAACGATCCTCTTACCAGAGCAGACCAGGCACCCACGCCGCCGCCGCGGCGCCCGCGGCGAGGGCAACTCCGTATGGAACGCGCCGCTCTTTCGGCGTGAGCTCCGGGACAATCGCTCCGATGGCGCGTGACGCGATCATCCACGCGCCGAATCGCGCCGCCCCCGCCGCGAATCCTCCCTGCCGCGAGAGCGCCCAAAGCGCCAGCCCGCCACCGACGAGCGCGGCGAGGAGCGATGCTTCCACGACACCGGCAACGCCGAGCCATGAGCCGCAAGCCGCCGCCAGCTTTACATCACCTGCGCCAAGCACGCGCGCGAGCCAGAACGGGAGCCACAGGGCCAGCCCAACTCCGGCGCCCCCGAGCGCCCTCTCGAGCGCCACGAGCGGTGGAGCGGTGACCATCGCGTACGCGATGCCGCCCAGAAACAGCGCCGCGACGATCCGATTGGGGATTCGCCGCCAGCGCACATCCGAGACGCAGGCCCCGACGAGCAGCAGCGAGAACGCTGCGCCCGCCAGGAGCCCGAGTGGTCCCGCACCGAAGTCCATCATCCCACGAGCGAGTCGTGTGGGCGAACGTACCGGTTCGCCTTGCGCCGGTCAGGGCGTGGCGGCAGGCAGCGCGTTCGGATCAGCGGGCGGCGGCTGCGCCACAATGGTCTCACGCATGCCATTCCACCACACGGCGATGTCATTTCGGAACGCGGTGAGGATGGCGATCAGCCCGACTGCAACGATCGCGAGCAGCAGCCCGTACTCGGCGATCGCGGCGCCGTCGTCTTCGCGGAGAAAGCGACGGAAGCCCTGGATCATGCGGTTCATGCGAAACTCCTGGAGGAAAAAAGTGGGACGGAGGTGCGGGGTGAGACGCCAAGGCGTAACCTTGCCGAGGGGCCGGTCGCAACGACTGACGTCACACCGGCTAGCCCTGCCGTCTCAGGCGCGGTGGGGCGCTTGCAAGGAGAGCACCCGCCACCGCAGGGGCGGCGGCGGCCGAAAGTTACCATGGTCCGCGCCCTTCGGTGAACCGATCGAAGGCGGGTGATGGAGCGGTCCCGCTAACGTCGCCGACTGCTCCTAATTCAGAAGAGACAAGGGTTTGCGCCGTCGCCACACCGCCGGCACTTACTACCAGACAAGGGCGGGCGGCTCGGTGCGTCGCCACGCTTCATCGGCCGGGCGCGAATACCGGTGGGAGGTTGACTCGTTCCATCGATGTAGCATGTCCACCACATCTGATGGTGGGATGCACCATGCGCCGGTGGGGAAGCACCACACCACCCCGCTAATGAGGAGTGCGCCGACCCCCCATTCGCCGTCTCAACTCCTCGGCCGCAGACCGCCGACGCTCTCCCACACCGAGGCTCGCGTTCACGCTCGCCGCGACGAGGAGCAGCAGCCACCCAGCCCCGCAGACGATCAGGAGCGCCCGGACGTGCCAGGTCTCTCGATCGAAGTCCCGTGGTAGATAGCTCGCGACGTAAACGGCGGCGCCCGACGCGCTGAGCACCAGGTCGAGCGCGGCTAGAATGAAAAGGAAAATGGCGAGACGAGCGGCGATGCGGGCCATCCTCCCGCCGTTCCCGGCGTACGCACGGGAGCGCCGCAGCGCCGCGACCGCGAGCACGAGCCCGCTGATCCACTGAACGCCGCCGAGGATGGGGAGGAGCGTTCCGAGCCCGTCACCCATCGACGTTTCTGGCTATGCGCGAAGGGCCGGGGCACCGCCCGACCCTTCGCGGCAGGTGCCTCAGTCCGCCCGTGCGCCGACTGCTCCGGCGCCGCTGCCGCCTGCTCTCGCCGCGAGCTCGCCGTATCCCTGTAGCTGCCGGTCAGCCGCCAGGGGTCTTGCCCCATCGCGGCTCGTCGCCGCTGGCGCGCCGATGGCCGTCTTGAGCTCACCCACGAGACCATCGACGCGCTGCGACAGCGCCGCGCTCACGCCGCCGATCAGCGACGCCGCCAGATCATCGAGGAGTGCGCCGAGCTTGCTGCTCGCACCCTCGGTGGCTCGTACCGTCGCGGCTGCGGCCTTCACGTCGGCGCGAGATCCCGCAAGCGCGAATCCGGCACCCGCAGCCACGGCCAGCGCGGGCCACGGGTGATCGCGGACGACCTCCATCACGTTCAGCTTGTGCTCGAGCTGCGCGAGCGTGTCCGACATCCGCTCGCGTGTCATCTCGATGTCGCGCCGGACGTCAGCTGTCGTTTCAGCCATTCCTTGTCCTCCTTGAGCGTCGCGACCGTCTCGTCAGGCAGGAGACGGCGCGGCGAGAGATGCGCGGCACCGCGACGGGCCATCCACGCGGCGATTGCCCCCGCAATGACCGTCCCGATGAGAGCCGCAAGCCAATACCGATCGCGAAGCCACTGATCGCCCGCGAGCAGAATGATCCCGGTGAACAACGCAAACGCGCCGAGGAGGGCCAGCACGGCCCCAGTGGCCGTGAGCGCCGTGCCCTTCCCAACCGCCTCGGCGATACCGGCGATCTCCGCGCGGGCGAGCCGCAGCTCCTGACGGAGCAGCGCGGCGCCGCCGTCCGCGAGATCACGGAGCAAGCCGCCGATCCCGCGACCGTTGTCGCGTGCGTTCGCCACATGCCCTCCTAGCGACGGAAGGCTTTGCCGAGCAGATAGCCCAGGCCGACCGCGACGAGCAGCGTGCGCGCGGGATGCTCCTTCACCTGCCGCTCGACGTCGCCCTTCACCGACTCCAGGTCCGCGCTGCGCACCCAGTCCGCAGTGCTCTGCATCCCGCCCGCGACCTTGTCGGTGAGCTGGCCCATCTTGTCGTGCTGCGCGACGCCGCCGTCACCGGTGGCACCTGCGTACTCCGCGCCGCCATGCGAGCGCTGACGCAGCTTCTCCGCGCCCTGCTGTAGCTTGTCGGCGAGCGATGTCTTCAGCTCACCGGCGCGCTCGCCGATGCGCTCCTTCGCTTTCCCGAGCTTGTCGCTCGCGCGCTCCGTCGTCGTGCCCGCGCCCATCGAGCCGGGTGCGCCGGAGAAGGATGTGTCGGCGCGCTCGGCGCCCGACCCGAAGGCGGTGCTGCCGGCGCCACCGGTGCCCTGCCCACCGGTGCTCCCGACGCTCGGCGTGCTGCCTGCGCCGGCGCTGCCTGCGCCCGCGTCACTGCCGCCGAACGTGTCGTTGAAGTTGCGTTCCATGTCCTCACTCCCCTCGGCTGGTTTGCTGCGACCTGCGAAGCGGAGCGAGTGAGTGCAGAGCGTATGCCAAAGGACTAATAGGAACGAGGACTGAGGACCGAGGAAGTTCG
The DNA here is from genome assembly GCA_052389995.1 of Gemmatimonadaceae bacterium. Classification (GTDB taxonomy): domain Bacteria; phylum Gemmatimonadota; class Gemmatimonadetes; order Gemmatimonadales; family Gemmatimonadaceae; genus JAICNG01. Next base: position 7,892 of record JBQTHJ010000076.1, on the reverse strand, counting down.
TTCGCGCTGTCTCCTCGGCCCTCGGTCCTCGTTTCTCCTGAGATCAACAGTATCGCTCGAAGGCGTCGATGAGCTCCTTCGCGATCTCCTCGGCCCGCCGCCCCTCGATGTTCTTGCGCTCGAGCATGAACGCGACCGCGCCGTCCTTGAGCAGGGCGATCTGCGGCGATGAGGGAGGATAGGGCGCGAAGTACGACCGTGCGCGCTGTGTCGCTTCGGCATCCTGGCCGGCAAAGACCGTCGTGAGGCGGTCCGGCCGCTTCGTGTGTGCCAGCGCACGCTCCACCGCGGGACGTGCGTTGCGCGCCGCGCATCCGCAGATGGAATTGACGACGACGAGCGTCGTGCCCGGTGCATCGCGGAGCGCCTGGTCGACATCGTCCGGTGTTCGCATCTCGGTGACCCCGAGACGCGTGAGCTCCTCGCGCATAGGGGTGACGAGACGCTCGTCGTACATCATTGTGCGCATACATGCTGCTCCGGTGAGGCGTCAGTCCTCGTCGAGCACGGGTCGCTCGCGCACCAGCGCGAGAATCGCCGTTTGCGGCACCACGAGGTACCGGTCGCTCTCGAAGGTGATCTCGACAGCGGCGCGGCGGAAGAAAAGCGCGTAATCGCCGACCCTCGCCTGCATCGGGACGAATCGCGTTTCGCGTGCCGCGGTGCGCCACGGCTCCTCGGGTGACTCTCCGGGATCGGGCATAGGGAGCCCCGGGCCAGTTGCGACGATGCGCCCGCCCTGCACCGCCTGGTTGTCCACGGCAGTAGGCGGGAGGTACAGCCCAACCTTCGTGCGCTCTTCGCCTTCCTCGACCGCGATGAGCACGCGGTCGCCAACGACGATCAGGGATTTGTCTTTCTTGCGCATTACCGGACGAGATGCAACGCCGTCTGCCTCCGCAGCGCCCACCGCACGGTCCCATCCTGACCGACGATCGCATCCTCCTCCTGTGCGGACCACACGCCCTGCCCGCTCCACTCCGGCACCGCGGAAGTCGCCTGGAGCTCGATCGAAAACCAGCTGCCCGGAATTACCTTGTGATCGCCACGACCTGGCACCCCTTCCTGATTGTCCCACCGGCCGATGAGCGGGCCGGCGCCGTGGCCGTGCAGGCCGATCGGGTGCGTGTACACACTGCCCGCGATGCCGGCCTGTCCCATCTCGGCGAGTGAGGCCTTGAGAATCTCGTTGCCCGTGCGGCCTGGGCGGAGCTGCCGCATGACGATGTCCTGAAGCCGGTTCGACGTAGCGAGGGCGTGTCGCAGTCCCGCCGGCGGCTCCGTCTCGCCCGCGAGAAGGACGTAGCCCATGTGCTGCGTATCGGTCGCCAGCCCGAGCGCTACGAGACCGACATCGCAGTGAAGGAGGTCGCCGCGTTGAATCACTGGGTCATCCCCCAGATCCTGCGCCGTCGCGCCTCGCCGCTGAACCGTCACCGTTGGATGAAACCAGGTCGTGAGGCCGAGGTCGTTCACACGCTGGCGAAACCACCACACGACGTCGCTGGTGCGGGTGACGCCCGGCACGATGACGCGGCTCGAGAACATCGTGTCGATCAGCGCCCAGACGAGGTGCTGAAGGCGTCCGTACATCGGTTCCTCGTCAGGCAGGCGGGACGCTATGAGGTCGACCGCCATCCCTTCCGCCGGGACGAGCCGGCTGACCCACGGCTCACCAAGCGCCTCACGCATCCCTTCGTACTCGCCGGCCGACAACCCGTCGGCGAACGCCCAGGTGCGCGACTTGTTGATCGCAATGTGTCGCGGCTTTCGCTGCTCGATGATATCCCGGAGGACGAGCCACTGCTCGTCCCCCCACAGCTCGCCCTGGCGTGCGTTGCCGACGTTGCCCGGAACCGTGCCCGGAAGCGCGCGCTGTGACCTGAAGGCGGCGTAGACTCCCCCTTGGGATGAGCCGCCCAGGGCGAGGCGCTCTATCCCGCCTTCTGAGCCGCGATCGAAGAAGACGTAGATCGTCCGCCGGCGCGCGGCGAACGTGGTTGGCGACACGATCGAGGAGAATAGCGGATCCTCGTTATACTCGCGCATGGGGATGACCCACATGTCGACGCCGGATCTGCGCATGAGTGCGGGCAGCACCGTCTCCATGCGTTGACGCAGCCACCGCTGTTGCACCGCGGCTTGCTCCCGCAGCGTGCCAAACGGACGAAGCGGGTCCGAATCCTGGCCACGGAGCGCCGCGGGGAACGTGAGGGCACTCGCGATCGCGACACGAGCGAGGGCCACCGCTAATCGCATGATGATCGCCTAACGTCTGGGACGTTCAGCCGGTGACTCCGCCTGCTGGGAGGCTTCCTGCTCCAGCCGCTCGTGCTCCTCGTGAATCGCGACCGCCGTGGTGTCGCGGTTCTCGCTCCGCAGCAGGAGGTAGCGGACGATCTGCACGACCCCGGCGAGCACGAGCGCAAACGCCGACACCATCACCACTCGTCCGTCGAGGAACGCCAGCCCCGGTGTGCCGACGATCGTGTCGGTGGCGATCGATGGCCAATCGCTCAGATGCGCGCGCGCGCTGCCAAGCCGCTCGATGCCGATCGCGATGAGCAGCGCGCTGACACCTGCTTCCGCCGCGCCCTCGGCGAGACCAAAGACGGGCGCGCGCCAGAGCCACTGCTTCACGGGATAGTTGCCGAGGTGCGCAGTCGCTAATCCGAGAAGAACGACGAGGCCGAGCGCGATTCCGGCGAACACGCCCCACCAGCTGCCGGTCGCTCCGCTCACCACGACGCGAATGAGCCTGACGAGGGCGCCCGTGATCAGCGCCATCGCCGGCAGGCTGACGGTCAGCTTGCGGAACGCCCTCGGCTCCTCGAGGTGCCAGGCGACGGTGTCGCGCGGGAAGTACCTCGCCACAGCCGAATAATGCAGGGCATGCGCGGCAATAAGCCATAGTCGGCGTCATTCTCGCCCTCCGACGGCACCCGACGCGATGATTCCGGCCAGCCACGAGAGGCTCTCGGCCGCGTGTGTTCGCCAATACGGCCAGTCGTGACGTCCGGCATGCTCCACGTAGTGAAGAGGGATCCCGAGCTTGGCAATGTCGGCGCGAAAGGCGCGGTTCTGCGCGAGGAAGAAGTCATCACGTCCGACGTCGGCATACAGTGACGGGTGGGGAGCGCTCGTCGACAGAATGTGTCGAGCATGGATGATCGGATCGCGCGCTCGCCACGCGATCGTATCCTCTCCCAGGGCTGGCGCGACGAGCGCCCAAAGCCCGGGACCGACCTTCGCGCGCAGCGCGTCGATCGTCGGCGCGTAGCGCGTCGGCGGTGCGTACGGCTCGGGTCCCACATAACGAGGCGAGAGCATGCCCGAGTGGCTCGCCGCCGCGGCGAACACGTCGGGATACCGCAGCGCGAGCGTGAACGCCCCATAGCCGCCCATGCTGAGACCGGCGATGGCACGGTGCTCGCGACGCGCCAGCGTGCGATACGTAGAGTCGACGTGCGCCACGAGCTCACGCGCGACGTAGTCGTCGTAATGCGGCCAGGGAACGCAATACGTTGCGGCCGGCTCCTCCCGTTTCGCGTCGGCTCGGCAGGCGGCCGTGTTGTTGAGCGCGTTCCAGGTCGTGTACCAGCCGTCGTCCCCGTCGGGAAGGACCAGGATCATCTCCGGCAGCCCGTTGGCGACCAACGAATCCATCGTCCGGTCGAGGTGGCCGAGGCGGATCCAGTTGTCCTCAGCTCCCCAGGCCCCGTGGAGATAGAACGCGACGGGATACCGCCGCGACGGCTCGCGCTCGTACGACGGCGGCAGGTAGATGACCAGCTGCTTGTGGATGCCTAACGCGTTCGACCACACGGTGTCCACCTGCACGCGCCCGCGGGTCGTGTCAGCGGGCGCCACGTCGGGCGCGAGGCCGATCGCCACCAGCGCCAGCGCCATCGCGATCACGCGGCGCCCTGCTCCGTGACGTCGGCCGTCCAGTCGATCGCGATCGCGGGCCCCAGCGATACGGCGGTGGGGCATTTCTCCTGATGACGTGCCAGCGCGCGGTCGACCGATGCGCGCGTGCCTGCGGGAATGCGAAGCCGGTAGTCGACGTGAATGCGGATGAGCCGCACAATGCCGTCGACGATCTCGTTCACCCCAGTCCCCGTCGCGGTGATCGCGTCCGCGTCGAGCTTGATCCCACGCACCTCCAGTGCGCCGTTGAGTGTGCCCAGCATTCAACCGGCCGTCGAGGCGACGATGTAATCGACCGGCAGCGGGAACGATTCTCCCTCGAGCTTGAAGTGCGAGGCGATCGGGCCGTGTACGCCGAAGTCGATCGTCTGCCCCGTGGGCAGTCTCGCCCGGCGGTGCGCGCCTTTGACTTTCTCGATGTGGACGACCGATTCGTAGAGCGACATCGCTCCTCACATGGTCTCTGCGGGCCGGCGGTTCCCGACCGCCGGCTCAACGATCTCGATCGATCACGAGCCTCCGCAGGCTACACCCTCGGTGATGATCCACAGACTCGTGACGCGCGCCGAGTCGGGAATCACGGACGGATCATCGCTGAGCCGGCTGCCCGACGCCGGAAGGTCGGCGAGGCGAGTATCGAGACCGAACGACACGTTTGGCAAGCCCGCGAGCCACACGGCAACCGTTCCCTCGCCGACCGCGCCACACAGGCGTCCATATGCCTCGCGCAGCTGCCCCACGGTGCTGCCGACTCCGAGCCCCCGCTCGGTGCGGAACGACGAGTCGGCAACGATGAGGCGCGAGATGGTGCCGTCGCCGGTCGTCAGCGCGAGCACGCGACGCCCCGCGAACTCGATCACGGCACCCCGCTCCTGAATTCCTTCGCCGAGCGTGAACGTCGTGTCGCGCGTGGTGCACGATTGGGCGACCTCGCGAACGGACATCCCGATGCGCACGACCCCTATTCCGCCCGACGTGACCGCCGGGACTCGCCCGTTAGGCGTGCAGGCATCGGCGTTCGCGGTCGTGTCTCCAACCCGCCCGGCATCCGCGCGCTCGCTGGTCTCACGCGCACACCCTGCGCCAAAGGTCCAGAGGACTGCGGCCCCAAGTACGGTCAGTCGACGGTCGCTATGCATTCGATCTCCACACGGGCACCGAGCGCGAGCCCGGTCGCCCCAAAAGAGGATCTGGCCGGTTTGCGCGTCGGAAAATACGACGCGTAGATCGTGTTCATTGTATCCCAGTCGCGCATGTCCTGGAGCATCACGGTGCACTTCACGACGCGATCCATCGATGAGCCGGTGCGCTGAAGTACATCGCGAATGTTCTCGAGCGTTTGTCGGGTCTCGGCCTCGATGCCACCCCGGATGAGCGTGCCCGTCGATGTCGTCCCGATCTGCCCGGAGAGAAAGAGCAGATTCCCGACACGCACCGCCGGCGAGAACGGTCGTGTCGGCGGGCCGTAGGGCGTGAGGAACTCCGCGAGCGGCCGCGGCTCCTCGCGGCGTGAGCCACCGCAGGCGAGCATGGAGAGCGTGCCGAGGAGTGCGAACGCGGTGCGCAGAGTGAGGAGATTGCGGATTTCGAGTTGCGGATGGCGCATGAAGAGCCTGAAAACGAGTGGTTTCATGGACAATCCGCAATCCGCATTCCGCAATCCTCTACCGACGCGTCCTGAACCAGATGTAGAGCGGAATCCCGGCGAGGATGACGAGAAACGCCCATCGCGTGATCACCGGGCCGATTCCGTACATCGACCAGAGCACGAACGCAAACGCGATCACCGCGACGATCTGAGCGCGCCAGCGAGCACGGGCCTCCAATGCCATCGCGCCCCGGCGGCGCAGCATCCACTCGGCGGCCGCCGTATACAGGTGAGGCAGCAACGTCGTCAGCACCGCGAGCTGCACGATCGTGTCGAAGACGCCGAGCGTCGTGTCGGTGAAATACAATCCGAGCGTGAGACTGCCAATGATCGTGGCGACGATCAGGCTCACGTGCGGAGTTCCGAAGCGCGGATGCAGTCGCGCGAGCGCTGGAAAGAAGATTCCATCGCGCGCCGCCGACACCGGAATACGACCAGCCATGAGAATCCAGCCGTTCAACGTCCCAAGCCCGGCCGTGATCGCAGCCAGAGCGATGAGCGTTCCCGCCCACGGTCCCACGGTGCGTTCCGCCGCGAGCGCGATCGGGCGCGCCGACGTGGCGAGCTCGGCGTTCGGCACGACGCCGGCGACGGCCACCGCCGCCAGCAGGAACGCTGCCGTTCCCACTACGTAGCCGAGCATCGTCGCGCGACGGATCGTTTGCGGAGGGCCGCGCACTTCCTCGGCGGGCACCGTCGCGGACTCGATCCCCGAGTAGGCCCACACGATGAGCGCAACGCCGGTCACCAGACTTCCCCACCCGCGTGGCGCGAACGGCGTGAGGTTGGCGGCGTCGAAGTAGAAGAGCGCGATGATGGAGAACAGAAGGAGGGGGACGACGTTCAGGAAGAGCACCGTAATCTGGATGCGCGCGCTCAGCTTGATACCCAGAACGTTGATGACGCACAGTCCCCACAGCAGCGCCTGCGCGAGCAGGAAGCGATACATCTCGCTGGTGGCGAGCGTGGGGGAAAATCCTTCGACGTATCCGACCACGCCGGTGACGATCGCTGCGTTCCCGACGACGGCGCTGAACCAGTACGCCCACACGGATTGAAAGCCCGCGAATTCTCCGAGGGCCTCACGCGCGAAAACGTACGGGCCGCCGGTCTCCGGATACCGCGTGCCCAGTGATGCGTAGACGAGAGCGACGAAGAGGTAGCCGGCGGCGGTGACCACCCAGGCCAGAATTCCCAGCGGGCCGGTCTCGCGCGCGAGCAATGCGGGGAGCGTGTAGACCGACGTCCCCACCATGTTCCCAACGATCAGCGCGATGGCGCCGAGGAGGGAGAGCCCTCGCACCCATGAACCGCGCGAGGGCGATGTCACGCGCTACTGCACCCGCATGCCGAAGCGCCCCCAGCGGATGCGCCAGGCTTCGAAGTCAACCGAGAGATAGATGAACAGGGGGCGGCCGCGCACGTTCTCGCGCGGCACCCAGCCGTAGTAGCGCGCGTCCTTCGAGTTGTACCGGTTGTCGCCGAGCGTGAAGAAGTGATCCGGCGGGACGACGATCGGCCCCCAGTGGTCATGCGTCGGGACGGTGGGCGGCTCGCCGAAGCGGGAGCCGCGCGCCTCGAAGCGCTTCTGCCAGACGAAGTCGGGGTGCGCCTCCTCGGCGCCTGGCCGCATCGGTGATGGCGCGACGTACGTGGGACGCTCGGCCGTGCCGTTCACGTACAGGAGTCCCGCGCGCATATGGAGCGTGTCGCCCTCCACGCCCATGATGCGCTTCACGACGGTCGGATGTCCATCGCGCTCGTCAGGCGATCGGTAGACCGCGATCTCGTTCCGCGCCGGCTCCGCATAGCCGGGCAGATTCACGTCGATGATCGGAAGGTGCGGGCCGTAGACGAGCTTGTTGACGAAGAGGAAATCTCCGACGAGGAGCGTCGGCTCCATGCTTCCGGAGGGGATGCGGAACGCCTCGAGGAAGAAGATCTTGATGATGAAGAAAATCGCGGCCGCGATCGCCAGCTCCTTCAGGAGATGGCGCCAGCCGCCTTTCTTTTTCGCGCCGGCGGGCGTGCTCTCCGGCGTGCGTGCGCGCACGGCCGCCTGTTGTGCCACGTGGGTTTGAGACACTGACGGATGACAGGAGTGAGAACGAGGACCGAGGAACGAGGAAGGAGCTTCAGCCGTGCTTCCTCGGTCCTCGGTCCTCGGTCTAGTCCGAACTCCGGAAATACTCCCTCGCGCACCACGAAGCACAAGAGCGGGGGGGGTTGGGCGCCCCGCCCCCCCCCCCCCCCCGCGGGATAGAAACTGGAGACTAGGTGTTTTTGGATTTAAACAAAATAGAAAAAAACAAAA
>JBQTHJ010000075.1:0-14900 GCA_052389995.1 Gemmatimonadaceae bacterium | reverse complement strand
GGCCGGTTTTCGCCACGGCGTCCATCACCCCGCCGCGCTCGAGCCACCGATTGAGCCCCACCTTGGCGAGGCTGCGGTCGATGCCTTTTTCGAGGAGCTTCGCCAGAAGGTAGCCGGCGAAGATGATGATGAGCGCGCCCAGCAGCGCCGGAATCAGCCGTCCCAGATCAGCGAACGACGCGCGCAGGCGGTCGAGAAAATCCATGGCTCGTTATGCGGGGGTGGGGCGCGCTCAGTTGCGGGTGCCGCGCTTCACGTCGAAGATGACGCTCCGGCGGCATAGGGGACAGATGAGCCAGGTGCGGCGTCGCGCGTAACCAAGCCCGAACGAGCCGCCGCCAATGGGACGGGAGGTCATGGCGACGCCGCACCGGGGACAGCTGGCGCCGCCGGCAGCCGCCCATGCCTCGCGGATGGTGCGCTGCTCGTCCGTCTCATACTGCGCCTGGTCACTCATCCCTCATCGGGGAAGTCGAGCCGCCCCTGTTTGCGCCCTTCGATCTCCGCGACCGGGCCCGGATCGCGCTCCACGGCGTCACGGAACCGCGACAGCTCGAACTTGTAGTGCGCCAGCACAAGCGCGCGTCCCACCGTCGACCACGCCGCCCACGCGGCGACCGAATCATCGTTTACCTCGTAGGCGCGTCGCACGATCGTCTCCGCGCCGTCAGCGACGAAGCTCCACCGCTCCGTCCCGGTCCAGGGACCCTCGAACGAGAGCACGACCTCGCGATCGGTGACGGCCTCCACCACGTACTCGAAGCCGAGGGCCGGGATGACCTCGAGGCGGAAGCGGTCGCCGGGAGAGAGCGTGCGCGAGGCGCCGCGCGGAATGAGGACGACGTTCGGCGCTATCCACGCACGCATCCGGTCGAGCGAGAGCAGCAGCCGCATCGTCTGCGGAACGGCCGCGCCCACCGCCACCATCTCTTCGATGCGGCTCACACGCTCTCCAGCACCCATGCCTTCGTTCGAATCATAATCGGGATACCGGAGCTCGAGGAGAAGCGCACGTCAATCCTCGCTCACGCGAATCACGACCTTCCCGAACTGCGCTCCGCTCGCGAGGCGCTCGACGGCGGCCGCCCCCCGCTCGATCTCATGTACCGAATCGATCGGCGGAAAGAGACGCCCTTCCCTGAGCTGCTGCGTGATGGCGTCCATCTCCTCGTCGTTGCCCATCGTCGAGCCCATGAACGTCCACTGATTCCAGAACATTCGGCGGACGTCGGTCTCCACGAGCGGTCCGGAGGTCGCGCCGCACGTGACGAGCCGCCCGCGCCGGCCGAGCGCGAGCAGGGATTGGGACCAGGTGTCCCTGCCGACGTTGTCGATCACGACCTCCACGCCGCGTTTGCCAGTGCCGGCGCGGATCTCCTTCGCGATGTCCTGGGTGCGATGATTGAGCGTCTCATCTGCACCGAGCTCACGGGCCCGCGCGAGCTTCTCATCGCTTCCCGACGTCACCCACGTCTTCGCGCCAAGCAGCTTCGCGATCTGAAGGGCCGCGAGCGCCACGCCGCCGCCGATGCCCCAAATGAGGACGTTCTCGCCGGCCTGAAGGCGAGCTCGCGAAACCACCATGCGCCACGCCGTGAGCGTCGCGAGCGGGAACCCCGCCGCGACGTCCCACGGAATGGATTCGGGAATGATCCGCACGTTCGCCGCTGGCACGACGACGTAGTCGGCGATCGTTCCCGGCAGGTGCTCGCCGAGCAGCTTGTAGCGAATGCAGAGAGATTCCTCTCCGCGCAGGCAGTACTCACACGTGCGATCGGAGATACCGGGGTTGATGATGACGCGATCGCCGGGGCGAATCCCCTTCACCCCCGGTCCGACTTCGTCGATGACGCCCGCGCCGTCGCCACCCATGATCCACGGCGGCGTGATGACGACGCCCGGAAGCCCCTCGAGAACGAACAGGTCGAGATGGTTCAGCGCCGCGGTCCGCATGCGCACCCGAACGTCCTCGGGCCCGCGAACCGCCGGGGTCTCCAGATCGGTTCGATATTTCAGCTGCTCCAGCCCACCGTGGGCGGAGATCGTCAATGCTCGCACGTCGGGAAGCCCAGGTTATATTTTCGGCAGAATCCTATGCCGGCACGTAGCGGCGAGCAATCGGAAGCGACTCGGGGATCATTGCATCATGACAGCGATTCAGGTGCCGGCGCTCGGCGAATCCATCGTCGAGGGGACGATTGCGCGGTGGCTCAAGAACGAAGGCGACGCCGTTCAAAAGGGGGACGCGGTCGTCGAGCTCGAGACCGACAAGATCAATGTCGAGGTTCCCGCGCCCGCGACGGGCGTGCTCGTCAAGCGGTCGAAGAAGGAAGGCGACGTCGTCAAGGTGGGCGAGACGCTTGGCGAGCTCGACGAAGCCGCTGTGCCGGCGACGGCCGGCGCCGCGGCAAGCGCGCCCCAACCGGCTGCGGCCGAGAAGAGTGCTGCACCGGCGCCAACCGCTCCGCCCGCGCCATCGCGCAGTGGCGGTGAAACGAAGACCTCACCAGCGGTTCGCCGCGTCGCGGCCGACACTGGGGTCGACCCGTCGCAGGTGCAGGGAACCGGTCGTGATGGTCGCGTGACGAAGGGAGACATGCTCGCGGCCGCCGGCGCCAGTACGGCACCAGCGCCGGCCCAACCAGCAGTGCCCTCTCAGCCTCCGCGCGCTCCCCAGCCTCCCGCGTCGCCGCGACCGGCCGCCGCCGGCGAGCGCGAGACACGCGAGAAGATGTCGACGCGCCGCAAGCGCATCGCCGAGCATCTGCTCGAAGCGCAGCAGAGCACGGCGCATCTCACGACGTTCAACGAAGTCGACATGACGGCGGTCATGCGTCTGCGCGAGCGGATGAAGGAGCGCATCGAGAAGGAGCACGGCGTGCGTCTCACATACATGCCCTTCTTCGTTCGCGCCGCCTGCATGGCGCTCAAGTCATATCCGGTGATCAACGCGCAGATCGACGGCGACTCGATCCTCTATCGCCACTACGTCAACATGGGCGTGGCGGTCGCGTCGGATCAGGGGCTCGTCGTCCCGGTGATCAAGGACGCCGACACGAAGGGGATGCTTCAGGTCTCGCGCGATATCGTCGACGTGGCGAAGCGCGCGCGCGAGAGCAAGCTGACGATGGAGGATCTCACCGGCGGCACGTTCACGATCACGAACGGCGGCGTCTTCGGCTCACTGGTGTCGACGCCGATCCTGAACTATCCCCAGTCGGGCATTCTCGGTCTCCACAAGATCCAGGACCGCCCGGTGGCCGTCGACGGCACGGTGGAGATCCGTCCCATGATGTACATCGCGCTGTCGTACGATCACCGGCTGGTCGATGGGCAGCAGGCGGTCCTGTTTCTGGTGCGCGTGAAAGAGCTCATGGAGGATCCGGGCTCTATGCTCGTCGATTGAAGAACGAGGACCGAGGAAGCAAGGCCCTATTTCTTGCGCGAGAGCGACGTGACGCGTCGCCGGGCGCGCTCACGATGCACCGAGGAAAGAAGTAATCGGCGCAGCTCAACTAGCCCGTTGACCGACTGTATCCTAGGCCGAGTGCCTTGCGACAGGCAGCCACCTGCCACAGCTGATCGCTCGTGATAGCGTGCCAAAGCGAGACTGGTGTCGTGGTCGCTACCACGGGAGAAAGCTGAAGCCGGCGATCGCAAGTCCTGCCATCGCGCTAATTTCACCGTGATCTTTCCAATGCGTTTCCTCGGTCCTCGGTCCTCGTTCCTGCCAATCGTTCGATCACCATGTCGGCGTCACCAGACCTAGTCGTTATCGGAGGCGGGCCGGGGGGTTATGTCGCCGCCATTCGCGCCGCCCAGCTCGGCCTGAGCACTGTTTGCGTCGAGAAGGATAAGACGCTCGGCGGCACGTGCGTGAACGTCGGGTGCATTCCGTCGAAGGCGCTGCTTCAGTCGACGGAGCACTACGAGTTCGTGACGACGCACTCGGCGGAGCACGGGCTGGTTGTGGGCGAGGTTGGCGTCGACCTCGCGCGGATGCTCAAGCGCAAGGATGACGTCGTCGCGCAGAACACGCGTGGGCTCGAGTTTCTCTTCAAGAAGAACAAGATCGCCTGGGCGAGAGGCGTCGGAACGCTCGAGCGCAACAACGTCGTCACGGTGAAGGGCGAAGACGGGAGTTCGACGTCGTATCAGGCGAAGCACGTCATCATCGCGACCGGGTCGGAGCCCATCGCGCTTCCCTCGCTCGAGTTCGACGAAGACCGCGTGCTCTCCAACGTCGGTGCGCTGCGCATCCCCCAGGTGCCGAAGCACCTGGTGGTCATCGGCGGTGGCGTCATCGGCCTCGAGCTTGGCTCGGTGTGGCGCCGGCTCGGCGCGAAGGTGACCGTCGTCGAGCTCTTTCCAACGATTCTGCCGGGAATGGATGCCGACGTGATCAAGGAGATGGATCGCGTCCTCCGCAAACAGGGAATGGACATCCGCACCGACGCCCGCGTCGTCGGGGGAAAGCGGCTCGCCGACAAGGTGCGCGTCGACGTCGAGCAGGGCGGCAAGGTCGAGTCGCTCGAGGCCGACCACGTGCTCGTCTCTGTCGGACGCCGGCCCTCACTCGCCGGAGTCGATGCGAAGGCGCTCGGGCTCGCCACCGGCAAGCGCGGCGAAGTCCTGGTCGACGATCAGCTTCGCACGAACCTTCCGAACGTCTTCGCCATCGGTGACGCGATTGGCGGCAAGCTGCTCGCGCACAAGGCGGAGGAGGAAGGCGTCGTCGCCGCCGAGGTCATCGCCGGAAAACCCGCGCGGATGCATTACCACTCGATTCCGTCCGTGGTCTACACCTGGCCCGAGGTCGCGTCAGTCGGGCTCACGGAGGACGAAGTCAAGAACAGTGGGCGCGAGTACCGCGCGGGGAAGTTTCCATTCTCCGCCAACGGCCGCGCGCGGACGATGGGCGAGTCCGCGGGCTTCGTGAAGTTCATCGCCGACGCGAAGACCGATGCTCTCCTCGGCGCGCATCTCGTCGGTCCGAACGTGTCCGAGCTGGTGGCTGAGGTGGTGCTGGCGTTCGAGTTCGAGGGGTCCTCGGAGGACGTCGGCATCACCGTGCACGCACATCCGACGCTCGCGGAGACCGTAAAGGAAGCGGCGCTCGGCGTTCACGGCCGGTCCATTCACCTCTAGTCGAGACCGCGGAGCTGCGCGTGCGCGTCGTTGTCCTTGCTGCGCTCTAGCGTAGCGCCCGCATGCCCCGCGCGAGCCAGTCATCGAGCTCGGGATCGTCAGCGATGACATCGGCGGCGACCACCACCCACGTGCTCATCGGCTTTTCACCGTCGGGCGCGAAGGGCACGACACCGGCGGAGCGAAGCGCCGCATCGTATTCGTCGCGCGGACACTTCACGATCAGGCCATCGTCCCACACGATGGCGAACGCGGATTTCCCGGTGAGAAAGCCTCGGCCACCGAACACGTTCTTCTGGCGGACACCTCGCACCCCGCGACGAGCCAGCACGTCCGCCACGCGTTCCGCCAACCCCCGATCGTAGCTCACATGCTCGGTCCGAGCATCACCGCGTTGGCGAAGAGCGGAAGAAGCCCGCGCCACATGTCACGGAAGTTGGGATCCACGGCGAAGGAGATGATGCGACCGCGCCCCACGCTCTCCGTCCAGAGAAATGGCGAGTCTCCGAGGCGCGCCGGCACCTCGGGCCACATGTAGCCGGCGATGCGCAGCCGCGATTCAGGAGCGTACCGGAGGACTGACTCGCCTGCACGGACATCGCGCGGGAAATTGAAGATGCGATCGGAGAAGATGTAGGCCGGAAATTCCCGCTCGACGACGCCCGCGAGCAGCGGCGACAAGGTGTCGGCGACGACGCGCACGATCGCGCCAGGCACGCCGGTCGGAAGCGGCGCGCCCGCCGAGCTGTCGGCGCGGACCGAGTCCCGCCGAAGCGTCAACCGCGACAGTCCAACGCGCTCGGTGGTGATCCACGCGCTCGATGCCTCGAGCGTGATGAGCGTCCCGCCCGACCGGACCCAGGCGGTGAGGCGGTCACGGCCGCCATCACCCAGCATGCGCTCGAAGAACCCGCCTTGCGCCGACGGAAGAATGATGACGTTGTAGTCGCTGAGCGTCGCACCGCTGACCGCGGTGGGATCGAGAATCGTCGAGGGATAGTGAATCCGTTGGTCGAGCGTATACCACGTGTATCCTGCCGAGCTTCCGCTCACCCCCGGACCAGCGATGATCGCGATGCGAGGAGCACGCACGGGGAAGACGAGGTTGCTGCCGAGATCGAAGCCTTCGTCGACTCCCGCGCCGGCGAGAGCGACGACAGAAGCGCCGGTCGCCGCCGCATGACGCCGGACGAGCTCATGCAGCCGCGGACCGTTTCCGGTGACGCGCGCGACGAACGAGCCGCGCCCGAGGCGCGATGTGCCCGCGCGGAACGCACTGGGCTGATACCACACGCGCACGCTGTCGCGTAACAGTGCCGCAAGAAGTCGGTATCCGGCCTCGGTGCCGCTCTCGATGGCGTATCCGTAGCGCGCGCTATCGGGTGCCGCTGACGCCGTACGCCACACGGTGTCGACGGGTGTCGCGGAGACGGTCCCTCGCGACATCCACGCGCGCACGCGATACGTGTACGGCAGGCTCCACGCAGTCGCATCGTAGAAGCGGTCGGATCGTCCGCTGCGACGCCGTTCGAGCTCTTCGGCGATGAACGCAGAGTCCAGCGCCGCATCCGGCTCGAGGATGGCGCGCGCGAGGCGCCCCATCGGCTGCGCGAGATCCACAACGTACGCCTCGGCGAGCGAGCCGCTGGCGCCCGGTGAGTTACCCGGATACGGCGTCGCTCCGCGCAGCTCGACAGCGCGCGCGCGGCCTACGATGATGCCGTTGTCGGTCAGACGCCGCGCGAGCGAGTCGGCCCGCCCGTAGTCGTCGCGCTCGATGATGACCGTGCGCGCAGTTGTTCTCTGCGCGTCGGTTACCGCGCTGCGCCGGTACGTCAGATAATCGCGCACGCGGCGTCGCGCGTCACGGGCGGTGGCGTCGACCGTCGCCCACGCCGTGGTGTAGTGTCCCCACGTCGCGTCCCGTAGCGTGTGGACCGTGCCGTCGTCGCGCCGAATGGCGCCGCCCTCGCTCGACGCTTGCTCGTACGTCATGCCGATCGCACCGGCGTAGAGTGGCCACGATGACCCGTATCCCGGATAGAACTCATCGTAGCCTTCGCGCCGGAAGTACGACCATCCGTGACGGTCGAACGCCTCGGCGTTGGCCGCCGCGTATACGTCCCACCAGCTGATGATGGACGGGTGCACGTTCTTGTTGACCGGCGCCATCGGCGGTGGAAAGAAATACGTCGAGTTCGAGCCCATCTCATGCAGATCGACCGCGACGTGAGGCCACCACTCGAGCATTGAGCGGATGCGCCCGCGCGTCTCCGGATGCGACTGGATGTACCAGTCGCGGTTCATGTCGAAGTAGTAGTGGCTTGTGCGCGGTCCCGGCCAGTTCGAGGTGTGAATGCGCGCGTCGGGTGACGTCGGAATACCGAATGCCGTGCGCATGCGCATCACGTCCTGCACGTGACGCTCGTGACCGTCCGGGTTCTGCACCGGATCGATCAGCACCACCGTTTCGTCGAGCACGCGCCGCGTATTGGCATCGGTCCCAGCAGCGAGCTGATAGACCAGCGCGATCGACGCCTCGACACCCGACGCCTCGTCACCATGCACGCTGAATCCCAGCCAGGATATCGCCGGAAGGCGCGCCGCAACCGCGTCGAGGTCGCTCGCCGAGCCACTCAGGGTCGCCAGCCGCGCAGCGTCGGCGCGAATCTGCTCAATCCTCCCCTGATTCGCCTCGCTCGTGACGATGACCATGACGACCGGGCGCCCTTCGAAGGTGTGCGCGACGGTGTCGACTTTCACGCGGCGACTCGTCGCCGCGAGGCGATCGAGATAGCGCATGAGCATGTGGTGCGGCGTGAATCGCTCGCCAACCTCGTAGCCGAGGATGCTTTCCGGTGTGGGGATGGCGGGGTCGTAGCCTCCGCCTGTGGAGAAGGCGTGCTGTGCGTGGACGGCAACCGGGGTGGTCGCCAGACAAGCCCCGACGACGAGTCGGCTGCGGATGCGCCTGGAACGCATGAGGGAATGAGGAGTGAGGAGGGAGGAAATTGATTGACGTGCACGGCCTGCGGAAGCACTCCAACCAATTTCCTGACTCCTCTGCGGTCACGCCTCATTCGGCTCAGAACGCGATCTTGAGTCCCGCGCTCAAGCCGACGTTGTGCGCAACATCTGGCGTGTAGTCCAGCGTCGTCGCCTCGCGCACGTCGAAGCGGCCAATGTAATCCTTGGCCATGAGGCGAAGGCCGATGTTGCGCGTGAGGCCAATGTCCGCCCCTGCACCGACAGTGCCGACGAAGTTCGTCGCGTCGGTCGAGAGCCCGATCTTCACGGTGTGACGCATCGCGCCGGCGCCGAGCTGCACGAACGGCGTGAAGGCGCGCCCGGAGAGGGGCAACGCGAGCTGGAGCGCGCCGTCGAACATCCACGCCGAGCTCGAGCCCACCGTGATGCCGTCGAGGAAAGGAATGCCGATATCGATGTCGCCGCTCGCGCGGGCGACGTTCCCGACGATGGCGACGTTAGGCGTGATCGCGAGCCCCAGCTGGGCGCCGACGAGTGCGCCGCCGGCGTTGGCGATCGAGGTGCCGACAGGCCCCTTCACGAAATCGCCGAACAGCATGTACCCGGCGTAGGGCGTCACCTCGACGCGCGACGCGGTTTGTGCGAACGCACGAGATCCGGCGAGCGAGAGTGCAGCGGCAATCGAGAGAACAATATGTGATCTCATGAGGGCTCCTTGTGGAACGACGAGGATATGGGGATCAAGCGCGGCGAAACCCGTGTCCCAGAATCCTCCTCCGTGCAAGGCACGGATGGGGCCGCACCACGGCCGCCGGGGCGGCGCGCGCATCTCGTTCGCGCAGCGTGCGATGCGTTTTGCGCCGCCTGACATCGCGCTGCTCGCTGTCCTTGTGCTGAGACGCCGGACTGTCTCTTCCGCGACGGGGTTCCAGGGTTCCATTGTTCCATCACATGTCCATCACGGTGCGCGCGGTTACCGCGCCCGAGGCATCATCGCTCCGGTCATTCGCGATCTCGCTCCTCGGAGACTCGTCGTACGCGGAGCCGTTGATCTCGACCCTCGAGAGTGCGATTGCCAGGGAGGGCGATGACTACCGGGCACTGGTCGCCGACGACGCCGGCGCGCTCGTGGGCGTGATCGTATTCGGCGAGACGGCGGGGGCGCGCGGCGCGGGGCGCATTTCTCTCGTGGGGGTCGAGCCGAGCAGGCGCCGGCGCGGGGTCGCCACGCAGCTCCTTCAGGCGACATGCGTGGCGCTGCGCGACCGCGGCTGTCGCTTTGTGGCAGTCGAGCTGCCGACGGATTCGCGGTATGCGGCGGCTCGCGCGCTCGTCGAGGGCTCAGGCTTTCGCGAGGAAGGCCGCATCGACGACTACCTCCGCGAGGGCGTGGCACTCGCCCTTCTGCGGCGCGATCTGACCTAACGATCGCACCCTGACCAGGGAACGGCCTGGACGGGGTGCGGGTCGATTAGCGCGGAGGAACGTTCTGCGGCGTCGGCGTCGTGGTCGGCCGAGCGCCCTGGAGCGTGTCGGCCCGCGATTCGGGATCGCTCGTGTCCGCCTGCTGCTCGGCGCGCTTGTCGATGTCGCCGCGCATGTCACTTCGGCCCCGCGCGCGTGCACCGCTTCGCATCACCGCCCCCAGGCCGGCGTTCGCATCGACCTCGAAGTCGAGACTCAGCGCTTGCGTCAGCGCGTTCGGATCCTCGCCGGTGATGGTGTGATGACGCATGGCGCACGCGATTCCCGCGCGCGTCCTCGGGCCAATGATCCCATCGATTTCTGCGTCGTAGCAGTCGATGCGCTGGAGCGCCTGCTGGAATTCGCGAATCTGAGTCGTCGACAAGCCCCACGTGGTGCGACCGCGAACGCCGCGACTGGAGCGGCTGATGTCGACTGCGCCTCGAGCTTCGGAGCGCACCCGCGGCTGGTCAGCCGACCGATCGCGTTCCGTGCGCGGTGCCTGCGCGCGCGTGGTGTCGCGTCCTTGCGCACGTGTCGTGTCGCGTCCGTAGGTCGGATCCTGCGCCATGGCGATAGCGGGAACCAGCGCTGCCGTGATTGCTACAG
Organism: Gemmatimonadaceae bacterium; assembly: GCA_052389995.1. Taxonomy (GTDB): domain Bacteria; phylum Gemmatimonadota; class Gemmatimonadetes; order Gemmatimonadales; family Gemmatimonadaceae; genus JAICNG01. The sequence continues at coordinate 4,691 of JBQTHJ010000075.1, read as the reverse complement.
CTCTCAATTTCATCGTGTGCCTCCATGCAACGTGAGCCTGTGTGGGTCACGCGCTGGCAATCGATGCGCCGTGAGGCAGCGCGAGCGTCAACTCGCCGCGTCGTGACCTAGGTCACTCGCCGGGATGAGGTCGCCGTGGCCGACATCAAGAACGGAGGGGTCTGACGCGGATGACGCGAATGCTCCGAAAACGGCATGATCCGCTCCGCGTGCCGTGAACTCTCCTCTAAGCAGCACTGGGAACGATCTTGCCGTTTTCGCAGCATCCGCGTCATCCGCGTCAGAACCCTCTGTTCTTGATGCCAGTCTCGCAGCGCCGCCGAAAGACGAACGAGGGCCAACTCCCCAAAACCTGGGAGCTGGCCCTCGTGAGGTCGTCGCTCGCCGCGCGGACGCGGCGGTGCACGTTACCGCGACAGGATCAGCGACGTGAGGAGCACGCCGAGCGCGAGAATCGCCGCGCCCGCTGCGACCGCCATCGTCGGGGTGACCGCGAACTGGCGACGCCAGAACGGCGTGATCACCCGCGGCGTCGCCTGCGGCAGCGCCTGCATGATACGATCCTGCACGTACGCAGGCGTCTTCATGCGGCGACGCTGATCGACTTCCGTCTCGATACGGCGCCAGAAGTCCACATCACGCGCGGTGTCTCCACGGCGCACGGCGGCTTCGGGGAGGTCGCCGTCCAGCCAGGCCTGCACGGTCTGAGGCGTACGGCGAGTTCCCCTTGGCACCTCGCGATCGGCAAATGGGCGCGAAGGAACGGCGCGCGGACGATCGCGGCCGGGCTCGCTCTTGCCCTCTCGGGGATTCAGGTCGTCGAGCATCAGGCGTACTTCTCCTCCAGGAGGACTTGGAGAGCCTCACGCGCGCGGTGCACGCGCATCTTCAGCGCCCCAACGGTGGTTCCCAATAGATCGGCCATCTCTTCATACGAACGGCCTTCAACGTGCTTCATCACGAACGCTTCACGAAGTGACGGTGCCAGTGCCGATAACGCACGGTCCAGATCACTGCGAAGCTCCGATCGGTCCAGCTCTTCATCCGGCGTCGCGAACGACGAGGGCTGATCATCTTCCTCGTAGCTCAGATGCGTTCGCCGAATGTTCTTGAGCCAGTCCTTGCAGCCGTTTGCAACGATGCGGAAGATCCAGGCATCGAAGCGCCCGTGCACCTCGGCGAGGTGTTGGTACGCTTTGATGAAAGACGATTGGAGAATATCCTCCGCTACGTCCGGACTCCCCGTCATACCGAGCGCATGCCGATAGAGAGGATCACTGTAGCGTCCAATCAGGAGGGAGAACGCATCCCGATCCCCCGAAAGTACGCGCGCGATGACTTCCTGGTCCGCTTGAAGCTGATCGACGGGAGAAACCGGCGTCGCTGTTTGGCTCTTCACGTCGCTAGTGTAATCCCTCTCCGCTGCCTCGGACAGTGCTTTCGCCGCCGCGGCCGGGAGCGCAAATGTGGCTGCCATGTCCCTAGGACGACCACCATCACGCCGCGTAACAAAACTATCACTAACTGCGCAACCGGGCATAAACGAGCAGTTCCCGAACCCGGTCGGCCGTATACCGCCTCCCCGCCCGATCGCTGTCCGCCCGGTACCTTCGGTACGTCTTCCGGAACGTCCTCACGCGACCGTCGATCGACGCCTCGGCGAGCGTCTCCCTCAGGATTCGTTCCGGGAGCAGGCCCTCCGAGTTGTAGCTGACGAGCACGTGCCGGGCACCGGTAACTTCGAGAAGCGATCTTAACGCCTGACGCACACGGCGGGCCGAGCACCAGTCGCTTCGCTGGCCGTCAGAGGGAAGGAGTCCCGTCTTGCCGCGAAGCGACGGAGGGTCCACCGCCCACCCGCGGGCGATGAGCTCGGGGACGTGGTAGTACCCAGGATACTGTCGCGAGTTGTACGGAGGATCGACGTACAGTAGATCGATCGCCCCGAGCGATCGCGCAGCCGCGGTGGCGTCCGCGCGATGCGCCGTCGATCCCGGGACGCCGCGCCAGGGGAGCTGCGGCGCGACCTCGAGCAGCCGACGCGCGTTCGGCTGCCAGCTCTTGATGTATGCAGCGTAGACGCCGGCGGTATTGGCAACGCGATCCGCGCCTTCAATGAGCGCGGCGAGGAGGAGATAGAACGCGTCGTCGGAAAGAAGCCCCGCGTTGTGCCACCGATGGAGCGTTCCCCGAACCGCATCGATGCGCCGCGCGTTGTCGGAGGTGAAGTACATTCGCTCGCCAGCGAAGTTCGCCGTAAGAAAATCATCCACCGGCTCGAGCCATCGCTCGAGATACTCCGCGACCGCTCCGAGATGACGCAGCCCTCGAGCGGCTGCCCGCTCGCGGAACTGCGCGGACCGCTGCGCGCGCCGCAGGTCCGCATCAGTCGCACGCAGGTCGGTGAGTGCGGGAATGCGCTGCGCGACGACGTACGCGCGCTGAAAGACGTACGAGTACGTCATGAGATCGCTCGACGCCACACGCCACCCGCGCTCCTTGAGCGCGCGTCCAACCGCCGACGTCCCCGCGAATGCGTCGTGCGCCGTTCCCGGCGTGATGCCGAGCCGGTCGATCGCGCCAGTGATGAAGCCGAGGAGGCGAGTCTTGTTTCCGATGTAGCGCAAGGACCGGCCGGCTAAGTGTGACGCAAGGAATCAAACGCCCGCCAGCCGTTGCTACGAATCAGCGCTCCATGCTCGTCGAGCCTGGGCGGTGGCAATCGCACGCTCCCTGGCACGCTGGGCGCCACCCCCGTGAGCGCTGACGCCGGCTCCTCTCGCAGCGTCTCGAGCACGCTCTTCACGAGCCCGTTCGGCACGCCGGCCGCATCGAGACGGCGCACCCATTCCGCCCCGGTCGCACTCCGCACTCGCTCGGCGATCGCGTTGACCACGTGTCCCCTGCGTCGGAGTCTGCCGGCGTTCGTCGCGAGCTCAGGATCGTCGGCGAGCGATGGAAGATCGAGCGCGGTTGTGCACGCCCTCCATTGACTATCGCTTCCGACGGCGATCACGAGGGGCCGGTCCGCTGCCTCGAAGAGCTGGTAGGGAACGAGGTTGGGGTGGGCGTTCCCCCACCGTGACGCCTCGCGTCCGCTCACGAGCGAGCTCTGAGCGACGTTGATGAGGGCGGCGGCTGCGCTCCGCGACAGCGATACGGAAACGTGGTCCCCTCGTCCGGTCGTCGCCCGTGATACGAGCGCCGCGAGGATCGCGATCGCCGAATCCTTCCCGGCGATGAGGTCGGCGAGGGCAACGCCCACTTTCATTGGACGCCCATCGCGCTCACCGGTAATCGACATCCAACCCCGCTCGGCCTGGACGACGAAGTCGTAGCCGGGCCGGTCGCTGTCGGGACCGAACCCCGTAATGGTGCACCAGATGAGCTGAGGCCGCCTCTTGAGGACCTCGAGGGGGCCCAGACCGCGGCGCTCGAGTGTTCCCGGACGGAAATTGTCCACGACGACGTCGGCCTCCTCCGCCAGCCTCGCGAGCAGGTCGCGGTCCCCCGGCGAGTCCAGGTCGGCGGCGATGCTGAGCTTGTTGCGGTTGATGCTGAGGAAGTAGGCGCTCTCGCCGCGGTCGTCGAATGGGGGACCCCAGCCGCGGGTTTCGTCCCCGGTGTCTGGGCGCTCGACCTTAATGACGTCGGCTCCGAGGTCGCCGAGCATCATGGTGCACACCGGACCGGCGAGGACGCGGGTCAGGTCGAGAATTTTTAGGCCTGCGAGCATTGAGGACGCATTTATGACGTTATTATGTCGTTAAAGTGGCTTGAAAGCGCCTGCCACGAGCCGAGCCTGTGACGGCCCCGGCCACCTTGCATATGACACGAAAAATCATATACTTACCGTCATCCACGGAGCACCTGCCCAGAGGGCACCCGCGCGCGAAGGTAGCGCCGGCAGCGGCCCCGTTCAATGAGGGCACACGTGCCCAGAGCCGGAGATCACGAACACATGGTCGAGAAGCCTCAAGGCACCGACACCAAGCCTGTAGATACCGCCGCCGCAACCGCCACTGCCACCGCGCCACCGCCACCGCGCCGCCCTGGGCACCGCGGAGCCGATGTGCGTGATACTGTCGCCGAAATGGCGGCACGCGCGCAAGAGATCTCACTCGAGGCGGGAAGCAAGATCGCTGCGGCAATGAAGGACGTCATCGGCGCTGCAGCCGGCCTCACCGGTTTCGCCGTTGAGAGCGCACGCGATCTCGTGCAGTACATGGTTCGTCGTGGACAGATGACGCAGGACGAGGCCGACAAGCTCATCCGGGAAGTCGAGGATTCGCAGGGCACACGTCGGCCCGCAGCCGCTCCGCGCACGCAACCGCGCGTCGAGCCGGGGCGCGCGGAGACGACGCGTCTCGAGCCTGACGGAAAGCGCCAGCCGCTCCCGCCTGCCGTGGAGACCCCGCCGCCAAAGCCCGCCGCCAAGCCGGGCAAACCCGCGGCGCGTGTGGCGAGCCCGGCGCGCACCGCGAAGAAGGCCACGGCCCGCAGCAGTGCACGACCGAAGTACGCTGCCGCGAAGAAAAAGCCAGCGAAGGCAGCCAAGAAGAAGCGTTGACCGAGAGCGGGCCCGCCCAGCGCCCGCCCGCGTTTTGGGTGAAGGGGGGATAGCCGCGAGGACCCCGGGGAGCGCTCGCCACACCACGGGATAGCGCCCCGGGAACACCCCGGCGGGGGCC
>JBQTHJ010000074.1:0-6424 GCA_052389995.1 Gemmatimonadaceae bacterium | reverse complement strand
GGCGCGCCGCACGCGCGCGACCCCGCGCCGGCGCCCAGCGCCGCCAGCAGCCCGACGCGGGCGATGGTCGGCGCGCCCGTGGACGCCCCCGAGGACGGAGCGGCGACCGGCGTCGCGGGCGCTCCGTCGCCGGACACGCGGTCGCGGAAGGCCAGACCGAAGAAGACCATGACCGCCGCGGCGAACGCGGCCGGGATGTACCAGAAGCCCTGCCACTCCTCGAGCGTCAGCGCCGGGGCGCCATCCAGGAACGCGTTGTACAGGTTCCCGGCGAGCTGCGCGCCGATCAGCATGCCGACGCCGTACGTGATCAGCACCAGGAACCCCTGCGCCTGGCCGCGCACCGCGGGCGTGGACTTCTTGTCCACATAGATCTGCCCGGTGACGAAGAAGAAGTCGTAGCAGATGCCGTGGAGCAGGATGCCGCCGACGATCATCCAATAGACGGCGTCGGGCGCGCCGAGGGCGAAGAGCAGATACCGCAGCACCCACGCCGCCATGCCGGCTGCCAGCATCCACTTCACGCCCAGGCGGGCGAAGAAGAACGGCATGGCGAACATGAAGATCGTCTCCGACATCTGCCCGAGCGTCTGCGTCGCCGCGATGTTCTCCACGCCGGCCGACGTCAGATAGAGCTGCGTGAAGTTGTAGTACGCGGCCAGCGGGACGCACAGCAACAGCGCGCTCACGATGAACACGTAGAATGGGCGACTGCCGAGCTGCTGGAACGCATCGAGCCCGATGACGCTGCGCGCCGAGACCGCCTGCCCGCGTGCCGGGGGAGGCGTGTGCGGAAGCGTGAAGCTGAATGCGGCAAGCACGAGACTACCGACCGCCGCGGTATAGAGGGGAAGGGCAGTCTGCTCGGGGCGGAGCCCGGTGACGAAGGCGCCGAGTCCGAAGCTGATGAACAAGCCGGCGACGATCCAGCCGATCGTGCCCCACACACGGATGCGCGGAAACTGTTTCTCCTGATCGGCGATGTTGTGGAACGCCAGCGAGTTCGAGAGCGCGATCGTCGGCATGTAGCAAAGATTGTAGAGCAGCAGCATCACGATGAACAGCGTCGGATTGCCCGCGGTCTGCGGTGTCGCGAGCAGAAGGATTCCCCCCAACAGGTGCAGAATGGCGAAGACGCGCTCCGTCGCGAAGAACCGGTCGGCGACGAGGCCGACGAAGAAGGGCGCCGCGATCGCGGCGATCGGGTTCACCGTATACGGCCAGTGGGTGAGGGTCTCCATCCCCTCGTTCGTCATGTACACTGCGATCGTCGTGTACCAGGCGCCCCACACGAAGAACTGGAGGAACATCATGACCGAGAGCCGGACGTTCACGCCGTTCATGGCAGCACCTTGATTTTGATGTTACGGAAGGCGACGGTGTCCCCGTGATCCTGAATGCCGATGTGGCCACGCTCGGCGCGCCCGTACTTCGGCCAGGCGGCGAATTTGCTCGCGCGAACGCGCTGCTCCCACTCGGGGCTCCACAGCTCGTACTCGACGACTTTCGAGCCGTTGAGCCAGTGCTGCACCTGCGCGCCGTTGGCGACCACGCGCGCTTCGTTCCACTCGCCGGCGGGACGAACAATGCCGGCCGGTGCGGGATACAATGCGTAGGTCGCGCCGGCAGCCGTTAGGCGCGACTTTCCATCGGCGTGCGCGGCGTCGTCGAGCACCTGCATCTCGGGGCCAGTGAAATACGCCGCATCGCCTTCCTCGATGACGCGATAGAAGACCCCGCTGTTGCCGCCGGACTGCACCTTCCACTCGAGCGAGAGCTCGAAGTTGCCGAACTGCTCGGTGGTGATGAGATCGCCACCGCCGCCGACCCGCGTCAGCGCGCCGTCAACGACGCGCCATCCGTTGGGCACGTCCGACCGCTTGTAGCCACGCCATCCCGTGGTCGTGGCACCGTCGAACAGTGATCGCCAGCCTCCAGCGCGCTCCTCCGCCGTCAGCGTCGTCATCTCCGTCTCCGTCGTTCCGCCGGCGGCCCTCTCCTCCTGCTGCACCGCGGTGCATGCGAGCAGCGCCGGGATGATCACAGCGAGTGGTGCGAAGCGAGTCATGGAACCTCCGTGCTCAGGGTGCTCGGGGTGCTCCGTGTGCTCAGGGTGCGGTGCTGCTCAAGTCGTCGGCGTGTGGCCCGAAGCGCTCGCACCCGGAGCACCCTGAGCACCCTGGGCACCTTTAGTGTCGAAACTGCCTCTGTCCCGTAAACACCATCGCCATCCCATGCTCGTCCGCCGCAGCGATCACCTCGGCGTCGCGCACCGATCCGCCGGGCTGCACGATTGCGGCGATTCCCGCCTCCGCGGCCTGATCGACACCGTCGCGGAACGGGAAGAACGCATCGGATCCCAGCGCCGCGCCCGCGGTCGCGTGCCCCGCTCCGCGCGCTTTGTGCACGGCGAGAAAGGACGCGTCGACGCGCGACATCTGTCCGGCGCCGATTCCGATTGTCGCCCCTTCTCGTACGAGCACGATCGCGTTCGACTTCACCGTCGCGACCGCCCTCCACGCGAAAAGAAGATCTTCGCGCTCACGGTCCGTCGGCGTGCGCCTCGTCATGACTTGCCAGGCATCGTATGCGCCCACCACCGGCGGTCGCTCCTGCACCAGCAGGCCGCCACGGACGCGCTTGAGGTCGGCAGAGCCGCGCGGCCAGGGCGCACGCCCCTCGAGCACGCGGAGATTCTTCTTGCGTCCGAGAATCTCCACCGCACTGTCCGTGAACTCGGGCGCGACGATGCACTCGACGAAGAGACTCGAGATCGCCTGCGCGGCCGCCTCGTCCACTGCCACCGTCAGTGAGATGACCGAGCCGAACGCCGACACGGGATCGCACGCGAGTGCTTTCCGATAGGCGTCGAGCGCATCGCGTCCCACTGCGAGGCCACAGGGCGTGGTGTGCTTCACGATCGCGCACGCAGGCTGATCGCCGAACGGATCCGTGGCGAGCAGCGCGCCTTCGAGATCGAGCAGGTTGTTGAACGACAGCTCCTTTCCGCCGCGCTGCGTGAGCGTCCCAAGCCCGTCGCCAGCGCGCTCGACGTAGAAGGCCGCGCGCTGATCGGGATTCTCGCCGTAGCGGAGCGTCTGCGCGCGGGAGAGCGACATCGTCATCCGCTCGGGGAAGACTTCGCCGCGCTGCATCGCGAACCACGACGCGATTGCCGCATCGTATGCCGCCGTGTGCGCGAACACCTTGCCCGCCAGCAGTCGCCTGAGGTCGATGTCGTCATCTGCCGCCTCCAGCGCCGCGAGCACGCGGCCATAGTCACCTGGTTCCACCACCGCGTACACCGACTCGAAGTTCTTCGCGGCCGACCGGAGCATCGACGGCCCCCCGATGTCGATCTGCTCGATGGCTTCCTCGGGGGGAATGCCGTTCCTCGAGACCGTCTCACGGAAGGGGTAGAGATTCACCGCCACGAGATCGATTGGCTCGATGTCCTGCTCTTCGAGCGCGTGCAAATGCTCGGGCAGATCCCGCCGCGCGAGCAGCGCGCCGTGCACGTTCGGGTGCAGCGTCTTCACCCGCCCATCGAGCATCTCCGGGAACGCGGTCACCTTGGCGACATCGGTGACGGCAAGCCCTGCTTCGCGAAGGGCGCGCGCCGTTCCGCCGGTTGAAATCAGCTCCCACCCGAGCGACGCAAGCCCTCGGGCGAAGTCGAGGACGCCTTCCTTGTTCGAGACGGACAGCAGCGCGCGAGGCATTCTTTACGTCAGGCTCCTCTCCTGGTTTCCGAATCGGCATCAAGGTTCATGTGTAACGCGGATACGACGGGCAGCAGACCTGATTGCTCATTCCACGAGGCCCGGAGGAGGGAATGGCACAAGAAGTCAATTGCGCGCAAGGGCGGCGACGAGCCGCGCGAGCGCATGGACGTCGCCGAGGTCGATCAGCTCAGCGGGGGAGTGACTGTAGCGCAGCGGCCATGCGATCGGAATGTCGATTGCGCCATAGCGCGAGAACGCCGATCCGTCGTTGCCGCCGTTCGTCGTTCCCACTTGCACCGGGATGCCCGTCCGTCGCGCGATCTGCACGACGCGGTCGACTTCGGCGGGCGGCGTTGCGCTCGAGTTGTCGAGCGCGCGCAGGACGGCGCCGCGTCCGACGGGCGCGACCGCAAAACGCGAGCTCTCGAGCGGAGAATCGGCGGACACGAACGTATCGACCGCATAGACGCGACGAATGGTTGGCCCGAACGTCGCTGCCGCCGCGGCGGCTCCGGAGAGACCGGTCTCCTCACGCGTCGACCAGAGGAAGATCACCTTCCGCGGCAGACGGGTGCGGTCGATGCGGCTCAGCGCGAGCACGAGCGCCGTCGTCCCCGCGCGATCGTCGATGGAGCGAGCGGTGAAGCGCGATCGCCCGAGGCGAGTGGCGCGCTTCCAGCTCGTTAGGGAGCGGCCCACCGCGACGCCGCGCGCAACGAGGGCGGCGCTGTCGAGGCCGAACCAGGCGGTGACCTCCGCCGGCTGCTTCCCGGTGACCGTGCGCCGCGGAACGAAGACGCCGCGCAGGAAGCGGGTCGTGTCGTCACCGCGCGCGGCACGATGCAGCAGCGCCGGCTGACCCTCGAAGAGGGAACGAAAGAAGCCGCCGCGCTGACGGAGCGAGACCTGACCGTCGGCGGAGATCGCTGTCACCTCGAGCCCGATCTCATCGAGATGTGCGACGAACACCACGGTGTCCCGGTCGGGTCCAACGGCGACAATCAGGTTTCCGGCGGTATCCACGCGTGCCAGCGCACGCGCCCATGCTGGCAGCGCTTCCCGCACCATATCCCGCACGGGTGCTTCGTGTCCGGACACTCCGTATTCATCGGAGAGCCGTGACAACAGGTCGGCGACTGGCGCGAGAGAATCTCGCGGCGTCGGGAATGGCGCCATCGGTGTAGTTCCCCGGAGCGCCGGCCACGCCGCATCGGCCGCCACGCCGGCAGACTCGAGCACTTCGCCGAGCAGCACACGCGCGTCGCCCTCCTGCACGCTTTCGGCAAGGGTCCCGCGAAACGCCGGACGGAGACCGAGCATCATCGTCGCGCCAATGCGCGTCCCTGCGGGCACACGGAAGGGAAGCGGTGCCGCGCGACGCGATGGCGTCGCTTCGGTCGTGTCCGTCACGCCCACGTTCGGATCGACGAGCGTCACGGTGTCGGCTGAGCCGAGCGCGGCCAGCGCCGCGGAGAGGCCGACGTGGTTGAATGCGGACTGCGCGCCGAGGATGTAGACGGTTTCTCCTCTCGTGGGCGTCAGGCGCGAGGCTGCGGCTACGGCGGCGCATGCGGCACGCGCCGCGGCACCTGGGCCCGCGACGAACTCGCCATACCGCCATGGGGGCCATTCGCGCACCACCGGGTCGAGCATGGCGACTCCGCGCGCGCGCACCTCAGCGGCCGTCCGGGCGCCGATATCGAGCCACAGATCATCGGGGCTCGCGATGGACGTATCCGCATCTCGCAGCCGCCACAGGTGTACGCTGCGCACCGCGATGACGCCCTGCACGGCGCCGGCGGCGGTCACCACGCGAACCCGCTGCCCCTCGTGGAACTGGTCCCAGAGCGCATGCCGGCGCGCATTGCCCGCACCGTGCAGTCTCAGATAGCCGTTCGGCGTGATGGCCGACACGACGTACGACGCCTGATCGAGCGGGCACGCGACGACCCGCCTCGGGCTCCCCGAGCCGCGGCGCATGATGAGATTCCCCATCGCATCGCGCGTCCACCCCGGAAGCTCGCGTCGGATAATGTCCGACGCATGATGCTCGCGCCCCGTCGGCGCATCGAGAGCGATCCATGTCGCGATGGCGTCGACCGCCCGCCGCTGCGACGCGGCCGGCGACGCCAACATCATCACCGCGACCGCGCTAAGCGCCCAACGCGCTCGCCATGCTGTCGGAAAGAACATCCTCCTCCGGCGTGTCGAAGATGAACGCCGCGTGCTCAGGGCTCACCTCCCGGTGTGTGGAGACGACGCGCCCCGAGTCGTCGAGCTGCACGAGTCCCGACGCGACCTGGTGCACCACCCGCGGCAACAACAGATGCTCCGCGCGCAGCACGCGCGCGGCGAGCGCGGTCTCCGTGTCGTCGGGGAACACCGGCACCGGCCACTGCGCGACGATCGGACCGTGGTCGTAGATCTCGTCGACGAAGTGCACCGTGGGACCGCTCACGCGCGCGCCCGACTCGAGGACGGCGCGATGCACGCGCGCGCCATACATCCCTCGTCCACCGAACGCCGGCAGGAGTGCGGGATGCACGTTGAGCATCCGCCCTCGAAACGCGCGCACGATCTCGGCGGGAACGAGCCTGAGATATCCAGCGAGCACGACAAGGCCCGCACGATGCTGCTGAAGCATGGCCAGCGTCGCCGCCGCCGCGCCGGCGTCCACGGGAATGTTCGCGGCTGGAGTG
>JBQTHJ010000073.1:0-4289 GCA_052389995.1 Gemmatimonadaceae bacterium | reverse complement strand
CCGTGCATGCTGCACACATGAACACCATCGGTAAGCCGTGTGCGGGACAACCGCACGCACGGTTTGAAAGGAGGCGAGAGGAAACGGGCCGCTAACGCGGCACTGCACCTCTCATCTACCAATGAGCTCGACTGTCACCGCAGCGCCGCGCATTGCCCGGGCCGAGGCCTACGTCACCGACGCGCTGCTCGTGACGATGGCGATCATCTGGGGGGTGAACGCGAGCGTCATGAAGCTCGCGACGAACGTGATGCCGCCGCTCGTGTTCAATGCAGCTCGACTCGGCCTCGCCTCGCTGGCACTCGCGATCCTCGCCCTCGGTGTACGCGAGACAGGTCTCACGCGGCGCGACGTGATCGCGCTGCTCGGTCTCGGTGTCATCGGAACCGGCCTGTATCAGTTCTTCATGATCGAGGGGCTCGCTCGCACCCGCGCGGGAACGACCGCGCTCATCCTCGCCTCGGGACCCGCCTTCGTCGCGATCTTCGGCCGCTTGCTCGGCGTCGAGCGTATCACCACGCGAGGCGTGGCCGGCATCGTACTCTCGATGGCCGGGATCGGCCTCGTCGCCTTCACGCTGCCCGCCGGTCTGATGCGCGGTGTCAGCATTCTCGGCAACGTGCTGGTGCTCGTCGGGTGCATCTGCTGGTCGCTCTTCTCGGTGCTCATCAAGCCGTACGCGAATCGTCTCGATGGCCGCCTCGTCACGGCGATCACCGTCGTCGGCGGCACGCTCCCGCTCTCGCTCATCGCGATCCCGTCGGTCGAGCAGGTCTCGTGGGGCACGCTGTCGCTCGAGATCTGGGGCACGATCGTCTATGCGGGACTCGCGTCGATGGTGATCGCGTATCTCTTCTGGAATCGAGGCGTCCGCGTGCTTGGACCAACGCGAACCTCCATGTACGGCAATCTCCAGCCGCTGTTCGCGCTCGCGGCGGCGTGGATGCTCCTTGGCGAAGTCCCGATCGTCTGGCAGCTGGTCGGTGCGATCGCCATCATCGGCGGCGTCATTCTCACGCGAACCGCGGAGCCGCGTCCCGAATGAGCGCGACCCATCCGCACCGGCTCGTGTTGTTCGACATCGATGGGACCATTTTGCGCAGCAATGGCGCGGGCCGGCGTGCGATGATCGCCGCGTTGCGAGAGATTTTCGGCAGCACTGGACCCGAGGATCACCGCTACGATGGAAAGACCGATCCGCAGATCGTTCGTGAAGTGATGCGCATGGACGGTCTCGCCGACGCGCACATCGACGAGCGAATGGATGCGCTCATGGAGCTGTATGTCGCGCGGCTCGAGCGGGAACTGCACGCAGGCGACACCGTCGTGTATCCCGGCGTTCACGAGCTGCTCGACGCGCTCGAGCAGCGCGACCACGTCGTGCTCGGCCTGTTGACGGGGAATCTCCGCGAAGGCGCCAACGCGAAGCTGCGAGCTGCGGGTATCGACCCATCGCGATTTCGCGTCGGCGCGTTCGGCAGCGACCACGAGCACCGTCCGGAATTGCCGGCCGTGGCCCGGCGACGCGCTCTCGAGGCGCTCGGCGTCGAGCTTGCCGGTCCGCAGATCGTCGTCATTGGCGACACGCCGGCCGACATCGAATGCGGTCGCTCGCTTGGCGTTCGCGCCATCGGAGTCGCGACCGGCTCGTACACGGTGGACGAGCTCGCGCGGCACGCTCCGTACGCAGTGTTCGAGACGCTCGCCGACACCGCACGCGTCATGCGCGCGATCGTCGATGCGTGAGGTCGAGCTCAAGGCGGTCGTGGACTCGTGGGAGGCGCGGCTCGCGAACGTCGAGCGGAGTGGGGGACGGCGCACCTTTCGCGGCAGACTCGAGGACAAGCGGTTCGACACCGTCGATCGCCAGTTCCGCATCCGGGACGAGGTCTTGCGCCTCCGGGTCTATCGTGACGAGCGTGGAGTACGCGCCGAGCTTGGCTGGAAGAGCCCGACGCGCTACGAGAACGGGTACAAGGTGCGTGATGAGATCGGCGCGGCATCGCCCGATGGTGACGCGCTCGGGCAGATCCTCGAGCGGGCGGGCTTCGTCGTGACGCGGGAGATCGACCGGGATATCGCGCAGTACGAGCTGCATGGCGCGACGGTTCGCTTCGAGCGATATCCACGCATGGACGATCTGGTCGAGGTCGAGGGCCAGCCGGAGAACATCGAGCGCGCGATCGATGCCATCGGGCTTCCGCGCGAGGCATTCACGTCTGAGCGTCTGTTCGACTTCGTTCGCCGTTGGGAAGAGAGAAACGGCGAACCGGCGGCGCTCTGCGACCGCGAGCTGACCGGTGAGCGTCCCTACGCCCTCGAAGATGCCTGAGCGAACCGGGCCCGTGATCGCGGCGACGATCGACGCGTTTCTCCGCGGCGTCGAATTCTCCGGTGAGGGGACCGTCGAGCTCGTCGGCGACGCGCTCGGCCTAACGGTTGGAAAGCGCCGCGCGCTCGTGGCGTTCGCGCGACTCGATGGTCTTCGAGAAGCGGCCGGCGCTCTGAAGCTCTTCGCGGACACCGGTGACGTGATCGCGCTGCACGCCCCCGCCGGCCTCGATCGACTCGCGGTCGCAATCCGTACATCGGCGCATTCACTTCCCGAGCTCACGCGGTCGCTTCGAGGTCTGGGCTCACATCGCGCTCAGCCGGGCGAGGACCACGATCGCTTCTTCGCACCCTTCATCGCGGCGCGCGCACGTGCCGAAGCGACGAACGATTCGTCGGTTCGGCTCGATGCGTTCCACGCGGTACGCTTGCGGGAATCGATCGAGCGCCAGATCACCGACTTCGCGCGGACCCGATACCCGAAACAGCCTCCCGACCGCCGCGCGACGGAGGCCATCCTCGGCGAATGCACCGACGAGCTCCTGCGGCGACTGGAAAACCTCGAGCTGGCGGCCGCGGCGGTCCGTCAGAGCGGGGACGAAGTACACCTTGCACGCTGGCGTGCGTGGCGCGATGCGGTGCGCGACGTCATCGCCGCCGCCGACCGCTGCTGGTTCTCGATTCGTCCAGTGCTCGGCGAGGCGGGCCCGCCGCCGAAACGGCGGTGGTGGCAGCTCGGCGCAGGCGGGCGGCGCGCGTGATCGTCGGCATTGGCGTCGACCTGGTCCACATCGCGCGGGTCGAGCGGCTCCTGGAGTCGAAGGGGCAACGGGCGCTCGAGCGGCTCTTCACGGAAGGGGAGCGTCGTTATTCGCTGGCCCGGGTCGAGCCGGCCAGGCACCTCGCCGCGCGCATCGCCGCAAAGGAGGCGACGTTCAAGGCGCTGTCCGGCACCGCGCGTGCACACGCGATCTCGTGGCGCGAGATGGAGGTCGTCATCGGCGCCCGCGGCCGTCCTGAGCTGACGCTGCACGGGCTCGCGCTGGAGCGCGCCGAGCATCTCGCCATCGAGCGCATCTGGCTGACGATGACGCACGACGGCGCGACCGCTGCCGCGTTCGTCGTGCTGGAGCGCTGAGACCCATGACGTCGGCGCCTGCGTTCACGTCTCTCCAGGGCATCGCGCCGGGGGTGCGCGTGCTCGAGATCGGCGCCGGAACGATCAAGCGCGTCCCGCAGGCGGTCACGCTCGACGTGAACCCGCTCGCGCACCCCGACGTGCTTCACGACCTCGATGTGACGCCGTACCCGTTCGCGGCCGATTCGTTCGACATCGTGATCGCCGAGCACGTGCTCGAGCACGTCGAGCATGTCGTGCGGGTCGTGGAGGAGCTGCACCGCGTCGTCGCGCCCGGAGGTGTGCTGCTCGTGGAAGTTCCGCACTTCAGCAGCGCGAACTTCCACACCGACCCCACGCACCGCCACGCGTTCAGCACGCGCAGCTTCGACTACTTCGTCGAGGGGAAAACGCTCGCGCGCTATCGCTACTCGAATGCGGTTCTGCGGAAGCGCGAGGCGCGCATCGGCTTCGAGGGACGAAGCGTCATCCAGCGGGCGATCGCGCGCTGGGCGAACCGCGATCCGGAGCGCTACGAGCGGAAGTTCGCATGGATCCTGCCGGCCGAGAAAATCAACTTCGTGCTCGAGGTCGTGAAGTAGGCAACGGCAACTGCAAGATCAAAAGCAGGGGTGAAACGATCAGGCGGATAGCGGCCCGGACACATCCCGATCTGCTCCACGCGCAGGCAATTCTCCTTAGAGAAAAGAAAAAGGGTCTTCGGGGATTTGTGTGGGTAAATCTGATGGGTTTTCGTCCGGTTTAGAAAGCGGTTGTCATAGGAGAAATCCGGAGTTGCCGGGGGGCGAGGGCGACGTGAACTTCGTGCATGGCTTTGCGA
>JBQTHJ010000072.1:0-42423 GCA_052389995.1 Gemmatimonadaceae bacterium | reverse complement strand
CGAGCACGCGCGATGTTCCCAGCTGGCGCGCCGTGAAGTGCAGCATCTCGAGCGACGATTCATCGGCCCAATGCAGATTCTCGAGCACGAGCAGCAGCGGCTGCTTCGCCGACAGGCGAGTGAGGAGCTGCGCGACATTCCAGAGCAGTCGCGCCTTCGTCTCGCTCGCCTGCTCGCTCGAGCCGCGGATGGAGTCTGACTCGCGGCGAGCGCCGGGAAGAGATGCGCGAGATCGGCGACCGCTCCGCGCGTGAGCACCGATAGTGCCGACGGCTCGAGCGTGCGGAGAACCGGTGACAGCGCGTCGGTGAAGAGCGCGTAAGGGACACCGGCCTCGACGGGGGACGCGCGTCCGATGGCAACGAGCCAGCCGCGCTTCTTCGCGCGATCCGCCGTCGCCAGCGCCAGTCTCGTCTTGCCGAGGCCACCCTCGCCCTCGAGGAAAAGGGTCGTGCCACGCTCCTTTTCCGCGCCATCGAGCAGTGCGCCGAGCATGGCCAGCTCACTCGAGCGCCCCACGAGCGGGAGCGTTGGGAGCAGGCCGCCCGGGCCACCCGGGGCGGCCGTTGGCGTGTCGCGGCTCGGTGTGAAGGCGGGGTCCATCGTCGGAATCCCGGAGGTAATGCGCCTGGCGATGTTAGCGATGGCCGTGCGCCAATCGCCAGATGCTTCACGCGCGACGGGAGCGGCACCGCTCGGATGCGCTCCCTGCCCCCCGGGCACGATCGCTCGAGACGCTCCTCGATTCCGGGTACTTGCCCTCGCCTAACGCGAGTCCGGCGGCGCCGCCCGCACGCTGACCGTCGGCGACGTCGACGGCGGATCGCTCGCCGGGAACGACCCCTCGCCCAGCTCGTCCAGCACGTCCTCCTGCACCGAGCGGGAGAAGATCTGGATCGCCTTCTCGGAGAAGGCGGGCAGATCAGGGACGTTGCGGCTCGTGACGAGCTTTCCGTCGACTTGCACCATCTGATCGACCCACGTGCCGCCCGCGTTGCGAATGTCGGTGCGCAGACTCGGGTACGACGTGAGCGTCCGTCCGCGCACGACGTCCGCCTCGACCAGCAGCCAGAGCGCGTGGCAGATCGCGGCGACCGGCTTATCGGCGAAGAAGAACTCGCGGACGAAGCGCACCGCGCCCTCGTTCATGCGGAGCTTGTCCGGATTGCCGACGCCGCCGGGGAGCACGAGCCCGACGTAGTCGCTCGTCGACGCCTTGTCGACGAGGCGGTCGACCTTGAAGGTTTTCCCCTTGTCGAGGCCGTTCATCGACTGGATCTCGCCTTCCTTGATCGACAGCAGCTGCACCTCCGCGCCGGCCGCCGTAAACGCATCGCGCGGCTGCTCGAGCTCGGCCTCATTCACGCCGTCCGTGGCGAGGAACGCAACCTTCCGCCCATTGAGCGAGTTTTTCATGTGAGCACCTGTTAGTGTGGGCCGTCTCGTCGTTCAGGTTTTGTGCCGCGTGCTCAGGGTGCTCCCTGCCCCACTCCGTACTTCTTCAAGATCTCCCGAACCCGGTCCAGCGGAATTCCTTCGGCCGTCATGCCGCTGCCGGTCGTCGTCGTCGCCATGAACAGCGAGTTGTAGACGGACTCCTCGGTCGCCTCGATGACGGCCTGGAAGAGGGCGGACGCCTGTTCGTTAGCGAGCTCCGTCGTCGTGAGGCGGTCGGCGTTCCAGGGACGCCGAACCGTCGCCGCCGTCGAAAAGGCGATCACGTAGTCGCCCGAGCCGCTCGATCCCGACGCCCCGGTGCGCCCAAGTCCCATCATCGCGCGGGCAGCGAGGCGTCGCAGGTTGCGGTCCGAAAGCGGCGCGTCGGTCGCGACGACGATCATGATCGAGCCATCCCCGCGCTCTCGATCGATCGCGTTCTTGAACGCGTAGCGCCCGAGCTCGCGCCCGACGGGGGCGCCCATCACCTGGAGGACGCCGCCGAAGTTCGACTGAACGAGCACGCCGACCGTCCACCCCCCAAGGGTGGCCGGCAGCACCCGCGACGAGGTACCGATACCGCCCTTCCATCCGAAGGCGAGCGTCCCCGTGCCAGCTCCTACGCTCCCCTCTGCCACAGCTCCCGCTTGCGCCCCGTCCAGCGCGCGCCGCACCGCGGTGGCATCGACTGGGCGGCTCCGAATCGCGTTGAGACCGCCGTCGTTGGTTTCCCCGACCACGGGGTTGATCGACCGCACGCGTTCCATCCCTGGCTTCTCCAGCATCCACCCGACGAGCGCATCCGCCGCGCGCCAGACGCACAGCGTACACGTGAGAAGAATGGGCGTCTCCAGCTCACCCAGCTCCTCCACCTGGGTGACGCCGAGCAGCTTCCCGAAGCCGTTGCCGACGTGCATGGCGGCGGGAACGCGGTCGAGGAACGCGTTGCCCTCGTGCGGCAGGATCGCGGTCACGCCCGTTCGCACCGAGTCACCGACCGCGAGCGTCGCGTGTCCCACCCGCACCCCGGCCACGTCGGTAATCGCGTTCGATGTGCCAGGCGGGAATATGCCGGGCGCGACGCCAATCGCTCTCGCGCGAACCCGGCCTGACGAGCCCGTCGTCCGCTCCTGCGCTCCCACGACCTGCGCGGTCAACGCGAGCGCCACCACCGCCACGATTCGACCGCCCATGTGCCCTCCACCGAAACGAGTGACCATCCAGCCCTTCGAAATGTGGGGTGATCCCTCCCGAAGGATGTAGTCTATCCCGGGGGCTTCTCGTCATAAAAGTGACGAGGACGCCCAACGGACGACCCGTACCCGCCTCACGTGTCCGAACCGCATCTTCTCCAGGACCTTCTCCTCATCTTCGGCCTCGGCGTCATCGTCGTGGTCGCGTTTCAACGTGCGCGGCTGCCGCCCATCGTCGGGTTCCTGTTCACGGGGTTGCTCTGCGGTCCCTACGGCTTCGGGCTCGTCGACGGGGTGCACAACGTCGAGGCGCTCGCCGAGATCGGTGTGGTGCTGCTGCTCTTCACCGTCGGCATCGAATTCTCGGTCGAGGAGCTGTCGCGCGTTCGCACCTTCCTCCTCAAGGGCGGCACCCTTCAGGTTGCGCTGACCCTCGGTGCCACGGCGGCCGCGACGCTCGCGCTCGGTGTCCGCTTTCCTGTCGCGGTCTTTCTCGGGATGCTGGTCGCGCTCAGCAGCACGGCGATCGTCATTCGAATGCTCGCCGATCGCAACGAGCTCAACGCGCCGCACGGCCGTGCCGCGATCGGCATTCTCATATTTCAGGATCTGATCGTCGTCCCGATGGTGCTGCTCACGCCGTTCCTCGGCGGGGCGGCCGGAGACGCGACGCAGCTGCTGCTGGTCGTTGCGAAGGCGGCGGTGTTCATCGGATTGGCGATCGCCGCCGCGCGCTGGCTCGTCCCGTGGCTTTTGCACACGGTGGCCGCAACGCGAAAGCGAGAAGTCTTTCTCCTCACGATCATCCTCATCTGTCTGGGGACGGCGGTCGCGTCATCGCGCGCCGGGCTCTCGCTCGCGCTCGGTGCGTTCATCGCCGGCCTCATCCTCTCCGAATCAGAGTACTGCCATCAGGCGCTCGGGGAAGTACTCCCGCTTCGCGAAGTCTTCAATTCGCTCTTCTTCGTCTCGATCGGGATGCTCTTCGACGCGAGAGTGTTACTCGATCACCCGCTGCTCGTCGGAGGCGCACTCGTGGCGGTCGTGTTGCTCAAGACGGTCGTCACGTCGGGGATCGTGATGGCGCTCGGCCATCCACTTCGCGTCGCGCTCATGACGGGAGTGATCACGTCGCAGATCGGCGAGTTCTCCTTCGTGCTCTCGAAGGTCGGCGCGAACGCGGGCCTGCTCGACGCGCAGCTGAGTCAGCTGTTCATCGCCGTAGCCGTTGGATCGATGATGCTCACTCCCTTGCTCGAGCGCGCGACTCCGCGCATTGCAGCGCGACTGGAGCGGTGGCTTCCCGGTACCTACGTGCGCGGACGCGCGGTGACCGTCACCATGCGCGGCGCGCTACCGCCGCTGAACGACCACGTGATCATCGTCGGCTACGGGCTGAACGGACGCAACCTCGCTCGCGTGCTCGCCCGCGCCGGCATCCCGTTCATCGTCCTCGAGATGAACCCTGACGTCGTCCGCGACGAGCGACGGCGCGGACGACCGATCATCTACGGCGATGCGAGTCGCCAGGAAATACTGCGCTTCGCCGGAATCGACCGCGCGCGGCTCATCGTGCTCGCGATATCCGACGCGGCCGCGACGCGCACGGCGATCGACCTCGCGCGACGCCTCAACCCTGAGCTGCACATCGTCGTGCGTACACGGTACGTGCAGGACATCGCCTCGCTCCTCGCCGTCGGGACCGATGAGGTGATTCCGGAGGAGTTCGAGACGTCGATCGAGATCTCGTCGCGCGTGCTTCGGCGATACCTCGTTCCGCGAGACGTCATCGAGCGGTTGATCCGCGAGGTGCGAAGCGACTCGTACGAGATGCTGCGCACGATGTCGGAGACGCACTCACCGGCCGCCGGATTCGACCGCTTCCTGACCGACCTCTCCCTGGAAGTCTACCGCGTGGAGCGGGGCGCCTCGCTGGCGGGATCGACGCTCGCGACCTGCGGGCTGCGTGACCACGGTGTCTCCGTTGTCGCCATCCAGCGCCACGATGCTACTATGCGCTCGAGCCCTGCGGGTAACGATCTGCTCAACGAGGGTGACGCCGTCCTCCTCCTGGGTCCGCCGGCACGACTGTCGGATGTCGGATCTCTGTTCCGAGGCAACAACGGCTCGTCCTGAATGCCCCGCTCAGGCCAAAACTCGACAAGGTCCTCCGGCTCACGTGAGATGATCACAATCGTGCGGGCGGACATCACGACGCTCGAGGTCGATGCGGTCGTCAACGCGGCAAACAGCTCGCTCGCCGGCGGTGGAGGCGTCGATGGCGCGATCCACCGCGCTGCTGGCCCCGAGCTCGCCGCCGAGCTCCGCACGCACGACGGATGTCCCACCGGCGGGGCGGTGATCACGCGCGGCTATCGGCTCCCGGCGCGCTTCGTCATTCACGCCGTCGGACCGGTATGGCGGGGCGGCACGCACGGCGAACGCGAGCGGCTCGCGAGCGCCTACGAAGCGTCGTTTGCCCTCGGCAAGCAGGAAGGCTCCATCCGGACGATCGCCTTCTCCGCCATCTCCACCGGCGTGTACGGCTTCCCCAGGCCAGGGGCCGCCGAGATCGCGCTCGGCGCCATGATAGCGCACGAGGAGGAGTTCGAGAACATCATCGCGTGTCTCTTCGATGATGACGCCGTCGCTCTATATGAGGAGACGTTGAAGCGAAAGCGGCGATGAGGAGTGAGTGGTGAGGGAAACTGACCGGTTGTTGGACAGTGCACCTCTCGATCAGATTCCACTTCTCCGTTCCTCGTTCCTCCGTCGCCCCTCCATGTCCCTTCCCGAACGCTGGCTGATCGTCGGAGCCGGGCCTTCCGGGCTCGCCGCTGGGCGCGCGCTGCGCGAAGCAGGAGTGCCTTTCGACGTCGTCGAGCGGCACCGCGACGTCGGCGGGTTGTGGGATCTCGAGAATGCGGGCACGCCGATGTACGAGACGGCGCACTTCATCTCCTCGAAAACGCAATCGGGATTCGACGGTTTCCCGATGCCCGCATCGTATCCCGATTATCCGTCGCAGCGGCTCGTTCTGGATTACATCCGATCGTTCGCCGACGCGCATGACCTGCGGCGCCACATCGAGTTCCAGGCAGAGGTGACCGCCGCCGCGCCATCGCCGGCCGGTGGCTGGGATGCAACGGTCGGTGGCCAACGGCGGCACTACCGCGGTGTGATCGCGGCTGTCGGCCACAACTGGGATCCGATCGTCCCCACGTACGCCGGTCGCTTCCACGGCGATGCGTATCATTCGGTCCGGTATCGATCCCCGACGGAATTCGAGGGGAAGCGGGTGCTCATCGTCGGCGGTGGGAACTCCGCGTGCGACATTGCCTGCGACGCGGCAACGCGTGCCTCACGAGCGCTGATCTCGGTGAGGCGAGGATACCACTTCCTGCCGAAGCACATCTTCGGAAAGCCGACCGATGCGTTTTTCCGGAGCGGGCCTCACCTGTCGCCATTCGTCGCGCAACCCCTCCTTACCGGGCTGCTTCGCATGCTCGTAGGCGATCTCCGACGGTACGGCCTTCCAGCGCCCGACCATCGCGTGCTCGAGACGCACCCGATCATGAACACCCAGATTCTGCACTTCCTCGCACACGGTGACGTATCGGCGAAGCCTGACATCGCGAGACTCGACGCGCGGACCGTGCACTTTCGCGACGGCTCGACCGAGGCGGTCGACCTCATCGTCTGGGCGACGGGCTATCGCCCGACGATTCCCTTTCTCGCGGGGGCGCTCCCGCACCACGATGGCGTCGGTCGGGAGTTGTTCGCGACGCTGATCCCCGTGGGCGTGCCTGACCTGTTCGTGATGGGACACTTCGAGGCCGACGGCGGCGCGTATCCCCTGGTCAGCAAACAAGCCACGCTCATCGCGCTCGTGGCGCGCGCTCAGGCCGCGTCGCCCGATGCCGCCCGCGCCTGGCTCCAGCGCCTCACGAGTGCCCCGCCGCCCGACCTGAGCGGCGGCGTACGGTACGTCGCCTCGCCTCGACACGCGAACTACGCACAGTTCGAGACCTACGAGCGATACCTGACGAAGCTGATCGCGCGAGCGCGACGAGATCTTTGATGAGGACCGACGAATAAGGAATAAGGTGCGTTTCCTCGGTCCTCGGTCCGTCGTTTTCGGTCCTCACCCTCCCCTGCGCCGCGCCCACGACGCATCATTCGCGGGTGCCGATAATTCCTCTGCACGGCCACACCGCCCTCAGAGCACGGCTGAGAACCGCCGTCCGGCGGCGCACGCTGCCGGCCAGCCTCCTCATCCACGGTCCGCGTGGCATCGGCAAGCAGCGGCTCGCGCTCTGGCTCGGGCAGTTCCTCCTCTGTGAGCTCAGCCCATCGGATGATGCCCCGTGCGGCACCTGCAAAGCGTGCCGTTACGCCTCGATACTCGGCCATCCTGACCTTCAGTGGTTCTTCCCGCGCCCGCGCCTGAAGGAGGCCGATTCCTCCCTGCAAGATGTGAAGGACGATTACATCGAGGCCGTGAAGCAGCGAGCGGAAGGAGGCGGGATTTACGAGCCGCCGTCGGGTCTCGAGGGGATCTTCATTCGCACCGTGCACTTCATCGTCCAGCAGGCGGCGATGACTCCCACACTGTCGAACAGGAAAGTCTTCGTCATTGGTGACGCGGACCGGATGACGCCGCAGGAGGGATCCGAGTTCGCGGCGAACGCCTTCCTGAAGCTGCTCGAGGAGCCACTCGCCGACACGACGATCATCCTCACCACGAGCGAACCCGCCTCCCTCCTGCAAACGATTCGATCCAGAGTGATCGCCCTGCGCGCGTCCGCGATCACGGATGCCGAGGTGAGAGCTTTCCTCATGGATCCGATCGCGTCGGCCGCGCTCGAGCGCGCGGGTCTGCCCACGAACGTGGAGGAGCGGGTCCGCCTCGCTGCCGGCGCGCCGGGAAACCTTCTCACGGCTGCCACCGCGAGAGAGGCCGTGTCGCGCGCACATGACATCCTCACGGCGGCTCGCGGTGGCGCCACGGACCGCTTCCGCGCGGCCGTCGGGTTCGGGTCGTCCAGAGCCCGAGGCGCGTTCAGTGAGGTGCTCGACGCGCTCACGCTCCTGCTCCACGACCGCGTGCGCGAGCGCGCCACGGAGGGCGACGACGACGGCGCGCGGCGAGCGGCGCTGGCCGTCAGCGCGGTGGAGGACGCGAAGCTCCGCGCGAGCGGCAACGTCAATCCGCAGCTCATCGGGTCGGCGCTCCTGAGAGAGCTCGCGGAGCTGAGGCCATGAGCGACCTCAGTCACGTAGACCGATCCGGTCAGGCCCGAATGGTCGACGTGTCCGCCAAGGAGGTCACTGAGCGTCTTGCCAGGGCGACCGGGGTCATTTCGATGTCCCCGAAAGCGCTCGAGGCGGTGCGCCGGAACGGCGTCGAGAAGGGCGACGTGCTCGCGGTTGCCCGGCTGGCCGGGATCATGGCGGCGAAGCGGACATCGGACCTGATCCCGCTCTGTCATCCCCTACAGCTGACCGACGTGCAAGTCGTTGCCTCAGTGGACGATACGATTCCGGGTGTACGTGTCGAATCGACAGTCCGCACCGCCGGAAAGACCGGGGTGGAGATGGAGGCGCTCGTTGCGGTGACGGTGACGCTGGTCACCGTCTATGACATGTGCAAATCACTAGATAAGAGCATGGTCATCTCCGAGATCTGTTTGACGGAGAAGGCCGGTGGACGATCGGGACACTGGAAACGCTCGTAGCCAAAGCGAGGCACAACCGTTGCTTTGATACGGGCGCCGTCGGGTGAGGTCTTCTGGATCTCGTCCGTCCAACCCTGCACAAGGGGCTCTATGCGACAGGAAACGCGCTACGTACACCGCGGCGATCTCGAGAGGCGCCGGGCGAAAGTACGCCGCTGGAGAATGTTGTTGACGTCGGGATTCGTCGGCTCCGTCGTGCTGTTGCTGACCTGGCAGGTCCTCCAGGAGCGGAACGCCACCGCCAGCACCTTCACCCTGCGTCTGCCGGGCGAAGCCCGCAGCCTTCGCGAGCAGCTCGACGCGACCAAGGGTGAGCTGGAGCTCGTGCAGGCGCAGCTCGACCGCGCGAACAAGATCCTCGCGTATTCATCGCGCTACGGCGTCGCCGCCGACGTCGCCGCCTCGATCTACGACATTGCGCTGGCGGAAGGGATCGAGCCTGATCTGGGCTTCCGTCTCGTCCGCGTCGAGAGCCGGTTCAACGAGCGGGC
This sequence comes from Gemmatimonadaceae bacterium, assembly GCA_052389995.1. GTDB lineage: Bacteria > Gemmatimonadota > Gemmatimonadetes > Gemmatimonadales > Gemmatimonadaceae > JAICNG01. The sequence goes on along the minus strand of JBQTHJ010000072.1, from coordinate 33,564 downwards.
GAAGAGCCCGGTGGGCGCGATCGGGCTCACGCAGCTCATGCCGGAAACGGCGCGCTACTTCCACAAGGGTGTGACGCCGAAGCAGCTGTACGACCGCGAGACGAACCTCCGCATTGGCTTCCGTTACCTGCGGACACTGATCCACCAGTACGACGGCGATCTCAAGCTTGCGCTCCTCGTCTACAACCGCGGCCCGGTCGCCGTGGAGCGTGCGCGCCGCGCCGGTCTGGATCCGGCGAACGGGTACGATCGGATGGTGGCTGGGGGGTACAGGGGGAGTGGGGTTGTCGACTAGGACCGAGGACCGAGGGAGTGGCTGGAAAGCGACGAGCCCCGAAGAATGCTCTCTTCGGGGCTCGGTCTTTCAACCCGACTTCCTCGGTCCTCGGTACTCGTTCTCCCGCCTTACCGCCGCCCTCTCACCACAATCACCTGCCCCGGGTAGATCACGCTCTTCCGCATTCCGTTCAGCCGCATCAGCGTCTTCACCGACGTCTTGTAGCGCTTGGCGATGACGCTCAGGTTCTCGCCGCGCCGAACCACGTGCGTGCGGCGGCTCGTGCCATAGCGCTCGATCGCGGGATCCGGAACGTCGTGTGCGGCGGCGACCACGGCCCGCGTCGGCAGGAGCACTACTCGCCCCACCGGCAACCTCCCGGACTTGAGTGGCTTCAGCGACGGGTTGTACCACTTGAGCTGCTTCGTCGTGATCTTCCCCTGCCGCGCCACGGAGACGAGTGTCGCCCCCTTCTTCGTCGTGATTTTCGTGAACGCCTTCCTGTCCTCGTCGGGCAGAGCACCGAGCGCGCTGTCGAACAGCGGTGACGTACCGGGCGGGACGCGAACCGTCAGGGAGCCCTTCGGCGGAGTGACCCCGCGCAGCACCTGAGGATTGAGCTCCCGGATCTCATCGAGGCTGGCACCTGCGGCCGCCGCGATCGCCGGCAGGGGCGTCGCTGGTCCAACGCGCACCGTATCATAGGAAAGCGCCGGACGCGGCTCGACGGTGAAGCCGTAGCGCTCCGGATACTTCGCGACGAGCGCGGCGGCGATCATCTTCGGGACGTAATCCTTCGTCTCGGCGCGCAGATAGTTCTGCTCCGCGAGCGCGAAGAAGAGGTCGTCTCCGCTCGTCCCCTCCAGCTGATCCGCATAGCGGGTGAGCCCGCGGGCTACGCGCCCCGGACCGCCGTTGTAGGCGGCCGCCGCCAGATACAGGGAGCCGAACTGCTCGTGGAGATGGTTCAGGAAGCGGATCGCGGCGTCCGTCGAGCGTACCGGATCGCGACGCTCATCCACCCACCAGTCGACTCGCAGGCCCACGCCGCGGGCGGTCGCCGTCATCATCTGCCACATGCCGACTGCCGCCGCGCGTGAATACGCATGCGGGTTGTATCCGCTCTCGATGAGCGCGAGGTACGTGAGATCGCCCGGGAGACCGGCCGCCTGGAGCTTGGTCCGGATCATCGGCTCGTAGCGCGTTCCGCGGCTCAGCCACTCGGAAAAGGTGGCGCGCGCCGAGCCCCGGAAACGCTCCACGTAGAACTCGACCCGCTTGTGGGTCTCGTACGACCGGACGTCGATGTCCCACGTCGGCTCCTCGGAGACATCTCCGCCACCGTTCGGCTCTTCGCCATCGCGCCCGGCGGTATCCCCGAAAATGCGCGCCGCTTCGTTGGCGACGTCGGCAGAGGTAACGACCGCGTCAGGCGTTGCGCCGGTGTCGAGCGCACTACGCGCGGCGTCGGCGGTTTCGGTTGGAGCGGTCGGGTCGGAGGCGGGGGCGGGATTGTTGCCGAGTGCTGCGGATCGATGACAGGCGGCGAGGGCGAGCAGTGCGACGGCGAACCCACGTCGCACGCGACAAGCCGTCACGCGCGCACCTCGAGGCTACGGGGAGCGACGGACATGATCGTGATGGTTCGGGGGACGCCAGGCACCGCGGTGCTCAGCGAGTGGCGATGAAATTACCGAGCACGCGGTTCGTGGCATTCAACACCGCCACCGCGGCGCCACGAACGGGGTCATCCTCGGCCAGACATGCGCCGAGCAGCTTCTTCGGTCCTTCGCCCTTGCGGACGTTCACGGAGACGATGACGACGGTCGCGTCGAATGCACGCACCGACTTCACGCCGACGAGCTCGAACTCGAGAGAATTGTCGGAGAAGGTCTCGATCGCGCGAAGCGCCGCATCGGCGGCGACGCGCAGATCCACCGTCGCGCTCGACTGGCCGGCGGAGGTTCCGCGTACCCGAATGCCATCGATCCATTCGAGCTCGACCTCGGCGCTGCACTTCCCCCCGGGCGTGCGGCGGAACTTGAAGTCCGTGAACTTCAGCCGCTCGCGCTTGAGATCGCCGGGAGTAATGACGCGCGGGTCGGGAGTCGCGCCCGGCTGCGAGGGTGAGTACATAGGCGGTTGCCCGCTCCGAAATGGGGTCCCGTGGATAGCTATCCTTCTGAGACACGATCGAGCAAAGTGAAGGCAACGACGCTCGTTAACACGCACGCGCCGGTACGCGATAATGATGCGTCCAACGAGCGTTCCATGTGAAGGCGCTCATGTGCAGGCCGGCCCTCGAGTCGTGCTCGACAGGGCCCCCGAAAGCGTAAAGAATATGTAAACCCCTCGCGGATTTACCGTCGCGTAAACTCTTTTGGCTGCGCGGGCATCCAAGGGATGTCCGTTTCAGCGACTGAACTCCAGCGAGCGAGCACGGAATGCGGCCATGTCCTGCGGCACGTACATCGGCTCTGTGGGTTGCCGCCGTTTCCTGTTGTCTCGTCCCTGCTTTCCTCTCCGCCCAATCTCACGACACGACTCACGTGGTGCGCCCGCGCATGGCTGCCGCGGAGCGGACGGGTCCGATCGTGCTCGACGGGCGGCCGGATGAGTCCGCATGGGCCGCGTCCACGCCGGCGACCGGCTTCCGGCAGTTCGAGCCTAACGAGGGAGAGCCGGCCAGCCAGCGGACCGAGCTGCGCATCCTGTACGATGACGTGGCGCTGTACATCGGCGCGCGGATGTACGATTCCCTCGGCGCGCGCGGTGTTCGTCCGTATCTGACGCGGCGCGACCAGCAGAACGACGGCGATTATCTCGAGCTCATCTTCGACACGTTCCACGACCACAGCGGCCGCACGATCTTCCAGATCAATCCCGCGGGCGTGAAAACCGATGCCGGCCAGGCGAGCACCTTCGCCGATCCGTCGTGGGACCCGATCTGGGAAGCGGTGGCGTCGATCGACTCGCTGGGGTGGACGGCCGAGCTTCGGATCCCCTTCGCCCAGCTTCGCTTCTCGCGCGACACGGCGCAGACGTGGGGATTGCAGGTGTGGCGCTACGTCGACCGCCTCAAAGAGTCGTCGATGTGGTCGTTCTGGGGACGCAAGGAGGCCGGTGGGCCATCGGACTTCGGACACGTGGAGGGGATTCGCGTGCGCGAGCGTCCCCGCGGAATCGAGCTCCTTCCCTATGTCGTGTCCCGCGCGGCATACGTGCCCTTCCGCGATGGCGAGGAGGACAACCCGTTCCGCGATGAGAGCGAGTACACGGCGCGCGTCGGCGGCGACCTCAAGGCGCTGCTCACGTCGAACCTCACCCTCGATCTCACCGTGAATCCCGACTTCGGTCAGGTCGAGGTCGATCCGGCCGTCGTGAATCTCAGCGCGTTCGAGACATCGTTCTCCGAGAAGCGCCCATTCTTCGTCGAGGGGAGCGGGCTCTTCGGGTTTGGCGGATTGAACTGCTATTTCTGTAGCAACGTCTCGAGCATGTCGCTGTACTACTCGCGACGCATTGGGCGACAGCCGCGCGGGTCTCCGCCTGACGATTACGACTACCTCGATCGGCCGGAGAACACCACGATCCTCGGCGCTGCGAAGATCACGGGCCGCACGCGGGGCGGGTTCCAGGTCGGGCTGCTCAATGCCGTGACGAAGGCGGAAGACGCCGACATCGTATTCCCCGACGACACCCGTGGAGCGCGGGAAGTCGAGCCGCTCACGAACTACTTCGTCGGTCGCGTCAGAAAGAACTTCTCGGCCGGCCGCGGGTTCATCGGCGCGATCGCGACGTCCACCATGCGGCGCTTCGGCGACGACTACCTCAGAGCCAGCATGCCCGCGCACTCGGAGGCCGTGGGCGTGGACTGGGAGATGCGGTGGAAGAACCGGACGTATCGGATCATGAGCAATTTCGCCGTGTCGAACGTGACCGGCGACGAGGCCGTGATCGACCAGCTCCAGAGGTCATCGGCGCGCTACTTCGACCGCCCCGATCGCGAGCACGGCGGCAACGGGCTGTTCTCCGATCGGTACGACCCGACGCGCACGTCGTTGCGTGGCTATGGCGGCTACGTCCGCGCGTCGAAGGAGTCCGGGGACTGGCTGTTCGAGACGGCGGTCAACGTCCGCAGCCCCGGCTTCGAGGTGAACGATCTCGCGTTCCTCACCCGCGCCGACTACGTGTGGATGAACGCGAACCTCTTTCGCCAATGGCAGACGCCGACGAAGCACTATCGTCAGGCGTATTTCATCATCGGCAGCCAGCAGCAGTACAACTACGACGGCGATCGAAACGATCTCCAGTTCCAGACCTACTACGAGCTCCAGCTTCCGAACTATTGGTGGATGAACGCGGTCTTCATTTACCGTCCGGAGGTGTTCGAGGATCGTCTGACGCGTGGCGGCCCGGTCGTCAAACGCACCGCCGGATGGTCGTGGTCGTTCAACGTCAACACCGACAGCCGCAAGCGCGTGAGCTTCTCGCTCAATCCGAACGGGAGTGGCAACGCCGAGGGCGGGACCGGCTACTCGTTATCCACGACCATACGCGCGAAGCCGGCGTCGAACATCGTGCTGTCGCTGGAGCCGTACTACAGCTACAGCGATGGAAAGGCGCAGTTCGTGCCCGGAGGATCGTTCACGGATACGACGGCGAATCACTTCTACGACCGACGCATCGTGTTCGCCGACCTCGTGCAGCACCTCGTCGAGCTCGGGACGCGTCTCAACGTCACCTTCACGCCCACGCTCTCGCTCGAGCTGTTCGCGCAGCCGCTGATCTCGAGTGGCGACTACGAGAACTTCAAGGAGTTCGTCGCGCCGCGCACGGTGGAGAAACGCATCTTCGACGCGACGCAGATCTCGAGGGTGGGCAACGATTACGTACTGGATCCGGACCGCAATCCGGCCACGGCTTCGCTCACGTTCTCGAACCCCGACTTCAACTTCCGGTCGCTGCGCGGGAACGCGGTGGTCCGGTGGGAGTATCGGCCCGGCTCGACCGTGTTCCTGGTGTGGACGCAGAGTCGCAGCTCGGAGGAGACCGTCGGCAATTTCCGGTTCAGACGCGATCGGAGCGCGTTGTTCGGCGCGAGACCAGACAACGTGTTCCTGGTGAAGGTGAACTACTGGATCGGGCTCTAACCGGGCTCCGAAGACCTCGCGCTTGTAGCCCAGCGACGCCGACGTTATGGTCGTCCCGCGATGCGCTGGCCCTCGCACCTCCGTTGGACGGAATCGTCGATGGCATCGTGGCGTCCTGTCTGGAGCCGAGGAAGTGGGAAGGCCGCCTTCCAAGGGCGGCCCTTCATGGACGCGAGGGGCCCGGGCGGGTCTCGAACCCGCGACCTACGGATCCAGAAGTCGGCCAGAGTGTATCGCGGAGCATCGCGGCGTTACCCTAACTTGTTTAACCGAGGAAGGATCGGGTTGCACCGCGAGTCGTCGCATACCGTCGCATATCAGCCTGTTTCGTCGCGTTTTTCCCCCAAGTCGGTAGACGCTCAGTAGACAGCGGCGATAACCCGCTAGTCGGCCCGGAGGGGGCCTAGCGCGAAGCGAGGTCGCGTTCGTTACGTCAAAGAGAGCGACCGCGTATCGTCGCGAGCGGACTGGATCGGATCGAGGCAGCGGGCTTCGCGACACCTTGTTGGACGGCGCGAACCCGGACTGTGACGGGGGATGGGATCGAAGGCGAACATCCCGAAAACGGCGGGCGTAGCACGACGAGGTAACGACCGGCGCGCTAACGTACAATGGGCAAGAGTGGCCCTAACGAGCGCCAGCTGGATTACAACATGTCGATCGGTGATGCACCGAGCCGCTTTCCGAGCTCCTCATATCGGCGTTCGGCGATCTCGGAAGCGAATGTCGTCATCGGCTGAAAACATCCCGCGTCGCAGTACCGCGCCTTCTTCTCCTCGCCGTGTCGCTTCTTGACCCTGTATGGACCGGTCATGAATGTGGCGAGGTCCGTCCACCACATTCCCTTGACGACCGTCCCGCGCGTCGGCGGGAGATAGTCGAAGGCAAGTTGCACATGAACGATGTACGCCGGCAGGCGCGTGAGCTTCACCGCTCCCACGATGTCGTTGTAGTCATTCACGTCCAACTGGAATTCCGACATACCGTCGATCGACCCGGGCCCGGATTTCAACTCGATGTGGAATAACGTCGTCCCGCGCTCCGTGGCCTTGAAGTCCAAAACGTCTTTCGTGGCCGCAGCTTGCCTCTTGGTCTTTGCACCTCTGACGTACGGGAGGAGCAGCACCGGCTCCGTCTCAATGAGCGAAAGGTCACGGTAGGATGGCGCCAGATCGCGAGCCCACCATTCATGAACCGCACGGCTCGCCACAAACCCCTTCTGATACGCGACGACGACGCTCCAGCAAGGAACACACGAGAAGTATTGCCGGAGCGTGACTGGCCGCCGTTGATTGCACAACCCGCAGTAGCCGTCTACGGTCTCGCCGTGGTACACCGGTGGCCGGTCATTGAAGACTTCGCGCACGAGGCGGACCGTGCAGGGGTCGCACGTATACATGACCTGGAGTCCGCGCGCGGTCTGGCGAGCCTTGTGGCGGGCACAGGCCTCGTAGTACGTGCTGGAGGCGTCGAGCGTGTCGCGGTACGGAGCCATGATCGCGCGGTGGCGGTGCGGCGCAAGGAATTGGTACGCGTCGCAATGTCACCAAAGCGCGCGATCATGGTCAAGCGCGAGCGAGAGACGGGCTTACGTTGCCGCGCCGCACCAATTGCCTGCTGGCGGGCCAAGTGCTCGGCCCGATCGGGCCATTCCCCAATGAGTTTTTTTAAGGATGCCGACACCCTTTCATAGGGAACGTGCCCGGCCTCAAACCGCTCGTAATAAGGACATCTCCGAGGGCGCCGATGTGTCGGGGAGAGAGAAATCACGCGCGTCCGCGACCGCGCGAAGGCGCCGACGCCTCCGGGGAGATCGTCCCGATCTGGGCGATTCGGCCCAGCGTCGCGGCCGTCGGACGCCAATGAAAGCGTCCATCCCAGCCTAGCGGCGTGTACCCCCGAGAAACGGGTGTGGTCCTATTGCGGCTTGAACACCATTGCGGCCACTAGCTCGTCGAGATCGCCCTGATCGGGGAAGGCGTCGCCGATCCGCCCTCCGAGCGCGCATAGCGTCCTACCGGGCGGAAACCGAAGCGTGCGAAGGTCGGTCGCATTCACCTGCGTGTGACCGTTGAACTGCCGGAAGAATGAATCAACGGTCGTGCAATTCAGAAACGCGGCGAGCCCCTTGGCCATCTCTGGCGCGAGCCCGTGTCCGGCATCATGGACGTAGTTGAGGTGATTTTCGAGCCCGATGACGTCAGCATCAACGCGAGATGGATCCAGTACGGCCGCGACGATGCGGCGGCGTTCCTCCTTCGCGGAGAACCGCTTCACGAGCACATACCATCCACGCGGGATTAGCAAGGATTCGGTTCGCTCTGACCGGACAATCGCATTCGGCTTCCGCGTGCGCTCGCTCGGCCACGTGACATAACCGTCGTTGTGAAAGTGCGTCGGATAGATCAGCGGAGCGGTCCCTTTGCCCGGGCGTGGACGTAGCGATTCACGCGCGCGGAAATCAACGACCCGGCCGGTCGAGACGTTCAAGTCCAGGTCATCAAGTGTGGCGGGCAGCGCGCGCATCCGCGACGCAACGGCCCTGCCCCATTCGTCCGCCACAACATGGATGAACGCCTCCGGATCGTCCGGCCGCACCACGTCCTGCATCGCCACTTCGCGCGTCTCGCCATTTGCACTGGCCGCGTCCACGCTGCTGCTCACCCTTACCGTCTGCGGTGACCGCTCCGCTTCCCGCCGCTTCACCGCGCGCAGTATTACGTTCTCCTGGAGCACTTCCTCATCGCGGAACGCGACGTCACGACGCTCGAATACGTGGATGCGGTCGAGGCGCATGGTGTCGAGCAGCAATCGGCGAAACGGCCGGAAGTAGGGACCGTTGCAGAAGCTGCGCGGCGTGATGGCCACGAGCTCGCCACCCGGGGCCAGCAAGCGGATAGTGAGCGCGAGAAAACCAGTATAGAGGTTACTGGTCTCGATACCGGCCGCGCGCAAATATCGCCGCTCCTCGGAGTCGCTGCGAATCTTCCGGTAGGGCGGATTGAGAATGGCCGCGTCGTAGCGGTGCGAGGCGGATGGATTGAATTCGTCGAGCGCGACCGCACTCACCGCTTCGCGAATGAAGTCGCTCCGGCGAATTGTCCACGTGAAGTTCACGCGGCACTCGTCAGCGGCTCGCTCGCACGCGAGTAGCGTGCTGCGGAGATCGCCGATGAGTGTCTCGTCGATCTCATACGCGGTGAGCTCAATGGCGCGCGGACGCTCGCGTCGGCCGCACAGCTCGGCGACGAGCGCGGCTGAGAGCGACCCGACTCCGGCCCCCGCATCAAGCACTCGAAGCCTGCGTGTCCGTGCCTGGAACAAGGAGGCCATGAGGCGCGCTGTTGCGGTCGGAGTGAAGTACTGGCCGAATGCGGCGCGTGCTTCGGAACCGAGCTTGCGGACGGATTGGCGGCGGGTGTTCTCGGCCGCGTCGAGGAGCGCTCCTAGCGACTCCGGATCGGGAACAGCAGCGGGCGTCAAGGTGGCGTCGTCAGAGAGGTTGTAGCCGCGTCCGTGTAGCGCGTCTGTCCGAAGATAGACGCTCTCACATCGGCGAGAAAGGATGATGCGTTGCCCATCTAACCAATTCCACGCGCGCCCTCTGCATGCTAAGGCGCACTTAGTCGCACCTATTCTTGCTTACGCCGCCCGATCGTCCCTTGTCGCGAGCCGCAGCCTGCCCCGATGGTCCCACGCGTAATCCCCGGCTTGCGCGCGATCCCCGGAAGATAAAAGCAACCGGCAACTCTCCTTCGAAAGTCGCCGGCTTCGTAGCTCCTTACGTCTTCATCGTTCAATATGACCCGGGCGGGTCTCGAACCCGCGACCTACGGATTAAAAGTCCGTTGCTCTACCAACTGAGCTACCGGGTCCCGATCATGCGGTGAGTGGAAGATAGTTCCGGGGGGCGCCCGTGACCAAGCGTGACCGGTCCCGCGTTCGACTTCTCACCGCTCTGGTCATTGCGTGCGACGCGGAGCGCTCGCTGTCTCCGCCGCGCGCTGGGACCGCGAGGACATCCGCCGGACGCGCCACGCCTACGTAAGGCACGTCGTGCTCGCGGGGTCTGGTAGAGCTCACTTCACTCGTCAAATCCCCAAATGCGCGGCGACGCGAGCTCCACGCTGTTGCCCGCGGGGTCGCGCACGTAAATCGACCGTCCGCCGCGAGGCCACGTCACCTCGCTCTCGACCGCGACACCGTTCGCCTCCAGGTGCCCGCGCCACACCGCGAGATCGTCGGTGGACATGGCGAACGCGACGTGCCCTTCCCCGCTCGCCCCGTGCAGGGGCACGGCCGCACCGTTGACGCTTGTCGGCACCGTCGCGGTGCTGCGCGGATCGAAGATCAGGACGACGCCGTCTCCACATCGAAAGAAGACGTGTCGTCCTTCAGCGAAGGCGATCCGCTCGAGGCCAAGCACCTCGCCGTAGAACCGCGCTGCGGCGTCGAGATCCTCCGCATATAGCGCAGTCTCGAGGACACGGCCGATCGTCGTGGGTGGCATGCGCCGAGTCTAGCGAGATCGCGCGTGGAGCGCGAGCTTCGGCGCAACCCCTCTCACGGCCATGAAAAGAATCATCATCTGCTCCGCTGCGCTGATGCTCGGCGCGTCACCGTCACTCGCGCAACGCGCCCCCAGCGCCGATGCCGTGCGCACCTCTGTCCGCGAATGGCGGCTGCGCAACGAGCCCGCGATCCTTCTCGAGCTCGCGAGCCTGCTCGCGATCCCCAACGTCGCGAGCGACAGCGTCTCGATACGCCGCAATGCCGACACCCTGGTCGCCATGCTCATGCGCCGCGGAATCGTCGCTCGCAAGCTCGAGACGCCCGGCGCACCGCCGGCGGTCTATGGTGAGCTTCGCGTGCCCGGAGCGACGCGCACCGTGGTCATGTACGCGCACTACGACGGACAACCGGTCGATCCTGCGCGATGGGCGACTCCACCCTGGACTCCGACGCTGCGCGACGCACCGCTCGAGCGAAACGGCCGCGTCATCCCGCGTCCGGGTCGCGGTGGCGTCCTCGACGACGATGCCCGCCTCTACGCACGCTCCGCGAGCGACGACAAATCCCCCATCGTCGCGATGCTTTCGGCGATCGATGCGCTTCGCGCCGCGCGCATCCCGCTCTCGGTGAACGTGAAGTTCTTCCTCGAGGGCGAGGAGGAAGCGGGCTCGGACCATCTCGAAGCCATGCTCCGGCAACACGCGAAGGTGCTCGCGTCCGACGGGTGGATCTTTGGCGACGGACCGGTTCACCAAACCCGCAGACCACAAGTCGTGTTCGGCGTGCGGGGCGTCATGGGCGCCGAGCTCACTGTCTACGGCGCCTCGCGTGCCCTTCACAGCGGCCACTATGGAAACTGGGCGCCCAATCCGACGATGCTTCTGGCGCACCTGCTCGCGTCGATGCGCGACACGGAGGGACGCGTCACGATCGCGGGCTTTCACGACGACGTGCAGCCGCCAGGTGCCGCCGAACGGGCGGCCATCGCGAGTGCACCGCCCGTTGACAGTGCGTTGCGGCAGGAGCTCGCGTTAGGCGACGTCGAGGGCGACGGCGCGCCGCTGCTCGAGCGGATCCTTTCTCCAGCGCTCAACGTGCGCGGCCTCGAGGGCGGTCCGGTCGGCGCACGAGCGGCGAACGCCATCCCGACGCAAGCCACCGCGTCGATCGACTTCAGACTCGTGCCGAACCAGACACCGGCGGTGGTCCGCGAGCGGGTGGAGGCGCACCTCAGGGCGCAGGGATATCATGTCGTGCACGATGAACCGACGCGGGACGAGCGCACGCGCCATCCGCGCGTGGCGCGCATGCAATGGGAGAAGGGCTATCCCGGCATCCGGACGGACATGGAGGCGCCCTTCTCCCGGGCGGTGATGCGCGTCGCCAGCGCCGCCACCAACGATCGCGTGATCGCAATCCCGATCCTCGGCGGAAGCCTGCCGATGTACCTGTTCGCCGAGGTTCTGGGAGCGCCGCTCGTGATCGTGCCGATGGTGAACCACGACAACAATCAGCACGCCTCGAACGAGAACCTGCGCATCGGCAATCTGCGCGAGGGAATCGAGCTGTACGCCCAGCTCTTCGCGAGGTTGGGTGCTGAGTGGCGGTGACGCTTCGTCCCTGGGTTCACCACCCGAGAAAAAGAAACGGAGCGCCTCGGCGCCCCGTTCACTTGCGAAGATCCCAGCGTTCCCGGAGAACTTACTGGAGGGTGTTCGCCTCTGCCATCGTCGGCTCGCCGCGGCTCTCCACCACGAACACGACACGACGATTCTTCTCGGCACCCGGGTCATCGCGCTCCGCGCCTATCACGACCTGGCGCGTCTCGCCGTAGCCGATCGCGTCGATCAGATCGGGGTTCACCCCAGCCGTCAACAGGTGTGCCCGGACAGACTCGGCGCGACGCGTGGACAGCGCGCGGTTGTACGCCACGGTCCCCGCGGGATCCGCGAAGCCCTCGACGGTGATCTTGGAGCCCGGATAGTAGTTCTGAACGACACGGGCGAAGCGGTCGAGCGCCGGAACGTCCTCGAAACGGACGGTCGCGTCGTCAAACGCGAAGTTGACCGGCAACGCGAACTTCAGTCCCTCTTCCATGGCCGTGATCTTGGCGCCGAACTCGGTGCGAAGATTCTGGAGCTCGGTGCGGAGGTTCTGAACGTCGGTCCTGAGGCTCTGCACGTCCGACTGAATCGCCTCGTCGGCCGAGGTGCGGGCGGTCCGCTCGGTCTCGAGCGCCGCATTCTGCTCGGCAATCGTCCGGTTGAACTTCCTGTTCGACACGCATCCAGCGACGAGCGGAATCGCCAGCGCCATCACCGCGATTGCTCTGACATTGTTCATGGTTTGCTTCTCCGGAGGGTGGGGGATCTCGCTAACCTGGCTGTCAAATTACAGAGCGAGAAGCGTGCCCGCAAGCCACGTAAGTCGTTGCCATGTAATGTGATGTCTGTCACAAAAGGCGTGCCATCCGGTGCACTCTCCCGCGGCAGGCCCCGCGTCACGATCCGCGCCGTGGGATGCGTATGGCAGCAATTACCTCTCATCGAGTGCGACCGAAGAATCGCAGAGCACGCTTTCCGCAGGCACGTGCGTGGGAGCAAATGTGGATTCGCTGACACTCGCCGGAACGACGATGTCCCCGGCCTCCTCCAGCGATGCACCCGCACGAAGCCGAGCCGCGACGGCGGCAACGAACGCCCGCCGGTGATGGACGCTGGGGCCGCGGCTGGTGAGCCCTCGCACGTGATCGGGTGTGCCGTAGCCGCAGTTGGACGCCCAGCCAAAATCGGGGTAGCGCGGTGCCAGCCGAGCCATGAGGCGATCGCGCGTGACCTTCGCCACGATCGATGCGCAGGCGACGTTGAAGCACTTCGCGTCCCCGTCGATGACCCCAGTGTGGGCGACACCCAGTGAGCGAAGCCGACGACCGTCAACCAATACGTGATCCGGCTGAAGGGCGAGACGCAGGAGCGCACGGCGCATCGCCAGCACGCTCGCGTTGAAGATGTTCAGGGTGTCGATCTCGCGAACCGACGCGGCGCCGACTGCGAGCGCGAGAGCGCGCTCGCGGATGCGTATGCAGAGCTTCTCGCGCTCGCGGCGGGTGAGTCGTTTGGAGTCATCGACGCCGCGGAGTGCCGGCACCCCTGGCGGCATGATGACGGCCGATGCGACGACGGGGCCCGCCAGGGAGCCCCGTCCGACCTCATCGACTCCGGCAATCAGCAGTACGCCAGTGCGGCGCAGCTCGCGCTCGATACCACTCCATCGAGCGTAGCGCGGCTCGCGGCGGCGACTGCCCGCCACCTCTACTCCTCCGTCGTGTCCTGCGTCCGGGACTTCTTCGCGCGAATACGAGTCGCCTTCCCGCTGAGCTCACGGAGGTAGTACAGTTTGGCGCGTCGCACCTGACCACGGCGGACAACGGCGATGTCCCCGATCATGGGGCTGTGCACGGGGAAGATTCGCTCCACGCCCACACCGTTCGACACTTTGCGCACGGTGAACGTCTCGCTGACGCCACTGCCGCGGCGAGCGATGCACACGCCCTCGAACGCCTGAAGGCGTTCCTTGTCCCCTTCCTTTACGCGCACGTTGACGCGCAGCGTGTCGCCAGGACGGAAGGGAGGGATGTCGGTGCGCATGTAATCTTTCTGGGTTTCGATGAAGGCATGCATAGAGGCGCTCTCGGGGCTGAGGGGAACCGGCCCGGATTGGAAAAATTGTCAGATGCAGAACTCCAAGCTACACCGGCGGAAGCCCTTACGCCAGCCGGGCGATACCGCGGCGTCCCGCCAGTCGTCCTCGGTTCGTGAAAGCGCTCATCGCCGACGACGACTCGCTCATGCGCACGCTGACGACGCACGCCGTGCGCGAACGCGGGCACGACATCCTGGAAGCCACCGACGGGCAGCAGGCGCTCACCATCTTCGAGGCCGAGCACCCGCAGCTCGTGATCGTCGACTGGAATATGCCGAGCTTGACCGGAGTGGACGTCTGCCGGCACATCCGCGCCTCTGAGTACTCGCGCGAGACATTCGTCGTCATGCTGACGGCTCGCGACGGCGGGGAGGACCTGCTCGCGGCGCTGGATGCAGGCGTCGACGACTACGTGACGAAGCCGGTGATGCTCAGCCACCTTCGCGCCCGTATTGCGATCGCGGAGCGGCGAGTCGGGGAGAACGCGGCGCGCTGGCGGGCCGAGGGCGAGCTGGCGCAGAACCGCTGGCTGGCCGGGGTCGGTGAGCTGGCGATCGCGCTCCAGCACGAGATCAACAACCCGCTCGCGGCGCTCATCTCGCACGCCTCGCTCCTTTCGACGTCCGCGAGCCTGGTTCCCGACGATGCCAGCACCGTCGGAATCCTCCTCTCCGAAGCGCGCCGCATCGCGAGCGTGGTGAAGAAGCTCACGGCCATCCGACAGCCGCGGTCGGTGGAGTACGCCGGCGCAATGCGAATGGTGGACCTGTCGGAGGACGACCAGTAAGAGGAGCAATCCGTCCGCCCACGTTCCGCACGATCACTCCGTTCGAGCGACGGCCCCTCCGACGCGCACCGTCTTCACGTTCACGAACTCGCGAATCCCTTCCTCGCTCAGCTCGCGCCCGTATCCCGATCGTTTGATTCCGCCGAAGGGAAGACGCGTGTCGCTGGCGACCATTCCGTTGATCGCGATCGTTCCGGCCTCGAGCCCCTCGACGAAACGGGATTGCTCGCCAGCGTCATTCGTCCACGCGGCGGCGCCCAGTCCAAACGATGTGGAGTTCGCGATGCGCAGCGCGTCGTCGACGTCACGGGCCCGAAGGAGCGGCGCAACGGGTCCGAACAGCTCTTCCTGCGCGGCTGGCGAATCCTCCGGCACATCGGTGAGCACCGTCGGCTCGTAAAAATTGCCCGGACGCTCGAGACGTCGCCCTCCGGCGAGCACGCGGGCACCGGCCTCGACGGTGCGGCGCACTTGTGCATCGAGATCATCGGCGCCCGACGGCGTCGCCAGCGGGCCGATCTCGGTGCGCTCGTCCATCGGATCGCCGACGCGAAGCGCTTTCATCGCAGCCGTGAAGCGCTCCGCGAACTCGTCGAAGATCTTCTCGTGCACGATGAACCGCTTCGCGGCGATGCACGACTGTCCGTTGTTGACCGTTCGTGCGCGAACCGCGGTCGTCACCGCCTCATCGAGCGAAGCCGACGGCATCACGATGAAGGCATCGCTCCCCCCGAGCTCGAGGACGCTGGGCTTGATCTCGCGGCCCGCGCGTGCGCCGACGTCGCGGCCCGCCCCTTCGCTTCCGGTGAGTGTCACCGCGGCGATGCGCGGGTCGGCGATCAGGTCTCCTACCGCGCGCGCGCTCAGCAGGAGTGTCTGGAAGACGCCCTCGGGCGCGCCCGCGCGACGCCACAGGTCCTCCAGCGCCAGCGCGCACTGCGGCACGTTCGACGCATGCTTGAGCAGCCCAACGTTGCCGGCCATGATCGCCGGCGCCGCGAAGCGGATCACCTGCCAGAACGGAAAATTCCACGGCATGATGGCCAGAATGACGCCGAGCGGCTGATAGAGCACGAAGCTCTCGCGATCGTTCGTCGCGACGTCACGACGGGCGAGGTGTCGCTCCGCCTGCTCCGCGTAGTACCGGCAGGCCGTCGCGCACTTCGCCGCCTCTTCTCTCGCCGCGCCGATCGGCTTCCCCATCTCCCGCGTCATGAGACGGCCGAACGCATCGCGCTCGTTCTCGAGTATCTCGCCCGCACGAGTCATGACGGCGGCGCGTTGCGCGAAGGTCCAGGCGTGCCATTCGGTCGAAGCCTCGGCCGCCCTGGCGACCCGCCACTCGACGTCGCTCGCCGAGTGCTCTTCAAAGGCCGCGAGCAGATCACCCGTTGCCGGATTGACCGAGCGCAGCATCACGCGCCCCCTCGCCGCCGCTCGGTGAGCCTCGACGCCTCGGCGCGCCGCCACGCCGCGATGCGTGTGTGATCGCCCGACAACAGGACATCGGGCACGGAGAAGCCACGATAGACCGGCGGACGCGTATAGCTCGGCGCGCTCAAGCCCTCGTCCCAATGGGAGTCGGTGTACGCGCTCTCGTGATCGGACATCGCGCCGGCCAGCAGTCGCACCGTCGCGTCGATGACGCAGAGCGCCGCCGGCTCTCCACCGCTCAACACGAAGTCACCTAACGACACCTCCTCGGTAGCGAGGTGATCGGCCACGCGCTGGTCGACGTCCTTGTAATGGCCGCACAGGATCGTCAGCTCCGACCCGTCCGAGTAGCGGCGCGCGTCTGACTGACGGAGCGGCGCTCCACGCGCCGAGACAAGCACGATCGGCGATTTGGCCCCGAGGGATTCCACCGCCTCGAAGAACGGATCCGGCTTCATGACCATCCCCGGGCCGCCGCCGTACGGGTAGTCGTCGACCGTGCGATGGCGGTCGTGCGTGAAGTCGCGCAGGTCGACGATGGTGTAGACCACGGAGCCCGCCTGCGCCGCACGCGCAGGGATGCTCAACGAGAGCGGCGTCTCGAAAAACTGTGGGAAGATGGTGACGATGTTGATGCGAAGCGTCACTCGAGCAGGCCCTCCGGCGGGTCGATGCGCACGACGCGCCGCTCGCGATCGACGCCGAGAATGATCTCTCCGCTGAATGGAACGAGAACCGTCCCACGTTCGCGGGCGATATCGAGCAGGAGACCCTGCGGGACTTCGAAGACGTCGGCGACGGTCCCGATGACTTCGCCCGATGAAAGCTCGACCGTCATGCCCTGGAGCTCGTGCACGTACACCTCCCCTTCGGCCGGCGGCGTGAGCTCGCGTTCGGGGACCAGGAGAAGACGGCCGTTCCACCGCTCGGCCGTGGTGCGGTCGGTGATCTCGTGGAAGCGGACGAGCAGGCCGTCCTTGAAGGGACGTGTCTCGAGGACGGTGAGGATCTCGTTCGCGTCCTCACCCGCCCCTTTCGGCGACTCCGCGAAAACACGACGGCCGGATGCGTACACCGCATCCGGCTCGTCCGTAATCACTTCGATCAGTAGCTCGCCGCGGACCCCATGTGGGCGCCGGACGCGGCCGACGATGACCAGGTCGTCGCGCGTGGTCACGGCGCGGCGCGGTGCGTCAGTCGTTCGTCTCGCCGACGGGAACGGCCTTCGACTGGAGCTTGCTGGCGAGCCGCGCCTCGTGGCGCTGCTTGAGCACGCCGGCGCGCCGAAGGAGCGAGCGCACGGTGTCGGAGGGCTGAGCGCCGACGTCGAGCCAGTGGTTCGCGCGGGCGACGTCGATCTTCACCGCGTCGGCCGCCTGACGAGGGGCGTACTGCCCGATGATCTCGATGAACCGCCCATCACGAGGGCTCGTGCTCTCGGCGACGACGATGCGATAGAGGGGACTCTTTTTCCGGCCGACGCGCCGGAGACGGATCTTCACTGCCATGAGAACGTGCTCCTCGGCAAGGTGTGTTCATCCTGCGCCAGGCTCCTCGCGTCCCCGGCGGTTCCGGGGCGCACCTGGGACGTGCAATCTAGTCAGAGTGCTGGTGAAGAGGAACGAGAACAGACTTCATCGATCCGCGGTTCCCGTTCAACCCTCCCTGCTATCGCATTCCAGACGTGCTCGGTGGCATTCGCATCCCGCCCTTCGCCATCTTTCTCATCATCTTCTGCATGTCGCGGAACTGGTTCAGCAGCTTGTTGACCTCGCTGATGGGTCGTCCCGCGCCTTTCGCGATGCGCGCGCGGCGGGAGCCGTTGATGATTCCCGGGCTTCGGCGCTCGTCAGGCGTCATCGAGAGCACGATCGCCTCGACGTGGCGCATGCGCTTCGGGTCCGTCTTCGCCTGCTTCAGCGCTTTCGTGTTCACGCCGGGGAGAAGCCCGATCAAGCCCTCGAGCGGACCCATCTTCTGGATCTGCTTCATCGCCGTGAGGAAGTCCTGGAGGTCCATCCCCTCCTTCCGGACCTTCTTCTCGAGACGCTTGGCTTCGTCGGCATCGAACGCCGTCTGCGCCTTCTCGACGAGCGAGACGATGTCGCCCATCTGGAGGATGCGGCCGGCCATGCGCTCGGGGTGAAATTCCTCGAGCGCGTCGAGTTTCTCGCCGACGCCGACGTACTTGATCGGTTTCTTGGTGACGCCGTAGATCGACAGCGCCGCGCCCCCACGCGCGTCACCATCCATCTTCGTCAACACGACGCCGGTGACGCCGAGCCGGTCGTCGAAGCCCTTGGCGATGCGGACAGCATCCTGACCGGTCATCCCGTCGGCGACGAGCAAGATCTCGTCGGGATCGACGGCTTCCTTGAGCCGCTCGAGCTCCGCCATCATCTCGTCATCGATCTGCAACCGGCCGGCGGTGTCGACGATGACGAGACGGTCGCGCGCGCGGCGCGCTTCGTCGATGCCGCGCTTCGCGATGCGGACGACGTCCTGCGTCTCGCGGTCGGCGAACACCGGAATCTCGAGCTGTTTGCCGAGCGTCTCGAGCTGGTCGATGGCGGCGGGGCGGTAGACGTCAGCGGCGACGAGACGGACGGCACGCCCTTCCGCCTTGAGGCGGCGTGCCAGCTTCGCGGCGGTCGTCGTCTTGCCCGATCCCTGTAACCCGACCATCAACACGATCGTCGGCGGAACGGTGGAGAGGCGCAGCCCTTCGCGTCGCTCGCCAAGCATGGTGGCGAGCTCGTCGTGGACGATCTTGACGAGCTGCTGGCCCGGCGAGACCGATCTCAGCGCGGCAACGCCGACGGCCTTTTGCTCGACGCGCTCCAGGAACTCGCGCGTGAGCTGGAAGTTGACGTCGGCCTCGAGGAGGACGCGGCGAACCTCGCGCAGCCCTTCCTTGATGTCGCTTTCCGTGAGGACGCCACGCCCGCGCAGGCGCGCGAAGACGGCGTCGAGTTTGTCGCTCAGCTCGTCGAACATGGAGTCAAAGCTAGCGGAGTCGTCGCTGCTTGGGGATAGTGGCTGCCGCCCCAGGCCGAGTGGAGGTCAACACCATCATCCGGGCATCAAGAACGGAGGGGTTCTGACGCGGATTCACCGGACACAGCCTGATCGCTCCTTTGCTCACGACTCTCCACGCGCGACAACACAGACATTTGTCCTTTGCTGCTGTAGAGGAGGGGGTCACCGCGCACGGGCCGCATCCGGCCCTGTCAGGCCAATTGGCGTCATCCGCGTGAGATGTTGGTCTCGATAAGGGGCGCCCCGATACCCCACCCCATTTATCCCGCCACCCCACGCGTTAGTTTTGTAGACTCTCTCCAGCCTTTCCGATGGCCAAAGCCTCGCGCAAAGAAGACATCCTCCGATCGGAGCTGCCGCCCACGCTGCCGCTGATGGCGCTGCGCTCCACGATCGTGTATCCCCTCGGCACCATCGCCGTGCAAATGGGCGCGCCGGAAAATCTCGCCATTCTGCGCTCGCATGAGGACAACGGGCTCATCGTGGCGCTCGTCGTCGCCAGTGGCGATCACGACGAGCCGATCAACCCTGAGCAGTTCGTCGGACGCGTGGGCGTCGCGGCTCGCGTGCACGAGCGCATCAACCTGCCCGGCGAGACCATTCAGATCACGCTCCAGGGGTTGCGACGGATCACGGTCGAGGACATCGATCGGCGCGAGCCGTTCCCCGTCGCGAGCATCAAGCCCGCGAAGGAGACGCCGCCGGAGCCGGTACAGGGCGAAGAGCTGATGACGCGCCTCGTCTCCGCTGCGGAAACGCTGGCCGAGCTCATCGATCGCATCCCCGATGAGGTCCCGGCGATTCTCAAGATGAACATGTCGGACCCCGGCCGGTTCGCCGACCTCGCGGCCACGAACATGAACTTCCGTATCGCCGACAAGGACGAGGTGCTCCAGCGCCTCGACGTCGGGGAGCGCATCAAGTTCGTGCTGTCGCGCCTCGAGCGTGAAGTCGCGCGTGCGCGCGTGATGGAGGACATCAAGCGCCAGACGGAAGTGAAGATCGAGCAACATCAGCGCGAGTTCTATCTGCGGCAGCAGCTGCGCGCGATTCAGGCCGAGCTGGGGGAGGCCGATCCTGGGGAGAAGGAAGCGCTCGATCTCCTGAAGAAGATCGAGGAAGCGCAGATGCCCGACAAGGCGGCGCAGGAAGCGCGTCGCGAAACGGAGCGCATGCGCATGCTGTCGCCCGCCTCGAGCGAGTACCAGGTCATTCGGAATTATCTCGACTGGCTGCTCGCGCTCCCCTGGCACAAGCGCTCCGGTGACGAGGAGATCACGTTGCCCAAGGTGCAGGAGGCGCTCGACAACCGGCACTACGGGCTCAACGAGGCGAAGGAGCGCATCATCGAGTACCTCGCCGTCCGCAAGCTCCGTGGCGGCGATCCCCACGGGCCGATCCTCTGTTTCGTCGGGCCGCCGGGCACCGGCAAGACGTCCCTCGGCGAAGCGATCGCGCAATCGATCGGCCGGCAGTTCTCGCGCATCTCCGTGGGTGGGGTGCGCGATGAAGCGGAGATCCGCGGTCACCGTCGTACGTACGTCGGCGCGATGCCCGGCATGGTCATCCAGGCCCTTCGCCGCGTGGGGGTGAAGGATCCCGTCATCATGATCGACGAGATCGACAAGATGTCCGCCGGTGGCCCCTCAGGAGATCCGACGGCGGCGATGCTCGAGGTGCTCGATCCATCACAGAACCACGACTTCGTCGATCACTACGTCAATCTTCCGTTCGACCTGTCGGCGATTCTGTTCATTTGCACGGCGAACAATCTCTTCGACATCCCTGCGCCGCTCCGCGATCGCATGGAGGTCATCCGCATCGCGGGATACACGATCGAGGAGAAAGTCGAGATTGCCTGGCGCTATTTGCTTCCGAAGCTGTTCGAGGAGCACGGGATCACCGACAAGGACCTTCAGTTCACGGACGAAGTGCTGAGCTTTGTGTCGAGCCGCTACTCTCGTGAGGCGGGACTGCGCGGCTTCTCGCGCAACATCGCTGCCGTCATGCGGAAGCGCGCGCGCAAGAAGGCCGATGGGGAAGAAGGCGCATGGGTCGTCGACAATGCGCTGATCGAGGAGATCCTCGGCGTCCCGCGCTATCCGGTGGAGGAAGCGGAGAAGGAGCCGGAGATCGGCGCGGTGACGGGCCTCGCGTGGACGTCCACGGGCGGCGATCTCATGGTGATCGAGGCACTCAAGATGCCAGGCTCCGGCAGGCTCATCGTCACCGGGCAGCTCGGCGACGTGATGCGGGAGTCGGTGGACGCAGGCTACTCGTGGGTGCGCTCGCGCGCCGACCAGCTCGGCATCGACGACAAGGCATTCCGGGATTTCGACCTCCACATCCACTTCCCTGCGGGCGCGATCCCCAAGGACGGTCCGAGCGCGGGCATCTCGGTGACGTTGGCGGTGGCGAGCGTCCTGAGCGATCGCCGCGTGCGCCGCGACGTCGCCATGACCGGCGAGGTCACGCTCCGCGGCAAGGTGCTGGAGATCGGCGGCGTCAAGGAGAAGGTCCTGGCGGCGTATCGCGCCGGACTGCGGGAGGTCATCCTGCCGGCGGCGAACGAGAAGGATCTGCGCGAGGTCCCGGACGAGGTGCGCGCGAACATGGCGTTCACGTTCGTGCAGACGATGGACGACGTGCTGAAGATGGCGCTGCTCCCGGCGGCCGACCTCATGGCCGACAAGCCGCCCGAGGAACGCCAGCCGGAGACCGCCAAGCGGCCGGCGCTGGCCGATGGTCCTGTAGCCGACATCGAGTCAGCGACTCCGGCGCGCGCATAACGAGCCTGCCTCGCATCCGCGCATGACGACGGTGCCCGTCACGGGCTTCTCGCTGCGCGAACCGCCGCCGATGCGCCCGGAGGACGAGGCGCTCAAGCAGGCGCAGCTCCGCAAGATGAAGCGCCTCGCGACGGGAATGCTCGTCGTCGCGACGGCGATCTTCATCGCATCCCGTCTCCTCGAGCCGCGGTATCCGTGGCTCGCGTTCGTTCGCGCGACAGCCGAAGCCGCGATGATCGGCGGCCTCGCCGACTGGTTCGCCGTGACGGCGCTGTTCCGACACCCGCTCGGAATCCCCATCCCGCACACGGCGATCGTCCCGGCCCGCAAGGACCAGGTGGGCCGAAGCCTCGGCAACTTCGTGCAGCGGAACTTCGTCTCGCGCGAGGTGATCGCCTATCGCCTGCGCGAGTGGCGGGTGGCGGAGCACCTTGCGAAATGGCTCGCCGAGCCCGAGAACAGCCGCCGCATCGCACGGGCGGCCGCCAGAGGGCTGGCGAGCGGCTCGCGCATGCTTCGCGACGAGGACGTGCAGCACCTCATCGGCGCGGCGATCGACCGGAAGGTGCGCGACACGCAAGTCGCGCCGATCCTCGGCCGGCTGCTCTCGCTCCTCACGCTGTCGAATCGCCACCAGGAGCTGTTCGACGAGCTCATTGCCTTGCTTTCGCGGGCGGTCGAGCGCAACGAGGAGATCATTCGCCAGCGCATCGCGCGCGAGAGTCCGTGGTGGATTCCCGAAGCGGTGGACGACAGGATCCACATCCGTATCGTCGCCGCCATCGAGCGGACGCTCACCGAGGTTCGCGACGATCCCGAGCACCAGATGCGCGCACGCTTCGACGCGGGGCTCCGGGACTTCATCGAGAAGCTCCAGCACGATCCTCAAGTGATCGAGCGCGCCGAGGGTCTGAAGATGGAGCTGCTGAACGCCGAGGTCGTGCGGCGATTCTCGGGATCGCTGTGGACGGACGCGCAGGAGGCACTCGAGCGCTACGCCACCGAGCGCTCGGCCCCCGATGACGACGCAGCGGAGGGACCTGTCGAGCGCGGCCTAACGGCGTTCGGCCAGGCGCTACTTACCGACCCCGCGCTGCTGGACAAGGTCGACCGCTGGATTGCCGACGTCGCGTTGCACGTGGTCGAGCGCTACCAGCAGGAGGTCTCGAACCTCATCGCGCAGACGGTGAGCAACTGGGACCCGAACGCGACCTCGCGCCGCATCGAGCTCGCGATCGGCCGCGACCTTCAGTACATCCGGATCAACGGCACGCTCGTCGGCGGCCTCGCCGGCCTGCTCATCTACGTGATCTCGCGCTTCTTCTGAGCTCGCCGCTGCGCCTTCGCGAACGCCGCGTCTTGAAAACGGTCCGAGACTGTTCGCGTACCGTGCGCGAGGAACCTTCGCCGGGTACGAAGGCGTTCCGGCGTTCCCGCGGCATCCGCGATCACCTTCGAACGTGAGTCTCAAACGTTTTACGCGCGGCGCGCGAAGGCTACGGCTCGAACGTCACGCGCGTCGGGTCGAGGAGCTGACCGGTACCGGCCGGGGCGTCGGTGTAGAGGACGGACGGGCGGCCCGCGATCTCGCCGCCCCACCACGAGACCTCACGTTCGCGGACATCGTACCGTTTGCCATTCGCGGTTTCCGTCATGCGCTCGCCGTCGAAGCGCCGGCTGATCGCGCGGTCGAGCGCCTCACTGAACTCGGCGGCGTCGACGGGCGTGTCCCAGACCGTGACCCACGCGAGCGCCTCGCCGCGCGGCGTCTGAATCACCATGTAGCGGTCGCCATCCCAGCCGGCTGCGGCGCGAACCGCGAGCGCCTGATCGCGCGCGTGCTCGTAGACGAAGAGCCGCGTCTCGAACTCGCCGAGATTGTTCTGGTAGCGATCGCGCCCGATGCGTGGCGCGGGCAGGGTGACGACCGTGGGCGCGTCGCGCCGCTGGAAGTACGCACGGGCATGCATGACCTGCTCCGTCGACCGCGGGAGGTCGGCGTACGGAGCGTCGCCGGGCCGCAGCTGCTGGAAGGTCCGCATGAACTCGGCGCCGCTCAGATACGGGAAGATCAGCGTCTCCTGAATGATTCGCGGGGCCGTCGAAAAGATCGGCATCGCGCTCGACGACTCCCGGATGATCTCCCGAACGCGCTCCCATCCGCCGGGGAGCGCCGTCGCGATGTCGCCGCCGCCGAGCATCGCCTGGATTTGCGCCAGCGTGGCGTGTCCCTCGATGACGGCGTGCGCGGCAAGCTGACGGTCGTTGTCGCCGCGCAGCTCCTGTAACGAATCCAGGCTCATGTACTGGTCCTGGAGCGCATGCACGAGCTCGTGCGAGATGATCACGCTCACCTGCTCCGCCGGCGCCTCCCGCACGACGTAGAGCACCTTCGTCTCGGGGTCGTAGTAGCCGACGACCTGCTCGGTGAGGAGATCGAGCATGAACGCGCGAAGGTCGAGCGTGTCCGGGATGAGACCCAATCGGCGATAGGCGCTCTGTGTTCCCGCGATCTCCTCGTCAGGCAGATCCTCGCGGAACCTCCGTTCCAGGAACGAACGAACCTCGTCGCGACTGCGTGCCTCGATTTTTGGATCGCTCTTGAACGTCAGGCCCGTGACTTCCTCGATCCTCGGGATCGCATCGCCCGCGATCTTTCCGTACGGCCCTTCGATGGTGCGCCGTTCCTGCCCGCACGCGCTCGCGACGAGCATGGTGGCGAGCGCAAACCCTCCTGCCGCTGTCCTCACGATTCCGCCCATTGCACGGTTTTCCCGGTAGCGACTGATACGACACGGGCCACGTCGTGGCCGCGAACGACGATTCCTTCTTCCATGAGCCGCCTCTGTAGCTCCGTCTCCAGCGCGGCCAGCCGCCCCGCCACCGGCGTCTGGCTCTGAGTCGACGGCGGCGTGGCAGGTCGCGCCTCGGCGCCCGCGCTCGTGCGCGTGTTATCCGTAGCCGCGGCGGGAACGCGACCACCAGCGAGTGCCGCCTCCAGCTCGGCCCCGAAACGCTCGAGCGCCGCCATGCTGTCGCGCGCAAACCGATTGAGTGGATCGTTCATCTCATCGGACTCGGCGGCGCCGTTCTCGTGCGCAGCATTCTCGACGACGGGCCGTCTCGCTTCCGTGCGCTGGGGCCTTGCTCCACGCTCCTGCTCGAGCTCGCGCACGAGCTTCCGCCGCTCGAGGATGAGACGCTCCGTCTCCGGTGAGTACGTCGCGATCGCTTGCGCGTGCGCGCACGCCTCATCCAGGGCGTCGATCGCGCGATCAGGCCGCGCGCGATCGGTAACGAACAAATCCGTGAGCCTCACCGACGCGATGAGCGCGTCCTCGGCGATCGCGACGTTGTGGTGACGCTCGAGTCGCTCGAGCCGCGCCCGCAGGATCTCCAGCGTCTGCTCGGCGCTCAACTCGCGGACGGCGACTTTCTGGAATCGCCGCTCGAGTGCCGGATCACCCCGGATCCAGCGCTCGTATTCGTCATCGGTGGTGGCGCCGATGACGCGGAATTCGCCGCGGACGAGCGCCGGCTTCAGCATGTTCGCGGCATCCATCGCCGCTCCGATCGCAGTCCCCTGGCCGATGAGGTTGTGCAGCTCATCGATGAAGAGGATGACGTCGGGATCGGCGGTCGCTTCGGCAATGAGGGCACGGATGCGCTCCTCGAACTGCCCGCGGTACATCGTGCCCGCCATCATGCCGACGTGGTCGACGCCGAGGACGCGCGCGCTGCGCAGCACGAGCGGCACGTCGCCGGCGGCGATGCGTTGCGCGAGCCCTTCGGCGATCGCCGTCTTGCCGACGCCTGCCGCGCCAACGAGTGCCGGGTTGTTCTTCCCGTGGCGGAGGAGAATGTCGATGACGCGCGCGATCTCATCATCGCGACACCGCACCGGCTCGAGCCGCCCGGCGCGAGCGTCGGCGGTGAGGTCGCGCGCGAAGCGATCCAGTGTCGCATCGGCGGGACGTAGAAGATCACCCAACATGAACCCTCACAGCCCCATGATGTCGCCGCGATACCAATCGATCATCGCTTGCCCGAAAAGGAGCGCGATCATCGCGGCGGGCGCAAGGAACACGCCGAAAGGAACGAGCGGGAGCTCCACCGCAGTGTGTGAGCGCCGGCTTCGAATCCACGCAATCGGATACACCAGTAACAGGAACGATAGCGCGCCAAGTGCGGCGCCGAGGAACACAGTGAGAAGCGAACGGCCCGGTCCGAGCGCCGCGCCAACGACGGCCATGAGCGTGACGTCACCAAATCCCATCGCCTCCTTCTTCAGCGCGACTTCGCCGAGCCAGCCTGCGATCGCGATGGCTCCGGCGCCGACGCACGCTCCGATCAACGAGTCATACAATCCCGCGAAGGGCAGAGTTTCACCGAGCGCCGCTCCGGCGAACGCCGCGGCGATTCCCCACAGGAATCCAAACACGGTGAATCCGTCGGGGATGACGTAATGCATGGCATCGGTGAGCGCGATGCCGAGGAGCACCGTCGCGAGCACGGCGACGCGCACCGCGGTGAACGTGGGACCGTAGTGCACAACCGACGCGAGCCAAATCAGCGCGACCACGAGCTCGGTGAGCGGGTAGATCGGCGAGATCGCCTCGCGACAGCCGGCGCACCGTCCCCGCAATCGCAGCCACCCAAAGATAGGCACGTTCTCGTGCCAGCGAATGGGGTGTCCGCACTTCGGGCAACGCGACGGCGGAGCCACGACGGACTGATCGAGCGGCCACCGCGAAACGCACACATTAAGGAAGGACCCAATGAGCGCGCCGAACACGAAGGCGATGATACGGGCGGTGGTCTCGGTCACGGACGGAAATGGTAGAGAAGGATGCCAGCGGCGACGGCGACGTTGAGCGATTCGACGGCTGGCGAGGTGGGAATCGACACGGAGTGCGCGATGCGCGAGCGGGCCTCGCTACTCAGTCCTGCGCCTTCGTTTCCGACGACGATCGCCAGCTTCGCCGGGGCAGCTCGATCGCTGAGGCGGGCGCCACCCGCATCGGCCCCCCACGCGACGACATCATTGTCGCGGAGGAGCGCGTCGACAGCATCCCACGACGCGTGCAGCGCATGATGCCGGAAGAGCGCGCCCATTGCACCACGGACGACTTTCGCGTTCCAGAGGTCAACCGTGCCGGGTGTCGCCACCGTCACGGCCACGTCGAAGGCGGCCGCCGTGCGAAGGATCGTTCCCACGTTTCCGGGGTCCTGAATGGCATCGAGCACGAGGATGCGCGCCCGCTCGCCAAGGGCGACGCCCGAGAGCGAGCGCTCGGGGATCTCCGCGATCGCAAGGATTCCCTGGGGCGTGTCGGTGTCCGATGCGGTCGCGAACTCGCGCGGTGTGACCTCGAGCACTTCGATCGACCGAGCCGTGATCGACGATCGCAGGGCGCCGAGTCGCGCGTTTGCCGAGGACTCGTCGGTCGTCAGTGCACCAACCACGCGAACTGGCGAAGCGAGCAGCGCTTCGACCGCGCGGATGCCCTCCGCGACGAAGAGGCTCTGGCGCTCGCGAGCTTTTCGGCGCTGGAGGTCGCGGGCGAGGGCGAGAAGCTTCATGTACGCACGAAAGGGCTATCTGGAATGGGATTTGCCCGCCAGGCGCGTGTACGAGGGCCACGGAGAGCCAACCCAATGAACCGAAACATCTTGATCGTCGGCGCTACAGCCGTTCTCATGGCGTGCGGCGTATCGACGCAGCAGGAAGTTGAGCTTGGCACGTCGTACTCGCAACAGATCAACGCTCAGCTTCCCATCGTCAGCGACCCCGAGATCAACCGCTACATCAACGTGCTCGGCGACTCCATCGCGAAGCTGTCCGATGAGCGCAACCTCGACTGGCACTTTTACATCGTCGACAGTCGTGAGGTGAATGCGTTCGCGGTGCCGGGCGGCTTCATTTACGTGAACCGCGGGCTGATCGAGCGAGCACAGAATCTCTCGATGCTGGCCGGCGTGCTTGGCCACGAGATCGGGCACGTGATCGAGCGGCACTCCGTCGAGCAGATGCAGAAGATGCAGCAGGCGCAGATCGGCGTGACGCTCGCCTGTATTCTGACGAGCATCTGTGAGAGCCAGGCCACCGGCGCGCTCATCGATGTCACGGGAACGGCCGTGTTCGCGAAGTTCAGCCGCGACGACGAGCGCGAGGCCGATCAGGTCGCCATCAGATACGTGACGCGGGCCGGCATCGACCCACGCGGCATTCCGGCCATGTTCCGCGTGCTGCTCGAGGAACGCAAGCGGTCGCCCGACGCGGTGGCCGGCTGGTTCTCCACGCACCCGCTGGAAGAGGAACGCATTCAGGAGACCGAGGCGGCGATCGCGCAGATCGACGAAGCCATCATCGAGTCGCTCACCACGGACACGCAGAACTACCAGGCGTTCCGCCAGCGGGTGATGTCGCTGCCCGCGCCGAGAGGGTAGAACGAGGCTGCAAGAGGAACGAGGACTGAGGACCGAGGAAAGTGCGCGACGGAGCTCCGTACGCTTCCACGGTCCTCGTCCTACTTCAATCGCTTGACGAACCCCCTCACCAGCGTCTCGAACTTCTCTCGCACGCGGTTCGCCACCTCGATCACCTCGTCGTGCGATAACGGCTGATTCGTCATCCCGGCGGCGTGATTCGTTATGCAGCTCACACCCGCGACACGCATTCCCATCGCGCGCGCGGTGAGCACCTCCGGGATCGTCGACATCCCGACCGCATCCGCACCCATCCATCGGAGCATGCGAACCTCCGCCGGCGTCTCGTAGGAAGGGCCCAGCAAGCCCGCGTACACTCCTTCCTGCACCGGAATGCCGCTGTCGAGGGCCACCTGGCGCAACGTCTTCAGCAGCCCGGGATCGTACGGCGCCGACATGTCCGGGAAGCGCTCATCGCCATCGACGACGGGCCCCACGAGCGGATTCCGCCACATCAGGTTGATGTGATCGTGAATGAGCATGAGATCCCCCGGGCGCAGCGTTGCACGCACACCGCCCGCCGCATTCGAGACGAAGAGCGTCCGCGCGCCGAGCGCATGCGCGACTCTCACTGGCAACCCCGCTACCGCGGCCGCATGCCCCTCGTACATGTGGAATCTCCCGGACAGCGCGATCACATCGCATGCGTCGATCCACCCCGCGACCAGTCGCCCGGCGTGCCCGACGACCGTCGACGATGGAAAGCCCGGGATGTCCGCGTACGGAATGTTCGCCGCCCGCTGAATCCGGTCGGCGAGCTGCCCCAGCCCGGATCCGAGGATGATGGCGAGCCGCGGACGGCATTCGCCGAGCTGGTCGCGGATTCGCTCGGCGGCAGCGGCGATGTCCGGGGAGCCCGTGCGCACACCGGTCATGCCTGACGGACCGCCGCGAGCGGCGCGCCGCGCAGCCGCTGAATCTCCTCGCGCGCGCGTTGCACCAGGCGCTGGCGGTCCTCCCACGGGATGAACGCAGACGTGAACCCGTTGAGCGCGATCGTCGCCAGCTCATCGAAGGTGAAGCCGTGATGGCGCGTGGCCAGGAGGTACTCGTCGGTGAGTGTCGTGCCGCTCATGAGCCGATTGTCGGTGTTGAGCACCACGTTCATGCCGCGATCGAAGTACGCGCGCACGGGATGCGCACGGAACGACTCCGCGGCATGCGTCTGAACGTTGCTCGTCAGGCAGACTTCGAGCGCGATCCGGCGATCGTTCACGTAGCTCGTCAGCGACTCGTCTTCGATGAGGCGCGTGGCGTGACCGAGCCGGTGCGCGCCACAGATGTGCACCGCCTGACGCACCGAGTCGGCGCCGTCTCCCTCGCCGGCGTGCACCGTCACCGCGAGCTCGTGCTGACGGGCGTACGCGAACGCGTCGGCGTGAAGGCGCGCGGGGTGACCACGCTCTCCACCGGCCAGATCGAACGCGACGACGCCACGGCTTCGGTGCGCGACGGCCAACTGCGCGAGCTGCACCGAGACGCCTGGCTCGAGATGCCGCAGCGCACACACGATCACCCGCCCGATGATCCCGTACGCCCGCTCGGCGCGCTCGAGCCCGCGCGTCGCCGCCTCGATCGTTTCGTCGAGCGTCAGTCCTTCGCGAATGTTGAGCACGGGCGAGTAGCGCACCTCGAGGTAGCGGACGCCATCGCGCGCCGCATCCTCGGCCAGCTCGAACGCGATGCGCTCGAGGGCGTCGGCCCGCTGCATCACGGAGAGCGTGACCGTGAATCGCTCGAGGTATTCCTCCAGGTTGTGCGCGTTCTTGACCACCATGTGCTCGCGCAGCTCATCGGGATCGTCGGCCGGCATCGGCTGGCGGTACTCCCGCGCGAGCTCGAGCATCGTCTCGGGGCGCAACGAGCCATCGAGATGACAGTGCAGCTCAGCCTTTGGAAGCGCGCGCAGCAACTCTCGTGTGATGGTGGGCACGTCAGCTTCCGCGGGATCCGACGACGCGGAGGATCGAGCCGGCGACCACGGCATCGGTAAGCGCGGCTGGAAGCCCGCGGCTGTCGGTGACGGCGCGCTCTCCGCGCGACACCGCGGCCGCCTGCGAGGCGTCCCATTCACGGATCGCGTCGGCGACGGTGGCGCCTTGCGGAAGGTCCAACGCGCGCGAGTTCACGTAGACGCGAATGCCCGTGCTCACGACCCCACCGCGATGATGCGCCGCCCGGTCGGCGCGCGGACCGGCTGCGGGAGCTGCTCGAGGTACTCGATGAGTGCATCGAGATCGATGATCGGCAGGGGCTCGCTGCGAAGGGCGTCACCTTCGAGGCCGAGGCCGTCGCCGCCGGTGGCCATGAAGTTGTTCATCACCAGCGTGTAGGTGCGGTCATCGACGATGGCTCGGCCGCCGGCCAGCTCTGCCGTGACGATGCGCCGTCCCGCAGGTCGCGCGGCATCGTAGGTCAGCGTGACTCCGCTGACGTGGACGCGCGGAGGTGTGCGTCCACCCACGAGCGTCTCGAGGTACGCGCGAAGATCGCTGCCGCGGAGCGTGAAGCGGTAGAGGGTGTTCGCGAACGGCTGGACCTCGAACAGCCTCCCATACGTGGCAACCCCGGCTGGGAGGTCGGCGCGAATTCCACCATTGTTCATGACGGCGATGTCCGCCTTCGCTGCCCACCGTTGCGCATCGGCTACGAGATGGCCCAGCGGGTATTGCTCGCCGGATCGCGCGAGGTGCACGGAGATGTCCGCGATGCGCGCACTCACGCGCGGCGCGACGGCCGCAAGCACCTGTCGCGCGATCGAATCGATTCGCGGAAGCGGGGCGATGGAATCGGCGAGCACATCACGCACGCTGACCACGGGCACCTCTCCCGGCACCAGGTCGAGCACGCCGACCGCGCGCCCGTCCGAGCGCGCCTGGACGATCGGCACGCCGGCCTCGATCGTCCGCACGAGCGAGTGCGTGTGTCCGCTCACGATCGCATCGATCGCCCGACCGGTGCCGCGCGCAAGGCGGACGATCTCGCCGGTACACCGGTCGTCTCCCTCCGCATCGCAGAACGCGCCGGCGTGGGCGACGACGACCACGAGATGCGCCCCGCGTTGCCGTAACGCGCGGGCCCGCTCGATGACGATCGGCACCGGGTCGACGAAGCGGAGGTCCTGCACGTGCGCGGCGAGTGTCACGTGCGGCGTCTCGACCGTCGCGAGCCCAATGATGCCGACCCGCACCGGGCCGGCTTCGACGAGCGTATCGTCGCGAATCCAGGGGACGTCGCTGCCATCCACGTATCGAACGTTGGCGCCAAGGATCGCATAACGAGCCTGACGCATCCGCGCGCGGAGCGTGTCCTGTCCCCAATCGAATTCGTGGTTGCCGAGCGCGGCGGCGGTGTACCCGAGCGCGTCGTAGAGCGATACGATCGAACGGCCGTAAACGAGGTTGGACGCCGCTGTGCCTTGAAACATGTCCCCGCCATCGAGCAGCAACACCGCGCACTCACTGCACTCGCGCCTTGCGTGGTCGATCACGGCGGCAACGGCACCGGCGCCACCGCGTCGCACGCCCCGTGCATCAGCGCGCGCCTCGAGAGCCCCGTGGAAGTCGTTGGTGGCGATGAGGCGAACGCGGCGCGGCAGGGGGGCGACGATCGCGGACGTGCTCGTCGTTGCGGGCACGGCCCGATCGCGATGCATCGCCGCGTATGCGGCGGCGACCGCGCTCGGAGGAACGATCTCCCAGTTGCGCGTGAACACGTCAGACGGTTCAAGCGCCCCACGTCGCTTCACCTCGTCGATGAGCAGCTGGCGAATGTCGGCCGTCGACTCGAAGAGAAGCGGCGCTCCGGCGAGCATCGCGTACCCGCCGCCGCCCGTCTGCCGGTAGTTGTTGAGCGCGAAGGTGAACGTGTCTTCGTCGCGTACCGGCCGACCATCGACCTCGAGGCGTGTGATGCGTGAACCAGCGAGTCGTGAGAGGTCGATCGTGTAGCTGGCGCCGGCGACGATGTCGAAGGTGTATCCAGGCACCCGCGGATCGACCGCGCGGTCGCTCGTGCCCGTTGTGCCGAAGTAGCGCGCACTGAACTCGAGGTACTCGCGCAGCTGGCGTCCCGTGATGCGCACTGCCCGCAACGTATTGTCGTACGGATAGAGGCGAGCCAGTTCCGCGACTGTGATCGCACCGGTGTCGAGCGATGCGTCGAGCGAGAAGGCGGCCGTCGAGGCGAGCTGCGTGCCGGCAACGCGGCGCTGTGTCTCGAGGATGAAGTCGACGATCGGCGTGTCGGCGACGCGAGACGAGTCGGCGCGCCAGGCGACGGTCGTCCGACCGACCGCAGTCGTCACATATGCGACGGCGTCTGCGTGGCCGCGCGCCGTCGCCGCAAGGATGGTCGCGGACTCCCGGCGACCGGCCGTGCGGATGATCTCCCCCCGCTTTGCGCCGACGGCCCATCGCCCACCGACGCGTCGCAGCTCGAGGCGAGCAACGGCCACGCTGCCCGCCCAGTTGCGCGGCTGAACGAGAAGCACCCCGGCGATCGTTGTGTCGGCGACCTCGCGGTGCGAATGTCCAAACACGATGAGATCGATGTCCGACACCTCGCGTGCGACCTGCGCGGTCACGTTCTCGCTCGCCGCGCCGGTGGACGCGGTGTCGTAGCTCGACGTCCCGCTCAGCCCCGAGTGGAGGACGACGACCACCACGTCGGCACCCGCGTCGCGCGCTTCACGCACCGAGGCTCGCACGTCGGGGATGATCGCGCGCACCGTGACCCGGCCGCGCACGTTATCGCGGTCCCACACGTTCACGCCGGGAGTCGTTCCGCCGATGATGGCGACGCGCGCGCCCCCACGGTTCACCATCGTCCAGGCGCGATACTTTCGTGTTCCGTCGACCCGATACGTGTTCGCCGACAGGAACGGAAAGCGTGCCTGCCCGACGGCGCGGTCGAGGAACGGGACGCCATAGTTGAACTCGTGATTGCCGATCGCCGCGGCGTCGTACTGCATCGCGTTCATGGCGCTCACGATGGGACTCATCGTGTCGGACGAGACGCGGGCAGCCGCATACGCGAGCGGGTTGCCTTGCAGAAGGTCGCCGGCGTCGACGAGCACGACGCGGTCCGGATGCACCGCGCGCAGCGAGTCGACGATCGTCGCTGCGCGTGTGAGTCCTCGAGTTGTGTCCGGCGCGTTCGCGTAGTAGTCCCATCCGCGCAGCCACCCGTGCACATCGGTGGTTGCGGCGACGAGAAGCTCGGTGGATTGCGGAGGCTCGTTGCTCGGCGGCGCGGACGCGCAGGCGACGGTTGCGACGAGCAGAAGGAAGCGGCTTCGCATGGATAAAGGTGCTCAGGGTGCTCAGGGTGCTCAAGGTGCTCAGGGTGCTCAGGGTGCTCAGGGTGCTCAGAGTGAAACCC
>JBQTHJ010000071.1:0-2938 GCA_052389995.1 Gemmatimonadaceae bacterium | reverse complement strand
GGCGCGGCCCGGGCGACGAAGTCGCACAATACAGCGTTGCGAACAAGACTGTATACAGTGTCGTGTGGGCGCTATATTATGACTCGCGCTCCGGCCCCGCAAGCCGGACCCGCTGCGGTGCCACTGGCCAGGACGGTAAATGAATCCACCGATGAGCGGAACAGGACGCACGAGCTCGCGCCCGGCCCTGGCTGAGCCGCCCGCGACGCTGGTAGACGGCGTCACGATTCGACGCGTGGAAACCCTTGCCGAGTATCAGGAGTGCTTCGCGATTCAGGAGGAGACCTGGGGGACCGGGTTTCGCGAGCTCGTTCCCCCGGCGATCCTCATGGTCGCGCAGAAGCTCGGAGGCGTCTGCGCGGGTGCGTTCACCTGTGGCGGCCGGATGCTCGGCTTCGTCTTCGGGTTGACCGGCGTTCGCGACGGCCGACTCGTGCATTGGTCGGACATGCTGGCCGTTCGCCCCGAGGCGCGCGGCGCACACCTGGGCGAGCGGCTCAAACATTACCAGCGGGATCTCGTGCGTGCGGTCGGCGTCGACACAATGTTCTGGACGTTCGACCCGCTCGTCGCGCGCAACGCGCACCTGAATCTCGACCGCCTGGGCGCACGACCGGTCGAATACGTGCCGGACATGTACGGGGACACCGCCAGTCCCCTCCACAGCGCGCTTCCCACGGATCGGATCGTCGTCGCCTGGGATTTGACGCGACCCGACGGTGCGCCACGGCGGCCACGACGCGCCGCCGAAACCGTGAACCCGGTTTCGGCGGATGGCGTTCCCGCGCTCAACGGGCTGGTCGATGCGCCGCTCGTCGGCATCCTCGTGCCTCACAACTTCGAGACAGAACCCAACGAGCGCCTGGCGGCCTGGCGAGCGGTCACGCGCGAGGCATTCCTCTCCTATCTGAGCCGCGGCTACGAAGTGGTCGGCTTCCAGCGAGGGGGAGCAGGCCAGTTGCCATACTACCAGCTCTCTCCAGGGGGAAGCACCGAATGACGAACCGCCGCGCTCTGGCCATCACGGCGCTGGTCGCGCTCGCTGCCTGCACCCGTGCTCCCACGATCTCAGGCGTATCACCCGAGTCCGAACCCTTCGACGTCGTCATCACCGGTGGCAGGGTCGTGGATGGGACTGGAAGCGCCTGGTTCTACGGCGACGTCGGCATCCGCCGCGACCGCATCGCGCGCATAACGCCGGCGGGGATGCTCGCCACCGCGCGCGCCCGCGATCGCATCGACGCGCGCGGGCTCGTGGTCGCCCCCGGGTTCATCGACATCCAGAGCCACTCGCGCGAGGACTTCCTCACGGGCGATGGGCGCGTCGTGAGCAAGGTGACGCAGGGAATCACGACGGAAATCCTGGGCGAAGGCTGGACCAACGCCCCCGCGAACGAGCTCACCCTCGCCGGAAGCGGCGACATCACGGACCCGGAGCTACAGGCCCTCTCACGCTCGCTGATGGGCCCGCGTGGCTTCGACGCGTGGCTGCGCGCCATGGAGCGCCACGGCGTTTCGACGAACGTAGGCTCCTTCGTCGGCGCGACCACGGTGCGCGTGTACGCGAAGGGGCAGGCGATGGGACCGGCGAGCCCCGCCGAGCTCGATACCATGCGCCTCGTTATGCGCAACGCGATGGAGGATGGTGCGTTCGGCTTGGCGTCGGCGCTGATCTATCCACCGGGCAGCTTCGCGAGCACCGAGGAGCTCGTCGAGGTCGCGCGGGCCATGGCGCCATACGGGGGCGTCTACATCACCCACATGCGCTCCGAGGCCGACCAGCTTCTCGAGGCGATCGACGAGGCAATCCGCATTGGCAGGGAGGCGAACGTCCCGGTCGAGATTTACCACCTCAAGGCGGCCGGTCGCCGCAACTGGCCCAAGGCCGCGCAAGCGATCGCCAAGATCGACTCGGCGCGCCGCGCGGGGCTCGACGTGCAAGCGAACATGTACGCGTACATCGCGGGCGGCACCGGACTCTCGGCGTGCCTGCCGCCGTGGGCCTCAGCGGAAGGAAAGCTCCTCGACAACCTGAAGGACTCGGCGACGCGTGCCCGCATTCGCGCCGAGATGCTGCTCGAGCGGATCGAGTGGGAGAACCTGTGCCAGCTCGCGTCGCCCGATGGCGTTCTCCTCCTCGACCTGCGCAAGGACGAGAACAAGCGCTTCGTCGGGAAGCGCCTCACCGAGGTCGCGGCAACGTTAGGCAGGGAGTGGCCAGACGCGATCATCGACCTGCTCGTGGCCGAGGAGCATCGCATCGGCACCGTCTACTTCCTGATGGACGAGCAGAACGTCGCGCTTCAGTTGCGGCAGCCGTGGATGAAGTTCGGCACCGACGCCGGCGGTTTCGATCCGGACAGCGCCGAGGGGCCGTCGCACCCCCGCGCCTACGGCAACTACCCGCGCCTGCTCGGGAAGTACGTGCGGGACGAGCGAGTCATGTCGCTCGAGGAAGCGATCCGGAAGATGTCTTCCTCTGTGGCCACCCGCCTCTCCCTTCAGGAGCGGGGGATCCTGCGAGCCGGCATGTACGCCGACGTGGTCGTCTTCGACCCGGCGACGATCGCCGACCGCGCGACGTTCGAGTCACCGCATCAGCTCTCGGTCGGTGTCCGTCACGTACTCGTGAACGGCACAGCGGTGGTGCGCGACGGGCGGCATACAGGGGCGAAGCCGGGGCGCATCGTGCGCGGCCCGGGTTACGACCTGCGTGCCGCGGAGGTCGCGGCCGAGAACGGACGCCCCTGATGCTGCGCATTGAGCGCATCACGCTCCGGGAGATCCACCTGCCGCTCCGCGAGCCCTTTCGCATCTCAAGTGGCGTTGTCGACCAGCGACGAATAGCGCTCGTCGAGCTGGAAGATGCCGACGGCGTCACTGCATGGAGCGAGTGCGTCGCCGGCGAGCAGCCCAACTACAGCGCCGAAACGATCGA
>JBQTHJ010000070.1:0-36979 GCA_052389995.1 Gemmatimonadaceae bacterium | reverse complement strand
GCCGTAAACGCCACAATTCCCGCGTGGGGCGTGGTCGCTTGCCACCACGCCCCTCGTGCATCGCAATGGCATGATCCTGCCCGAGTGAATCCGCTGACGACGTTCTGACGCGAAGAGGCATCTATTCCCGCGTCGCGCAGGCGCCCGGTGCGGCGAAGGTGAGCCGCCGGAGTCCCCAACACGAGACAGCGTTCGACGCGACCCGAACGGCGGAGCGATGGAGCCGCCGTGCGGTCCCGACGGCGATCACCGGATCGCCACACTCCATTGCACGATACATGGAGGCACCCATGCAACCGATCACATCGCTCGGCCTCGCCGAGCTGACGCAGGATGAAATGGTCGAAGTGGTTGGAGGGGATGGATGTTGGTGCTCGAGCCTGGTGCGCGCCATCGGCTACGGGCTCGGATACGCGGCGGGCGAGATCGTGGATGCGCTCATCCGGCCTTCGGATAGCAACTCGTTCCTGCTCAAGTAAGACACGGCTCGGACGCGTACACGACTCTCAACCACCGAGGAACTGAACCATGCTGGATACGATCACGCTCGCCGTATCGGGCGAGCACATGACACCGCTGGATGAGGACGCGATGGCGGCCATCGTCGGCGGAGGGCCGTTGGAGTGGATTGCCAAGAAGGTCGTCGAGGCAGTGATGGATTGTCTCATAAGCGGGGCCGACGCGCTCATCGATGCAGCGAAGGCAGGATACGAGGACGCGCGCTGAGACGACGAATGGTCCGGCGTGCTGACGCGTCGGACCGTTCCTGTCGCGCGAGGAGCCGCGCGACGGCTCGTGGGCTCTCTCCTGAGAGCCGCGCTGGCGTTGCCGTGGCTCTACCTCTGGCTCATCCCCATGGCATTTACACTGGGCGCGCCGCCCGTGGCGGCGGCGCTACTGATGCTGGGAATTCTGGGCGCTTTCCTGGCGCGAAACGTCGCGCGCCCCCTTCGAGCCGATCGGCGTCTGGCGGCGCGCCTTCGTCTTCGGCCCTGCGCCCGTTATCTGCCACTACTCACGCTGGGCGTCATTGCAAAAGTGGTCCTGATGGTCGCCGGGATCGTTCTCCATGAGGAGGGTGCCTCTCGCAGCTTGCTGCCCCCGCTTCCTGATACTGGAGCCGGGTGGACCACGTTCTTATCGCATCCGCTGAGCGCCTTCGCCGTTTTCGTTGCGCTCGCCGTGGTCACACCGCTGGTCGAGGAGTTCGCCTTCCGCGGAAAAATGCAGGGCGAGCTCGAGCACTCCCTGGGCCTCACGGCAGCTCTGATCGTCCCTGCAGCGATCTTCAGCCTGCTCCATGGACCCGTCGACGCGCTGCACCACGTTCCGTATGCCATTTTCGCCGGGTGGATCGTATGGCGAACCGGATCGATCTGGACGGCCGTCTACATGCACGTACTGAACAACGCGATTGTCGTTCTCTCCTCCTACCTTCCAGACACGGCTTGGCTTACACGTGATATGCTGCGCGAGTTCTGGCCCTCCGCACTCGTCGCGGGTCCCATCGCGCTGGGCGCGCTCGTCGCGATTGGCGCGCGCATCCACGCGATCGCCAAGCTGAATCGCCCTCGCGCGCGGGCCTGGCCGCTTCGGCCATCCGTCGAGTCGGTCGCGACGACGGCCGTGCGAGGGTGACATGCCACAAAGGCTCCTTCCAGACTCCCTCGTCGAGGACTGCGTCGAAGTCCACCTCGCGCGCCACGCGCCATCGGGGCGAGCACTGTACCTAGCGCTGCTCGCCCTGGTCGTTGGCGGCATCGCGGCCCTCCCGCTCGTCCAGGTTCCGATCACGATCCAGGCAAACGGTGTCGTCCGGCCGCGGATCGAACGCCAGGAGGCGCGCGCCGCGGAGAGTGGACTCGTCCATTCGGTACGCGTCGTCGACGGCGCGGTGGTGGATGCCGGGGATACCTTGATAACGCTCGATGCGACGGGCGTGATCACCCGCCTCACACTGTTCGACTCGATCGCGCGAGCACAGGCGAACGACCTGGCGGACCTCGCCGCCATGCTCGCAGCCCCCGACTCCGCTCGGCACGCGGTTCATGCGCGCACTGCCCACCGGCAGCAGCAACTCCGGGAACATGCCGCAGTCGAGCGAGAGCTCCTGGCGCGCGCCGAGATGGAACGGAAAGAAACGGACCGTCTCCAACGGCTGTATGATCGTGGATTCGCGACGGACGAGCAGCTCGAGCGACAGCGCGCCCTCCGTCGGACCGCCTTGGCGGCCGTACAGGAGCATCGGGAGCGAAGCCTTACGACGTGGTCGGACGCGCACGCCCGCATCACCGACGAGCTTCGAAGGCTCGAGGGGGACCGCGCCGGAGTCCTCGAATCGCTTTCGCGTTATGCGGTCGTCGCGCCCGTGAGCGGACCGGTCGAGCTCACCCTATCGCTATCACCTGGAAGCGTGCTCCAGCGTGGCGACCGCATTGCCACCATCTCACCGAACGCCGACCTGATTGGCGAGGTGCTGCTGACCCCGCGCGATGTCGGATTCCTCCACCCGGGGACGCCGGCCCGCATCATGGTCGATGCATTCAACTATCGCGACTGGGGCACCGTCGAAGGCATCGTGACTGAGATCTCCGACGACATCGTGGTGGCGGCCGACCAGCCTGTATTTCGCGTCCGATTCCGCCTCGCGGCCGTCGAGCTGCGGCTGCCCGGCGGCACGCGAGCCTCGATCAAAAAAGGGATGACATTCCGCGCGCGCTTCGTCGTCGCTGACCGCTCCCTCCTCGATCTGATCTTCGACGACGTTGACGACTGGCTCAACCCCGCCCGTGCTGCGACGTCGGCCGAGAGCGGTTAGGCGCGCGCGGATGTTCCGACGAATCCCCACGGTTCGGCAGCACGACCAGTCCGATTGCGGCGCTGCATGCCTGGCCAGCATCGCGCAATGGCATGGGCTCAGAGTTCCGGTTGCGCGCGTTCGGCAGCACGCACACACGGACAGTCGCGGCACCACGGCGCTGGGTCTCACATGGGCCGCGACGCGGCTCGGCTTCAGCGCGAAGGGAGTGCGGTGCACGCGCGAAGCGCTTTCGACAGTGCCGCTTCCGGCGATCGCGCACGTCGTCCGCGACCGTCACCAGCATTGGATCGTGGTCGCACGCGCCGACGCCAACACCGTCGCCATCATGGATCCCGCCACCGGCATGCGATCGCGCGTGACACGCGCGAATTTCGAGAAGGAATGGACAGGGGTCGTCGTCCTGCTCGTCCCGGCCGCGCGTCTGGAAGCAACCGCGCGGGCTTCGGTCATGCGCCGCTTCTTCTCGCTGCTTGCACCTCATTGCGGCATTCTTGCCCTGGCGTTCGTCGGCGCCGCGGTGCATACCGCGCTCGGCCTCTCGACCAGCCTCTACGTGCAACAGCTCGTCGATCACGTTCTCGTCGACGGGAATCGCAATCTGCTCAACCTGATGAGCATCACGATGATCGTTCTGCTCCTCGCGCAGGCGATCATCGGCGCGATGAAAGGCCTCCTCGTCCTCCACACCGGCCAACGCCTCGACGCCCACCTCATCCTCGGCTACCACACCCACCTGCTTGGCCTTCCCCAGCGGTTTTTCGACACGATGCGCGTCGGGGAGATCACGTCGCGGGTGGGTGACGCCGTCAAGATCCGCGCGCTGATCAACGATGTTGCACTCGAGCTCGTCATCAGCGCGCTCGTCGTCGTGCTGTCGCTCACACTGCTTTTCGTCTACAGCACCGTGCTCGGAGCGCTAGTGGCGGGGATTGTCCCCGTGTACGCGGCGATCTGGGCGGCCGCTAACGCACGCAATCGCCGCGTCTCACGTGACATCATGGAACGTGCGGCCGAGCTCGAGTCGCAGCTGGTCGAGTCCGTGGGGACGATGGGAACGATCAAGCGGTTCGGTCTCGAGTCGGTCGCGGCGCTCCGCACGGAAGTGCGCTTCGTTCGCCTCCTCAGGGCGGTGTTTCGCGCCGCGCGCACGAGCCTTCTCACGACCACGAGTACCGGGCTCGTGTCGCGCCTCGCTGTCGTGACACTCCTGTGGAGCGGAGCAACGCTCGTCATCGACCGTCAGCTCACGCCAGGGCAGCTCATGTCATGCTATGCGCTTCTCGGCTACCTGACGGGCCCGCTGACGACGCTCGTCAGCGCGAACCGCACGATACAAGACGCCCTCATCGCAGCGGATCGCCTTTTCGAGATCATGGACCTCGAGCGGGAAGAGGCCGCGGCACACACGAGGATACAAACCGCCCGCGCAGGAGACGTCGCGCTCGAGCGAGTAACGTTCCGGTACGGGGCGCGCGCGCCGGTTCTCCGAGACGTCTCGGTTCGAATGGTTCGGGGCGCCGTGACGGCGATCGTCGGGGAAAGCGGATCGGGGAAGAGCACGATCGCCGCCCTCGTGCAGCGCATGCGCGCGGTCGAGGAGGGCCACATCCGCATCGGCGGAATCGACGTGCGCCACCTCAGCGACGAGACCATGCGCGAGCTGGTATGCGCCGTTCCGCAACGCATCGATCTCTTCGCCGGCACCGTCATCGACAATATTGCACTTGGACACGATGAGCCCGATCTCGAGCGTGCGATCGACGCCGCGCGCAGCGCGGGGTTTCTCGAGGTTGTCGAGCGGCTGCCATCGACCTTCGACACCGAGATCGGTGAGAACGGGGCGATGCTCTCTGGGGGAGAACGCCAGCGGCTGGCGATTGCCCGTGCGCTCTATCGTGATCCCGAGATTCTCATCCTGGACGAGGCAACGTCATCGTTGGACGCTACATGCGTGTGTCGCGTTCAACAGATGATTCGCGAGCGACGCGCGCGAGGCAGGACCGTCATCATGATCGCGCACCACCTCGACATGGTGGCCGAGGCGGATCATATCGCGGTGTTGCGCGGCGGGAGGGTTGTGGAGCAGGGCACGCACGCAGAGCTCGTTAGGAGCGAGGGGCTCTATCGCTCGATGTGCGAAGCGGGAGCCGTAGCCCGCGTCGCTTGAACGCGAGCTACGGTGCGACCAGCTTCAATTCGTTCCCCCGTGCCGGCTCTCGATTCTCTGCGAGGGTGAATCGCGCAGCCTCGATCTGGGCGCGCACGGCTCCGGGCCCCGTGCCGCCGTCCGCCTCCCTTCGCTCCACCGACCGTACGGCCGACAACGCGTCAAAGACGTCCTGCTCGAAGGCAAGGTGGGCAGCGGCGAACGAGTCGAAGGGAAGCAGCGTGAGCTCGCAACGCTTCTGCTCCGCCTCGCGTACGAGTCTCCCGACGGCTGCGTGCGCCTCGCGAAAGGACGCGCCCTTCTCGACCAGATAGTCGGCGAGATCGGTCGCCATCATGGAGCTGGAGAGCGCCCCCTTCATCCGCTCCGGGCGGAACGACAGCTCCGCGAGCGTGCCTATGACCGCAGGCAGCACCAGCAGCATGGTGTCGACGGCGTCGAACAACGCGCGCTTGTCGTCCTGCAAATCCTTGTTGTAGCCGGTGGGCAGGCCCTTGATCGTCCCGAGGAGCGCGACGAGGTCGCCGAGCAGGCGCGCCCCCGAGCCGCGAGCGATCTCGAGCGCGTCCGGGTTGCGCTTCTGCGGCATCATGCTCGAGCCGGTCGTGAACGTGTCCCCGAACTGAACGAACCCGAACTCGCTCGAGCCGAAGAGAATGAGGTCCTCGGCCATCCGCGAGAGGTGGGTCGCGAGCATCGTCGTCGCAAAGAGGAGCTCGGCCACGAAATCTCGATCGCTCACCGCATCGATGCTGTTCCGCGACAGTGCGGCGAAGCCGAGGCTGCCCTGAAGCAGAACGCGGGAGATCGGAAATGCGCATCCGGCGATCGCGCCCGAGCCCAACGGCAATACGCTGGCAGCCCTGCTCGCACCCTCGATTCGCGCGCGGTCACGATCGAGCGGCCAGAAGTGCGACAGCATCCAGTGCGCCGCGAGCACGGGCTGCGCGCGCTGGAGGTGTGTGTACGAGGGCATGAGCGTCGAGCCCAGCTCCACGGCGCGGTCGAGAATCGTGCGCTGAAATATGCGCACGGCCCCGTCGAGCGCTGTGCACGCGTGCATCGTCCAGAGGCGCGTGGCGGTGGCGACCTGATCGTTGCGCGAGCGGCCGGTGTGGAGCTTGGATGCAGTGTCGCCGATCTCCTCGTGCAGAAGGCGGTCGATCAGCGTGTGCACGTCCTCATCCGAAGCGATCGGCGCTTCGCCCGCGGCCAGGCGCTCGGCGACCGCATCGAGACCGCTCTCGATGGCCGAGCTTTCCTCGAGCGTCAGGACGCCGGCGTGCCAGAGCGCGACCGCCCACGCCTTCGAGAGGCGCACGTCGAACGGCCAGAGCCGCAGGTCGGTCCCGATCGACCGGTTGAGCGCGTCCAGCTCGGGAGCGGGGCCGGTGAGGAAGCGGCCACCCCAGAGGCGATGGGCGCCGTGTGACTCGGACGGTGTGCCCGGGTCGGCCCCGGCGGCGTTAGGCTTCGTGAGGACGGTCGGTGTCATCGTGGCTAGGCGATGGCAAGAGAACGCTCGGGAGGCGGGGTCTCCGTCTCCTCGTCGGGCTTCACCGTCTCGACTCCGGATTCGGCGTCCTTCAACGCCCGGACGCGTGCCGGCAAGGCGAAGAGCCGGATGAACCCGGCGGCGTCCGCCTGATCGTACACGTCGTCTTCGCCGAACGTCACGAACCGCTCGTCGTACAGCGCGTGCTCGCTCGCGCGGCCGGCGACGATCACGTTCCCCTTGTAGAGGCGAAGCGTGACGGCGCCCGTGATACGCTCCTGCGTCACGGCGACGAGCGCGTCATAGGCCTCGCGCTCGGTCGTCCACCAGCGTCCCTCGTACACGAGGTCCGCGTAACGCGGCGCGACAAGATCCTTGGCGGCGAGCGTCCGGCGATCGAGCACCATCTGCTCGAGCTCGGAGTGCGCGGTATAGAGGAGCGTCCCGCCGGGGGTCTCGTAGACGCCGCGCGACTTCATGCCGACGAGCCGGTCCTCGACGAGGTCGATGCGGCCGACACCGTGACGACCGCCGATCGCGTTGAGCGTCGCGATGAGCGTGACCGGATCGAGGCGCTTGCCGTTGACCGCCACCGGTGTCCCGCGCTCGAACTCGATGACGACGTCCTCGTGCTCGTCAGGCGCCTCGGCGGGCGAGGTGCTGAGCATGAAGAGATCCTCGGGCGGGACGGAAGCGGGATCTTCCAGGATGCCGCCCTCGTGCGAGAGGTGCCAGAGATTGCGATCGCGCGAGTAGATCTTCTGCGCGGTCGCCGCGACCGGAATGCTGCGCGCCGCCGCATAGGCGAGCGCATCTTCGCGGCTCCGGATGTCCCACTCGCGCCACGGCGCAATGACCGGAAGCTCGGGTGCGAACGTCGCGTAGGTGAGCTCGAACCGCACCTGATCGTTGCCCTTGCCGGTACACCCGTGGGCGAGCGCGTCGGCGCCGATGGCCTTGGCGAGCTCGCACTGACGGCGCGCGATGAGCGGGCGCGCGATGGATGTGCCGAGGAGGTATTTCCGCCCGTACACGGCTCCGGCGCGGAGCATGGGCCAGATGAACTCCTCGACGAACTCGGCGCGAACATCCTCCACGTAGCACTCATCGGCGCCGGACGCGAGCGCTTTCGCGCGCACGCCGTCCAGCTCGTCACCCTGGCCAATGTCCGCCGCGACGCAGATGACGCGGGCGTCGTAGTTTTCCTTGAGCCAGGGGACGATGATCGAGGTGTCGAGTCCGCCCGAGTAGGCAAGGACGATGGTGCGCATGGGCCATCCCGGTTGAGATAATATGCAGTTCGCCTGCATAATCTCTCGTTTGGGCCCGGATGTCAAGGGATGGGAACGTCCGTTATGCGGTGCCGCGACCGGCGAGCGTCCTGATCCGCCGGACCAGTCGCTCACGCGCTGCGGCTGAGCGGCAGATGAGGAGAATTGTGTCGTCTCCGGCGAGGGTTCCGAGAATGTCCGGCCACGACTCGGCGTCGATGGCGCGGGCGAT
This sequence comes from Gemmatimonadaceae bacterium, assembly GCA_052389995.1. Lineage (GTDB taxonomy): Bacteria > Gemmatimonadota > Gemmatimonadetes > Gemmatimonadales > Gemmatimonadaceae > JAICNG01. The sequence goes on along the minus strand of JBQTHJ010000070.1, from coordinate 28,993 downwards.
CGGCTGAGCGCCGCCGGGGACCGTTCGGATCACGACCATTTCTCCGACGCCATCGACGCTGCTGAACAGCGCGGGTAGCACGGCCTCGAGGACCGGGCTCCCGTCGGTCGCGGGACCCGCGGCCGAGAGCGTATAGCGCGCGCCTTCCGGGGTCGACACACGGGCGACGCCGAGCTCGCGGAGATCACGGGAGAGCGTCGCCTGCGTGACGTCCCATCCGCGCTGGCGGAGGTGCTTGCGCAGCTCCTCCTGGCTTCCGACCTCGCGCGCCTCGATCAGCTCGCGGATGGTCGCCTGACGCGCGCGCTTGTTTGCCATGTGCATAAAGTGCAGGTGCCGTGCAGCCGGGGCCATAGGTGGGACCAAAGACCTTGACCGGCGCGCCTTGCATGTATATTCATTCACCGTGCATAAACTTCCCGTCGGGGTGCTCGGGGCTTCGGGGTACGCGGGCCGCGAGCTGTGTGCCCTCATCGCGCGCCACCCCGGGCTCGAGCTGCGCTTTGCCACGGCGAACGACCGCCGGGGGGAGCACGCTCGTCTCGGTGGCCGGAACGTGCGATTCATCGCGCACGACGACGCCGAGCTGGAACAGTGCGCGCTGGTGTTCAGCGCGCTTCCCCATGGTGCGTCTGCTCCCTGGGTGGAGCGCATACTCGCCGCGGGCGCCAAGGCGGTTGACCTCTCGGCCGATCTGAGACCAGGCCGGGCGACTGTCGAGCCCACTGCGGGACCTGCAACGACTACGAGCGAGCGCGCGCGCGGGTCGTACTTGGCGGCGGCGGCCGCTCCAGCAGTGCAGACCGCACGATCGGCGCACGCGAAGACGTATCCATACGGACTCACCGAGCTCTTTCGTCCTGAGATCGCCGGCGCAGACGCCGTCGCGAATCCTGGCTGTTACCCGACGGCAATCCTGCTGGCGCTTGCTCCTCTCGCCGAGCGGAAGCTCATCGCGGCGGACGGGCTGGTGTCGGTGAGCGCGGCAAGCGGCGTGACCGGCGCGGGCTCCGCGCCGCGCGCGGACCTTCTCTTCGGCGAGCTCACGGAGGATTTTCGTCCGTACTCGCCCGGAAACGAGCATCGCCACCTGCCTGAGATGACCGCGACGCTCGCCAAATGGGGTGCCGCGTGCGATCTGCTTTTTGCACCGCATTTGCTTCCCGTCGCGCGAGGCATTCTGGCGACGATCACCGTGCCGATGGCGGCCCCGCTCGAATCGCCGAACATACTGTGGCGCGAGCGGTACGAGGGCGAGCCTTTCATCGAGATCAGCGACGCGCTTCCCACGCTTCGCGATGTGGTTCGCCGGAATGTCGTGCAGATCTGCGCGACGACGGCGGCCAACGTCCGCACTCCGACTCTCGTTGTGTTCGCCGCCATCGACAATCTCGTGAAAGGCGCCGCTGGGCAGGGGCTTCAGAACGCCAACCTGATGCTCGGCCTTCCTGAGCAGGACGGGCTGCCGACGTGACGCGCGTCGTCAAGATCGGCGGGCGCGTGCAGCGGGCGAGCCAACTCGTGCCGACGCTCGCCGCGGCATGGCACCGGTCGCCCGGCGCGCTCGCCGTCGTCCACGGCGGTGGTGACGAGGTGACCGAGCTGCAGCGCCGGCTCGGTCAGAACCCGGAGTTCATCGACGGTCGGCGGGTAACGACCGCCGAGGACATCGCGCTGCTTCGCATGACGCTCTCGGGCGTGGTGAACAAGCGGCTCGCCGCCGCGTTCGTGGCGGCCGGTGTTCCCGCCGTGGGCATCTCGGGTGAGGATGCGGGCCTGCTCTCGGCTGAGCCGATCGACGCGAAGACAATGGGTCACGCGGGGTATCCCAGCGGCACGGACGTGCAGCTCGTCAGGCATCTGCTCGCCGGCGCCTTTCTTCCCGTGATCTCGCCGCTCGCACGCGATGCGGGCTCGTCTGCGGGTGACGCGCTCAACGTCAACGGAGATGACGCGGCCGCGGCCATCGCTGTTGCGCTTGGCGCGACCGAGCTGCTGCTCGTCGCCGACGTCCCTGGGGTGATGCAGGGAGACACCATTGTCCCGACGCTCGACGCCGAAGCAGCGCGCGCGCTGGTCGCCTCCGGCGCGGCGACGGCAGGCATGATCGCGAAGCTCGAGGCGGCGAATCGTGCGCTCGCCGCCGGGATTTCGCGCGTGCGCATCGGCGATCTCGGCGCCGTCGCCGACGAAGCTGCCGGGACGCGCATCATCGGCACCACGACGCTTCAGTCTTTCACGCCAGCATTCGCATGACCGTCACAGTTCCACTCGCAGCACCCGCGCATCAGGGAGCGCTGCTCCCCGTCTATCGTCGCGCTCCGCTCGAGATCGTGCGAGGCGAGGGCGTCCACGTCTACGACGCGGAGGGACGCGCGTATCTCGATTTCGTGAGCGGGATTGCCGTCAACGCTCTTGGATATGGGGACCCGGGGCTGCGCGCGGCCATCGAAGGTGCGCTGTCGTCCGGGGTGCTGCACACGTCGAATCTCTATCACACTGCACCTGGCCGCGCGCTCGCCGATGCGCTCGCCGAGCGATCGTTCGCGTCCAGCGTGTTCTTCTGCAATTCCGGCGCAGAGGCGAACGAAGGCGCGTTCAAGTTCGCACGGCGCTGGGCACTGGGCATTGGCGGTCCCGCGAAGCACGAGATCCTCGCGCTGCGCGGAAGCTTTCACGGGCGTCTATTCGCGTCGCTGGCGGCGACGGACCGACCGGGGTATCGCGCGCCATTCCGGCCGCTCGCGGGCGGCATCGGCATCATCGAGCGCGACGTCGGTGCGCTCGACATCGCACTGAACGAGGAGACGGTGGCTGCGCTGATCGTCGAGCCGGTGCAGGGAGAGGGCGGCGTGCGCGTGCTCGACCGCACCTTTCTGCGTGCGCTGCGGGACATGACGAAGGCGCGCGACATCGCGCTCCTCTTCGATGAGGTGCAGTGCGGACTCGGCCGCACCGGCAACTTGTTCGCGTACCAGGGTGCGGGCGTCGACCCCGATCTGCTGACACTCGCCAAGCCGCTCGCTGGCGGTCTCCCGATGGGTGCGGTGCTGCTCAACGAGGAGCTCGCGGCAGCAGTGAAGCCGGGCGATCATGCGTCGACGTTCGGCGGAGGTCCGGTGGTCGCGAGCGCCGCGCAGTACGTGCTCGATCGCGTCAGCGATCCGGCGCTGCTCGCCGCCGTTCGCGAGAACGGTGCGTGGCTCGGTCAGCAGCTGCGTGAGATGGGAACGCGCACGGGGAAAGTGCGTGCCGTGCGTGGCGTCGGATTCATGTGGGGAGTGGATGTGACGGTGCCAGCTGGCGACGTGGTCGCGGCATCGCTCACGGAAGGACTGCTCGTATGCAGCGCCGGCGAGCACACCGTGCGTCTCCTGCCACCGCTCGTCGCCACACGGGACGAGCTCGCGCGCGGCCTATCGATGCTCGAGGCGGTCTTGTCCTAAGGGTACACGAGCGCGCTTCAGGCGGCCGGGTGACGCCGCTCACATGCGTTGAAATCAGTGCGGGGCTGATTAAGTTGTCGCGCAACCGGTGTGTCTTCGGGTCGACGATGACTCTCGCGCGCACCGGCCATGAACGAACTTCCAACCACCAAGGAGAGTGGTTCCCATGAAGCGCGTCGTTTCGTTGTTCGCCGCCGTGGCCATGACGGTGGTCATGAGCGCCAGCGTCGCAGAGGCACAGAGTCCGATTCGGTTCGGCATCGCCGGCGGTCTGTCGCTCCCGACCGGTGAGGACAAGGATCTCTTGGAGAACGGCTTTCACGGCCAGGTCATGCTCGGCTTCGGGATGATGGCGCTGCCCGTGAAGCTCCGGGCCGACCTGTCGTACCACAGCTTCGGCGGCAAGGACAACATCCTCTTAGGTGAGGTCGATGCGCGTGTGATCGGTGGCGCGCTGAACGCCATCCTCGGGATGGGCGGCATCGGCGTGAAGCCGTACCTCACGGGCGGAGTCGGCATGTACAACTCGAAGCGGGAGTTCAGTGGCCGGGACGACACCGCAACCGACTTTGGCCTCAATGGCGGCGTTGGCCTCGAGTTCAGTCTCACCGGGATGAGCACGTTTCTCGAGGTGCGGTACGTCAACATCTTCACCGAAGTAGAGTCGACGAGCGTTATCCCTATCACGTTCGGCATCCTGTTCTAGCTCGCGGCGAACGGGTGAGGCGCGGGGGCCGGTAATGGTCCCCGCGTTTCGTTTATGCGTGTGTCCTTTTGTCTCTCCTCTCGGACGCTTGTCCGTCCCTCCGGGGTGGCAATCCGTATCCGGGGGTTTCGTCATGCGTCTATAAGTGACGGCGGCACAACGGGCTAGCAACGAGCGCCTGCGGGCATCGGCCCTGCGTCGCTGAGGCTTTGACCTCATCCGCGGAAGCGACCCCATGCGGCCGATTCTTTCGTCACGCTCTCTGCTCGTCCCCGCCCTCGCAGCGCTCGTCCCCATCACGGCACTCGCGCAGACGCGACATGCCCTTGGGTTCCACGTGGGGCGCAACGACGCGCTGCCCACCGAGACGACGCTCGGCGGTCTCTCGTACACCTCCTGGGCCGGCTCATTCGGCGTGCGGGCCAGCGGCGCGATAGCGCTGGGACGTGTCGATCGCACCGACAACAACGTCGACGGAACAACGAAGATCACGGCGTGGACGGGCGACGCTGACGTCTTGCTCTCGCCATTCCGCCATCACGGGATGATGGCGGGTCTTCGTCCGTTCGGCTTCCTGGGCATCGGCGGCCACGGGGCCCGCTACACTGACGGCGATCGCGCTGAGATGGCGACGTGGAGCTACGGCTGGGGCGTCGCGTGGAATCTCTCCCGGGCGTTCGGGCTCGAGGCGAGTGCGCGTCGGCGCATCCAGCTACAGGACGACGTCAAGATCCCCCCGGGCTTCAACAACGATTGGGAGTACCGCGCCGGCATCTCGATCGAATTCGGTGGCCGCCGGCGGTCGGTGCGGCCGCGCACGCATCCACGGCGTGCCGAGCCGGTTTATGACGAGCGGCGAAAGCGGGATCACGATCGGGGGCGTGACGAGGCTGCGCGCGATGATCGGGACGACCGTCCGCCGGTTCTGGCGCGCCCGGATCGCATGCCTGTGAGCGCGTCGGGCGTCGTCCGCAGCGCGCATCGGTACGAGGGAGTCCGCTACTCGTACGGCGGCGCCACTCCCACCAAGGGTTTCGACTGCTCAGGGTTCGTTCAGTACGTCTTCGGGAGGCACGGGATCGACCTGCCCCGCACGGCGCGGCAGATGTCGGAGCGCGGGGAGCTGCTCCCGCTCGACCTGCGCGATCTGCGGGAAGGCGACCTTCTCTTCTTTGCGGATAACGGAACTCGCATCGACCACGTCGCCATTTACCTGGGGGACGGGCTAATCATCCACTCCACCGCGAGCGGCGGTGGCGTGCGTGCCGAGTCGCTCTCGACCCCACGCGGCGAGTGGTTCGAGCGGCGGTGGGTGTCCGCACGGCGCATCGTCGGGAACGGTCGTCCGCGCATGCGGTCGCTCGAAGACGACGATCGGCGTCCGGAGTCGCTCGATCCGCCGGACAACGCCCCACCGCCGTCACTGTAACACCGTCGAAACGTCGCGGTCGCGTCGCACGTATGGTTGGGACCCTCGAGTCGTCAGCATATGAACATGTCTGGTACAATCTCGCGCGGGTTGTCGAGCGTGCTGCTCATCGGCGTCCTGCTCGCGCCCGCGCTGCTCTCTGCACAGTACATCGGCCGCGGTGAGCCGGAACGCGGCCCCAGCCGCGCGTTCGCGGGCATCCACCTGCTCGTCGCGCAGCCGTTAGGTGAGTTCGATGAGTACATCGACTGGGGCGGCGGAATCGGCGGCGCGTTCCTCTACGCGTTCGACCGCGAAGGCGCCATCGGCCTGCGTGTCGATATGGCGTACGTGATCTATGGGCACGAGACGAAGCGCGTACCGCTCAGCGAGACGCTCGGGCGCATCCGCGTCGACGTCAGCACCAGCAACAACATCTTCGTGATGGGCATCGGGCCGCAGGTGATGCTGCCGACCGGTACGGTGCGCCCGTACCTCAATGGAACGGTCGGGCTCTCGTATTTCTTTACGCGGTCATCCGTGGAAGGCAGCGCGGACTTCGAGCCGTTCGCGAGCTCGACGAATTTCGATGACGCGATCTTCGCGTGGGCCGCGGGCGGCGGGCTCTACATTCCGCTTCGCAGGCGGCATCGGAATCCCATCTCACTCGACATCGGCGCGCAGTACCACGCCAACGGTGAGGCGCGCTACCTGCGCGAAGGGAGCATTCAGGAGGATGGAACGGGCGACATCTTCTTCGAGCCGATCCAGAGCCAGACGAGCCTGATCACCTACAGGGTGGGCGTCGCGATCGGGTTGTAAATCGTCGCTGGAGGTGAGAACGAGGAGTGAGGAACGTGAGTTTTTCACTCCTCGTTCCTCATCCCCCCTTCGCGGAGTAGAATTCCGCCCATGCGCACCGAGACCTTTCGCGCGGCGATCGCGTTTCCGATCGTGGTCGCCTGCGCACCAGGCGCGAACGTTCCCGCCGCGTCGCCTACCGCCTCGAACGACACCGTCGAGGCGCGTCGCATCTTCGAGGGGAACATCAGCGCGATCCATCAGCGGGATCGTGCGCGCTACCTCTCCTACTATCTCGAATCCGATCGTCTCGCGCGCACGGGACCGGGCGGGCTCGAGCTCGGGTTCGAGGGATGGTCGGCGCGACGTGATTCCACGTGGCCCGACACGCTCGTCGCGCGCGATCTCCGTCTCGTTCCCGTTGCTCCGGGCATCGTGTACGGCACGTATCACTACCGCGTGACGCAAGGTGGCGTAACGAGCGAAGGGATCTCCGAGCGGGTTTTCGTGCGCACGCCCGAGGGGTGGAGAATCGCGGTCAGCACCGCGTTCGGGCTTCCGGCCAACGCCGCACCACCGCCGATCGCGATCGTCGGCGGAACACTCGTGAACCCTGGTGCCGCGCCGGTCTCAAACGCGACGGTCGTTGTCGCCGGTGGTCGCATCGTGTGTGCAGGTCCATCGACCAGCTGCGCTCCGCCGCCTACCGCCGAGGTTGTACGTGCTGACGGAGACTTCATCGCGCCAGGGTTCATCGATGCGCACGTTCACTACTCGCAGACCGGCTGGGTGGACGGCCGCCCCGACGCCATCGATCTCCGCGCCGAGTTTCCCTACGATTCGGTCGCCTCGGCGCTCCGGCGCGAGCACGCCCGGTTCGATCGCGCGTATCTCTGCTCGGGTGTCACCTCGGTCTTCGATGTCGGCGGATTTCCGTGGACGATCCCGTTGATGCACATGAACGAGCGCGCGCTCGACGCGCCGCGAGTGATCGCCGCCGGCCCGCTCCTGGCCACCATCGATCACTGGCTCAACACGCCAACGATGCGCCAGTTCGTCCCCATGTCGAGCGACAGCGCGGTCCGGCGCGCGGTCCGCGAGATGGCGCACTTTGGGTCGCGCGCAATCAAGGTGTGGTACCTTCAGCTCACGGATTCACTCCGGCCCGTGATGCGCGCCCGGTTGCAGCTCGCGGGCGAGGAAGCCCGTCGCGCCGGGCTGCCGCTGATCGTGCACGCGACGCAGCTCGAGCGTGCGAAGGAGGCTGTCCGCGCCGGCGCCGCTGTGCTCGTCCACTCGGTCGCGCCTCAGGCAGTCGACGATGAGCTCATCGCACTTCTGCGCGAGCGCGGCACGATCGTGATCCCGACGTTGACGGTCTACGAAGGCTATGCCGATGTCTTCGCCGCGCGCTCACCTGGGGCACGGTATCCGCTCGACTGCGTCGATGGCGTCACGCGAGCCAAGCTCGACCGCGCGCTCCCTGAGGCGCTGCGCGCTCAGGGCCTCCAGGGACTGGTGAGAAGCGGGCGGGCGGACACGGTGTTCGCGGCGACGGCGCGGAACGTCCGGCGGATGCACGAAGCTGGCGTGGCGATCGCAATGGGCACCGACGCCGGTAATCCGGGCACGGCGCACGGGCCGAGCGTGTATCGCGAGATGGAAGCGCTCCAGTCCGCGGGCATACCGGCGGCGGATGTGTTCGCCTCGGCCACGATCGTCGCCGCACGCGCGGCCGGCCGCGCGACCGACCTCGGATCGCTCGAGGCCGGGAAGCTCGGCGATCTGGTGGTGCTCGAGGGACATCCGGCGGCCGACATCGCGACTGCGCGACGTCTTCGGCTCGTCATGAAGGGCGGCGCGCTGTACGGGCGCGCGGAGCTGCTGCCGCGCCGGTGAGCGCGGCAGCCGGCCGAGCCTAACGGGACTTCTTGCGGCCGCGCGATGAGCGCTTGCGTCCGCCGGACGAGCGCTTGCGTCCACCGCTGCGGCGCCGTGGCACCTTGGCGCCCTTCTCGCGCGCCTCGGACAGGCCGATCGCGATCGCCTGCTTGCGGCTCTTCACGCGACCGCCTGTGCCGCCACGGCCGCTGCGCAGCGTTCCCTTCTTGCGGCGGCGCATGGCGCTTTTCACCCGCGTGCTCGCCGCAGGACCATATTTGCGGCGACCTCCCGATTTCTTCCTCGCGGCCATTGCATCTCCAGGTGATGGCACGGTAGGGCCCGGTGCAATCGCCGCGCCGCACGTGAGTGCGGGCAAGAGAGATTTCGCACCAAACGTGACGTGCGCTGAGGCGTGCGCTAACTTCGTCGCATGATGCGATCGCTTCTTTCTTGCGTCGCCCTGCTCATCGCCGCGGCGCCGCTGTCTGCGCAGCGTCGTCCGGCGCAAGGCGCACCCCGGCCGCTCCCCGACCCCGCGCGCGTTCCAACACTCGTCGTGTTCTTCACCGTCGATCAGCTGCGCGCCGATTATTTCGATCGATGGCGAGCGCAGCTCACCGGAGGGCTCGGCCGTCTTTCACGCGGCGGCGCCTTCTACACGAATGCGTTTCACGATCACGCCATCACCGAGACTGCCCCCGGACACGCGGTGACGATGTCGGGTCGCTATCCGCGACGAACGGGAATCTTCGACAACGCGCACGGCGTGTACGATCCACAGCAGCCGCTGATCAGCTCGTCGGGTCCGGGTGCGTCGCCGTTTCGGTTTCGCGGGACGACGCTCACCGACTGGCTGCGATCCAAGAATCCGCGAACACGCGCGCTGTCGGTCTCAGGAAAGGACCGCGGAGCGATTCTGCCCATTGGACGGGACGCGCAGCAGGTATTCTGGTTCGCGTCGCCGGGTCTTTTCACGACGAGCACCTACTACGCCGACACACTTCCGGACTGGGTGCGGCGGTTCAACGAGCGCCGGCTTCCCGAGACGATGGCCGCGCGACCGTGGACACCGCTCCTGCCTGACTCGTCATACGCCGAACCCGATAGCGTTCCGCAGGAAGCGAGTGGGCGCGACTTCCGGTTTCCGCACGTTGCCGCAAGCGACTCCGCGTGGGGACTGCCGGCCACTCCGTTCTACGACGAGCTGACACTCTCCTTCGCGCTCGAAGGCGTGCGCTCGCTCAATCTCGGCGCCGGACCACAGACCGACATCCTCGCGATCTCGCTTTCCGCGACGGACTACATCGGCCACAAGTACGGTCCCGATTCGCGGGAGGTCCACGATCAGATCATTCGTCTCGATCGCGCGGTTGGCGGATTCATCGATTCGCTGTTCGCGCTTCGTGATTCGACGAAGGTGATCGTGGCGTTGACCGCGGATCACGGGGTCGCCTCATTCCCGGAGCTGTATGGGCAGCGGTCGGGAGCGAACGCATTTCACGTCGACGTGGGGCCGGTACTGAGCACGGTGCGGTCGCAGATTGCGGCGCGCGGAGGCGACAGCACCGCACTCCGCTTTGACGGCGGGATAGTGATGCTGGACCGCAGAGCGATGACGCGGGCGCGCGTGAACTCCGACTCGCTGTTGCGCGCGCTCGCGCGAAGACTCGCCGCTCTGCCGGGAGTGCTGCGCGTGAATCGCCCGAGCGATCTGGCGATGCGCGACACGACGAGCGACGTCTTCGCCCGCCGGTGGCTGCACAGCATTCCGGCCGAGCTGCAAGTCGAGCTTGTCGTCACGCTCCGTCCCAACAGCGTGTGGTGGACGACACCTCGCTACGCACAGCATGGGACGCCGCACGATTACGACGCGCACGTGCCGGTGATTCTCTACGGCCCGCCGTTCGCGCCGGGGCGGCGAACGAGGTATGCGCGCGTCGTCGACCTCGCGCCGACGCTGGCGTGGGCGACGGGGACCGTGCCGCTGGAGACGCTCGACGGACGCGTCCTGTGGGACGCGCTCCGTTGAAGAGCGACACCCGTGCGCCGGCGTCGTAACGGCGAGCCGCGTCGCGACGGAATGGTCGCGCTGCATCGTGCGCTGGACGAGACACGATTCGGCCGGGAGCGCACCTTGAATCTCCGTGCATCGCTTCCGCGCCCGAAGGAGGCGGAAGCGCGGTGCGAGGCATGGCTGCGAGAGCGGCAGGTCGCGCAGTCGGACGAGCTGCTGGTGATCACCGGCCGCGGCGTCAACAGCTGGGACGGCGAGTCCGTGGTTCGCGAGGCCATCGTGCGGTTGCTGGCCTCGCTGCGACGTCGCGGCGTCGTGGCCGCCTGGCACGAGCATACGCCGGGGTCCTTCGTCGTTACCGTCGCGCCGATCCGCGCGCTCACCGGCGCACCACGGCGCTCTCGCGAGCGACGCATTCAACCGTCGGATCCTGAAGCGCTGCGTGGGCTCGCGCCGGCCACGCGCGCACGACTCCGCGAGTTGGCGCAGCTCGCGCTCGAGCAGCTCGGCGTCCGCGATCCGAGGGCGTTCATCGAGGATGAGATGGTGACACAATACACGCTGCTCGCGCGGGGAGTCCCGACTGGCCCCGACTATGATCGGCGGTTGCTGGCGGCAATCGATCGCGCCATCGAAGAGCATGTGGCGCACTGAGGGCAACCGTCGCCGCTTGTCGCGCTCAGTGCCGAAGGTTATCGTCTGCGCGCACGGCCGCGACGCAGTGGCCACCTCACGTCTCTCGCACGTCGCTCACGGAGTACCAGTGCCTCTCTTCGATGACGAGCGCGATCTCGACGCGTCTCGTGATCTGCCCTCGCCATCGGTGAGCGGCGCCGCGTCTGCCTACGAGACGCTCCTCGGAGCGATTGACAGAGTGATCGCCGAATGGCGAGAGCTCGTCGTAACGGAGCCGTGGGCGCATCTGCCGGCATCGCGTCTCGTGGACGCTTTTCCGGAGATCGTGCCGAAGATGCTGCGCCTGTCGCGGGCCGGCGTGACGCACGTCGATGATTCGCTGCGGGAGCTCATCGCGGACGCGCATGGTCATTTCCGGCGGATCGACGGCGTTCCGCTGACGGCAGTGGCGGAGGAGTGGGCGCACCTCAAGCGAGCGTGCCGGCGTGTGCTCGATTCGCACGGCGTTTCCGCGGCGGAGGCCGATCGCGCCATGGAGCGTCTCGACAGTCTCGTCGACGACGCCGTCGGCTACACGCTCCGCGGCTATTACGCGCCCGAGCTCGACTCGCTGCGCGGACGCGGTCTCGAGCGTCGCGAGATTTCCGATCGCCGGCGCGGCATTCCGGATCGTCGCGAGCGTGGGGAGGACTGACCGCCGCCACTTCGGGGGTAACGCCGTCGCGCTCTTGGTGGCGGCGTGGTGCGCGGTATTGGCGGTCCCATCGCTCGGTGCACAGAGGACGGCCGGCTACACGACGCGCGGTGCTGCCGCACAGCGGACGCTCGAGGAGAGTGTCGCACGACGTCCCGACACGAGCCGCGCGAGCGCGCACTCGCTCGCGCTGAGCGCGCGAAGCCACATCGCCGGAACCCCCGCACAGGCGATCACGCGCGACTACGTGATCGACCGCATGCGTGAGTACGGGCTCGAGACCGAGATCCGTGAATATCACGTGTGGCTGCCGCACAGCACGGAGGTCCGCGTCTGGCGCGTTGCTCCGGACACGCTCGAGCTCGTGCTCGCCGAGGGCCCGATCGCCGAGGATCCGGTCACGGCGGAGTCCGGCCAGATCGTTATGGCCAACGGCTACTCCGGTGCGGGCGACGTTTCGGGCGAGCTCGTGTACGTGAACTTCGGCCTCATCGAAGACTACGCCACGCTCGATTCGTTAGGTGTTTCCGTGCGCGGGAAGATCGCCGTCGCACGCTATGGCCGCTCGTTCCGCGGCATCAAGGCCCGAGAGGCCGAGCGGCATGGCGCAGCCGCACTGCTCCTGTATAGCGATCCCGCCGAGGATGGGTTCGTGCGCGGCGACGTCTATCCGGACGGGCCGATGCGGCCCGCGACGGGCGTGCAGCGGGGCAGCGTGATGAACGGCGCGGGCGATCCATCGACACCTGGATGGGCGAGCGTGACTGGAGCTCGCCGGCTGCCCGTCGACTCCCTCGACGTGCCGCGCATCCCGGTCGTACCGCTGTCCTGGCGGAACGCTGCCGAGCTGTTGCGCGAGATCGAAGGGACGGCGATTCCGCAGGCGTGGCAGGGCGGACTTCCGTTCCGCTACCACATCGGCCCGGGCCCTGCCCGGGCGCGCGTCGTCGTCGCGCTCGACACGGCGACCAGTGCAATCAAGCAGATCTGGAATACGTTCGGCACCATCCGCGGATCCACGTACCCCAACGAGATCGTCATCCTCGGCGCGCATCGCGATTCGTGGGGACCGGGCGCCGTGGACGACATCAGCGGAACGGTGAGCATTCTCGAGGCGGCGCGCGCCGTGAGCGAGGAGGCGCGTGCCGGACGGCGACCAAAGCGTACCATCGTGTTCGCGACATGGGACGCCGAGGAATGGGGGCTCATCGGCTCGAGTGAGTATGTCGAACAGGACTCGGCCCGCCTTACGAGAGGCGCCGTCGCCTACCTCAATCAGGATGTCGCCGCGCAGGGACCGGACTTCGGGAGTGGCGGCTCACCATCGTTGCGGTCCCTGCTGCGAGACGTGGTGAGGCGGATCCCGGATCCGTCAGGCGAGGGGACGATCTACGACGCGTGGCGCGAGAGAACCGCCGTCTCCGACAGCGCCGAGCCACCCATGGGCGATCCGGGCGGCGGCTCCGACTTCGCCGGATTCTACAATCACCTGGGCATTCCCCACCTCGATTGGGGGTTTGGTGGACCCGGTGGCGTATACCACTCGGCGTACGACACGTACCGGTGGATGTCGCGATTCGGCGATCCCGGCTTCCGGGCGCACGCGGCCGCGGCGCGTGTCGGCGCTGCACTCGCGCTCCGTCTCGCGAATGCCGACGTTTTGCCCTACGACTACGTCGAGTTCGCGCGGACGATGCGACGTCACCTCGCCGGTGTGGATCACGCGGTGCGCGCACTCGGTTGGACCGTTTCGCTGGACACACTCGCACGTGCGATCGACGGAATGGAGCGTGCCGCGGCGAACTTTGCGCGGGTGCGCGATGCCGAGCTTGGTCGAGGCACCCCATCGAAGCGAGCGCTCGAGCGCACGAACGCGGCGCTGCTTCGCGTCGAGCGTGCGCTCAGTCGGCCCGAGGGTCTGCGCACGCGGCCATGGTATCGGGCGCTGATCTACGCCGCGGATGAGAACAACGGATACGCCACGATGGCGCTGCCGTCGGTGAACGAGGCGATTCGGAGCGGAGATCGCTCGCTGACGGGACGCGAGGTGGCGGACCTTGCGGCCCGCTTCGCGCTGGCAACCCGCGCGCTGACTGAGGCAGCCTCCGCGCTGGAATCCCGCTAGCGAACGGAGTCCCGCCCCGCGGGTACGATGAGCGGGATCAGGAGGATCACATGCGAGTGACGGTTCTGCTGCTGGCAGCAATGGCGCTCGCTCTCATCGGGCTGGCGGCGTGCGCGACGAAGGAGAATTCCGACGGCTCGGACACGAGCGTCGGCGACAGCGCGCGCGGCGATACGACGGCACGCGACAGCGTTGCAGCCGCAGGCGATTCGGTGGCGGAGCGAAGCGGCACCACCGAGACACCGGCGCGCTCGCCCGTATCTCCGTCTTCCCGCGACACCGCACCGTCACCTGGCGATACGATTCGTCCGGTTCGGCCGACACTCCCCCAGGTGTTACCCGACAGCCAGGCCGGGCGCTGGCGCGGCCTCAAGCTGCCGGAGCGCAGACCGGTGCGCCCGCCGATCGAGCCCATTCGCCCGGTCGAGCAGGCGCCGGACTCCGTGATGAAGGGCGACTCGACGCGAACGCCGAAGCCGCAGCGTTAGGGGAGAATCATCGCGATGCCGCTCGCGAGCATCTGGAGTCTCGCTGCCAGTAGCGGATCGAGATTACTCCGGCCCTCCAAAGAGAAACGGCTCCCACGTCGCAACACCGATGCGGATGGCCAAGTACGTCGTGCCCCAGAGGCCGCACACCGCGACCCAGGCGAGCCGTCGTTCGCGCGGAGTCAGAGCTGCGGGCGATCGGGATCGGGACGGAGCGAGCGAGCGATCGTGTCCAGTCGCGCGCGTCGTTCCTCAAGCTCGCGCCGTATCGCTTCCCACTCGCGTGCGAGCGAGTCAGCAACAGCGGCGGCACTGCTGGTGGTGCTCGACTCTGTCGGACGGCGCCTCGGGCGTATTGCGCGGCGGCGCGGTCGCTTCGTCTCCACACGTGCCGGTGACAAGACGGAATCAGTCTGCGCAGGCGTGATGCTGCTTTGCGCCGCCGAGTCCGGTGAACTCGCCGAGCGCTCCACAGACGTCGTGTCCGACGCGCTCGAGCCATTCCCGGTCACGGAGTCCGCCAGAGGGAAAACGAGCGGCAGGCTGTCGATCACGCTACTCGGCGGCGCAGCGACGCCTGACGACTCCTCGCTGATGCGTCCATCGTTCCCGCGTGAGGCGACGTACGCGGCGATGGCAACTGCGACCGTCGCCACAGCGGTGACAACGGCCGCACGCCCGTGATCGCCGGCGGGCGGAGGCGGCACTGGCCGCAACTCCTGCGCAGGAATGGGAACGACGACGGAGCGTGGCGTCTGGCGCGGTGGCGGGGGAGTCTCCAGCGGGGCCGATTCGGTTGCGGGAGCCTCGGCAGCCGCAGGGACCGGCGGTGTCTCAGTTGCCGGTTCAGTCAGGGCTATGGTCACCTCCGCCTCGGCGACGATGCGCTCCGGTTCAGTCACGACGGATTCCGGCTCGGTCACGATCACCGCGGGTGACGCAAGCGTCTCCGGCGAGACAGCGGTTGCGCCGTTCGACGGAGCACGACGGCGCGCGGCATACGCGCGTGGCAACACTTGCCCGCTCTCCGTACGCGTCACCGGGACGGCCTGCGCAGCATGCGCGACGACAGGCGCCGCGGTGCGACGACGTGCTGCATCGACCGGTATGGGCTCGGGCTCTTCGACGACCGGTGCGGGTTCTGCCACCGGCGACGGAGCCGCAAGAACCGGCTCGCTGACTGGCGCCGGCTCGACTGGCCGTCCGTTCAAGCCTCCGCCCTCGTCAGGCGGCGCCGACGGAATCGCGATCTCGACCGTGGCGCTCTGCGGCCGTGGCGTTACGACCGGAAGACCGCGATCGACGTCTACGGCGACGTTGAGGTCGATGACGTCGCTCGGTGCCCGTGGCGGCTCGAGCGCGACGACGGCTGCGCGCGCTTCGGTTGGTATCACACCCGGCCGCGCACCCGAGCAATGACATCCCAGAGCAGGAGCCACATCGAAGAGCGCGCGCTCGCGCGAGAGCAGGCGCTGCGCGAGCTCCGTCTTCCAGTCCGCCTCGATGATCTCGTGAAGCGTGCGTGCGCTTCCGCCGAGTCGCAGCATCTCGGATGTCGGCGCACCACCTGGTACGGATCGGTATCGTCGACGATCGGGAGGCAGGACGGAGTCGAACACATCCGGCTGCTCGTGCAGGACGACGCCCAGCTGCGCGAGTACGCCGAGGAACTGGATCGGCGAGAGATGTGCATCGATCGCCGGATCGTGCGCCCCAGGGCACGCTCCGATGTACGTGATCCGCACGCGACCATATCCGTAGAGCGCGCGCAGATAGCGCGCGCAGGCGACCGGTGGTGGAACGAGCGGCACGAGGAAGCGCGCGAGGTCGGGTCCGACCTCGAGGAGTGCATCACTCACGTGTGGACACGCGCAGAAGATGGCCGGATCATCACCGCGCGTCGCCACGCGCCGCGCGCACGCCGCGGCGAGGAGCTCATCGCCCCACGTCACGGGGTACGCGGCCGCGTAGCCAGCAGCCTGGCACGCGTGCGCAAGTTGCACGGGTGTGGCCGGTCGCGCCGCGAGTAACGCATCGGCACCGAGCATGGCGACCGATGGCAGCGGCGCGCCCGACGGATTCGAAGCGGGCGACATCGTGGGCGTTTGCGTGTCCCGGGGGGAGACACCCCAATAGAAGCGAATATCGGGCGTTCTGTCCAGCGCGGCCCGTTCATTGCGGAAGTGCACCCTGGGGGCGCGGCGCTCTCTGCCCCGCAGCGTGATTCACCTCAAGCGCAGTCGCCTGCAGGTCGAGACGTGACAGCAGTAGCCGTAACGAGGATCGCGCGACTCTCGCGCGACGACCGAGACGCGCTCGCCGCTTTTGGCGCCCGCGCGACCTGGCCGAGTGGATTCGCGGTATACGAGCGTGGAACCCCGGCCGACGG
The DNA here is from genome assembly GCA_052389995.1 of Gemmatimonadaceae bacterium. Lineage (GTDB taxonomy): Bacteria > Gemmatimonadota > Gemmatimonadetes > Gemmatimonadales > Gemmatimonadaceae > JAICNG01. The sequence continues at coordinate 12,402 of JBQTHJ010000070.1, read as the reverse complement.
AATTTTCATCGTCCTACGCGGACAGATCGTTCTGCGCAACCGGCTGGGCGCCGGACGCAGCTTCGTGCCATGGATCGCAACTGTCGGCGAGACGTTCGGGGGCGAAGGCCTCGTACACAACGGCCGCTACGTGAGCGATGCACGCGGCGAAGAGGAGAGCGAGACGCTGCACCTTACGACGTCCCGCGTCAGCGCACTCATGCGCGAGCAGCCGACTGCCGCGCTGGCGCTCATGCGGCAGATCATGGCGGAGCGCTCGGAGCTACTGGAGCGATTCGGAGAGCACGCCACGTTGACGGTGGAGCAGCGACTCATCGCCGCTTTGCTACGCCTCGCTCAGAGCCGCACGCAGAACGACGGCGCCGCCGTGTCGGCCGTCTTGCCGAGGAGACTGCTCGGAGAGTTAGTCGGCGCGACGCGCGAGTCCATCTCGCTCGTGCTCGGCCGTCTCACGGCTGACGGCCTCGTGCAGCGGGAAGGGAATGGTCTCATCATCACGGACCTGGAAGGTCTGGCCCACCGGTTCGAGCACTCGGGGCGCGGAGCCTTGAGCGGCCTCGAGGTCCACGACGATCGCGGGTCGCTGCGTCGCTCGGTCGGATAGCACGACTCGAGGGACCAACCTTTACGCGCGCCGCTGCGGACACCCGCAGCGGCGCGTTACTATTCCGCCCATGACGCTCGCGACGTTGAGACCGCTCCCTACGTGACCGCTCTTCTCATCTCGCTCGTGCTCATCGCCGCGGTCGCGGCGGTGCGGAGCGCTCACGGATGGTGGGTGGCGCGAAGCGTCGCGTCCCGGTTGCCTGTGGGGCCCAGCGGAATCATCGAGGGCGCTGAGCCGATCGTTCGTGAGCGGGTGGGGTCGCGCGAGGCAGTGCTGCTGCTTCACGGATTCGGCGACACGCCGCAGACATTGACCTACCTCGCCGACGAGCTGCACGCCCGTGGGTGGGATGTTCATGCTCCTCTCCTGCCGGGACACGGCCGTTCGCTGCGCAGCTTCGCATCATCGCGCGCAACCCAATGGATCGGCGCGGCGCGGGAAGCGCTCGACTACCTCCTGGCGCGATACGACCGCGTGGCCCTCGTCGGGCTGTCGATGGGCGGCGCCATTGCCGCGATCCTTGCCGCCGAGCGCGAGCGGGTGGTCAGCCTCGCGCTACTCGCGCCGTACGTCGAGCTGCCGCCGCGACTGCGGCGGCTCGTCAGGCACTACCAGGTGATTCACGCGCTCACGCCGGTTCTGCGCGGGAACACCGAGCGCTCGATTCTCGATCCCGCGGAGCGTGCGCGGAGCCTCGGCTATCGCGCGATGACGCCGACGCTCGCGCGCGAGCTCGCGACGGTCGCGGAGCGCGCACGTATGGCGCTCCCTCGCATTCGCATTCCCACGCTGCTCGCCCAGTCCCGTGAGGACAACCGCCTCGCCGCGGCCGTTGCGGACCGCGCGTTCGCCGCGCTGGGATCCAGGGACAAGGAGCTTCTCTGGATCGATGGCGCCGGACACGTCATCACCGTCGACTATGGTCGCGACGGCGTGATCGAGGCGGTCGGGGCCTGGCTCAGGCGGTGGGCGGACGACGACGGTGCCAGTCGGTACGAGTCTGAAACTCCGACGCCGCCGCGATGAGCAGGTTCTCCTCGAAGACGCGACCGGTGAAGCTGATCGATGTCGGCAGTCCCTCGAGCCCGAAGCCGTTGGGTAACGCGACGCCGGGAAGACCGGCGATGTTCGCGGCGGCGCCAAGCGGCTGCATTCGAGCTCCCGCTGGGACGGCGACGTTCGGCCACCCTTGGTTGAACGGCTTCCCGATCGGGAATGCGACAGTGCCGCGCGTGGGTGACACGACCGCGTCGTAGCGCGCGAAGACGTCGTCGAGGGCGCGAGCCATCACGCCGCGCAGGCGAAGCGCCTTGAGGTAATCCTTCGCCAACACCGTCGTCCCTGAGTAGCCGCCGTGACGATCTTCCGGCGCGCTGAGCAGCTTCGCGCGTCCCGTCTCGAGGAGATCTTCGAACGCGCTGGCACCCTCGGCGTCAATGATCGTCGACGCCGCCGTTCCGTAGGGATGGTCGGGGAGCTCGACATCAGGAACCAGCTCGGCGAAATCACTGATTACGCGCAGCGACGCCTCGAAATTCTCTGCAACTTCCTTCTGCACGCCCGCGGTCGCGTTCTTCAGCACGCCAATGCGAAAGCGTCGGCGACGCGCTGCCTCCGGTGCATACGCATAGTCGCGCGTGCTCGCGGATGGATCGCGCTCGTCGACGCCCGCGATCGCTGCCAGCACGAGCCCGCAGTCATCGGCGCTCCGGCACATGGGGCCGAGCTTGTCCATGGACCATGACAGCGCCATCGCGCCGTACCGACTCACGCGACCATACGTCGGACGCAGCCCGGTAACGCCGCTGAACGCGGCGGGCGTGATGATCGAGCCCCATGTCTCGCTGCCAATGGCGAATGGGACGAGCGCAGCGCTCACGGCAGCGCCCGGCCCCGAGGAAGAGCCGCCTGCCCAGTAACTCAAATTCCACGGCGTCCGCGCCGGTCCGGTGAAGGATGCGTTCGCCTGGCGGTAGCCGAATCCTCCCGCGAGCTCGATCATGGCGAGCTTCGCGACGAGAACGGCGCCTGCCCTGGTGAGACGGTCGACGACGGTCGCATCGAAATCGAACCGTTGCTCGCGATACGGCTCTGCGCCCCACGTGGTGGGATCGCCGGTGGTGGCGAGCAGATCCTTCACGCCGTACGGCACGCCGTGAAGCGGGCCACGCCACTGCCCCGCGGCGATCTCCCGCTCGGCAGCGCGCGCCTCGCGCAAGGCGCGCTCGCGGGTGATCGTGACGACGGCGCCGAGCCGCGGACCGAGCCGCTCGAGACGTTCGAGATACGCCTCGGCGAGCTCGATCGGAGACAGCCGTCGTGCGCGAATGGCTTCGCTCAGCTCGCGGACGGTGCCGAAGAGCACATCGACGGGGACACTCATCGGTCCGCTCCGCGATGCACGGCGAACACGACGTCGGGCTCGGTGCCGTTCGGCAGCAGTACCGCACGGAGCCGGTCGGAGGCGCGCAACCCACTCCGGATGTCATCGCGCACGAGGGCAATCTGCTCGTCGGTGAGATGCGCGCCGTACCGCTGCCTGACGAGCTGCGTCATGGCGTCGGTCAGAGCGGCATTCGCGTCGGTCGGAGGTTCGGTTGGCGTCACCGTCGCCGCGGGCGGGGCCGGTGGAACCGCGGGTGCTGGAACGCATGCGCCGAGGGTCGCGGCGCCAATGGTGATCGCGAAATCACGACGGGTGGGCATACGATCCTCACGAGTGGTGGATGCAGAACGGGGCGGCTGTCGCCGCCCCGTCATCGTGCATGACCATCGTGCGCCGATCAAGTCACCCGATCGACCAGGTTGCCGAACACTTCCGGGACGCGCTGCACAGCGTCGCCTGCCTGCTTCACGACCGTCGTCGCCACGCGCTTGGCGCGAGCGACGGGCGACTGCTTCCGCGCCCGCTTGCGACCACCGGAACGCTTCCGGCCCGACGACTTGCGTCCGGACGAGCGGCGCGCCGATGACTTCCGACGTGACGCCTTGCGCGCCGACGATTTCCGTCCGCCCGATTTCCGACGCGTGGATTTCCGGCCGGCTGACTTGCGTCCGGAGGATTTCCGACCTGCCGATTTCCGACCACCGCGCCGACCACCCGACCGCGATTTACCGCGAGACGACCGCTTCTTCGTCGCCATGGCATTGCTCTCCAAGTGAGAGTTGGGTGCTCGCACGTCCCGGCAAGAATCGCGCGCGCGCCGCACCCGAGCGCCGCGCTCATGGGAGCATCAAGCGGACTCACATCACGGTGTGCACCGTCATGCGCGTGGACTGTCACGGAGTGTCGGTATTGCGCGGTCGTCGCTGCATCGCTGCCCATTGAGCGAGCCGACGGCCCAACTCGGCGTCGTCGCCGGCGAGCGTACGGAGCTCGGCGAGCACTGCTTCGCGAGAGGGACCGCGTGCTTCGGCAATGAGAGGAGCCTCGCCATCGCGCTGGCGCGTCGGGTCCGTGCGGCGCTCCACCTGAAGTCGAGCGACGACTTCCGTCGGATCGCGCTCATCGACGGTGATGATCACGATGCGTCCGCCCGGCGAATCGTGCCGGTACACCGTGAGACCGTGCTCCATGACAGTGAACATGGTGCCAAGGCGACGCTCCCGAAAGGGAATGCGGAAAGCGGAATGCGGCCGCCGGTGCAGGCAGTGCTCCGCATTCCGCATTCACGTTCGCAACACCCTCGTTTCCCCGTGGCCGAGTACCCAGAGGTTCTCGGGTGTCATTCCTGCGCGATGCCAAGCCTGCCTCGCCCGTTGCGGCGGTTCGAGAATCGGCTCGTCGGTGAGACGGAACGTCCCCCAGTGAACTCCCACGAGCGCCGCGTGCGACGGCACCGCGTGGTGACCGTGCAATGCCTGAAACGCGGACACCGCCTCATCCGGATCGAGGTGCGCGGGGCGCATGAACCATCTCGGCTCGTACGCGCCAACCGGCAGTGCACACAGGTCGAACGGTCCGTAGCGCTCTCCGATTCGCGCGAATTCCGGGTGAAGGCCGGTATCTCCCGCGTAGAAGAAACGGCCCGCAGGCGCGCTCACCGCGTAGCTGCACCAGAGCGTTCGGTCGCGATCGAGCGGCGTGCGCGCGCTGAAGTGCCGCGCGGGCGTGCACGCAACCGTCGCTTCGCTCAGGCGCAGCTCGGTCCACCAGTCGAGCTCCGACACGTCGCGGGCATCGAGCGACCGTACGAGCTTCGCAAGCCGTAGGGGCACCACCCACCGTGCCTCCGGGTGGGTGCGGGCCAGGATGCGAAGCGTATGCGCGTCGAGATGATCGTAATGGTTGTGCGAGAGCAGCACGATGTCGATCGGTGGAAGCGACTCCAGCGGCACTGCCGGCGGAACGACCCGACGCGGTCCAATGGACCGCCATGGCGACGCCCGGTCGCTCCAGACCGGATCGGTGAGAACGTTCGTGCTTCCGAGCTGCACGAGTAGCGTCGAATGCCCCACCCACGTGACGGCGATCTCGTTCGGGCTCGCACGCGGTGTACGGATGGAGTGCACCATGACGCGAAGCGACGCCGCCCCGCTGTCGCGCGGCAGCGGATGTCGAATGCGATTCCACCGCCACTTGAGGAGGCCGCCGAAGCGCGACTCGGGCAGCCCCCACGGATTGCGAAAGGTTCCGTTCGGAGCGTGATGCGGGGGTCGTTCGGACGGGAGGGAGGGCCCCGCGGACTCGCTCACTCGGCGAAGGCGGCGAGATTCTCGTCGAGGTGCGTGATACTCCGCATGCCGACGAGCGCAGTCGCGAGGGGCAGCCCCGCCACGAAAGACAGCGCCCGCTGTGCGTCGGTCGAGAAGCCCGGGAGCGCGTCGCGCATCTGTGGCGGAAGGCCAGTGGCGAGACGCGCCTGGAGCAGGGTCGCGCTCGCGACGACGGAGATGCCGAGCTCGACCGCGGCATGGAGAAACGGCATTTCCCGGTTGCGAACGCGCTGTGTCGGCAAGCGCACTGCTTCCGGCATCGCGAGGTTCAACGGCAGCTGCACGACGCGGAACCGATGATCTTCACCACCGACGTCGCGGGCAGCGGCGACGATGTCGGCCAGCTCGAGATGACCGCGCGTTTCTCGTGCCACCCGGAAGCCATTCCACGTCGCGCACCCGTACCGCGCGATGTCCCCGGCATCACATCGCCCTTCGAGCATCGCGAAGACTTCGCGCAGTCGATCGAGCAGCTGTGTCGGCTTGACGACGTCGAGCTGCTGCTCCGGGTTGTGCACGTAGTAGACGTCGATCGTTTCCAGCCCGAGGTTCTCGCGGCTGCGGCGGAGCTGGTCGGCCAGGAAGGATGGCGCCACGCTGTGGGCATCGGCGACGACGTCCTCGGGCGCGGCGATTCCGGTCGCGTAGTACTCGCGCTGGAGAAACTCGTGATACTCTTCGCGCGACGTGGGCGCGTGACCGTCGAGCGGGATGTAACCGCCCTTGGTGCAGACGACGACTTCATCCCGCGCGATGCGTCCATCCGCGATGGCGGAGCGCACCGCCCGTCCCACGACACGCTCCGAGCGCTGGCACCGGTAGTTGATCGCGCTGTCGAGCACGTTGATCCCGCGCTCGAGAGCCGCGCGGGCGACGCCCTCGTAGCGCGCATCGTCCGCGTCGTCACATTCGCCGAGGTACGTGCCGAGCCCGAGCGCCGAGACGCGGAGCGCATGGTCGAGCGGGTGGTGAAACGCCTCGCCGCGGCGGCTCGCGTACCGGGTCGCATGGCGCGCAGTGCCCTTCGCGGTCGCACGTCCGACGAGGAGCGGGACTGTAGCGGTGGCGTCGTCTCGCGTCTTCATGACGCTGACGCTACGCGCTGCAACGACCTGCGCAAGGGCGGCGTGAGGCGCCGACTCCCATGTCACCGTAGCCGGATGTGATCGTCTTTTCCTCTAGGGTAGCCTCGGGCACGATGCCTGCTTAGTTTACACTGTCGGCCCGGGCCTCGCGCTGTCTCGAGACCGGGCCGTTCCGTCAACACTCGCGATCGTCACACGAAGGAGTACGAGGATCCATGATGAGTTTCGCCAGCTGGGCATCGCAATGGTGGATTCCGGTGGTGTTCATCATCATCGCGGGGCACCTGACGAACGTCTGCGTGACGTTGTTCCTCCACCGCGACCAGACGCATCGTGGCGTGAAGTTCCACAGCCTCGTGGCCGTGCCGATGCGTCTCTGGCTCTGGCTCTCCACCGGCATCGTCACAAAGGAATGGGTCGCGTGCCATCGGAAGCACCACGCCTTCGCCGATCGCGAGGGTGATCCGCATTCGCCGCTCCTCGAGGGCTTGCGAAACGTCGTGCTCAGGGGCGCGTTCTACTATCGCAAGGCGATTCGCCAACCCGGGCTCCTCGAGAAGTACGGCCGGGGAACGCCGAACGACTGGCTCGAGCGTCGGCTGCTGACCCCCCTGAACTGGCTCGGCATCGTCGTGATGCTCGCCGTGGACGTCTACCTCTTCGGATTCTTCGTCGGCGCGCTGGTGTGGGGCGTTCAGATGCTGTGGATTCCATTCTGGGCCGCTGGCATCGTGAACGGTGTCGGACACGCGCTCGGCTACCGCAACTTCGACGTGAAGGACGAGAGCCGGAACATCTCGCCGATCGCGATCTGGCTCGGCGGGGAAGAGCTGCACAACAACCACCACGCCGATCCGCACTCGGCGAAGTTCGGCGCCAAGTGGTACGAGCTCGACATCGGCTGGGTCTACATTCGGCTCCTTCAGGTCTTTGGGCTCGCGAAGGTCAAATACGCGAGATAGGGGAGCAGCGGTGAGAAGAGAGGGGCCAAGGGGAGGGTGACGGAGGTATCAGCGCGAAGCGACGCCCCGGCCCCTCCCTGGCCCCTCGCTCTTTAGCTATCCTGCGCGATCCTTCTGGAGACAGAACAATGGCCGACATCACTTGCTCTCGCTGCGGCAAGACGCGCGAGGGATTCGAGCGTTCGCCGTTTCCCGGCAAGATCGGCGAGCGCGTACAGACCGAGATCTGCACCGGCTGCTGGGCCGAGTGGAACCGCCAACAGATGATGCTCATCAACCACTACGGACTGAACCTGATGGATCCGCAGGCGCGCCAGTTCCTCACCAAGAACATGGAAGCCTTTCTCTTCGGCGCGGGTCCGAGCGAGCAGGTCGACACCACCAAGCAGGGTACGATCAACTGGTGATGCGCGGCCAATGCCGCGTTCGCCGCGTGCGTCTCGCCGTGTTCGCCCTGGCGGGCACGGCAGCGTGCATCGACTCCTCATCGATCACGATCGAAGAGGAGCGAGAGATGGGGCTCGCCGTCGCGCAGCAGGCGACGACCGCGATGCCCGTCCTCGAAGACGAGCCCGTCGCCCGGTTCGTCCGTGAGCTCGGAAAGCTGATCGTCAGTCGCGCCGACACCACCGGGCGCGCATACGAGTTCAAGATCGTGGACTCCGAGATGGCCAACGCCTTCGCCATTCCCGGCGGGTTCGTCTTCATCAACCGTGGCATCCTCGAGCGTGCCGAGAGCGCGTCGGAGCTCGGAGGCGTCATCGCGCATGAGATCGGTCACGTGGTCGAGCGGCACGGCCTGGAGCAGATGGCCAAGGCGCAGAACACGAACACCGTCGTCAGCCTTGTTTACGTCTTGCTCGGTCGTGCTCCCGGCGCCGCGGAGCAGGTTGCCCTGCACGTGGCCGGGAGCGCCTGGATGGCGAAGCATAGTCGTGAGGCGGAGCGCGAAGCCGACCGTGTCGCGGTGATGTACCTCGCGCGTGCCGGCCTCGACCCGCGGGGCATGCCGCGGTTCTTCGAGCGTCTCCTCGAGGAAGAGCGTCGCGCGCCGAGCGAGCTGCTGGCGTGGTTTTCCACGCACCCGTTGACGGAGGAGCGAATCGCCGACGCCGAGGCGATGATCGAACAGCTTCCCGCGACGCTCGTGGAGCGAGGCGCTCGAGACCTCCCGCAGTTCGCCCAAATGCGTCGCAGACTCGAAACGCTGCCCCCCGCTCCCGCATCAACACCTGCACTTCCCTGATCATGGTGGCGTCCAGTGCGCCGCCTTACATTGCGTCAGCCCTCCCAACCGAATGCAATTGCCGATACGAGTCACCAGGGCGCCGCACGCCCGCCTCCACACCGGACTCGCTGCACTTCTGTTTGCCGCCTGTGCGCGCAGCGGTCCGACGCCTGCGGCCGCCCCTCCTCCCGTCGAAACCGACTCGGGACGTGTTGCCGTCGCGACCGCGGCGCCCGCCAATTGGGTGGATTCTGTGCTCGCCTCGCTCTCGCTGCGTGAGAAGGCCGCGCAGATGGTGTGGCCGACGGTGTTGGGCGATTACTCGCCCGCCGACTCTCCGCAGTGGGAGCAGCTTCGCAAGCTGATCGAGGAGGAGCGAGTCGGCGGGTTCACGATCTCGGTCGGATCGCCGGTCGAGATCGCGGCGAAGCTCAACGCCATGCAGCGCGCGAGTCGCGTCCCGCTGCTCCTCGGCGCGGACTTCGAGTTCGGCGCGGGCTACCGCGCACGCGGGGGCTGGTTTCTACCCAACGCGATCGATCTGGGCGGAGCGGTGGTGTTTCCGCCGCAGATGGCGCTCGGCGCCACCGGGGACAGCGCGCTCGCGTACCAGCAGGGTCGCGTGACCGCGCTCGAAGGGCGGGCGATCGGCGTGCACATCGCATACGCTCCCATTCTCGACGTCAACAACAATCCCGCGAACCCCGTCATCAACACGAGGTCGTACGGCGAGGACCCGGCGCTCGCGGCACGCCTGGGCGCCGCCTTCGTCCGCGGGCTACAGGAGCACGGAATGATCGCGACCGGGAAACACTTTCCGGGGCATGGCGATACCGAGGTGAACTCGCACCTCGCGCTGCCAGTGGTCAATGTCTCGCGTGCGCGCCTCGACTCGGTGGAGCTCGTTCCGTTTCGCGCGTCCGTCGACGCGGGTGTTGGCGCGATCATGACGTTTCACGGCGCAATGCCGGCGCTCGACTCCACCGGCGTACCGGGCACGCTCTCCAGTCGCGTGCTCGGTGACCTGCTGCGAGGCGACCTCGATTTCAAGGGTGTCGTGATCTCCGACGCCATGGACATGCGCGGGGTGCTCGATCGTTATGGTGCAGTGGAGGCGGCGATCCGCGCCGTCGAGGCAGGCGCCGACGTGCTCATCCAGCCTGTGGATGTTCGCCAGACGATCGATGCGGTCGTCCAGGGGGTATCCACGGGCCGGTACGACGAAGCGCGCATCGACGCGTCGGTGCGCCGGCTGCTCGAGACCAAGCGGCGCGTCGGCCTCGATCGTCGCCGCGTCGTGCCGATCGACAGTGTGCGGTTCATCGTCGGCGACTCCGACCATGTCGCCGTGGCGCGGTCGATCGCCGAGCGATCGATCACGCTGGTGCGCGACGCCCACCAGCAGCTTCCACTCAACAAGCTCCCGCGCGCGAGACGTGTGCTATCGATCACGTTTTCGCGACGGACCGACCTCGGCGCGGGCGTTTCGTTCGACGCCGAGCTGCGGCGGCACTTCGGCTCTGTCCGGTCGGAGCTCGTCAACGCTGATGCGGCGACCGACGCCGACTGGGCGCGGCTCGCCCGGCTCGCGGACGCCGCGAACGTGGTGATCATCAGCTCATACGTGTCGCACGCGTGGAACGCGGCGACGGCCGAGGCGCCCAAGGAGTTCGCGAACTTCGTGAAGGGGCGCGTGGACCGCGGGAAGCGACCGATTGTGGTTTCGCTCGGAAATCCATACTTGTTGCAGCAGGTGCCGTCGGCGCCCGTTTATCTCGTTGGGTGGAGTGGTATCGGTATCGCTCAGCGGGCGGCGGCGCGTGCCTTGCTCGGGTCGACGGCGATCGCGGGCAGGTTGCCGATTCGTATTCCACCACGTACATCCATTGGTGCGGGATTGATGCGCGGAGTAGATTCATCGAGTGCGCGTGCGTCAGAGACGCGGCGATAACCGGTGTGTCGTGTGATTGACGGGTGAGTTTGAAGTGCGTATATAGTCGCGCTTCGCGACGAGCGATTTTGTTCGACGCATGGAGCGACCAATTTTTCGGGAGAGTCTTGACATTAGTGACCGAGTGTGACTAATTCGCGCCCGATGCGCGAGCGCTCTCAAACAACCGCCCCCGTCGGCCGCGCCGCCGTCGCTGCTCGTCCCGTCATTCGACGGGCGCTCCTCTCCGTCGACGTTGTTCTCTTCACCCCACATGGACGCCGCCTCACCGTCCTCCTCGTTCGCGCCGGCGATCCCAACGCGCGTGAGCGCTGGGAGTTGCCGTGGGATGCGGCGCGTGCCGATGAGCCGCTCGACGTGGCGGCCGCTCGGATCGCGCGATCGGCGTTAGGCGCGGGCGCGGCGTGGACGCGACAGGTGGTGGCCCTCGGCGGCGAGCTGCGGCATCCCGGAGAAACCGAGTTCTCGATTGCCTATCTCGGGCTCGTTGCCGCGGGAACGCTGCCGCCGGTTGGCGGTGAAGCGAGCTGGTTCCCGCTCGACGAGATTCCGCCGCTCGCCCCTCGGCATCGCGCCATGATCGACTCCGCGCTGGCGATGCTGCGCCTCGAGCTCGATCAGTCGCCAGTCGCGTTCCGGCTCCTGCCGCCGACGTTCACGCTGAGTCAGCTCCAGGAAGTCTACGAGGTTCTGCTCGGGCGCCGGTTACATAAGGCGAGCTTCCGAAGAGCGCTCCACGCCGCATGGCTCGTCGAGCCTATAGATGAATGGCGAAGCGAAGGGCGCGGCCGTCCAGCGCAACTATTCCGCTACGCGCCGAAGAAGAGGCGGACCGGTCGACGAGGCGTCAGGTTCGACCTGTTGGGGTGACGGCACAGGTAACAGAAGTCAGAATGCAGACTCAGAAAAATGCGGGGGAGCCAGTAACCGGCTCCCCCGCATTTTTCTGAGCTCTGTCATCTGAAATCTGTCATCTGCCGTCTCGGGGGTTACCCAAGCCTGGAACCCAGGCATGGATCCACGGGTACACCCCTTGCGTTACCTTATTAGTACCAATACGTATATTACTACGAAACACACGGAGGGAGCCGGCTTGCTCGCCTACCTGGACGCGCTGTGTGCAGCACTGCTTGCGCGTGACGCCGAGGAGATCGATCGCCTTGGGCGTCATCCACTTGCACATGCCCTGCCGCGGCCGGTACGTGAGGAGGTCCTCGCGATTCGTCGCGTTGGACACGGCTCCCTCCGCGCGCCTATAGAGACCCTCCGACACTACCACCGGACTGCCCACCTGTACGGGGTCGCCCGCGACCCGGTGTCGTCGAGCCAGATGGAGCTCCCACTGGCCGCCGAGGGAGGCCGGTAATGGGGGTTCTCCGCCGCAAGCACCAGCACCCTTCAGACCAGCGCCAGGGAGCGCGGTCCGCTAGCGTGTCGGCGGTCCATCAGGAGCGTCTGCGGCAACTGTCGGATGAAGGCATCAGCGACACGCCCGTCCCGGCGCGTGTGCTGGAGACACCATCAGGACAGCGCTGGCTCGTCGTGCTCATCGCGCGCCTCGCATCGGTCGATCCGGTTGGCGAGGAGCGAGGCGGCCGTCTCATTGTGCGCGTCGAGCCGCTCTTCGGTGGAAACGAGCGCGTCCGCATCGTGATCGTGAAGGCGAAGTCGCTCGACGAGATGGATAGCGGGATGCTGCGCGAGGCGCTTTTGCGCCGACGCAGCGGTGATCATCCGAAAACCCGACGCAGGGTCTAGATGATGAAACGGGGGCGGGCGGGGTACCCCCCCCCCCCCGGTTATCAAAAGGGCCCGCGAGCCAGCCCCCGGAGCCGAGCGCGCGCGATCGCCAC
>JBQTHJ010000069.1:0-29258 GCA_052389995.1 Gemmatimonadaceae bacterium | reverse complement strand
GGTTGGGGGCGCGGGTGTTTGCGCCGCTTTTTTTTTTTCGTTCTTCCTTCACCCCCCGCGCCCCCACTCCAACGCCGCGGGGCCCGGCCCCTGCCCGGCCCCCGTCGACTTTCACCCCACGCATAGGGGTCGAGCGTCACCGCGGCGAAAGTCCGGCCGGCTTCCAGGCGAGCGAGATGCCGAATCCGTCCTCCTCCCCGAACAAATCGCCCCCGGCGAACAGGGCCGAGAACCGCAGCGAGAGCAGGCGAGACAGCTCGAGATCGACGCCGAGGTCGAAGCTGATCGAGAGGTCGGTGTCATCATCGAACGTCGGTGGTCCAAAGCAGTTCGAGCAAAAATCGATCGAAACGCGAGGGTGCACGTACGGCGTGACCGCCATCGCTCCTTCGAGCGGGAAGCGGTGTCCTAAGGAGATTCCGACGGGGACTCGCCAAACAGTTTCATCACCGATGGCGGCGTAGAGCCCGGCCGTCAACAGGATGTCGAGTGGCATCTCTGTAGTCGCTCGCGTCAGCCGGCGACCGAAGCCTCCCCCGGCAATGAAGCGCGAATCGCCGACGTCGGGGTCGGCAAAGCCCACATCGAAGTTCAGTTCGGTGCCGACGCCAAAACCCTCTCTCCACTGAAAGAGAAGCGACGTCCCGGCGTCTCCACCGTCGGCGAGCGCGAAGTTGAACTCGCGACTCACGATCTGCGGATGGCGAAACGAGGGATAGTTCCATCCCTGGGCCGCGGCGGACGCGGCGGAGATCACCGAGCAGGCGAACGGGAGCATCCACACGCGTGGGCGAGCGAGGCCGTGCGTCATTCACTCTCCTGGGTCGTGGTAGGGCTTCGCGGCTATTGTCCTCGCCGCAGTGCGTACGAAACACCGACACCGAACACGCCACCCGCAGCGCCGGGCTCACCCTCGTCAGCTTCCTGCCCCAGCTCGTATCCTACGGTGAGGCCGAGCGACGAGACGACGGTGATGTCCAGACCGAACGATGCGCGGAAGAGACCCGCACTGTTCGACTCGTCGTCGACCTTCGTCCGCATCCAGCTATAAAATGGCGCGGCATAGATCGAAACGCCACGGCGGTCGCCGAGTCGCATGCGCCACGACACACTCGCTCCGGCGGGAACGTGCAGCAGTGAAACGCCCTCCTGCGATGCGCCGCCGACGCCTGCGAACGCACCGATTCCCAGCTTGCCTGCCGCCATCGACTGTGTGATCGGTACAGCCACGCGCCCACCCCACGCGGAGGTCCGATCGCCGGGATCGGGATTGATCGAACCGAAACCGCCCGTGATCTGAAACCGCGTGCTGGTCGGCGCCCACGCCACTGCACCGGCGTATGCCCTGAGGTCGTTGCCAGTGCCATAGTTGATGGCGATGGTGAGTCCGGGATTCGCGAACGCGTTCTGCAGCACCGGGACACCCGGCATCTGCGCGAGCGCGCCGCTCGTCGTGAGCAGCACGCTACCCAGCGCAGCCCCGGCGCGCCCGGCACGAAGGCACATGATCGCATTCATTGGAAAGCTCCGTCGGTGATTCATGTCACCGTCGACGGCGCAAGCATCGTGCTGCGACGCGGCGATGCGACGAGCGAGAAGCTTGCTGTCACCACAATCGACACGGTATGCTGTTGGGGATGCGACATATGTCTTTTGCGGGGTCGCGCACAGTGGCCTTCGCGGCCTGCACTCTCAGTCTGTGGGCGTGCGCCCACGAAAACGACGTCATTGTCCGTGAGCCGGGGACTCCTGTGTCCGGGCTAGATGACACCCAACGGTCTCGATTCGACGCCGGACGCGCGCTGTTTGAGAAAGTGTTTACGCCGGAAGAGGGACTCGGACCGTTCTTCAACGAGAACCAGTGCAGCGCATGCCACACGGTTCCGGCAAGTGGCGGGACCACCGGGTTCGAGCGGATTACCAAGGCGACGCGCTTCGACGGGCCAGGCAGCTGTGATCTGCTCGTCAGTGACGGCGGCGAAAACGTCAGAAAGCAGGCAACGCCACTCCTCCGAGCTCTCGGTGTGCACGAGCAGACGATTCCTCCGAGAGCGACGGAGATCGGCCGCTTCACACCGCCGGCGCTTTTCGGTCTCGGATTGATCGAGGCGATACCGGACGAGGCGATCCTCGCCGGAGCCGATCCCGACGACGCCGATGGAGACGGCATATCGGGACGTCCCGGCCGCACTTCTGAAGGTCAACTCGGCCGGTTCGGTCGGAAGGCGGATGTCGCGACGATCCAGGATTTCGTCGAGAGCGCCCTTCGACTGGAGATGGGGCTGACGACCCCGGCACGACCTGACGAGGTACCGGTCGCCGGCGTTTCGATGGCTCGAGCGGCGGACCCCGCGCGCGATCCCGAGGTGCCGCAGGAAGCCGTCGAGCTGTTGACGGCATTCATTCGCTTTCTCGGCCCGCCCGCGCCCATCCGGCCGCGGTCAGCCGCGCATAACGATACGATCGCGGGCGGCCGGCGGTTGTTCCACGAGCTTCGGTGCTCGACGTGTCACACGCCGACGATGCGCACTGGCGACAGCGGCGTCGACGCGCTCGATCAGAAGACCGTGACGCTGTATTCCGATCTTCTCCTGCATGACCTGGGACCCGGGCTGGCGAACGTATGCGCACCATCGGCGTCGCCCACCGAGCTGCGGACGGAAATGCTCATGGGCCTGCGCCATCGGAACCGGTTGATGCACGACGGCCGGACCTCGGATCTGAGAGAGGCGATCCTGGCGCACGGAGGGGAGGCGCAGCGAGCGCGGGACGCGTTTGCGCGGCTGCCGTGGCTACAGCAGGAGTTCGTCGTGAGGTTCTTGCGCTCGCTCTGAGGCGTTAGGTGCTACTGCCCCGCGCGCCGGGTACCGGTCTTCGTCCAGATGACGATTGCACCACAGAGTGTGCCGATGCTCGTGCCGCCGAACTGCACCGGAACCTGGCTCGCGCTCCGGTACACTTCGATCGCGGCGATTGCCGACGGATGGCCGATGTCGTCCAGGCTCATACCCTGATCAAGTTCCTGGAGTCGTTCCTCCACACGCTGCTCGACGCTGGCGTTATCGGGTCGCGCCGGGCGTGAATCGCCTCGCGCGAACATGACTCCGTCGACGAAGACGCGCGGTCTGCATACCCCCCCGTGGGACATGGTGCCGCCACGGAGCTGGACATACAGGGCCCCAACGCTCCCGGTGCTCATTCCCACGAGGTTGACGCCCGGGACGCTCAGCAAGAGATCCGTGACTCGCTCGGCACGGCGCTTTTCGATCGCCTCCGGCGTGATGAAATGGCCGAAATCCGCTCGCTGCCGCTCGTAGAATCCCGCTCGCTCGAGGTATGCGCGCATCGCTCGAGCCGTCACCTCGATCGGATGCAGCTTGATCGCGACTGGGCGAAGGTGGAACACGAACGTCAGGTTGTCGTCCGGCGTGACGCTGATCGCGGCGGAGGTCCAGGGCTGGTAGCCGATGCGCTTCGCGGAAAGGTAAAACGTCCCAGGCTCCGAGACCCGAATCTGCCATTGGCCATCGTCGCTCGTCGTCGCGACGCTGCGCTCTATGCCTCCAGACGTCACGAGGGTTACAGCGCCGGCGCCGATCGGCTCCCCGGTCGCATAGTCCAGGAGTCGACCGCGCAGGCGCTGCGCGCTGGCCGGACCGAGGCTGTCGGCCAACGTGACCAAGGAGACGATCGCGGCGAAGCTAAACCTCAGCATCCGCTCCTCCTCAGGACTCAAGGCGGGAGACGAGCCGCCGCGGGAGCAGCGCGGGAGGCCCGTAACCTCCCGCGCTCTCATCCGTTCGTGGTGCTTCGTTCTACCCTTCTTCCTACAAATTACGTGCTGCTAGATACCGGGCGGCTCGTTCGGATCCGCAGGCCTCTGCAAACTGGGGTTCCCCTCGTACTCAGACAGCGGAATCGGGAAGCAAGTCCATTCGTCGTAGTTGCCCCATTGCGCATTCGGATGGGGCCCGGTCGGAAAGTAGCTTCCGCCGCCGAAGGGCCCCATGCCAGCGTCGAACCGGGTCCACCGTCGAAGGTCGGGCAACCGGAAACCTCCCATGAACAGATCGCGCGCGCGCTGGTTTCTGAGCTCAGTGATCAACGCCCGGCCGGAAAGATTCACGGGTGCCTGGTTGCCCACCGCGCGGCGCGAGTTTACGAAAGCGCGCACCTCCGCCTCGGCGGCAACGGTCAGGCCCATTATCAGCGCCTCGTGCAGGTGATGCTGCGCCTCCACGTAGTCCGCCAGCAGGATGTCCGTATCGTTCTCGGCAATGAACGGCAGCTCGCGCTGGGGCGTGCCGGTGCAGTTCGGACACGCAGCCGACCGCGGAGCAATCGTCTGTCCGGTGTAGTCGCTGTACCGGAGCCCCTGAAACAGCTTGTACAGCCGTGTGAGTCTGTTGTGTCCCGTCCGGTCAGTGATCTCGTGCTGGATTCGCGGATCGGTCTGGGGCGCGATGATGTTGTTGTCGGTGAACGCAAATCCGGTCCCATCGAAGCTCGGGTGGATGCCAGTGAACCGCGGGTGGATCCCGTGAGTGAAGTTACCTCCCTGGCTGATGCCTTCGAGCGGATTCCGAACACCGTCGACATCCATGAACTCCATCCACCACGCGAAATCTGACTCTACCTGCCTTGCGCTGATCGCGGCGTCCGTCCAGCTGCCCAGTCCGAGGTACGCGCGAGCGAGGCCGGTCAGCGCGAGATTCGCTACCTGATCCTCGCCAGCGCCGCGGGCCACGTTCAGCGCTTCGGTGAGATACGGGACCGCCACCTCGAACGTCTCGAGCTGGGATAGTATCGTCGCGCTCGGGTTGTCGGGATCAGGCGAGATCACCGCCTGGCACATGTTCTCAGCCAACACGACCGCGCTGTAGCCGGCGAATACCAGGCTCGTTGCCAGGCTCGCCGGCAGATCGGCGTCAGACGTGGTATCTGCGTCCGCCTGCCACACACGAATGCGCTCCGAGAGATCGACCGCCATGCGATGGGCTCGGCTCATCTCCTCGAAGACGTCCTCGGTGGGTCCTTCCAAGTAACTCACGATCCGCTGATTGACTCGGGCGTGACCCTCCCAATTCAGTCCGGTCAACATTTCGTCCGTCATGAAATTCGACCATTCGATGATCGGTTCAGCGTAGGAACGCTGGAACGCATCGATGACGCCGTTCAGCTGCACCTGAAGCAGGCGCACGTCGTTCAACTGGCTGACCGGCAGCTCCGCGGGGTTCTCGGCCTTCAGGAGCTCGTCCAGGCTGCAGCTCGGACCGACCGCGAGGGTGACCGCGAGGGCGGTCACCGCCGACCACACACCGTGATTGCGTTTCATCAGTCCGTCCTCCTCAGAAGTTCACTCGCAGCGAGGCCGTCAGCCGTCGAGTCTGCGGGGTGGATGCGTAGTCGAGCATCTGGAACGCGCTGCCCGGATTGAATTGCACCTCCGGGTCGCCCGTTCCCTCGTACTTGGTCCACACCTTCAAATTTCGGCCGGCGAGCGTCGCCGCCCACTGACCGTCGAGCGGACCGAAGCGCGTCCACTTCTGGGGAATGGTGTACGTCAGCGAGAGCTCGCGGAACTTCACGAAGTCAGCCTTGCTGATATGGCTGAACGTCTGAAGAGACCGAAGCACCTCGACATCCGCGGCCGTCACGCCCGGGTTCAACGGAGTGCCGCCCGTGTTCACATCCCACGTATTCCGGTCGATGCGGCTGTTGATCGAGCAGATCGCGCACCATTGGTAGTGCCCGCCCCGATAGTCGAACTGCGTGAAGATCCGAAAGTTGCCGAACACCGTGAACGTGTTCGTGAGCGCCGCTTCACGAGTGGGGCGCGACGGGCCTACGTAAATGTCGTCGCACTCCTCCGCCTGATTCCACGTTGGATCGTTCGGGGCCCACCGGCAGCTCGAGAGAACCGTCGGATCTCCCAGCGCTGGATCGGTGACGATGACATCATCTGCATTGCGAAGCACCGGATCACCGTTGGCGTCCCGCTCCACGTCGACTGCCCAGAAGCCGCCTAACGGATAGCCTTCCCGATGGCGCTGCACGTCGGCGAACGCGCCGAACACGATTTCGGTGCGTGACCCGTTGAACGAGACGAGCCTGTTCTTGTTGGTCGAAAGCGCCAGACTTGCGTCCCACGTAAACCGGGGAGTGACGAGCGGCGTGCCCGTGAGCAGCAGCTCGATCCCGCTGTTCGAGATCTCGCCGATGTTCACCAGGTGCGTGTTGGCAGAGCCCGGCACTCCAGCGAATCCAGTGGACCCCGGGTTTGGGATGCTGACGAGCGCGTCCCTGGTTCGTTTGCTGTAGTACGTGAACTCGATTCCCGATCGCCCACCCAGGAGCGAGGCATCGAACCCGGCCTCCCATTCGACCCCGGTCTCGGCTTTCAGGTTAGGGTTGCCGAATGACTCCGTGCCCAGCGTGCTGACGATCTCGTCGCCACGAACACCTTGGCCGCCACCGAATGTGCGGTCGGCCGTAAAGGGGTCGGGCGCGTTGCCGGCTTGACCGAACGCGAAACGCAGCTTCACCTGATCGGCGAAGGCCAGATTGAAGAAATCCTCCTCGGACACCAGCCAGGACACCGACGCCTTCGGGTACACGACGAGCGAAAAGTCCTCGCCGAACGCAGAGTTGTCGTCGATTCGGACGGCGCCGGTGAGGTAGAGCCGGTTGCGCCATCCGAGCTGCTCTTGCAGGTAGATGCCGAGCGAGGTCTGCTCCTCGAGCTGCTCGTCCGAGGACCGCGACGCCGCTACCGATATCAAGTTCAGGTTATTGGCGACCAGGCCCTCGCCCACCGCGAAGAAGCCGCGATACCTCCGGGCGTTGAGCTGCGCGCCGGCGGAGAACACGCTGCCGAGATCGTCGTTCAGCTGCCAATCGAACGAGCCCGAGTAATCCACCGTCCACCGGTGAATCACGGGCAGTTCATGCGTCACCTGTCCCGTCGCTTCGACGTTGCCCCAGGGTGCGCGTCCGGTGGTGTCGATGCGGAAGAACTCGGTCTCACGATAGTTCTGGCGGTCGAGTCCGAGCGTGAGGCGATTGCGCAACCATTTGACCGGTACCCAGTTCGTGGTCATCCCGATCGTGAGGCGCTCGAGCCGGTTCTGTCGGTCGAACTCGTTCGACACAAAGGGGCTGAAGCCGCGGAACCCAGGCTCCCACGGGTCAGCCGTGGCCCGCGCCCGACCCCGCATCGCATTTCGGTTGAGGCCGTTGGACGCGTTGTTGTTGAGCGGCTGCTGGAGATGAGTCTGCGTATAACCGAACTGCGCCGCGACATCAACCGTCGGCGAGAGCTGGACGTCGAAGTTGGCGCGCCCGCCGGTGCGGCGGAAGAAGTTGTTGAAGAATACTCCGTTCTCACGACTCCGGTTGAACGAGAGGAAATAGCCCATCGTGCCGGTCCCGCCACGCACTGACAAATCGAAATCCTGCGTGGCGCCCTCGCGCAACGCGGCCGGGTGACGAAACAGGGGATCATCCTTGAGCAGGAACTCCGTATCGCTCACACGGATGATGTCCTCCTCGGGGATGCCCGTGAACAGACGGGCATTGCCATCGGAATCTCTTCCCCACCAGCGCACAGAATCCGCGGCCAGGTCGCCAGCAACAACGCGGCAGCCCGGAAAGTCCTCGTCGGTTTGCTGTGCGGCTGTGCATCGCCAGTACGTCGTATTAGCGCCCACATCCCGAGTCCATTCATTCTCTCCAACCGACATGCTGGCCGTCCACCGCGCCGATTCCGCTCCGCGCGTTCCCTTTTTGGTGATGATCTGGATGACGCCGTTGGCCGCGTCCGCGCCGTAGAGCGTTGCGGCCGCCGGACCCCTGATGACCTCGATGCTCTCGATGTCCTCCGGATTGAGGAAGTCCAGCGCTGTTCCGCCCTGATACGTGCTCGCATCCTCGACCGGAGCACTCTCGATTCGAATGCCGTCGACGTAGAACACCGGCGCATAGCCGCCGGCAAGGGACCCGGCACCACGTATGCGCATGTTCGACGACGATCCGGTCTGGCCGCTGTTGGACATCAACGTCAGGCCCGGAGTACGCGACGTGAGCAGCTCGGTCACGTTGGCGATCGGCGCGTTCTCGAGCTTATCCATGTCGATTTTGCCCACCGAGTTGCCGAGCGTCACCTTCTCCTGCGCGCCCGCGGTGCCCGTGACGACGACGCCTTGCAGCGTGATCGCCACGCGGGTGAGCCCGAAGTTCACGGTGTCCGTTTGGCCCGAAGCAAGCGTAACCGGTGTCTCGGCCCGCCCGTAGCCAATGAGCGACACGCGAACCACATGAGTTCCCGCCGGAACGTTCCGGATCGCGTAACGGCCATCCTGTCCCGTGATCCTCGCGAGAGCTGTTCCCACGATTTCGACCCGGGCGTTGGCCACGGGCAACCTCGTGGCGGCTTCTGTGACCGTGCCCTCGACCGAGGACGTCCCCTGAGCAGGGAGTGAGTGAGGCCACGCCAGCAACGGAAGCAACATCATGCCGAGCGTGGTGGTGACGCATCGAAGAGGATTTTGTTTCATGATCCCTCCTTTCCCCGGAAATGGGCCAACAGTGAATTGCTTTCTCGAACGGCGCATGGCGCCGGAGCGCGTTCACGAGCACTGAAGGGTGGGAATAGGTTGGGACTCGGTCACGACGCTGTCAAGGCAACGCTGGCAAAAGTTGCCGGGCCCAACGCGGGATCTCGGCGCTCATGGTCGGCGACGTGGAGTCGCTGCGGATGATCCCGGCGCACGACGTCCTGGCCATCCACGTCTTGAGTGCGGCGGACGCCATGATGCGGTTCGGCCCGCTGTACGAGGGGGGCGCGATCGTCATCCAGACGCGCGCGGCGCTCCGGAGGCTCTGATCTCGTTTGACAACGCCGTGCGGCACTCGTATGCATTATGTCATCCTTCGTCATGACACCAGCGCAGCGAGCGACACACTATGCGACACTTGCGGTATGTTATCCTCGGGTCAACCCTCGGCGCCGCCGTCGCCTGCGCGTCGGCGCCCCCCGCTACGGGCGACGAGCCGGCGGCGGACGTCGCGGCAGCGGGCTCGTCACGCCCGGACGAGCTCGTGTGGAGCGGCTCGCTTCAGCCGACGCAGGAACGAACCGGGACGGTCGCGCCCACGAAGCAGAACAAGGCGTACGGCACCGTTCGGCTGCGACCGACGCCGCGCGATCTGAATCGGACGGCCGTGAACATCGTGATCTCGACGCCGCTCCAGGAGCCCAGCGCGCTGCGGTGGGCTCTCTTGCCCGGACGCTGTGGGGCAGCTTCGCTACCTGTCATGGGCTATGAGCTTTTCCCGATTGTAGAGGTCGGGACGAATGGCCGTGGAGAACTGACCGCTGAGATTCCGTTCACGCTTCCATACGACGGGTCCTTTCACGTGAACGTCTATTGGGGCGATCGATCCCAGCCGGGGAGTGCGCGCCTTCAGAGCGTTCTTACTTGCGCGAATCTGCGCCGCTCGGGATAGCCGCCCCCTGGCAACACGAGACGCGCCGCCACCGGACACGAACAGGCCCGCTTCTCTCGAAGCGGGCCTGTTTGCACAGCGGATGTTACAGGAACCCTGTCGTCTACATGTCCGGCTGACCTACTCCACCGAACGTGTAGATTGGCAGCTGGAGCGTTTCGAGCTCCTTCGCCGGAATCGGAAGGTGCCGTACCGTTCCGGGCTGCAGACCGTCCACGTGACGACGCCGGAAATGATCGAAGCCGTTCGTATTCAGCAATTCGATGTCGCGCTCGTAATCGATGTGCCCAAGCAGGACGTCGTTCGACTCCGATCCTGTCGCCTCGGATAACCCGCCGCGCGTCACTCGCGTGTTGTTGATCAAGGTCGCCGCGAGATTCTTGTCGCCGCCGGTGCGAATGAGCGCCTCGGCAAGGACGAGATCACTTTCCGCCGCCAGCAGGTACGGCACCGGCGTCGTCGGTGAGCCACCCGAGGTGAGACGCGAGTGATCGCGGTAACGCTTGTGGGCGAAGTAGCTCTGCATATAGATGCCCCGCCCGGGGTCGCCAATCACCGTGCCCGTGTTCTCACACGGGCAACGCTGGTAGTCGTCGGTATAGCGGTCATCGGGTGATGAACCCACGGGCGCCACCGCTCCAGTGAACACCGCGGGCTGCGACGGATCCATACGATTGATGAGCCGCATGTCAGTGCGAGTCCAGCTCGGCTCATTCCCATAGTAGTTGATGAACGAGTACCAGTTCGTGCCGCCATCGCCGTCGACGACGATGTTGAGCGGCGCGCCCGCCGATCCCTGCCCAATGCCCTTGTCGGCAAGGGCCCGGACCTTTGCCCAGTCGACGCCTGGGACGTCGGCCGCGCGGCGTGGCGTATAGGCCAGGAGCAATGCGGCCATCGTATTCGCGATCCGATTGAGCTTCGCCGACGTGAGAGGCGGTGATCCCGGAATGTCCTCGCGCGAGGCCATGGGCAGCACGCTCGCGGCGTACGTATAGGACTTCCCGGTGGTTGCCGTGATTAACTCTTCGAACCACTTGAGCGCCGTATCGGCAACCTGCTCGAAGGGCAGCAGCTCCGGATTCGGATCGACGCCCGGCTGGAAGACCTCGTTCACGACGAAGCCGCGATCGAAGATGAGCGCAATGTTCATCACCGACGCGGCGCGGGAGAACATCGCCAGGTGCTCGTACTTCGCCGTCGAGTCGGCGTTGCCGAGGCTTATCTGCTGGACCCGAATGGCGCGGAGAACGTCGTTCGCCGATCCGATCGTCGAGTAGTTCTGCTCCCACGGCTCCTCGGCCACCCCGCGATCGCCGCCGGCGGAGTTGTTCCCGTAGGCGATGCGGGGCTGCAGGTTGTTGAACCGCATCCCGAAGTTTCCGAAGTTCGCCGTCAGCGCATCGGCGGTCACGGACAACATCATGTACGGCTCGAAGTGCGTGCTGGCGAGGTACCAGTTGTTGATCGTCGAGATCGCGATGTTCTGGACATCCTCGGGCGTGCGAAGTGCGCGCTCGATGTCCGGGTTGTTCGGGTTCGTGATCTCCAGGTCGGTAGAGCAAGCGGCTGCCACTAGCATCGCCGCCCCTCCCACGACCGCGCGAACCCATTTCTCCGTAATCGTCATAGTCGTCTCAATCTCCTAGGTCGGTGGCGGTCAGAACTGGATCTCCACCTGACCTGTGATCGTGCGGAAGTTGGGATACCGGAAGCCATCGATCCGGAAGTTGAAGTCGTTGCCCGACGTCACTTCCGGATCGAAGCCGCTGTAGTCCGTCCAGGTGTAGAGATTGCGGCCAATGAGAGCGACCTTGACCGCGTTGGCGTAGCGGTCGGCTCCGATTCTCGCCAGCATGTCCCGCCCGAACGTGTAGCTCGCCGAGAGCTCACGCAGCTTGACGTACGAGCCGTCCTCGACGAAGTAATCGTTCGCGACGAGGCCGTTGTACAATCCGGACGAGAAGAAGGGCAGCGCGATCCGCTGGTCCTCGGGCACGCCGCTCTGATCCTGCGACCCGTGACGGAAATCCTGGAACATCCACTGCTTCGTGAAGTTGTAGATGTCGCCGCCCTGCTGCCCATCGAACAGGGCGTAGACGTTGAAGCCCTTGAAGCGGATGTTGTTCGCGAGCCCGAACGCGAAGTCGGGATTCACGTTGCCGATCTTGTGCTGCGTCTCGCGAGCGGCGTTGACATAGGCAATCGGCACCTCGCCCGGCATGCCGCGCGCGGACCTCCTGACGAGGAACCCGAGCGGGTTCACGACGAAATCCGATTCGACCGCGCTGGCGTTCGCCGGATTCTCCATCAGCTCGGCGAAGCTCCGTACCCACCGCGCCCCGTAAATGATGCCCAGGGGCTCGCCGGCCTTGTAGTAGAACACGTCCTGCCCCTGACCACCGGCGTTCACGCGGAACGGTGCGCGCACCATGCGCTCGATCTTCTGCCGCGTCCGATCACCGGTGAGCGTGAACGAGTAGCTGAAATCAGGACGGTCGACCACGCGCGTGTTGAGCGCGAGCTCCCACGTGTTCGCGGCGACGTCGGCTGCGTTCTGCACCTGCTCGCGGAAGCCCCCGGTCTGCGCCGGTGACACCGGGACGTTCAGGAACGCACCTTCCGTGAAGCGCTTGGCATACACCGCCTCGATGTCGAAGCGGTCGAGGAAGGCAACGTGCAGCCCGAACTCGTCCTCGGTCTGGATCGCCGGCTTCAGTTTCTTGTTCCCAACCTGCTGCTTGCTGAACGTGCCCGAGGTGATGGTGTAGGTCTCGTACTGGTCCGCAAACTGGGGACGCAGCCCGGCCGTCCCACGCGCCGCGCGAATCTTCAGCTCCTGAATTCCAGGAATCTGGAAGTCCTCGCTGATGCGATACGCCCCGGAAATGCGATAGAAATCCTGCCAGCGCTCGTCCGCTCCGAACAGCGACGAACCGTCGCGGCGATAGAGGACGTCAACCAGGTACCGGTCGCGGAAGTCGAGCGACTGGTTGACCATGTAGTTGATCGTGCGCTGGTGCGTATCGGTCGAGTTGATCGCGAGCTGCTCCGGATCGAGCGCCGCGAGGTCCGGAACATCGGAAACCACCAGTCGGCTTCCCGTGGCGGTAAAGAAGCTGGTACGCCCGTTCTCCAGGAGGTACGCCGCTCGCGTCGTCGAGTGCAGCTGGTCGAAAAAGGAATGCGTCGCCGTCGCGCTGACCTGCATGTTGTCGCCGACGTTGTTGCGGGTGTCACGCTCGAGCTCGCCGGGGCCAGGTCCCCCGCCCTCGTTCTGATAGCCGCGGAACTCGTAGTACGTGTCCAGCCGGTTCAGCCGGTCCGTGCCGTAGCTCGCCTCGAGTCGCAGGAAGTCCCACGGACGATACCGAGCCGAAAAGGAACCCAGGATTCTCTCGCGGCGCTGCCTGAACTGGGCGTTCGCCAGCGAGTAGAGCGGATTGTCGCGAGCATTCGTCGCGAACACGTCCGGAATGTCGCGGTGGTATTCGGTCCCGGTTGGCGAAGGGAATTGCAGGTTCACGTCGGGCGGCGCCTGCATGAGCGCGAACCACGACTCGCTGCCGGCGGGATTGTAGTCGTTCTTCTGCACGCCGTACGTCACGCTCAGCGAGAGGTCCGCCTTCGAGCCGACGCCCTGATCCACGTTGACCCGGACGTTCTGCCGGTCGAGTCCGCGCGTGAGCGGGACGATGCCTTCATTCCGATCGACCGTGAACGACGAGGCGAAGTTCGTGTTCCCGCGCCGCATGCCAAGCTGAATGTTGCTCGAGTAGAAGGTTCCGTCTCCGAGCCACTCCTCCAGCTGGTTGCGGAACCGGTTGGGACCATCGCTCGGGAACGGATTGTCCGCGATCCGGTTGGGATCCACGATCCGCGTCCCGCCCGCCGTGAGCGCAATGGTGCCATCCGGATTCAGCAGGTAGTAATGGCTCGTGTTCAGCGGAACGTAACGCTGGACGCCTGATTGCCCGATTTCACTCCGAAGGGTGACCTGGAGCTGCTCCGACGCATTGCGGCCGCGCTTGGTCGTGATGTTGATGACACCGTTTGCGGCCTGCGAGCCGTAGAACGACGCGGCGGCAGCGCCTTTCAGCACCTCGATCGACTCGATGTCGTTGGCGTCGAGGTCGGAAATGCTGTTCCGGGTGATGACGCCATCGACGATGATCAGCGGCTGATTGCATCCGCCGACGGGACAGTCAACGCCGACACGGAGGCTGGTCGAGCCTCTGAGCCGGATCGACGGGGTGGCTCCTGGATTCCCGACGCCGGTCATGACGCGTGCACCGGAGACCTTTCCGGCGAGGGCGGCGATCGGCGAGCTCGCCGGCACCTCATCGATCTGGTCCGCGGTCACCTGGTCGGCCGAGATCGTGAGCTTGTTTCGCTCGGTGGCGGCAGCGACACCCGTCACGACGACTTCGGTCAGCTTGAACGGGTCCGCGGCGAGCTGGAAGCTCTGCTCCTGCGAACCCGCTGACAGCGTGATCGGTCGGGCCTGCGGACGGTACCCGATGAATCGAACGCCAAGTGAGACCTGTTGGCCGGTCGCCTGGGCGTCGGGTACGGTCAAGCGGTAATTCCCATCCGGCCCGGCGGCCGTGCCGAGCCCGAGCGTCTGGATGAAGACGTTTGCACCCTGAAGGGGAGCCCCTTGCTCGTTCGTGACTCGCCCGGAAATCACTGCGTCCTGCGCCGACGCGACGGCGGTGACCAATAGCGCTGCGGCCACCACACCGACGCGGACGGCAACACCTCTGACACGTGTTGCTGGCATTATGCGATCCTCGTTAGGAGGGTCCTCTCGTGAACGGTACAACGACAAAGCGACGCAGGCGCCTCGGGCCAGCGCGTTGTCACCTCCGGGTTTTGGAGCGGTAAGGGAACCGTGCGGATAATCGTCCCATCATTGCACCGTGTTACCGATGTGTCAACACCTTGTCTGGGAGAGGTACCGAATCCGGTCTGGCCAGGGTCGGGACTTGACAAAGCCGTGACCGGCGCGCGGTGAGGGACCGAAGCGCCAACGTAAAGCGGCCGTTGGGGGCCTTACTGTTCGGGCGGGGGCGAGAACCTGAAGGGAAGCGTCACCACCTGACGGACGCGCTGACCCTCCCGGGACGCGGGTGAGAACCGGGCATCGCGCAGCGCGAACAGCACCGCATGGGCAAATAGGCGGTGCGTCGCGGCGGTGAGCTCGATGGTGTTCATCTCGACCAGCCCGCTCGTGTCGACCACGAATCGCGCCGTCACCGCCCCGCCGACGCCCTCGCGCAAGAGCGAGTCCGGATAGGTGGTCTCCAACGTACCTTGGATCGGCGTGGCAGCGATGTCCACGGCGTCGGCTCCGAACGCCAGCCCGGCCCCCATGAGGCGTTCCACCACGCCTTCATCCGAAGGCGCAGGAACCGGTTCCTCTCGAGGCCGCGAAGGTCGCGACCAGATCGCGATGACGCCGCACCGATCCGATCGCCCGGTCGAGAACTCCGCGGGAACGCTTCCGAAGCCGGCGTAGACCTCGATCCCTTCAACGCTCGAGAGGTCGATCAAATTGAGATCGAACGGTCCGGCGCTCGCCGGGAAGCCGTCGACGTAGACGAGCGGCGTGCACTGCGCACCGCGCAGGTAGGCGACCGTCCCCCAGGCACGCGTCGTCGTAATACGCACGGAGGGGACCTGGCGCAGGAGGTCGACCAGCCGCTTCGAATGCGCGCGCTCGATGCGCTCCCGGGTGATGATGTGCCCGGCGGCACGCTTCTCCGCCCGGTCGAGGTATCCGGCCAGTCGCGCGTCGTAGACCTCTCGCCGCGCCTCCACTTCCACCGGTGCCAACACCTCCGGCACCGTCGACAACGTAACCATGAGCTGTGCCGCGCCTGACGATCTCACCGTAATCGGGACGGATGCGGGCTTGAAGCCGATCCGGCGCACGGTCAGCGTCGCACGCCCGGGATCAACGCCGGGAAGGCGGAATCCCCCGAATCGGTCGGTGACAGTTCGGTGGTCCGTGCCCTCGATCGCCACCTGCGCGGCCGCGACCGGCGAGCCCATCGAGTCGACGACGAGACCGGACACCGTCCCGCCGCCTTCCTGCGCATGGAGTGCGGCGAGAGGTAGCGCGGCCAGCGCGATGATGGCGGCTGATTTCAGGACGCCGGTACGCGAGGCGATTGCGTTCAGGGAGCCGATGATAGCGCCTCCTTGCGAGCCGCTCCTCCTAATCATCGGACCCGCGCACCACCTGTCAAGGTTTGCCCAGCCGACGTCACCGTTGCATGCCCAGGGCCTGCATCCATTCGCCTAACCCTTCGCGGCCGGGCGCGATCCGCCGCAGCTGCGCCGCGGCGTCGCGCGCGCTCGCGATGTCGCCGCTCAGCGCGTACGCCATTGAGAGCTGATAGAGCGCGTCCGGTTGATTGGGCTCCAGGGACAGGGATTGCCGCAACAGCGCGATCGCCCGCCGCATCTCGCGACGCTCGAGCGCGAGGGTGGCGAGCGCGTTGGCGGCCCCGGCGCTGGGCCGGAGTGCCAATGCGCGCTCGAGCGTGCGTTGGGCCTCATCGAGGCGTCCGGCCGCAAGAAGAGCGCGGCCGAGGAACCGGAGCGGCTCCTCGAAGAGCGGCGCGTCCCGCACCAGCCCACGGTACTCGGCTACGGCGTCGTCGTACCGCCCCTGTCGCTCGTAATGCGCGGCAAGCTGGAGCTTTGCCGATTCCCAGCTCGCTCCCCGTGACACGGCGAACGCGAGGCTGTCGAAGGGATCGACCGGGCGGTAGGTGCCACGGTAGTCGCTGCGCCGCGTGGCCGGGACGAACGGCCAGCGCGTCGTTAGGGTATTGATCCTGTGCCGAGCGACGCGCTCATCGAAGGCCGTCAGCTCCATGCCGGCGACATAATCCCCGGGGGACCGCAGGCGATCGAGCCGCGCCGGGCGGCCGACAAATCCGGCGTCGCGGATGGCCGCGAAGAACACCCGCGCCATCGTTGCGTAGCCGGCGCGATTCGGGTGCACGTGCTCGAGGAAGAACTCATCCCCCGGAACACCGGCGGGAGCCTGACGAGCGGCCGTCTCCGCCACGGGCACGTACACCGCGCCCGTGGATGTGGTGACGCGCTCGATCACCCGGTTGAACTCGGTTGGCGCCCGAAAGCGCACGACGTCGAGATCGCGGGCCCGCGTGAACAACAGGTGCGCGAGCGTCGCGTCCCCTTGCGCCAGGGCGCGACGGGCCTCGAAGAAGACGCCCTCGGCACGCATGGGACCGCGGTTGGCGCTCGAGGCCAGGGGGCGTTGGCTGCGGAGATTGCTCGCCAGGCTTCCGATGAAGACGGGGATCCCCTCATCGCGAAAGGCATTCGCCACGCGGCTCAGGTTGCTCTCGAACTGCTCGACTCCCGCTGCGTACACTTCGCCCTCGAGTGGTACCTCGCGATTGCGGGCGAGGACCTCCATGAGACTTGGCGCGTCGGCGTCGCCCTCGCCGTCCCCCGTCCCGCCGGTCTGCGCCCGGTGTAATCCGGAGCGCATCGCCATCACGAGCCGGGACCGCAGCAGCCAGAGATAGGCGCGCTTCACCGCCGGCGATCCGCCGATCACGTTCTCGGTCGACGCCGCGCCCAGCGCGCCGTAGTACTCGTTATGCCCGGCATAGATGACGACCGCATCCGGCGACTGCTCGAGCACCTCGTCGGCGATGTCGGCGAGGGCGTACGAGTTCGTCGCGGCGATGCCCAGATTCACGACCTCCACCGAGTCCTGCGGCAGCACGTCGCGCAGCATGTCCCGCAGCAGGCGCGAGAAGGTGCCGTTGCGAGGATATGGAAAGCCCGCCGTCGACGATTCTCCCAGCACGAAGACGCGAAAGCCGCGCGCCGGCTTCCCGGCCGCGAACGGCTCGGGCATCGGCGCCGGCGGAACACGCTCCCGCGCGAACCAGCGGCGCGCGACGTTCCGGTTCGCCACGAGGTATCTGCCGTCGCCGATGGGCGACTCGACGAAGAGCGGCAAGGCCCCCTCGCGCCACACGAGCCGCGCGACGAGCTCCGCTGCCCCAAACAGGAGCGCCGGCGTCAGCACCGTGATGCCCAGAAAGAGCCAGTATCTGGAGGATCGCACGAGGATCGGTGGAGCGGCGAGGAGAAGTGGGCGGGTGCCGAAGAATAGCACGCGGGGGCGCGCAGACACCAGCGCCGCACTCCCCTGATGCACCACGCGCCGTCAGCCAGGTGGCTGACGGCGCGTGGCAGAACGTAGTGCGACGCGGCCGTTAGGCTTGCGTCACATCGCACTGCGAGCGATCGAAGTTGGGGTTGTTGTCCTCCGCCTGCGGGATCGGCGAATTGACATCGGCCCCGTAGCTTCCCGGCTTGTGGTACGTGCCGGTGGGGAACACGGCCTCGGAGTCGCGGCCGTACTGACGAATGAGACGCCGGAGATCGCCCAGCCGGTGGCTCGTTAGGTAGAGCCAGTACGCCCGCTCCTTGAAGAGCTGATCCTGCTGCGCCGCGGGGGTGGCCGCGGGCGTCAGGAGTGGCAGCAGAATGGGCTGCTGGTTCACGTCGACGTATCCACGCAGGCGGGCCAGCGCCGTGTTCTGTCTCAGGTCATTCATGATCGTCAGCGCCGTCGGATAGCTCCCTGCGCGCAGTGCCGCCTCCGCCTCGATCAGCCGCGCTTCCACACCGTCGGCGATGATCGCGAGTGAGTCGCGCTTCCCATGCTTCGTCTGAATCCACTGCGCCGTGACGCCATCGAAGCCCATACCGCTGTTGTTGGTGCGACGGAAGCTGGCGACCCGGGGATCGTAACTCCCGTCCGCAACGTCGCCCTCGGTGCGGAAAGGCAGGCCGTTCGTTCCTTCACTATTGGCCACGCCGAATCGCCCGACGCTGGCCGTCGTCAGCCACGTGCCGTTGTTCTGGCGCCCCGTGACCTCCGAATGCTTGAAGAAGTACTGGAAGGTCGTCGGCACCTGTGCTTCGCCGAGGGTGGCACCCGCCTCGGCCGGACGGTCGAGGTCGAGGAGCGCGCGTGCGCGAACGATCCGCGCGAGGCGTTCCTGTGTCGCCTTGGCGCCCGCGGTCCCACCCGTGCCGGCAGCAGTGGCTTGCGCCAGCGCGCTGTCGGCCTTCGCGAGCGCGAGCTCGAGCAGCTCATCAGTTAAAAGCGCCTCGCCGTACTCGAACACGCCCGGCGATGTCTGACGGCTGATCGGCACGGCGCCGCAATAATTCTCGGCCAGCAGGATCAGCGACAGCGCGCCGAGATTGAGTGACTCGGCCAACCCGATCCCGGTCGGTCCGAATTCCCGGTAGCCATTGGCCGCCCGCTCAGCCGCTCTGCGCGCCTGATGGACGGCATAGAACGCGTCGCGCAGCGAGCCGTTGCTCTGGTACTGCTGCTGACGCTGGTCGACCTCGATGCGTGTCGGGAAGGTCTCCGTGTTGATCAGCTCGTCGCTGAGCTGTCCCGACAGCGTCACCTGGTTCAGATCGAGCGCGAGGCCGGTCGACTGCACCCCGCCGTTGTAGGCGGTGCCGAAATCTCCGATGGCACCGGCGAGCAGCGACGGCAATGCCGTCGCGCCCTCGATCGCCGGAGGCAGTGCGACGTCGATGTCCTCCACTTGCAGAATCCGGTCGGGGCTGCATGCCACCGCCGCGAGGGCGAGAAGCAGAGCCCGCGCATGCGCCGCATGGGGTTTGCGCGCGAATCGTGTATGACTCATATGAGATGGTCTCTCCGTGTATTCAGATCGCTGGCTGGTCATTAGAACTGCACCGTCAGTCGGGTCGTGAACATCCGGAGCGGTGGAATCGTCAGGAAGTCCGATGTGCTGAACAGGTTGAGGGGCTGGGAGTTGACTTCAGGATCGAAGCCCGTGTACTCCGTCCACGTGGCCAGGTTGCGCCCCGCGATCGTCAGGCGTACGCCTTCGGCGCGGAACCGCGCGGCGAGATCGCGTGGCGCCGTCAGCGTGATCGACACTTCACGCAGCTTGGTGAACGTCGCGTCCTCCACGAAGCCGGCATCGGTCTGGAAGAAGCCCTGGCCCAGGTGGCGAGCCTGCTCAAAGAGGGGCGCGCTGGGATCATACGCCGCCTGGCAGTTGCCGAAGTTGCAGCGGAATCGGCCCGTGTTGTTGAATAGCTTGTAGCCGCCCTTGTGGTCGAAGAGCGCCGAGATCTCGAGCCAGCTGCTGAAGCCGAAGCGCGGGGAGAGCGACCATTCGCGCGTCGGAAGCGGGTTGCCCAGATAGACCAGGCCCGATGAGCGGGTGAACTCGCATGCCGGTCCGCCGGCAACCGTCGGCTGTCCCGGGCAGTTCACACGCGTGATGATCCCGTCGTTGTTGAGATCCTGGAACGTGTACCCTTCGTCCCAGTACCCGCCCAGCGGAAAGCCGGCCACGTGACGCTGCGGACCGAACACGATGTCGGGAATCGGATCGCCGCTCGGCAGGTTGCCTAACGTGACGAGGCGATTCCTGTTCGTGGATCCGATCGCCGTGATGTCGAAGTGCGCCTTTCCGATCTCGAAGACCCTGGCGTTGATCCGGCCCTCGAACCCCGTGTTCGTCGAGGTGCCCAGGTTCGCGAACTGCACCTGCGTCTCCCCGGCCGACGGCGGGAGCGGACGCTGCACGAGGAGGTCCTTCGTCTTCTTGTCGTAATACGTGAACTCGAGCCCGATGCGGTCGTTCAGCAGCGCCGACTCGAAGCCGACCTCGTACTCGCGCGACAGTTCGGGACGGAGGTCGGGGTTCCCCGTGCCACCGACCGTAACGCCGGCGAAATCCGTCCCGCCGGCCGTGATGGTCTGCGTGTTGAAGAACGTGATCGCGTCGCGGAAGTTCGGCCGCTGGCCGGACTGGCCGTACGCCGCCCTGAGCCGGAGCGAGCTGAGGATGTCCGTCTGCGGGAAGAACGGCTCCTCGCTGATCACGTACGACAGGCTGAACGCCGGATACGCGATCCATCCGAAGTTCTCGCCGAAGGCGCTGTTGTTGTCGGTGCGCACCGCCGCGGTGGCGAATAGCCGATCGCGCCAGCCGACCTGCTGCTGGAGGAGCGCGCCTAACGTCTTGTTATCGGTGTTGGCCTCGCCGACGCCGAAGCGCGCCGCGGTGCCCTGGAGCGAGCCGGTCCCCGCGAGCAGCTTGGCACCGAACGCCCGGTTCCCCTGCACCATCTCCTGCGTGAACTGCACGCCGAGGGTCGTCGTCGACGTGACCTCGGGGGTCAGCGAAAAGTTCGCCGAAGCGCTTCCGTTCGCGGTATAGTTCCAGACGTCGGTGATGTTCGCGGTGCGCTGCCCTTCCGGCAGCGAGCCGAAGAACACGCGATTCGGGGGCACGGTCGACTTGTTGCGGCGTGTGAAGTAGTCCACGCCCGTCGTGCCGACGATCGTGAGCCAGCTCATTGCCTGCCAGTTGGCGCCGATCGAGCCCAGGAAGCGCTCCACGTCCTCGCGCACGTCGAGGGCGAACACCTCGCCCGGCGTCTGTCCCGACAGCCAGCCGCGGCTGGTTGGGTTGTCAAAAGCGGAGCCGAGCAGCGCACCGCCGAGCACGCCGAGGATGTTGTTGTCGTTCTGCGGGAACTCGAGGCGACTCGAGACGAAGTTCGTTGCCACCTGAATGCCGAGATCGCTGCCGAGCTGCCCGTTGAAGTTCGCGCGCAGTCCCACGCGCTTGAACTTGTTCGGCTCGAGAATCCCCCAGTCGCGGTCGAGGTCGCCTGACACGAAGTAGTTTGCGGCCTCACCACCGCCGGCGACGCTGAGCCCGAGGCTCGTCCTCGTGCCAGTCACGAAGGGGCTCGCCTGCTCGAGCGGGTTCCACCGCGCGAGCGAGTCAGCCTTTGGAGTGCAGATGCTCCGGACCTGCGCGTCCAGCGTGCATCCGGTCACGCGCTCGCCATTGGAGACGCGCGTCCCGATCTGCGAGAAGTTCGCCGGGTAGTCGGTGACGTCTTCCTGCGTGCCACCCTCGACGTACGTCGTCCACCGCACGCCGCCGGGACGTCCGCGCTTGGTGCGGATCTGGATGACGCCGCTGGCCGCGGCCGTCCCGTACAGCGCGGCGGCCGCCGGTCCCTTCAGAATCTCGATCGACGCGATGTCGTCGGGGTTGATGTCGTTGAAGCGCGACGATCCCTGCCCACCGACGCCGATGCCGCCGCCGAGGTTGTTCGACTGCGTGATCTCGTTGCTCACGCGAATGCCGTCGATGATCAGCAGCGGCTCGTTCGTGAGCGAGAGCGAGTTCGCGCCGCGAATGCGGATACGACTCGCGCTCCCCGTCGTCCCACCGGGGCTGTTAATGTACACGCCGGGCGCCTGTGCCTCGAGCAGCTGCGCGACGGTCGTCGACGTCGAGAGCCGCTCGGGAGTCGGGATTACCGTGTTGACGGTGTTGCCGCTCTCGCGGCGGCGCTGCGACTCCCCCGTCGCGGTGACGACGACTTCGTCGATCGTGACCGCGGCGGCCGTGAGCTCGAAATCGAGACGGGCCGTCTGCCCCGCGGCGATGGTGGCGGGACGTGCGACGGCCGCGTAGCCGAGGCGCGTCACACGGACCATCACCTCTCCCGGCCGGAGACTCGCAATGCGGTATTGCCCATCCTCCGTGGTGCGCGCGCCGCGGTTGGTTCCGACGATCGTGATGAGCGCGTCCGGCACGGGGACGGCCCCGGCCTCGGTGACGCGGCCTTCGAGTGATCCCGTGTCTTGCGCGAGCGCCACGCGTGGAAGCGCGACCGCGCCAAGCAACACCACGGCACATCGACAGAGCACTCTCATAGCTCCCCCCTGGTTGTACGTTTCCGGGAATGCGCGGCGGCAGCGGCGTCGCGCGAATGAAGGCCACCCGGCATGCGACTCCGCTGGAGGCGCGACGCGGATACGCACCGCTGACCGTTAGGTAACGAAACGCTGCTACGCCCGGTACGAACGGGTGCGTACGCTGGCAGCGCTCACAGGCGAACGCAGCAAACTTCACAACGACTTGCATGTGCCAGCAACAGGTGCGGGACGACACGCACGTCTGATGGGATGAACCCCCTCGCGGTGAGGCGAGCGCAGGATCCGCGGTCGGCTGGTGTCCGGATGCACGCGCGGGCCCCGCCTTGTTAGGCGGGGCCCGCGGGCCGCCGACATCATCGATGCTCAGCTCGCCTCGGCTTTCTCCGTCACGACCCGCACGCTATTGTCCACGACCTGGAGGAACCCGCCTTCCACCGTGAAGCGGCGCTCGCCACCGCCTTCCGAGACGCGGAGTGTGCCGCGCCCGAGCAGCGCCATCATCGGCGCGTGACCGGTGAGGATGCCCACTTCGCCATCGTACGCCGGGGCGACGACCTGCGTCGCCTCCCCATCGAAGAGCGTGCGTTCCGGCGAGATCACCGAGACCTTGAGCATGCCTTACGAGCTCGCGATGCGCTCGGCGTTCGCCAGCACGTCCTCGATGCCGCCCGCCATGAAGAACGCCTGCTCCGGAAGCTGATCGAACTCGCCGTTCACGACGCGCTCGAACGACGCGACGGTGTCCTCGAGCTTGACGTACTTCCCCTCGATGCCGGTGAACTGCTGCGCGACCGCGAAGGGCTGCGAGAAGAAGCGCTGGAGACGGCGGGCGCGCGCCACGATCTTCTTGTCGTCCTCGGAGAGCTCGTCCATGCCGAGGATGGCGATGATGTCCTGGAGCTCCTTGTAGCGCTGTAGGATGCGCTGAACGTCGGTGGCGACGCGGTAGTGCTTCTCACCGACGTACTGCGGATCGAGAATGCGTGACGACGAGGCGAGCGGGTCGACTGCGGGATAGATCCCGAGTTCCGTGATCGCGCGCGAGAGCACGACGGTCGCGTCGAGGTGCGCGAATGCCGTCGCCGGCGCCGGGTCGGTGATGTCGTCCGCTGGGACGTAGATCGCCTGCACCGACGTGATCGAGCCGGTGCGCGTCGACGTGATGCGCTCCTGAAGCTCGCCCATCTCCGTGGCCAGCGTCGGCTGGTAACCGACCGCGCTCGGCATGCGGCCCAGAAGCGCCGACACTTCGGAGCCCGCCTGCGTGAACCGGAAGATGTTGTCGATGAACACGAGCACGTCGGCGTTCTCGCGGTCGCGGAAATACTCGGCCACGGTGAGTCCCGTGAGCCCGACGCGCAGACGCGCGCCCGGCGGCTCGTTCATCTGGCCGTAGATGAGCGCGACCTTGTCGAGGATGTTCGCTTCCTTGAACTCCAGATACAGGTCGTTGCCCTCACGCGTGCGTTCGCCGACGCCGCAGAACACCGAGCGGCCGCCGTGGCCCTTGGCGACGTTGTTGATCAGCTCCTGAATGATGACGGTCTTGCCGACGCCCGCGCCGCCGAACAGACCGATCTTGCCGCCCTTCACAAAGGGCGCGATGAGATCGATGACCTTGATGCCCGTCTCGAAGATCTCGGTTTTCGGCTCGAGGGCGACGAAGTCGGGCGACGGCCGGTGGATCGGCCACCGCTCCACCGTGCGCGGGATCGGCGGACCGTTGTCGACCGGGTTGCCGATGACGTTGAGAATGCGGCCGAGCGCCGCCTCACCCACCGGCACCGCGATCGCGCCGCCGGTGTCGACGACGTCCATGCCGCGCTGCACGCCATCGGTGCTCGACATGGCCACCGCGCGCACCTGGTTGCGCCCGATGTGCTGCTGCACTTCGGCGACGAGCGCGATGTCCTGGCCCGACTCCGTTCGCGCGGTGACCTCGATCGCGTTGTAAATCTCGGGGAGGTGCTCCGACTCGAACTCGACGTCGAGCACCGGGCCGATCACCTGCACGACTTTGCCGATGTTTGTCTTCGCGGTGGTTGCCATTGATTAGCCTCGTTTGGAACGAGGACTGAGGACCGAGGACACGGCATCCCGCGTGCTTCCTCCATCCTCATTCCTCGGTCAGCCTTGCAGTGCCTCCGCCCCGCCCACGATCTCCGCGATCTCCTGCGTGATCTGCGCCTGACGAGCCCGGTTGTAGGTGCGGCGGAGAACGTTCAGCATCTCGCCGGCGTTGTCCGTCGCGTTCTTCATGGCCGTACGGCGTGCCCCCTGCTCACCAGCCACGGTCTCCACCAGCGCGCGATACACTGCATTGCGCACGTAGAGCGGCAGCAGCTCGGACAGGATCGTCTCCGCCGACGGGAGCAGGATGTAATCGCGGGCCGGGCCCTTCCGTTCCGGCGGTTTCACCGGCAGCACGCGCTCCGCGACCGGCGGAGTCGAGATGGCGGAGTTGAACTTCGCGTAGACGACGTAGACCGCATCGAGCCGTTCCTCGATGAAGTCCTTCATGAGCGCCTGCACGAGCTCGGTGGCATGCTCCGCCGTCGGGCGGTCGCCGATGTCGGTGCGCGCGCTCGCGACCTGCCGCCCCGCGTACCGGAAGAACCCGATCGCCTTGCGTCCCACGACGTGAAGCTCGACCGTCGTCCCGGCCCGCTCGAGGCGCTCGATCAGCGAACGCGCTTCGCGAATCAGGTTCGAGTTGAACGCACCAGCCAGTCCGCGGTTCGACGTCAACAGCAGGATGGCCGCCCGGCCGCCAGACTGCTGGGCAGGCTGCCGAAGCAGAGGAAAGCGCTCAGCCAGCTCGGACGTGTACAGATCCGAGATCACCTGCGCGAGCGACTGCGCATACGGGCGCGCCGCGACGACGCGGTCCTGCGCGCGCTTGAGCTTGGACGTCGCGACCATTTCCATGGTGCGCGTGATCTTGCGCGTCCCTTCGACCGACTTGATCCGTCCCTTGAGCTCGCGTCCCTTGGCCATACGATTCCGTTACGGAGGTCGAATGCCTAACGTGCGGCGCCGGGAGCGCGCTGCGCCGTCTTCGCCGCGGCGCCCTCGGCCCTCTTGCCCTCGCCTCGGAGATCCTTGAACGCCGCGATGGCGCGCTTGAGGTCCTCCTCGAGGTCCTTCTTGAGCTCGCGCTCCTTGCGCAGCCGGTCGCCGACCTGCGGCCACTGGGCCTGCATGTAATCGAGGAAGCCGCGCTCCCATTCGCGAATCGCCTCGACCGGCACGTCATCGAGGAAGCCGTTCGTCACCGCGTAGATGATCGCGACCTGCTGCTCGACCGGCATGGGCTGATACTGCCCTTGCTTCAATACCTCGACCGTGCGCGCTCCACGCTCGAGCTGACGCTTCGTGGCGGCATCGAGGTCCGATGCGAAGGCCGAAAACGCCTCGAGCTCGCGGTACTGCGCAAGATCGAGGCGGAGTCGACCAGCCACCTGCTTCATCGCCTTGATCTGCGCCGAGCCCCCGACACGTGATACGGAGATGCCGACGTTGATCGCGGGACGAACGCCAGAGAAGAACAGATCGGCCTCGAGGAAGATCTGGCCGTCGGTGATCGAGATGACGTTCGTCGGAATGTAGGCCGAGACGTCGCCGGCCTGCGTCTCGATCACGGGAAGCGCCGTCAGCGACCCGCCAGCCTTGAGAATCGTCGTGCCATCCACGACCGAGTCATCGTTGCGCAGCTTCGCGGCGCGCTCGAGGAGACGCGAGTGGAGATAGAAGACGTCACCCGGATACGCCTCGCGACCCGGTGGCCGGCGGAGAACGAGCGAGAGCTGCCGGTACGCCGCGGCCTGCTTCGAGAGATCGTCGTACACGCAGAGCGTGGCGCGCCCTTCGTTGTACATGAAGTACTCGGCCATCGCGCATCCCGAGTAGGGCGCAATGAACTGCATCGGCGCGGGATCCGATGCGGCAGCGACGACGACGATCGTGTACTCCATCGCGCCCGCCTGCTTGAGCCGCTCGACGACCGACGCGACGGTGGACGCCTTCTGCCCGATCGCGACGTACATGCAGATGACGCCCTGGCCCCGCTGATTGATGATCGTGTCCACGGCGATCGCCGTCTTGCCAGTGCCGCGGTCGCCGATGATGAGCTCGCGCTGGCCGCGGCCGATCGGGATCATCGAGTCGATCGCCTTGATACCGGTCTGGAGAGGCTCCTTCACCGGCTGCCTGACGATGATCCCCGGCGCGGGAGATTCGATCTTGCGCGTGACGGTCGTGTGGATGTCGCCGAGTCCGTCGATGGGATTCCCGAGGGCGTCGACGACACGCCCGACGAGCGCGGGACCGACGGGAACTTCGAGCACGCGACCGGTGCGGCGCACCTCGTCGCCTTCCTTGAGCTCGAGCCAGTCGCCGAGGATGACGGCGCCGATGTTGTCTTCTTCGAGGTTGAGGGCGAGTGCGACGACGGTGTTCTTCGTCTCGGAGGAGGTGATCTCGAGCATCTCGCCGGCCATGGCTTTGGCGAGCCCGTAGATGCGCGCGATGCCGTCCTTGACCTCGAGCACGGTGCCCACCTCGTCGACGTCGAGCTCATGCAGGTCAGCCGCTTCGATCTCGCGGAGCAGGATGTCCTTGATCTCGGCTGGGCGGAGAGAGGTCTCGAAAGCCATGGCGTTGGTCGCTCGGAGTCAGGGGGGGGGTTTGAGCTTGTGAAAAATATCACAAGGGCCGGCGGCGGGCAAGAACCGCGGGTGGATAAATCGTGCCGGGTGCCTACGAAGGGTCGCGTCCCTCCCGCGAAGACAGGGCCAACTCACTTCTCGACACGGAACGGCCGTTTCCCGAACGCTCTCTCGAGAACCGCGCGATCACGTCGATCCCGCGCAGCGCCGACAACGAGCTCGCGTGCCGGCCGACGAGCCGAAGCGCCGTGACCGACAAGTGCGTCGACGATGAATACCGCAGCACGCGCGCGACATCCTTCACGTCGTAGCCCGGATTCTTCGCCAGCTCCGCCGCCGAGAGCAGACGAACCAGATCGATGACCCGCTTCAGCGTCGGCACGCCGCCGGTGCCGAACGAGCGACTAAGATGCTCGCGCGTCACACCGAGGGCGGCCGCGATCACGGATGTCCGGACCGGGCGTCCGCCGCTCGACAGGAGGAAGCGCCAGGCGGCGAGATGCAGCGGCGAGGCGAGGCCAAGCTCCCGCGGCGGTGGAGCGAGCGCCGCACCGAAGCGGGCAGAATAACCATGACGCGTAATGAGCGCACGAACGACGCTCTCGTCGACGCCCTCCACGACGACATCCGCGAAGTCGAGCTCGGCGCACCGCGACACCACCGGACCTTCGGCGGGGCGGAGCGACGTAATGGCGAGAAACGGCACCGACGGATACTCTCGCGCGAGGGCGGCAGCGTCGTCGCTCCCGTTCGCCGCTGCGACATCCACGAGCGCGGCATCGATGAGCTCCTCGTGGAATGCCGCCCCGAACTCCGCGGTGGTGCGCGCGCAGGTCAACTTCGGCCCGCGCTTGCCGAGCGCGCGCTTCACCCACGTGCGCGTCCGGTCGCGCGGAACGTACGCGACCACTGTCGGCTGTATCGCACCGCTCGCGAGCATTCG
This sequence comes from Gemmatimonadaceae bacterium, assembly GCA_052389995.1. Classification (GTDB taxonomy): domain Bacteria; phylum Gemmatimonadota; class Gemmatimonadetes; order Gemmatimonadales; family Gemmatimonadaceae; genus JAICNG01. The sequence goes on along the minus strand of JBQTHJ010000069.1, from coordinate 1,330 downwards.
CGATCAGGACTCGGCGGGAGCTCCCGTGTCGACCATCGCCGCGGCGCGCTCGAGCACGGCCCGCGCGTTCGCGTACGAGATGCACTGAAGTGCATCGGGCATGGTCACCCATCGACACGCCGTGATTCCTTCTTCCCGCTGTGGATTGGTCTCCGTGGTCGCCGACTCCATGAGGTAGAAGTGGCAGACCTTGTGAATCAACCGTCCGCGAAACCGGAAGTACCAATCGATGGTGTCGATCTCGCCGCGGAGCGCCAGATCGTTGAGTCCGGTCTCCTCCTGCACCTCGCGCACCGCGGCGAGCTCCGGCGGCTCCTCCGTCTCGAGGTGACCCTTCGGAAACCCCCAGTTCTTGTAGCTGTCGCGGATCAGCAGGAACAGCGGACGCCCGCCGTCCATGCGATAGACGACGCCGCCCGCCGACCGCTCTTCCTTAACTCGCGATCGCGCCACCCATCACCTCCGGGGCATCGTCATCCAGCGTTGCACGGCCTTCGATGAACTGTCGCACGACGGCGTCGGTCGTGGTCTGAATCTCCTGCACCGACCCGACCTGGCGCACGCGACCCTCGTACAGCATCGCGATGCGCGTTCCGACCGTGTACGCGCTCCGCATGTCGTGCGTGATGACGACGCTGGTGACGCCGAGCGTCTCGCGCATGCGGATCATGAGCTGATCGATGACGGCGCTCGTGACCGGGTCGAGCCCCGTCGTCGGCTCGTCGTACAGGATGTATTTGGGTCGGAGCGCGATCGCACGCGCGATCCCGACGCGCTTCCGCATGCCACCGGAGAGCTCGGCCGGAAAGCGCTCCTGCACGTTAGGCAGGTCGACGAGCGTGAGCGCTTCTTCCACCCGCTGCTCGATCGCGGTCCCATCGAGGCCGCCCTGCTTGCGCAGCCCCATGGCGACGTTCTCGCCGATGGTGAGCGAGTCGAACAGCGCGGCGAACTGGAAGACGTAGCCGATGCTGGACCGCAGGCGATACAGCTCGCGCCGGATCAGCGTCGGGACTTCCTGCCCGTCGACGAACACCGTGCCGGAATCGGGCTCGAGCAGGCCGACGATGTGCTTGATGGCGACGGATTTTCCGGAGCCGGAATAGCCAATGATGACCGTCGTCTCTCCCTCGTTGACGTCGAGGGAAAATCCGTTGAGCACTCGCTTCGGCCCGAACGCCTTGTGCACGTCGACGAGGCGGATCATTGGTAGATGAGAGGTGCAGTGCCGCGTTAGCGGCCCGTTTCCTCTCGCCTCCTTTCAAACCGTGCGTGCGGTTGTCCCGCACACGGCTTACCGATGGTGTTCATGTGTGCAGCATGCACGGGT
>JBQTHJ010000068.1:0-60174 GCA_052389995.1 Gemmatimonadaceae bacterium | reverse complement strand
GCTCAGGGGGCTCTGGGTGCTCAGGGTGCCCCCGGGCGCGCGCGGCGTCGGTAACCCCTGAGCACCCTGCGCACCCTGAGCACCCTGAGCACCCTGAAGCACCCGAGCACCCTTCAAGGTGCCGCATGATGCTCCGGCGGCGTGTCGTGGCCGCGGCGCCCGCGACCCGTCACCTGCGCGCGCTCCTCCATCCGCTGAATGAGCGCGACCAGGCGGTGGCGCTCCAGTGGAAGCGTGAGCTCGGCCATCACCATACGCTGGACGGGAACCGGGAGAGGCTCTCGCGGCGGCGGCTCCGCGCCCGATCGAAAGACGAGCGTCGCCCCACCTGGCTCGACCGGCATCCGCAGGGACGCCGGATCACCCACCGCGAGCGAGCGCTCCACCACCGCCGCCAGCGGTGGCTCAGTGCGCGCGAGCTCGAGCGCTTCGGGAATCGTGTGACAGATCCGCGGCTGATGTCCTGACGCCGCGAGCGTCTGTGCGATGCCCTCGAGCAGGGGGTCATCGGAACCGATGAGAAAAACGATAGCCATTCGGATGCTCAGGGTGCTCAGGGTGCTCAGGGTGCGCGCAGTGCGAGCACCCGTTCCGCTGTTACGCCGTCGATCTCGACAACTTTTCGCCGTGACGTCGCGCCGGACACTATCCGGATATCGCGCTTCGCAACGTCGAGCCTGTCAGCGAGTAACTCAACCAGCGCCTCATTCGCGGCCCCATCCACAGGAGACGCCGCGAGCCGCACGTGCAGCGCTCCCTCCTGCTCCCCCACAATCTCGCTGCGCGATGCCCGCGGTTGAACCCGCACGTGGAACCGCACACCACGCGCCACCGCCCGAACTGTGATGCTCACCACACTGTCTCGAACCGCACCCTGACGACCCCGAGCACGCTGAGCACCCTGAGCACCCCGAGCACCCTGAGCACCTCGACGTCACAGCATGCCTAACAACATCGACCGCAACAGCGCCAACAGGAGAAACGCGACCAGCGGCGACAGATCGATCGTCCCGGCGAGGGGCGGGATCAGGTTCCTGAGCGGCCGCAGGAGCCATTCCGTGAGTGGAACGGTCCATCGAATCCATCGCGAATACTCCGAGATCCGCACCCACGACGAGATCACGCGCACGATGAGCGCGAGCTGGAGGATTCCGAACGTCCACGTGATGAGAACGGCCAGAATGCCTCGCGCGCCCGCGCCCCCCGCCGCGGCCGCGAACGCAAACTGCCCGCGGAGGAACTCGAGCAGCGCGAGCAGTACCAATCCACCCAGGACCACGACCACGAGCGCCCACCACGGCGCGCTCGCCGGCAGTCCGCCCGCCCGCACGACACGACGCTCGACCGGAACGATCAGCGGATCGACGACGCGACGGAAGAACCGCGCCACCCCGCCGAATGGACTGAGCCGCCGCGTGCGCACCAGCCAATCGATCGTGAAGACGACGAGCGCGAGCGCGGCGACGGCGAAGACGACGATGCGGAGAATGCCGAGAAGGCTGTCGATGACCGAGAGCATTCCCGGAAACTAGCGCAGGTGTGGCGCGTTGTTGAGGCGCGCCCGCCGCTTACCGCTGCACCGGCTTTCGGAGCGGATCCTCCTTGCGGGTGCATCTGTCGATTGTGTTCTTGTTGATGTCAGCGCGGCGAGCGCGGAGCTCGCGGGGAGGAGCAATGGGTAGTTCCACGGCGAGATGATGCCGATCACGCCGTATGGCTCCTGCGTGATCGTCACCCGCTTTCGCCAGACGGCGATGTTCGACGGGACGATCGTGCGCGAAGCGAGGAGCTGTCGCGAGCGGCGCTCCAGGAAGCGCGCGGCATGCCTATCGGGGTGCCGGCCCAGGCCGGCTGCGCGCCGCGGGCGCGCGCGACGGCGACGGTTACGTCATCGCGGGACGCAGCAGGCCATTCCGCCCAAACGTCCCCGGTCGCGGGATCGACGGAAGCGACGGTTTTAGCGGACACGCCCCAAAGTGACGGGGCGGAGCCGGGAGCGGGAAGAGGCAAGCGCTCTCCCCGCGATCGCGTTCAGTCCGTCGCGACTCCGCTGCGCAGCGCGTCCACCATGCGCTCCATGCTGTCGACCGTCTGGAAGTTGTCGGGAACGACGGCGTCGTCGGGAATGCGCACTCCCGTCCGCTCCTCGATGAACGTGACGATCTGGAGCAGTCCCATCGAATCGATGATGCCGCTGTCGATCAGCGGAGTGGTCTCATCGATGGACGCCGGCGCGCGATCGCCGATCAGGTTGTCGGAGATGAAGCGCACCAGAGAGGGTCCAAGGCTCATGTCGTCACCGCTTCCTCGGTCGGGGTCGTGAAGGTTGCTGGGGTTGTGAAGCTGCGCGCGAGCGCCATACGGTCCGTCTTGCCGGTGGACGTATGGGGAAGCTCGGCACGGAATACGAATGCCTCCGGCACCATGTATCGCGGCAGCCGGCCGCCGCAGAACGTCGCGAGTTCAGACTCCGTTGGTGCATCCTGCTCGTCCCGGGGCACGACGACCGCCTTGAGCCGCGATCCGATTTCGTCGTCTGGCAGCGCGACGACCACCGCTTCGCGCACCTTCTCGTGCTGATAGAGCGCCGTCTCGATCTCACCGAGCTCGATGCGGTAGCCGCGCGACTTCACCATGTGATCGCGACGTCCGAGAAACGCGTACGAGCCATCGGCCTCGAGGCGAACGAGGTCGCCTGTGCGATACACTGTGCTCGCGAACGCACGCGGGACGGGGTCGGGGACGAGGCGATCGCGTGAGCGCTCGGGCATCCCCCAATAGCCGGGCATGACCGTCGGACCTCGCACGTAGAGCTCACCGACCTCGCCGACCCCGGCGATCCCGCCGTCATCCCGCACGGCGAAAACTTCGGTGTTCGCGCACGCCGTGCCGATCGAGAGATCGGTGACTTCGGGCGGAATCTCACGGGGCACGCCGGTGAACGTGCAGACGTTGGTCTCCGTGGGCCCGTAGAGATTGAAGAACTCAGCATGCGGCATGAAGCGCATTACCTCGCGGAGATGCTTCACCGGGAACGGCTCGCCCGCGAAGAGCACCGTGCGAAGCGCCGCGTAGCCGAACCGCTCCATCTTTCCGTGGAGCAGCAGGCGAATCAGCGCCGAAGGCACTGAGTACCAGACCGAGATCCGGCGCTGCTCGATCCAGCGCGCCATCTCCACGGGGAAGGGAGCGATCTGATCGGGGACGATGTCGACACACGCGCCGCACTTGAGCGCCACGTAGATGTCGAACACCGAGAGGTCGAAGTGCATCGGCGCGTGGTTCGACAGCCGGTCGTCCGCAGTCACCGAGAACGCTTCCGCGCCCCAGTCCACGAAGGTGAGGGCGTTCCGGTGGGTGAGGATTACGCCCTTGGGATTTCCCGTGGAGCCCGACGTGTACAGCAGATACGCAGGGTCGTTCTCGATCGGCTGTGCTGAAGCGGAGCCGCTCGTGCGAACGCTCTCGAGCTCGCTCCACTGGCGCACGCGCGCCTCGACGCTCGCGAACTCGGCCGGCTCACTGTCATCGGCGAGGATGACGAGCTCGATCGACGGCGGCATTCCCTGCGCCGCGAGCTGCGCGAGCTTCTCGCTCGTCGTCACCAATGCACGAACGCCGCAGTCGCCGAGAATGAACGCGGCGCGCCGCGCCGGCGCACTCGGATCGACGGGGACGTAGACGGCTCCCGCCTTCCCGATGCCGAGCATCGCGACCACGCTGCGATGCGATTTGGGGAAGAAGAGTCCGACGCGGCTATCGAGACCGATGCCGTGCTCCTGGAGCACGCCGGACAGCCGGTCGCTCTCGTCGCCGAGCTCCCGATACGTCATCGTGCGATCGCGCCATGCCACGGCCGGACGATCGGCGTGCCGGCGCACGCTTTCGTCCAGGTACTGCCACAACAGGTAAGGCATTGGCTCCTCCCGGGAGCGTCTCGCGCAGCTTAGGTGGGTGTGAGCCCGAGGTGTCGTGCGATGAGCAGGCGTTGAATCTCTGACGTGCCCGAGTACAAGCGTCCGCCGATCGCGTCTCGCAGCTCGCGCTCGGCGTCGTATTCCCGCGTATATCCGTAGCCGCCGTGGATCTGAATGGCGTCGAGGCCCGACTGCACGGCGGCGTCGCTGATGTAGAGCTTCGCCATGGCGCCATCGAGCGCGCCGTCGCGGTCGTTCGCCTGCGACATTGTCGCCTTGAGGAGGAGAAGGCGCGACGTCTCGAGTCGCAGCTTCATGTCGGCGATCTTCGACGCGACCAATTGGAAGCTTCCGATCGGCTTGCCGAACTGCGTGCGCGTCTTCGCGTACTCGAGGCAGGTCTCGAACTGGCGAGCGAGCGCGCCGACGGTGGTGCCGAGGATGCAGGCGCGCTCCCATCCCATCGAGTGGTTGAAGATCGCGGCTCCCTGGCCTTCGCGGCCGAGCATGCCGTTGGCGGGAACGACGCAGTCCTCGAGAACGACCTCGGCCATCGGCGACGTCGTGAGGCCCATCTTCTCGATGCGCTTGCCGACGCTCAGCCCCGGAGTGCCACGCTCGATGAGGAACGACGTGACGCCCCACATGCCGCGCTTCGGATTGACGGTGGCGAAGACGAGGAAGAGATCGGCCTCGGGGGCGTTCGTGACGAACGTCTTGCTCCCTGTGATGCGATAGTTGTCGCCCTCTCGGATGGCGCGCGTCCGCATCGCGAACGCGTCGGAGCCGGAGTCCGGCTCGCTCATCCCGTGGGCGCCGATGGTGCTCCCGTCACAGAGCGCCGGGAGATACCGGCGCTTCTGCTCCTCCGTTCCGAAGCGGAGGATCGGCATCTCGATGCTCCACATCTGGGCGTTGATCGAGAAGAGCAGTCCCTGATCGGCGCATTCCTGTCCGAGCGCTTCCATCGCGATGACGGCGTCGACCGCGTCCTGACCGCCGCCGCCGTAGATCTCGGGGATCGGTATGCCGTGAATGCCGAACTCCGCGCACGCCACCCACAGGTCGCGCGCGAACGCCTCAGGGTTCTCGCGGACGCGCAGATCACCGGAGAGGTGCGTGCGGGCGAATCTCGCGACGTGATCGCGAAAGGCGCTTTGCTCCTCGGTCCAGCCGAAGGTCGGTGATGCGCCGGCGAGCGCCTGAGAGGTCATGTGCAGTGGATCGCGAGAGCGTTCAAGGAGCCGTGATCAGACAGTAGCGACCGGCGGCGCGTCGGGCGTCGCGATGGGGCTGACGGCGACCGTGGCGGTCGGCGGGGGGGAATCGGCCAGCGCGGAACGGTCGTGTGGCTCCTCGGTCAGGCGCCACACGACGCGCGCGGGGTTGCCGAAGACGACGGCATTCGCGGGAACGTCGTTGACGACGACGGCACCCGCGCCGACTACCGAGTTGTCACCGATCGTCACGCCCTTGAGCACGATCGCCGACAGCGCAACCCACGCGTTGCGACCGATCGTTACCGGGCCCGTCGCGCCGCCGGTGTTGTAGCGCGGCCCCGCCGACTTCTTCAAGGAGTGAAAGTCGGTGTCCATGATCCGTGCTTCCGCGAGCCCGGCGTCGTCGCCGACCTGGATGCGGTCATGGCAACCGAGCCGTGTCCCGGTGAGGAGAACGCGATTGCCGAACTCGATCGTGGCCTGGGGCGCGTGGGTGTACGGCGTGGTGGGCGTGAGGTAGGTCGAGATCACGGTACAGTCGTCGCCGAAGATCACCGTGCCCGGGCCGCGGATGTCCAGGCGTCCGACGACGCGGAAGTTCCGGCCGATGCGGACGCGGCGGCCCAGTAGCCGGAACTTGGTCCGGTAGTACTGTCCGCGAGCGATCGACAATGCGACGCGCACCGCCAAACCAGGCTCCTCGAGCGATCGGCGGATGGCTTTCCCCCAGTTCATGGAAGCCCGCGGTGGGCAAGTTGCCGGCCCGTCGCCGCCGGACGTTCCCCCCGCGTGGGAGGGGTCAGCCTAACCAGTTGGACATGTTGTCGTTAGATCGGTCGCGTCGGCCCCGCGGGCTGACGGCCAGGCCACCCGCCGATGCGCTTCGAGCAGTGCAAGCGTGCTACACCGATGCGACTTCGCCACAGTGATCGAAACGAGCAATTTCGGGACGGCGACGTGCGGCCCCGACTGTGCAACCTTCCTACGCGCCCGCAACAGGGCAGCGCGACGGGCACCTGCTGATCAACCTGATGTTCATCAACGACTTGGCTGCACGATCCGCCGTCGTTCCATCCTCTGCTTGCTCAGCGAATCTGTGGTGCGCCGGCAACAACTCCGGGTGCTCCAGGGCAGCCAGTGTGGGATGGACGAAACGCCGCGGCATCGTCTGACGACACCGCGAACGTGAGGAATAAGCGAGCGAGATGGGAACGAGCTACGAGCGAGGTGTCCTGCGGCCGGACCTAGCGGTCTTTCGTCCGTCCGGGGCGGAGGGCCACATCGCCGCCGCGGGCAAGCACGCGCGGGGCAAACGTCGCATCGAAGCTGAGGGTCAGCTCATGGTGCATCGACACGAGGCCAAAGAAGCGCTTCGGCGGGTGGATGCCCCAGTCGCGAATGTCGACGCGAGCGCTTCCGCGCGCCTCGATGCGGCGACCCGTGAGGTAGCGCGCCTCGCCGAGGAAAGCGACGGGTCGCGTCACGCCGTTCATGGTGAGGCGGCCATGCAGGTAGAAGCCTTTCGTGGCAGTCCGAGTCAGCGAATCGACGAGGAAGATGATTTCCGCGCGGGGACCGCCGCCGAAGAGACTCTCGAGCTCGCGGCGCGGGATGGTCGGCTCGACGTCGAGCGATGCAACCGGAAAGCGAATGGCGCCGCGGAGCGAACGAATGTCGCGATCGACGATCGTGACGAGGCCGTCGAGATCGGCGGTTCGTCCATCGATCGTCTGGAAGAGTGCGCGTCCATGGAAGGCGACCTCGGATGCAGACGCATCGAGGACGTAGGGCACTTGTGCCCTCACTGTCAGAGGGCACGCCATGACCGCGGCGATGATCAGAGAATGCGCGGGCACCCGCATACAGACCGCAGGACGAGCAAGCTCGTGACCAGTCACATCTTCAGTGCGAGGAATGGGTTAGCTCGCGCATCACACGTGAAATGTGCGATGCGTCACATCTGGCATCGCTCGCACTCACTGACCGCCGCCTGATCATGATCTCCGGACGGAAGAAGGTCGCGTTCATCGCCATACTCGTTCTCCTCCTGCTCGCGATCGCGGAGGGCGCGTCCCGCGTCGCGCTCGCGGTGGTGGCGCCGGCGATGGGAATCGATGTCCGATCGACGCGCGCGATCTACGCCGAGCAGACCGCACGCGTGCGCGCGCTGCTCGACGAGAACAGTCCACCGCGCGAGACAATCGACTCCGCGCTCGGATGGCGATATCGCCCCGGATATCGCAACGGCGCCGACGCCGTCACGATGCAGGGCCTGCGTGCCGACCGAGTCTACGACTCCATGCCGCCGAATGGCGTGCTGCGTGTCGCGGCGTTCGGCGATTCGTTCGTCTACGGCAACGAGGTCGGCAACGCCGATAGCTGGACTGCGCTCATCGAGCAGGACGCGCCGCGAATCGAAGCGCTGAATTTCGGCGTCGGCGGATACGGCGTGGACCAGGCGTATCTCCGTTACCTCGTCGACGGCGAGAGCTTCTCACCGCACGTCGTCGTGATGGGCTTCATCTCCGATGACCTGCGACGTCTGGTGAACGTGTATCGGCGGTTCGTCGACAGCCGCGAGGTCGCGCTCAGCAAGCCCCGGTTCGTCCTCGACACGAACCAAGGGCTCCGCCTCGTGTCGAACCCAATGCCCACGCGCGCCGATTACGAGCGCCTGCTCACACACCCCTCAGAGGTGAAACGGCTCGGCGCACACGATCACTGGTATGATGGCGTCGTCTACGACAATCCGGTGTACGACCTGTCGGCCACGGTGCGCCTTGCGATCGCGGTGTGGGAGCGGGTGTGGAATCGCTACCTCGATCCCAACCGGATCTATGCGGGGGACACGCTCAACGATCGCTCCGAAGCATTTCGCATCCAGCTCGCGCTCTTCGAGCGCTTTCTCGCCGCGGCGGGAGATCGCCGTGCGACGCCGCTGATCCTGCTCTTTCCCGACCGCTTCTCCCTCGAGCGCATGCGCGCGGGCGGCGAGCCGGTCTATGCGCCGATGACGCGTGAGCTCGCCGCGCTCGGCGCCCCGGTGATCGATCTCGCCGACGCGTTCGCGGCGATCAGCGACGAAGCGGTCGAGTCGTGGTTCATGCCGGGCGGTCACTATTCGCGCCGCGGCAACGAGATCGTCGCGCAATACGTGCGCGCGCGTCTCGAATCACTTCGCACACGCGCGATCGGAGTCGCTACTCGATGACGACCACATTCTCCATGCTGAACGACGATTCAATGACGCAGGTCGAGCATCCGTTGCACCACCAGGGCGTGCCCGTCGGACCCGGAGTTCCGGACCTGGTGAGCGTCGTCATTCCCTCGTACAACCGCGCGCGACTCGTCGGGGGTGCCATCGAGAGCGTGATGTCGCAGACGTGGCCATACGTCGAAGCGCTCGTGATCGACGATGGCTCGACGGATGAGACCGAGGCGGCCGTCGCTCCGTACGTCGAGAAATACGGCGAGCGCGTGCGATACGTGCGGAAGCCGAACGGCGGCGTGGCGTCGGCGCGGAACGTCGGCTTCACACTCGCGCGCGGAGAGTTCATCGCGCTGCTCGACTCGGACGATCTCTGGCTGCCGTGGAAGGCAGCAGTGCAGGTCGAGCTCATGCGTCGCTATCCGGACGTCGGCATGGTGTGGACGGACCTGTCCTCGGTCACCGACTCCCTCGAGATGCTCGAACCCGCGCACCTTCGCACGTTCTACCACAACTATCAGCGCGTGCGCATCGAGGATCTGATGCAGCGGGGTGGTGGAATGGGCGAGCTTGGGCGCAGCGCACCGGGCGATCTCGGGGAGCGGCCGTTCTACGTCGGCGACATTTTCTCCGGGATGTTCCTGGGCAGCCTGGTGCACACGTCGACCGCGGTGCTGCGACGCGAGCGTCTACAGCGTGCGGGAGGGTTCGACGAGAGCTTCCGCCGCGCGGGCGAGGATTACGAGTTTCACCTGCGGACGACCTTCTGCGGACCCGTCGGGTTCGTCGACGCGTCGAGCATCCTGTACCGCGTCGGCAATGCCGATCAGATCACGTCACATGCACTGCTGCACATCGCGCGCGGCAATCTCGCGACGGTGCTTCGGTGGCAGACGATCGGGCGTCATCGCCTCACGCTCACGACCCGCGCGATCACCGAGCGCATTGCCGAATCGCACGCGTGGGTCGGCGACGTGGAGCTGCGGCAGGGCGATCGCGGCGCGGCGCGAACGGCATTCATGCGCAGCCTGCGCGCCGGGCCGCCCGATCTTCGCCGGCTCGGGATGCTGTTCGTCACGCTGATGCCCAGGAAGCTCGTGCAGACGGTGGTCGATCTTCGGCGGCGGGCGCGCGATCGCCTGCGCCGCGGTCCCCGCGGTCTCGCGCATGCGTAACGGTCGCATGCGCGCCGGCGGCCTCGACGTGGAGATCGTGGAGGGAATCGGCGTCCGGCGCGAGCAATGCGAGCGCGAGGCGCTCGACGCGGGACTGCCTCTCCCGCTGTCGCATACGCTCGCATGGGCACGCGCGTGCGGCGACACCGATGCCCTGCTCGTCGTGCTCCGCGCCTCGGAGTCGTGCGCAGGGGTCATCGCGATCGAGCGATCACGCAGCCGCTCGCTCCCCGGGCATCAACTGTGGCGCGGGCGTCGCGTCGGCGCTGCGATTGCTCCCGAGGCGTACGGCGCAGCCGCACGCGCGCTCGCGATGCTTGCGCAAACGCACCCGCGCGTCCTTCGCGTCTCGCTCGAGCTCTTCGAGCGCGATACGGAGTGTCGTTCGGCATTCGCACTCGCGCTGGCCGATGTCGGATTCCGCACCAGCCCTGCTCCGCGCAGCTATTCGGAGACGCTGGTACTCGATCTGACGGTGGACGGGTCGGCGCTGTTCGAGAGCCTGCCCGCGAAGACGAGACGCGACATCCGCGCGGCGGCGAAGCACGGACTCGAGGTGCGCCCCATCACGCAGGTGTCACTCGCACCGCGACTCGATGATCTGTTGCGGGAGACGATGGCGCGATCGGGCGGGGTGTACCGCAATCACGACTGGAACGCGCTCATCGAGCTGTCAGAGTTGCATCCCGCGCGACTTCGCATCGTGGGTCTGTTCCGTTCGACCGATTCGGGCGCAAACGAGCTTCTCGCGTTCGCCGTCGGTTGCGGGCACGGCGATCATGCGGAGTACAGTGTCGCGGGCTCCACACGCGTCCCCGATCTCAAAGTGCCGCTCGCGTACGCGGTGCTCTGGGATCTCGTGAAGTGGGCGAAAGGATTCGGAGCGACCTGGTTCGATTTCGGCGGCGTGACGCCATCGAAGCTCGCCGAGGATTCGCTCGGCGGGATCTCCGACTTCAAGCGCTACTTCAGCAAGGAGCAGATGACCGTCGGCGAGGAGTGGGTGCTCGAGCCGCGGAAGGCGCGCGCCGGACTCGCGAACGTCGTCAGCGCGAGCGCCGCGTGGTTCACCGCCGTGCGCGCGCGCGCATAGCGCGGCCACCCGCAGCCCAGCCACCGGCCAGCCCCGCGGCGAGACCCGTCCATTCCGGGAGCCTCGTTGCCGCCACTCCGATCATCGTCGGCACGAGCGCCAACGCCGAAAGCGCGATCACCGCGAGAGCGGCGCCCGTGATTGCCGAGCGGCGAGACCGCGGCGCTGCGCTCTGAGCGAGCCAATACGCCGCCGGGGCGATGAGAGCGGCGAGCCAGAGTGCGTTCAGCAGTTGCCACCGCGCATCGAGGTCGAGCGCCGTCGGCACGATGAACGTCCAGCCGAGCCCCGCGGTGAGCGGAAGTCGCGACACGGCCTTGCGTGAGTTGCGGGCGACTTCGACGCGCAACGCGTCACCGTCCACGTGGCCGCGCAGCAGCGCGGTGTCTTTCGCCGAACCCGCACCGCGAACTGCGAGCGCGTCGCGCACCCGAACGCCGGGAGCTCTCAGCCGCATGTTCTGCGCGGCCAGCCGCGCCCGAAAGATCGCGTCGTCGCCCAGCTGCCCGAGAAGAAAGATCTGGTGCCGTCGTCGATCATAGACGCTGACGACGGGCGCGGGTCCGGGCGTCTCCGCATCGAGCAGCACACGAGCCTCGACGGGAAGCCCCGTATGCATCGCGGATGCCACCGCGCTCGTGTTCGCCATCGGTCCGATGACCGCGGGACGATTCGCGATGCGCGCGTCGAGGAGCTCCCCGTTGAAGACCGCGAGGTGCGCGAGACGGGGCGTACGCTGCGCGAAGAACGTCTCGCGCGTGGGCGCGGGGCGTACGCCGAGCGCTCCGATCGCCACGATGCCGACCCAGGCGGCGAGCGCGGCTACCCCAAGTGCTCGCGCGAGGCCGACCGATGGGTGAATGAGGTCTCGCCACGCGGACGCGATAAGGATTCCAAGGAACGCGCCGGTGCTGTTCGCGACGAGATCACCAAAGGTCGCATCGCGGCCGGCGATCGTGCGCCATTGGAGCAGCTCGACCGTGACCGTCACGGCGACCGCGATGACGAGTGCGTTGCGGCGGGACACACCGGCGAGCACGAGCCCGGCTCCGAGCGGGACGAAGAGCACTGTGTTGAGCAGGAAATCCAGCGTCCCGAAGTCCCCACAGAAGACGCACCAGAACGATTCTCTGGTCGATTGATCCGATCGCGGGAGGAGCGTGGCCGCCGCGATCACCGCGAGGGTGATCCCGGTGATCCAGCGACCGATCACTCGTTGTTGACGTATCGCCACAGTTCAGGCAGCTCGTGCCCGCGCCCCGCGCCGGTCGCCAAGGCTCTTAGCTCTTGTCGCACCACGTCTTACACGAGGATCGACCACCCCTCGCCGCACATCTTGCATCCACCCTCCGCGCGCCGCCGCCGGCGGTCCCCGTCATCAAAGAGCCAGTCGTCTCGAACCGTCGTGCCCCACCACTTTTTCAGCGTCGACGTCGAGGAGTACTTCCAGGTCAACGCGTTCGAGAGTGTCGTCTCGCGCGCGCGCTGGGGCTCATTTCCCAGCAGGCTGGCGCCGAGCATCGACCGCTTACTCGATCTCCTTGCGAGGCATCGGGCGACGGCGACGTTCTTCACGCTCGGCTGGATCGCCGAGCAGCACCCGCGCATCGTGCGCCGCATCGCGGCCGCGGGACACGAGCTCGCGTCGCACGGGTGGTGGCACCGTCGCATCCCCGAATTGTCCGCCGCGCAGTATCGCGAAGAGGTGCGCTCGTCGAAAGACCTTCTCGAGCAGCTCACGGGCTCGGCGGTCATCGGCTATCGCGCGCCGAGCTTCTCGATACTTCCCGGCTTCGAGTGGGCGCTCGACGTCCTGATCGAGGAAGGCTACCGCTACGACTCGAGCCTCTTCCCGATCCGGCGACCGGGCTATGGCTATCCGAGCGCGCCACGGCATCCGCACGTCATCACGCGTCCCGTTGGAAGCATCATCGAGCTTCCGCTCGCCACCGGCGCGTGGTTGGGACGCCACATCCCGGCAGCTGGCGGCGGCTATCTGCGACACTTCCCGCTGTGGGTGATTCAGAATGCCGTGCGCGAGCACGAGCGCGCCGGCCAGTCCGCGATGCTCTACATTCATCCCTGGGAGATCGACCCCGAGCAGCCGCGGCTTCCGGTCTCTCCGCTCACGCAGGTGCGGCACTACACGGGTCTCGCGAAGACATATCCGCGCCTCGAGCAGCTGCTGAATGAGTTTCAGTTCACCGCGGCGTGCCGCCACCCGCTCATTGGCGGATCGGCCCCGGCCTTCGCCATCTCGTGACGATGCGCGCCGAGCGGTTCAGCGGAGCCCCGGCAGAGTGGGACACGTGCGTGCGCGCCTGTCCTGGGTGGACGCACTTCCACCTTCACGGCTGGCGGACGGTGATCGAGCGCGCGCTCGGGCACGAATGCATCTATCTCGCGGCGCGACGGCCTAGCGGCGAGCTCGAGGGCGTGCTGCCACTGGTGCGGGTGCGGAGCCATCTCTTTGGACACTACCTCGTCTCGCAGCCGTTCCTGAACTATGGCGGGCCACTCGGCAGCGACGACGCGGTGCGCGCCCTTGCGGCCGCGGCTGTCGACATTGCGCGCGGCGACCGTGTGAAGCTGCTCGAGCTGCGCAGCCGGCGGCAGTTGCCGGTGGACCTTCCCGTGTCCCATCGGAAGATCACCGTCGTGCTCGACCTCCCGAACGGAGATTCGGCCGCTGCGTGGAAGCGACTCGATGCGAAAGTTCGAAGTCAGGTTCGGCGGCCGCAGAAAGAAGGCGTCACGGTTCGATTCGGCGCGGACCAGGTGGCCCCGTTCTTCAGCGTGTTCTCTCGGCACATGCGCGATCTTGGGACGCCAACGCAGTCCCGCCGGCTGTTCGACACGGTGGCCGAGACGTTCGGCGATGATGTCTGGTTCGGGTGCGCGTACCTCGACGGTCAGGCGATCGCCGGCGGGTGCGCGTTCCGGTGGGGTGACGAGATGGAGATGACGTGGGCGTCATCGCTCGTCAGCCACAAGCGGCTCGCGCCGAACATGCTGCTGTACTGGTCGTTCATGGAGCGCGCGAGCAACGCGGGGATCACGACGTTCAATTTCGGGCGCTGCTCTCCCGAGAGCGGCGCGCATCGGTTCAAGATGCAGTGGGGCTCGCGCGACGAGCCGCTCTGGTGGTACACGCACTCCGCGAACGGCGTGGTCGCGACGCCGACGCCCGATCGCGGCGCGTACGCGTGGGGCGCGCGCATGTGGCGCCATCTGCCGATCCAGGTCGCGACGGCAATGGGACCGCGCATCGTCCGCTGCATCCCATGATTCGACGTCATCAGCTCGCGGTCCGCTCACCCGTTTCGCCCCGCGCGCTCGCGCGCGCCGCGGCTGCTGCCGTGGTGCTCGACCGCTCACACTTCGCGCCGCTGGCGAGTACGCTGCGCGAGGAGCTCGATGCGCGCCGTGTCACCTTCACGGATCGTGGCACCTCGGCGCTCGTCCTGGCACTCCGCGTTGCCGCGGGGGAGGCCGGTGTCGTCGCGTTTCCCGCGTACAGCTGCATCGACCTCACGGCCGCGGCGGTCCGTGCCGGAATTCGGGTACGCCTCTACGATCTCGACCCGTCGACGCTGAGCCCCGATCTCGATTCGGTTCGGGCGGCACTGGGCCGCGGCGTGAATGCGCTGCTCGTCGCGCACCTCTACGGCTATCCGGCCGACATGGACGGGATCCGGTCGGTCGCG
Organism: Gemmatimonadaceae bacterium; assembly: GCA_052389995.1. Lineage (GTDB taxonomy): Bacteria > Gemmatimonadota > Gemmatimonadetes > Gemmatimonadales > Gemmatimonadaceae > JAICNG01. The sequence goes on along the minus strand of JBQTHJ010000068.1, from coordinate 45,854 downwards.
GAGCCGTATGGCGTACCGATCATCGAGGATGCAGCGCAGTCCGCCGGCGCTACGCTTCGCGGCCGGCCTCTCGGGTCGTTCGGCGGCCTAACGGTGCTCAGCTTCGGACGTGGAAAGGGGATCACCGGCGGCAATGGTGGCGCGCTCGTCACGCGCGACGAGACGTGGCTGGGCGCAGTGGAGCAGGCCGGAGCGTCGCTTGGTGTTCCGAGTGCTGGTTGGGGCGATGTGGCCGGCGCTGCGGCGCAATGGCTGCTTGGGCGGCCTTCGCTCTATTCGATTCCGGCCGCCATTCCCTGGCTTCGCCTCGGCGAGATGGTCTATCGTCCGGCGCGTGAGCCGGCGGTCATGTCGGCCGCGTCAGCGACGCTGGTTGCGGGCTCGTTCAGCGACGCACGGCGAGAGGTCGGGACGCGTCGCCGCCACGCGCGCATCCTCGACGCGGAAGCGCGGCGCGCGCATGGCCTCCAGCCTGTCGTGCCGATCGACGCCGCCGAGCCCGGCTACCTTCGTTTCGCCGTGCGCGAGACGGGCGGACGTGGGGCTTCGCCTGCCGCCGGCATCATGCGCGGCTATCCGCTCACGCTCGCAGAGCAGCGCGAGCTCGCCCCGTGTCTGTGTGCGGGCGAGCGCGATGGGCGTGGGGCCGTCGAGCTGCGCCGGACACTGCTCACGTTACCTACTCACGGCGCCCTCGATGTGAGCGACCTGCGACGCATCGCGGCCTGGATGTCGACGCCTCCGGACGCGGCTCGGCCAGTGGTGTCGCCGATCCAGCGTGACGTCGACGAGGCGATGGTGGCGCGCGCGGAGCAGTCATGAGTCTGCGCTATCTACAGCGTGCCCGACGCACCCTGGGGCCGGGGCGGGCGCTGACGATCCTGGAATATCACTCGGTCCATCCGACCCCCCAGCCGTACTCGATCACGCCCGAGGCCCTCGAGCGACATCTCGACGTCATTCAGTCGCGCTATGAGGTCGTGCGGTTGCGCGATGTGCCCGCGCTGCTGCGCGGCGGCGATCGACGGCACCGCATCGTCATCACGTTCGACGACGCGTATCTCGACTTCGCGGATTACGCATTTCCCATCCTGACGCGTCGCGGACTTCCTGCGACCGTGTTCGTCCCGACCGGGTACATCGGCGGATTCAACGCCTGGGATCAGAACGCCGGCGACGTCCCGCTCCGATATCTCATGGATGCGGACGAGCTCCGTGCGGTGCAGGCGAGCGGACTCGTCGACATCGGCTCTCACACGATCGACCATGTTCGCATGGCGACACTCGACGAGGGGGAAATGCGACGGCAGGCGGAAGGATCGCGTGCGGCGCTCGAGCGGCTGTTGAGCGTCTCCGTTCGCACCTTCGGCTACCCGTACGGGATGCTCGATGACTATTCGCGGCAGACCGAGCGTGTGCTCGCCGAGGCGGGATACCATGTTGCGGTGACGTCGCATTGGGGGACGCTGAACGCGTCATCGCGCCTGCTCGCGCTGCGGCGCATCGCGCTCGGCCAGAACGATGACGAAGCGACGCTCATCGCGAAGATCGAAGGCGCGTACGACTGGATTGCGGTGAAGGAGCGCGTGGGTCGCGTCATGCGAACGGCCAGGAGCCTGACGGGCCGCACACAATGAGCGCCGGGGTCGAGGTGGCGAGCACCCCGAGGCCTCGCGCGGGTTCGGCTGGAGCCGCACCGCTGCGCGTGACGCACGTGATCCACTGCCTGGAAGGCGGTGGCATGGAGCTCATTCTCGCGGCGATGGTGCGCGGGTTTCGCGACACGCAGGTCCGGACGAGCATCATCACGCTCGACGGACGCGTCGGCAGCGTGGGCGGCAGCCTGCGGGACGACGTCGAACAGATCATCGCGCACCGGTCCTCGCCCGGGTGGTCGATGCTGCTCCCGCTCTCGCTGGCGGAAGAGATTCGGCGCACGTGTCCTGACGTCGTGCACCTCTACAGCGGGGCCTGGTACAAGGGCGCGCTGGCCGCGCGGCTCGCCGGCGTGCGCCGTGTGGTCTACACCGAGCACGGGCTTCGCACGGACGACCATCCGCTCGCGCCGGTCCTTTTCCGACTCGCTGCCCGCCTGACGACGGACATCACCGCAGTGTCGGGCAAGCTGTGCGAGCACCTCGTGCGCAGCGCTGGCGTCGCGCGATCGCGTGTTCGCACGATCGAGAACGGCGTCGACGTCGATGCGTTTACGCCTGGACCGCCGCCCTCCGACGTGCGACTGAGGCTGGGAATCCCGGAAGATGCCGCGATCATCGGGACGGTGGGTCGCCTGGAAGCGGTGAAGGCGTACGATGTCCTGATCCGCGCCGTCGCCTCGCTCGGCGAGACCGAGTCATCGCGGGCACCGTATCTCGTGCTGTGCGGCGCCGGATCTCTGCGGGATTCGCTCGAATCGCTCGCGCGCGAGCTCGGTGTCGAGCATCGCGTCCGCTTCGCCGGATGGGCGGAGCGGCCGGTGGAGTACTACCGACTGTTCGACGTGTTCGCGCTCTCATCGTTGAGCGAGGGCGCGCCGATGAGCTTGATGGAGGCGATGGCGACGGGCACCGCACCGGTGGTCACGGACGTGGGGGCCGTGGCCCAGATCCTCGGTCCCGAGCTTCGAGACCAGCTCGTCCCGTCCGCGGATGTCGCTGCGCTCGCCAACGCGCTTGGCCGAACGATCTCTTCCCGCCGGACGATCGCCGACATCGGCTCCGTCGCGCGCGACCGGATCGTCGATCGGTACTCGTTCCGGCGCATGATCGCCGACTACGAGGCGCTCTACCGGCAGTAAACGAGGATGTGGCGTCCACCTTCAGGCTGTTGCGACACCGCGACAGCGTGCCCCGGCGCGCGGACTTGCTGCCGATGGCGAGCCGCACGCTTCCCCTTGTGGTAGAACGAGATAAGGCCCGACTGCCACATGCGTCGAGGGCTCGCCGCAGATGGCGTCGGTCGTGCAGACCTCAGGGCGACCGCACGTCCCGTGGCGTGCGGCGGCCCGACCTTCAGCGTTCCCAATGAGCTCACCCGAAACCCAGCCGCTCGCCGCGTCGACGTTCGACGAGCGCCTTCGCGTCGTGTTCGCCTCGGTCCTTGGTGTCGACGCTTCCGCCGTTTCCGATGACGACTCGTCTCAAACCATCGAGGCGTGGGACTCGCTTGCGCACCTCAATCTGATCTTCGCGATGGAAGCGGAGTTCGGCGTGCGGTTCGAGGCCGAGGAGATTCCGGATCTGATGTCGGTGAAGGCGATGCGGCAGCGAATCGCCTCCGAAGCGAATGGCGCTCGGCACGACTGACGCGGTCGCGGTGTCGCCGCTCGCGCCGCCGACCGACGCGCTCTGGATCCCGGCTGGCGATCTCAAGCCGGCCGAATACATGCGCCTCGCGCGCGTGCTTCGCAGCACGCGCGAGCCCACGCGTCCGGTGACAAGGCTCGCAATCCTCGCCAGCCACACGCTGCGCGTGGTCGAGCCCTTCATCGTCGTGGAAGGCGCGCGCGAAGGCATGCACGTCGACTGCTGCTTCGGCGGCTTCGGCCAGTTCGAGCAGGAGCTCGCCGACCCGTCATCGGGCGTGCACCGCTTCGAGCCGACAGCGCTCGTCATCGCGCTGCGGCTCGAGGACGTGGACCCCGACGCCGTCGTCCGCTACCACGCGACGGGTGGCGCGCGCTGCGAGAAACTCGCCGAGGACGTCTGCGCGAGACTCGACCGGTGCATCGCCGTGTTCCGTGAGCGCTCCTCCGCGCCGGTGCTCGTGGCGAACTTCGCCGAGCCGCCGCTCCTTCCGCTCGGCGTGTTCGACGCGGGCGCTGCGTCGCTCACGGGGGCGGTCGCGCGGGCGAACGAGCGACTGCGCCAAATGGTCGCGAAGCACGCAGGCGCCGTCGTCTGGGACTATGCGGGACTCGTTCGTGCGCGCGGCGCAGCGGAGTGGACGGATTCCCGGCTCTGGTCGCTTGGCCGCGTTGCGGTGGCCGCGGAGCATCAGCCGGCGCTCGCGCGTCACCTCGCGCGCACGCTCGCCGGTGCAACTCGCTCGAGCGCGAAATGTCTCGTCCTCGACCTCGACAACACCATCTGGGGCGGCGCCGTCGGCGACGACGGCCTCGATGGCATCGCCCTCGGCGATGACTATCCCGGCAGCGTCTTCAAGTCGTTCCAGAGACGCGTGCTGTCGCTGATGGATCGCGGCATCCTGCTCGCGGTGGTGAGCAAGAACGACCACGATGTCGTCGAGCGCGTGTTCCGCGAGCATCCGGAGATGCTCATCAAGTGGGAGCACCTCGCCGCCGTTCGCATCAACTGGGCGCCGAAGAGCGGCAACCTCCGCGAAGTCGCCGCGGAGCTCACCCTGGGTGCCGACGCGCTCGTCCTGTTCGATGACAACCCGGTCGAACGGGCCGAGGTTCGGACGAACGCACCCGAGGTCGGAGTGATCGAGGTGCCCACCGACACGCACGCCTACGAGCGCGCGCTCGCGGAGTGCGGGTATTTCGACCAGGCAGCGATCTCCGGCGAGGATCGCGCGCGCGGCGAATCATACCGGCAGGAGCGGCAGCGCCGGGAGCTGGGCCAGCGCTTCGAATCGGTCGACGATTTCCTCCGCAACCTCGAGATGGTCGCCACGATCGGTGGCGGCGAGCCTAATACGATCGGGCGCATCGCGCAGCTCGTCGGGAAGACCAATCAGTTCAACCTGACGACACGGCGTCACGGAGAAGCGCAGATCGCCGCGATGGCGAGTCATACGCAGTGGCGGGTGGCGTCGCTGCGTCTCGCCGATCGGTTCGGCGATCAAGGGCTCATCGCCGTCGGGATTCTCGCCAAGCGCGGGCGGGACGCCATCGTCGATACGTTCCTGATGAGCTGCCGGGTGATGAACCGGCGCATCGAGGACGCGCTGATGTCGCATCTCACCGACGAAGCGCGAGCCATGGGATGCGTGCGCGTGATCGGCGAATACATCCCGACGAGAAAGAACGGGATGGTGCGCGACGTCTACGCGCGTCTCGGTTTCACCCTCGTCGGGGAAGACGACGGCGTCGTGCGTTATGCGCTCGACGTGACGGCTGCCGGTCTCGCCTGGCCCGACGTCATTCGCGGCGCGGGGGCGTGAGCACGACTGCCCGGTCGAGCGCGCTTCGCGTTCGCCGCTATCAACCCGACGATCTCGCGGCAGTCGAGCGGCTGAATGCTCGCTTCCGTGAGGCGGGAATCGAGCACGTTGTCTACGCCGAGAATCAGATGGAGCGCGGCGCCACCGAGCGGGCGAGCTGGGTGCGCGACCGGCTCTTCGTCGCGGCGCAAGACGACGAGATCCGCGCCGGCGTGTGGCTCAAGGAGCAGGATTTCTGGGCGCGGGGCGCGACCGTTCGGGCGGGATGGGCGAAGTACCCGGTGAGCGAGAGCCTCATCGATCGGAAGTTCGCCGGAATCCCTGGAAGCCTTCTCTTCCAGCTCCTTCGCGAGCAGCCGCGCCTCATGGCGCTTGGGCTCGGCGGGCACGACGGTGCATTCGCGCGCTTCCTCGCGGGGATGCGCTGGCCCGGGCTGACGATTCCGTTTTTCGTGAAGGTCGTGCGTCCGGCGCGCGTCGCCCGGGAGCTGCACGCGATTCGCACGACACCGGCGCGCCGACTCCTGCTCGACATGGCTGCGTACTCGGGGCTCGCGTGGGCGGGCGCGTCGATCATGAGCTCGCTCGAGGCGCTGAAGCTTCGAGCGCGTCCGAGCGGCTACGCATCGTTCATCGAGCCCGCGTTTGCCGAGTGGGCCGACATCGTCTGGATCAACGCGCGGAACGAGTACGGCTTCGTCGCGACGCGCGACTCGGCCGCGCTCGAGCAGATCTATACCGGTCAGTATCGCGGCGTATCGCGACTGCGTGTCGAACGGAACGGGACGCTCGTGGGGTGGGCGCTCGCCCCCCGGATGGATGGGACCCGGCCGGGTGCCGTCGCGCCGTTCGGCAAGCTCGTTGTGGGCGCAGTCGCCGACTGCTTTGCCGCCCCCGAGCACGCCGCAGGCGTGGCCGACGAAGCGACGCGGTCGCTACTCGCCCAGGGCGTCGATCTGTTGATTACGCATCAGAGTCATCCCACGTGGGTCAGGGCCTTCGAGCACCTGGGGTGGCGCGGGGCGCCGAGTAATTTCGCCTTCTACCGAGCCCCCGCGGTGGAGGCGATTGCCGGCGACGCGATTCGCGCCGGCAGCTACCACCTCACCCGTGGCGATTGCGACGGCCTGATGCGGGTGTGAGTGCAGTTGTGGCGCTCATTTGGGTGTGTGGCGCCATCGCAACGCCCCGTGCCGCGAACACGCCCCCTCAGAGGCAGTCGACGGCAGCGTAACACAAGCAATGGCACAGGGTTGAATGTTCGCCTCCGAGGGGGTGTAACGGCCAGGCGTCTGGCAGCCTACGTGCAAACTCCCCGGGGCACACATGCAATCTCCCGCCGCTCAATCACGCGGAATCATCTCGCCGCGTCCGTCGCCCGGAGAGGGCGCTCCGTCTGTCGGCCGGCTGCGGCGCGCCCGAGCCGTCGCGCGGGCGAACCCAGCGAAGCTCGGTGGTCTCGTGGTGCTTGCCAGCGTCCTGTGCGCCGTGCTGGTAGGCCGGCTGCATGAGCTCTTCGCGCCGTTGAGCAGACTGCCGGTGGGCAAGCTGTTGCTTCCTCTGGGACTGCTGCTCCTCGTACGTCAACGCGATCTGGCGTTGCGGCTGGGCGTGTTTCGCACGCCGCAGGGTATCGCCTTCGGGATCTTCGTCGCGATGATGGCGTTGTCGGTGCCAACGAGCGTCGTGCAGGGGCAGAGCCTTCAGGATTTCATCTCGTTTCTGCAAGGCCCGGTTCCCTTCGTGGTCATCATCGCGTGCGCGCCCCGCTCCCTCAACGACCTCACGGCGCTCATGAAGGCGCTCGTCCTTGCCATGCTCGTGATCGGGACGGCGATGCTCACCGGGATCGGCGACTCATACGGCGGGCGCCTCGCTGCATCGACGACGTACGATCCAAACGATCTCGCTCACGTTGCCGTTGCGACGTTCCCATTCGCGGTCTATCTCCTTCGCGAGGATCGCCGCCTGTGGCGCCTGATCGGCCTCGCGGCGATGCTCATGCTTCTGACGATCGTGATGCTCTGCGCCTCGCGCGGGGGCACGATCGCGCTCGCCGTCGTGCTGGTGGCGATGCTCCTCGCTCGCTCGCATCTGAAGATGCGGTGGAAGGCCGCGCTCATCGTGCTCGTGGCCGCCGCCCTCGCCTCGGCGCCGGGCGTGTTCTGGGAGCGGCTGTCGACGTTAGGCAACATGTCCTCCGATTACAACGTCGGGTCGGAGAGCGGTCGCCTCGAGATCTGGAAGCGCGGCGTGAAGGTGCTCGCCAGGCATCCGATCACCGGCGTCGGGCTCGGGCAGTTCGCCACCGCCGACGGCACGTTCAAGAGCCAGGCGGGCCTCGGCGACAAGTCCTGGCACACGGCACACAACGCGCCGTTGCAAGTGGGGGTCGAGATCGGCGTCATCGGCCTCGTTGCATTCTTTTCGCTGTTCGTTCCGACGATTCTCGCCGCCCGGCGGGCCCGCGGGCTGGCGCGCAGGGGGGTCGTCGATCCCGCCTTTGTTCGCGTGGGCGATGCGATGCGTCTTTCTCTGCTCGGCTTTGGCGTGGGCGCGCTCTTTCTCAGCGTCGGCTTCAGCATCATCACGATGACGCTTGCCGCCATAGGCATGGCGTACACGCGTCTGTTGCGGGGGGGCGTGCCGCGCCCCCCGCGGTCGCCGCGCTCGACGCAACGCGGGTCGCGTCAACCCGACGGAGTGCTTCCGGTGACAGCGCCACTCTCCCCCTGACGATTCCTCCAACCAGACTCTCAACCCATGCAGGACCTCCAGGCAGAACGCGCATTCTACGACGAGCTGTTCACGGCGAAGCCGATGAACGAGCACATCACGCAGGGCTACGACGAGCTCTACGACATCGCCTTCTCGACACCGCCGGGCGGGCTCGTGCTCGACCTGGGCTGCGGCACCGGCGCGCACAGCGTGCGGCTCGCCCACCGTGGCTATGCGGTGGTCAGCGTCGACCTCACGCACCCGGGGACGCGGTCGGCACGCCAGCGGCTCACGGAGGCGGGGCTGCCCGCGATGTGCGTCGTCGCCGACGCCGAGCACCTGCCATTCCGGGACAAGTCGTTCGACACCGTGTGGGCGGCGCTGCTGCTCCACCATTTCCCGCGGCTCGACGTGCTGCCGCTGGAGATCCGGCGTCTCACGCGCCGTCGTCTCGTGGCGTTCGAGCCTAACGCGTGGAACATGCTCACGTGGCTGGCCTTCAACGTCATCAACCGTGTCGTACGCCTCAAGACGATCGTGAAGAATCAGCGTGCGCTGCGGCCCGAGGAGCTGCGGCGGGTCTTCACCCGCGCCGGCTTCAGGGGCTTCACGGTCCACTTCGTCGACCGCGGATGGAACGACACGGTCGGCGGACTGGCGCGTCGCACGTACCGGGCGCTCACGAGCGTGCTGCCCGAGCGGTTCCGCGCCAACAAGTTCCTGTTCATCGCCGAGGCGACGGGTCAGTGAGCGGAGCGCGCGCGATCACCTTCGTCGTGTTCGGCGATGACTGGGGACGTCACGTCTCGTCGATGCAGCACGTCTTTCGGCGGGTGGTCGATCGCGCGTCGGTACTTTGGGTGAACGGCATTGGGCACCGTGAACCGCGTCTGTCGGACCTCGGGCGGGCGGCGGCAAAGGCGAAAGCGATGCTCACGCGGCCGAGTGCACCGCGTGCTGCCGCGGATGATCCTCGTCCGCGGGAGATCATCGCGCCGCGCGTGCTGCCCTGGCACCTCAATCCGGCGGCGGCCCGGTTCAACCAGTGGTCGCTGACGCGAGACATCCGGGCCGCGATCGCGCGTCACGCGCGTGGCGACATCGTGCTGGTCACCGGCTCGCCGCCGTCGGCCAACGTCGTCGGCAGGCTCGGGGAGCGCGCGTCGATCTACTTCTGCATGGATGACTTCCTCGAGCTGCCGGGAACGTCGCCGCGGATGATGGACGCGTGCGAGCGGGTGCTGCTTCGGCGCGTGGACGCGGTCGTCGCCACGGCTGCCCGTCTGGTGGAGCGCAAGCGGTGCACGGCCGGCGGTGCGTACTCCCTGCCGCAGGGCGTGAACTTCGAGCATTTCTCGTCGCCACAGCCCCTGCCCGGGGAGTTGGGCGGGCTGCCGCGGCCCATCATCGGCTTCGCGGGCGGTGTGGGACCAGCCGTCGATGTCGCGACCATTCACGCAATGGCGAAGGCCAACGCGACCGGCTCCGTGGTGCTCGTGGGGCCTGTGACGCTTCCGGCGGAGACGCTCCGCGCGCCTAACGTGCACGTGCTCGGGCCTCGCCCCTACGCGTCGCTGCCTGCGTACGTGCAGGCGTTCGACGTCGGCGTCATCCCGTACGTCGAGAATGACTGGACACGCGCCGTGGATCCGCTCAAGCTGCTCGAGTACCTCGCTGCGGGCGTGCCGGTCGTCGCGTCGCCGCTCCCCGAGGTCGAGAAGTACCGTGAAGCGGTCACGGTCGCTCCACTCGGCGATACGTTTGCCGCGGCGACGATGTCGACGTTGCGCGATGCGAGCGCTGCATCGCGGGCGCACGGACGTGCGGTGGCGGCGGCGAACACGTGGGAGCAGCGTGCGGACCGATTCCTCGAGATCGTGCACGACGTCGTCGCGACGAAGAACGCTCTGCCGCGCGAGGCGTCCGTCGAGCCCGCGCTCTCCGGAGCGGCCTGAGGATGTGCGGCCTCGCGGGACTGTGGACGACCGGCGGCGGCTCGGTGGAGGCGCTGCGCGCCGACGCTGGGCGCATGATCGCCCCGCTCGTGCACCGTGGTCCCGATGACGAGGGAATCTGGGCCGATGCATCGGCCGGCATCGCGCTCGGATTCCGCCGTCTCGCGATCGTCGATCGCTCGCCGCACGGACACCAGCCGATGTCGTCGCCGAGCGGGCGCTTCACCATGGTGTTCAACGGTGAGGTGTACAACGCGGCCACGCTTGCGCGCGAGCTGGCAGCGTACGGATATCGGTTCCGCGGACACTCCGATACCGAGGTGATGCTCGCGGCGATCGAGCAGTGGGGGATCGCGCGCGCCGTCGAGCGGTTCGTCGGGATGTTCTCGATCGCGGTGTGGGACGAGCGGCTTCGCGCATTGCACCTCGTGCGCGATCGGCTCGGAAAGAAGCCGCTGTTCGTGTGGCGCGGACAGGGGATGATCGCCTTCGCCTCGGAGCTCAAGGCTCTCATGGCGCTGCCCTCGTTCCCGCGAGAGATCGACCCGGCGGCATTGAGCGCATACCTGCGTTTCTTCTACGTGCCCGCGCCGCATTCGATCTTCCGCGACACTCGAAAGGTACTGCCGGGGAGCATTCTCACGACCACCGACGCGGGCGCGCCGCTTCCCGCCGATGTGCCATTCTGGTCCGCAGGCACAGCGCAGGCTGTCGCCACGACGAACCCGTTCATGGGGAGCGACGCGGAAGCCATCGACGAGACCGAGCGCCTGCTCGCCGAGTCTACGGTGATGCGCGCCGGGCACTCCGATGTCCCGGTCGGCGCGTTCCTCTCGGGCGGCATCGATTCCACCGCGGTCGTCGCCCTCATGCAGAAGCAGGCGTCGCGGCCGGTGAAGACGTACACCATCGGCTTCGCCGATGACGACTACGACGAGTCGCGCCACGCCGAGGCGATTGCGCGTCACCTCGGCACCGATCACACGACGCTCGTGTTGACGCCGGGCGAGAGCCAATCCGTCGTTCCCGACCTCGCCGAGATGTTCGATGAGCCGTTTGCCGACATCTCGCAGATCCCGACGCACCTCGTGTCGCGGCTCGCGCGGCAACACGTGACCGTTGCGCTCTCCGGCGACGGCGGTGACGAGGTGTTCGGCGGATACAATCGTTATGTGTGGGGGAACCGCGTCTTCCGCGGAATCGCCGGCGTTCCCGGTCCTGCGCGTCGGCTCGTCGGCCGCGGGCTCCGGTCCGTGCCGCCGCGCCGCTGGGATCGCGCGTTCGGCGCAGTGTCAGGGATGCTGCCTCGCGGGCTTCGCTACCGGCTGCCCGGTGAGAAGCTCCACAAGATCGGCGCGCTCATGGCGACCGAGTCGCCGTCTCAGTTCTATCGCTCGCTCGTTTCGGCGTGGCGTGAGCCCGGCACCGTGTCCGGCGTTCACGCCGAGCGGGAGGGGACCTTCGAGCGCGTGATGGATGCAGCAACGCCGAGGCACCTGATCGACCGCATGATGCTCGCCGATCTCCTCACGTATCTCCCCGACAACAACCTCGCGAAGGTGGACCGCGCGAGCATGGCGGTGAGCCTCGAGGTGCGCGTGCCGATGCTCGATCACCGCGTAGTCGAGTGGGCGCTCCGGCTGCCGCTCCGCATGAAGATCCGCGGCGCGGTCACGAAGTGGGTGCTGCGTCAGGTGCTCTACCGGCATGTGCCGAGGGCGCTCGTCGAGCGGGAGAAGATGGGCTTCGACGTCCCGATCGGGACGTGGCTGCGTGGTCCGCTGCGCGAGTGGGCCTCCGATCTGCTGCACCGCGAAGCGATGGAGCAGGATGGTCTGCTGCGCGCGAGCGAAGTGCGGCGGGTGTGGCGAGAGCATCTCGCGGGACGCGCGAATCATGGGCGCGGGCTGTGGGTGGTGCTGATGCTTCAGGCGTGGCGCGCGCGGTGGGCATGTTGACCGCGCAACCAGGAACCATGACGGAATCGTTATGCTGCTAGCACTTCGTCGAACCATCGGTCTGGCGCGGCAGAGCCGCGCCTGGCGTCCGGCAACGGCGCGTCTCCTCCTCGAGCAGGCGGTCCATCGCCGCCGCAACGAGCACGCGGGCTTACGCGACGAAGACCACCTGCGTGCTGCGGCGGACTGGCTCGAGCGCGCGCAGGACGCGACGCACGACGGCGGTGTGAGCGGACGGTATCACATCGGCACGGGGTGGAGCTCGTCCTACCCGGAGACGACGGGCTATCTGATCCCGACCCTGATGTCGCTTGCCGATGCCCTGGGCGAGGAGCGGTTCCGCGAGCGGGCGGCGCGGTGCGTGGAATTTCTCGACCAGGTGCAGCTCGCGACCGGCGCGTTTCCCGCTGGTGAGGTGCATGAGAATCGGACGACACCGTCGGTGTTCAACAGCGCGCAGATCCTGCACGGGATCGTGCAGTTCCACCTCGCGACCGGCGATGAGCGCGCACTCGGCATGGCGCGCCGCGCGGCGGACTGGCTCGTCGCGCAGCAGGATGAGGACGGCGCGTTCCGCAAGCATGCGTACAACGAGCTTCCGGTCGCGTACGCGTCCCATGCCTCGTGCTGGATCGCCGAGGCCGGTGCCGCGCTCGGCGAGCCGCGCTGGCTGGAATCGGCGCGCAGGCATCTCGACTGGACGCTCGCGCAATGCGATCCGACGACTGGCTGGTTCGACCACATGGGATTCGACGCGCGCGATGCCTCCGAGCGCATGGCGGTCACGCACACGATCGCCTACACGCTGTGGGGCATCCTGCACACGTCGGTCATCCTCGGCCGCGCTGATGGCGTTGCGGCCGTTCGTCGTGCCGCGACGGCCATCGCGCGACGTCTCGAGCTATCGCGCCGGCTTCCCGGGGTGCTCGATTGCCAGTGGCGCGGACGGGCGCGGTTCACATGCCTTACGGGCAATGCGCAGATGGCGCTCATCTGGCTGCGCCTGCACGCCATGGAGCAGGACTTCGTGCTGCTCAACGCCGCGCTCAAGGCGATCGATGACGTGAAGGCCGCGCAGCCGATGTCGCATCCGAATCTCGGGATCCGCGGCGGCATTCCCGGCTCGGACCCGGTGTGGGGCGACTACATTCGCTTCGCACTCCCCAACTGGGCGGCGAAATATTTCGTTGATGCGCTGCTCGCGAAGCGCGCCGCGCTCTCCCGCGTCGGGGACCGCGCGCGCGACCGCTGGCAGCTGCCGGCGGATGTCCCGCACACACTGCCGCCTGCGGCGTTCGCCAGTGGTCAGCCGCTGCGTGTCGTGCTCTACACGCGCGACGGATCGCACAAGGTCCCGCAGATGATCGAGCGATGGTCGGCATGGGGATTCCGGCCCGCGGCGGTCGTCGTCGAGACGGTTCCCGTGGCAAGTGCGTCGCGCCGGATCATCACGCGCGTTCGCGACGATGGAGTCGGGCCGCTCGTGCGCCGCTTCGTCGGACCGCGGTCGACGTCGGCGGCGATGCCCGCGCCTGTGGCAGCGAGCGAACCAGCGCTTCGCGACGTAGCGGCCTTGTGTGCCACTCGTCGCATTCCGGTCGTGCGCGTTGGCCGGCTCGACGAGCCCGCCTCGATCGAGGCCGTGCGCGACCTGCGCCCCGACCTCGCGATTCACGCGGGCGCCGGGATTCTGCGCGGGCCGCTGCTCGCGATTCCACGCCTGGGTACGCTCAACGCGCACATGGGGTTGCTCCCGTGGTATCGCGGGATGAACGTCGCCGAGTGGGCGCGTTTCGGAGGCGGCACTGTCGGCTGCACCGTTCACCTCGTCGACCCGGGGATCGATACCGGTGACATCCTGTGCACTCGGGCGACCGATGCACGCCACGCGGGAAGCATCGCCGAGCTTCGCGCGATGGTCGATCGGGACCAGATGGATCTGCTCGGCGCCGTCGTCGGGTGGATCATCGATGCGGGAACGCTTCCCGCGCGGCGTGCGCAGCGTCCGGACGAAGGTAAGCAGTTCTTCCGCATGCATCCGGAGCTTGCCCGCGTGCTCGAGCGAGAGCTATCCGACGGAATCGCGATGGGTGCGCCCAACGAGTCGCAGGCGCTTCGGAGCACGGCCAGAGCGACCAGCGCCATGGCGGGAGTCTAGCGAGCATGTGCGGCATTGCGGCGATCATCGCCACGCGGGGAAGCGCGGCGAGTCTGTCAGCCGTTCAGCGGATGACGGACACCATCCGCCATCGCGGTCCGGATGACGTGGGCTTCTTCACGCGCGGAGCGGTCGCCTTCGGCTTCCGCCGTCTGTCGATTCTCGACCTGACCCCCAGCGGGCATCAGCCGTTCGAGAGCGCGGACGGCAGCTGCACGATTATCTTCAACGGCGAGATCTACAACTACATCGAGCTTCGGCGTGAGCTCGAGTCGCTCGGTCACACCTTCCGCTCCACGGGCGACACGGAAGTCCTGTTGCACGCCTACCAGGAATGGGGACGCGACTGCCTCGAGAAGCTCAATGGGATGTGGGCGTTCCTCATCTACGACGATCGGCGGCGTGTCGTCTTCGGCGCGCGCGATCGCTTCGGCGTGAAGCCACTCTTCCGCGCCCGCACGCCTGACCACGTGCTGTTCGCGTCGGAGATCAAAGCCATTCGCGCGAGCGGGCTGTGCACGGCGCGGCCGAACTGGACGCTGACCGCGGAGTTCCTCTGCCGGAGCTCGCTCGTCGCGCCGAATGATGGTGAAGCAACCTTCTTCGAGAACATCGAGCAGGTACCCGCCGGCGGCGCGTTCGAGCTTGCACTCGACGGACGCATGACGGAGTGGCGGTACTGGTCGCTGGACGACGTGACGCGTGCGGCGGTCGCCGATCCGCCGGGTTCGCTCTATTCGATGTTCGAGGACTCCGTGCGGCTGCGGATGCGAAGCGACGTCCCCGTGGGGGTATCGCTCTCCGGAGGTCTCGACTCGACGGCCATCCTCTCGGTCATGGCGCGGCTTCGCGAAGAAGCGGGCATACGAGTCGGCGAGGCACTGCATGCCTTCTCGTACGTCTCCGAGGAGTTCGACGAGTCAGCGTACATCGCGCAGACGATCGACCGCACGGGCGCGACGCTGAACCGGGTGGACATCGATCCGGCGCGCCTCTGGGAAGGAATGGACGAGGTGCTCTGGTATCACGACGAGCCGCTCCACTCACCGACGGCGCTCATCAGCTTCGAGATCTATCGGCTCGCGGCCCGCATGGGCGTGAAGGTCGTCCTCTGCGGCCAAGGTGCCGACGAGAGCCTGGGCGGCTACACGAGCTACTTCATCGACTACTGGTGCACGCTCGTCAGGCAGGGGCGCGTCGCCAGAGCGTGGGACGAGATCCGCGCCAACGTCGAGAGACACGGCGGGAACCGTGCGACACTCTTCCGAACCGTTCTCGATCGCGTCGCGAAGACCGACATCCTCGGACGAATTGCACCCTACCGCCATGCGGCGGCGAAGCGCCGTCGCGCGCGTGAGCGCGCAGGGCAGCTGCGGTGGTTCACGCGCGAGCTGACCGATGCGCTCACGGAGCCGGATGCGTCGCGTCAGGATCCGACGCTCGACACCGCCCTCCGTCGCTCGGTGAACGTGGGTCCGCTGCCGCTGTACCTGCGGATCGAGGACCGCAACTCGATGGCGCACTCGGTCGAGGCGCGACTGCCGTTCATGGACTATCGCCTCATCTCGCTCGCGTTCCAGCTTTCTGACGACTGGAAGGTGCGCGGTCCGTACAACAAGTACGTTCTGCGACACGCTCTCCGCGGTCATATTCCGGAAGGCGTGCGCACTCGCATCGAAAAGATGGGATTCCCGTCGCCGGTGCAGTCGTGGTTCCGCGGTCCGTTCCACGATGCGTTGCAGGACGTGCTGTCCAGTGCGGCGGCTCGCGAGCGCGGTATCTACGACGTGGCGGCCATTCGCGCCGATCTCGCGCGGCACCGGCGCGGAGAGATCTCCGTCGGTAACGCGCTTTTCAACGTGGCGCAATTCGAGCGCTGGCTCACGCTCCCTGATGGGTCGCCGGCTCGAGCCGGCGCAGCCGTTATGCCGTTGGCGGAAGCGCCTCTGGCATCGGCGTCGGCGTAGTTCGCCGATCACCGGAGATTCGTGAAACAGCTCGTCCTCAACGGTCTCACGCACCGGTCGATCAGGCCGCTCTGGCGCCCGTTCCTGCGCGGCGCCAGCGCGATCTACATGCTGCACCGATTCGCCGATCCGGAGCGTGGCATCGGCGCGCATGCCCATCTCCCCGAACAGGTGCGAGGATACCTCGCGTTCCTGCGTCGGGAGAAGTACCGGATCGTCTCGCTCGCCAGTCTGCTCGACATGCTCGACACCGGCGAGGCGGTCGAGCGTACGGTTGCCTTCACCGTCGACGACGGCTACGACGACTTCCTGAATGTCGGCCTGCCGATCTTCGCGGAGTTCGATGTGCCGGCGACGCTGTTTGCGGTCACGGGGTTCATCGATCGCCAGTGCTGGATGTGGTGGGACCGGATCGAGTACGCCCTCCGCACGACGAAGCGGACGTCAGTGACGCTCGGCATCGGGGGAGCGCGCGTTAGCCATCGCTTCGCGGCCATCCACGAGCGCGTCATGTCCGCGGCCGCCCTGGCCGACCGGCTCAAGACGGTCGATGACGACGAGAAGAACGATGCGGTCGAGGCGCTCGCCCACGAGCTCGAGGTCGAGATTCCGCGCGAAGCGCCGATGTGGTGCGCGCCGATGTCGTGGGATGACATCCGGACATGCGTCGCTCGTGGGATGGGGGTCGGACCGCATACGGTGACGCACCCGATCCTCGCGCGCGTCGACGACGAGAGGGCGAAAACCGAGATTCGCGAGTCGTGGAATCGCCTGCGGCAGGAAGTCCCGAACGCGCTTCCGGTCTTCTGTTATCCGAACGGGGACCCGGGCTCCTTCACGGCCCGCGACATGGACATCGTGCGCGCGCTCGGCCTCCGCGCCGCGGTGAGCACGTTGCAGGAGTACGCGACGTCAAGCGTGCTCGAGGTCGACGAACGCTCGCCGGAGATCGCGGGGCGCTACACGATCCCGCGCTTCACCTACCCGCCCTCACAAGCGCACCTCGTTCAGGTCGTCAGCGGCCTGGAGCGAGCGAAGGAGACCTTGCGTCGCTTGCTGCCGAGGTCGCGACGCGGCGTGCGCGAGCCGCGTTGGCTATGATCCCGTGAGGGGCGTTCGAGTCGATGCGCCGGACACGCTCACAGGGCGCGGTACGTCCTGTGAGTCGCTTGTCGGATCGGCAACCGACGCTCCAGTGCATCGAGAAGCATTGCCGCCTGGTGGCGCCGCGAAAAGCGGCCGTCGCGCACAATGGGTGACGGGCGAACGCCCGAGCGATATTCGAGGTACCTGCGCCGCAGCACGGCGGCGATGCCATCCACGTCATCGGGCGCGACCACGTCGGCGCGCGTGTCGCGCAAGACGAGCTCCGTGGCACTCCCACGCGGCTCGAGCGCGAGCACCCAGGCCGAGAACTGCATGTACTCGAAAACCTTCGACGGCACGCACAGCGTCGCGTCCTGCGGGAGGTTCACGAGCATCGTCGCTCCAGCCAGGAACTCGAGTGCCTCGCGACGCGGTCTCGCTCGCCCCGCGGTGACGAAGCTCGAGATCCTTTCCTCCTCCGCCAGCCGCGTCAGGGGCGTCCCGCCGTACGTCTCGGTATTCCCGATGAACTCGAGACCGAGCTGCAAGGGGGCAAGCCCCAGCTCGTCGATCACGCGCCGCGCCGCGCGGAAGAGCACTCGCGGATCGCGATTCATGTACAGGGAGCCGGCGTATGCGACCACGAAACGATCGCCATGGCGCGATGCCGGCATCGGCTCGTCGTCGTAGCCGTTCAATACGGCCATGATGCGATCGCTCGCGGCCGGATGCGCCGCCCGCATTGCGTCGCGCGCCGGCTCCGTGTTCATCACGATCAGCGCCGCATCGCGCACCGCGCGGCGCTCGTACGTCTCCGCGATCGCGAACCACAAGGGACTCGCGTAGTGACGGTTGAGGTCGGGAAGCAGGCTCCACGGATCGCGCAAATCCATCACGAACGGAATTGTCCGTGCGCGCGCGACCCTGCGGGCCGCCTCGTGAGGCATGTGCGGCGGTCCGCACGAGATCACCGCATCGTACGACGTGGCGCTCGACAGGCGCATTCCGAGCGCCAGCGCGCGACGCGCCCACACCGATTCTGCCGCGTGATACAGCCACGATCCATACGCACGCACGAGGTCGCGTGGGGAGCGCGGGAGCCAGCGCATGTCTTCGCGCCGAATGGCGACAGGACCCGCGCCGTTCGTCGACGCGCCATTCGACGGGGCAGCGCGCGGACCGGCCCGCCCTCGTGCACGGACCTTCTTCAGGGCGCCACGCAGTGCACGCTCGGGGCGGAGGATCCAGTGCTCGCCATCCGGAACCGTGAACACACGCGTCGCCGCCGGGAGGTCGGCGAGGCGGCTCGAGTCTGCCGAAGGAAGTTGCGCCGGGTCACACGTGATGACGTCCAGCGCGATCCCGCGCTGGGCCGCGAAGTGCGATAGCTTCTGCCAACGCAGCGCCCCCGCCGTCTGGGCCGGCGGGAAGTGGTACGCGATCAGGAGAAGGCGTCGCTGTGTGGAGGGAGCGACGGGCGCGGCGTAGTACGGGCGCGGTGGCGCGTCGGTCGAGGTCACGCGGAACTGGGAAGGGAAGAGGACGCCCCCCGGGAAAGCAACTCCCGCACCCCACCGGTAGCGGATGCATCCGTCGTTGACGCGGCGAATGCGGGGCGGAGTGGCGCGAAGGGAGACGGCGCAACATCCCTCGTGGCGGCCGCCACACACCTGTCGCGACCCCGCGACATGGCGCCTCATATTCGGCCGACGACGTCCCGTTTCCCCGGTATTCGCCGGGGCAGCGAGGCCTGAGCAGGGTGCCGAACTTGCGTTCCGGCGGACGTTCTTCGCGAATGCACCCACCCACTCCGCCGAGTCCCATCGCTGCCCCAGAGATGGACGTCGTAAAGACGCCCACCCAGACTCCATACACCCCGACGTCTGATACCCGCGATCTCGACCGCTCCCTGGTTCGAGGCGTCGCGTGGACAGGCGCGGTCAAATGGCTGTCGCAGGTCGTCACCTGGCTCGGCACCATCCTCGTCGCCCGGCTGCTCACGCCGGAGGACTACGGTCTCGTCGGGATGGCGACCGTCTACCTCGGCCTCACGGCGCTCGTAACAGAGTTCGGCCTCGGCTCCGCCATCGTCGCGCTGCGGGAGCTCGGCGACCGCGAGATCGCGCAGCTGAACGCCGTCGCGCTCATGATTGGGGGCGGTGCACTGCTCCTGTCGACGATCGTCGCCGCCCCGCTCGCAGCGTTCTTCCGAGCGCCCGAGCTCACCACGATCGTGCTCGTGCTCAGCAGCACGTTTCTCATCGACTCGCTGCGGACGGTCCCGAACGCGCTGCTGACGCGTGACCTGCGGTTCAAGACGCTCGCGCTTCTCGAGGGCGCGAAAGCGATCTTCACCATGGGTCTGACGATCGCGTTCGCGCTCGCCGGGCTGCGCTACTGGGCACTCGTGCTTGGCGGCGTCGCCGGCTCGCTCTTCTGGACGCTCGCGATCCTCATGCGCCGGTCGCACCCATTCGCCTGGCCACAGCTGGCGCTCATTCGGTCGTCGCTCGCCTTCAGCAGCCAGATCATCATCGAGCGCGTGTCGTGGTACGCCTACTCGAACGCCGACTTCCTCATCGCCGGCCGCATCCTCGGCACGGCCGCGCTCGGCAACTACACCACCGCGTGGACGATCGCCAGCCTTCCGGGCGAGAAGATCATGAGCCTGTTCTGGCGCGTAACGCCGGCGGTGTTCTCGGCGGTGAAGAACGACATGGCGGCGCTGCGGCGCTACGTCCTCCTCATGTCGGAGGCGGTGGCGATGGCGCTCTTCCCGGCGACGGTGGGACTCGCGCTCGTCGCGCCGGACTTCGTCATGGCATTGCTTGGTGAGAAGTGGGCAGGCGCGATCATGCCGCTCCGTCTGTTGTGCCTCTACGCCACCATGCACATGATCTCGACCGTCTTGCCGCACGTCCTCATCGTCACGAATCAGGTGCGGTTCGCCACGAAGCTGGCGCTGGCGGCGCTCGTGACGCTCCCGCCCGCGTTCTGGCTCTTCGGCAGCATGTGGGGCGTGGCGGGAATCGCGGCAGGGTGGCTCGTCGTCTATCCGTTCATTCTGCTGGCGCTGTTCCGCAGGGCGTTCCGCACGATCTCGCTCGACGTCGGTGCGTACGCGCGTGCTCTCTGGCCCGCCGTGAGTACGACTCTGGTCATGGCGACGGTCGTGGCACTCGCGCGCGAGGTCATGCCGGCGAGCTGGCCGGCGGCAATCCGCCTCGCGGGGGCCGTTGCGTTAGGCGGAGCGGCCTACGTCGGCGCTGCGCTCGTTGGTCACGGTGCGCGGATCCGGTCGCTGATGGCCATGCTCAGGTCGGCACGTGGTGCCACGCCGACGTGACCGGGATCACGTCCACGCGTCAGTGCGCGTGCACCGCACAGGGTGACCGCACACTGCCGCACCTCGTCTCACGGATGTAGAATACTTCGGACACCCTACGGCATCGATCGCCGTCTCCAGTCTGGAGGACGCGACAAGGGCAAACCCGGCGAAAGCCGGCGACGCAAAGCTACGAGGCTACCGCGCTCAGAGCGCCACGCCAGTCGGGCCGCCGAACGACACTCACGGAGGCTGCGCCCATGCATCCCGTGGCGATGACCGTCGTGCATGCGCTCGCGCCAAGTGCGCGACTGCGCGTCCGACTGACGACCTTGATCACTAGCGCTGCCGTCCTCCTCGTCGCGAGCCTCGGTCTCTCGTGCTCCACTGAGCGCCTGACCACCGAAGGCGAAGAGCCCGTGACCCTCACGGTCTCGCCCCCAACGGTCGCGCTGAGCGTGGGAGGCACGGGGACACTTCAGTACACCGTAACCCCTTCGGACGCGGGAGCTCCCGTCTGGTCGAGCTCGAACGACGCGGTGGCGACGGTCTCGACGGCTGGACTGGTGACGGCGCATGCCGTCGGAACGGCTCGGGTCACCGCCTCGTTAGGAACGGCGAGTGCAGGCAGCGACATCACGGTGAGCGCGAGCGCGCCTCCTCCGCCGACCGTCACCGCGCTCGTCGTCGCACCGGGCTCGGCGGCACTCCAGACCGGCCAGACGCAGCAGTTCGGCGCGACGGAACAGTTGAGCAACGGCTCGTCGCGCGCCGCCGCGGGAGCGACGTGGACCGCAACGGGTGGTGTCGTCACTACCTCGGGACTCTATACGGCTGGCAACACAGCCGGGACGTTCCGGGTGATCGCCACCGGGACGAGCGGCCATGCCGATACTTCGACGATCACGATCAGCACCGCGCCGCCGCCACCGCCGACGGTGACGGCGCTCGTCGTCACTCCGGCGTCCGCCTCGCTTCAGACCGGCGCCACCCAGCAGTTCACTCCGACGGAACAGCTCAGCAACGGAACCTCCAGAACCGCGATCGGCGTGACGTGGAGCGCCACCGGTGGGACGGTGAGCTCGTCCGGACTGTATACGGCGGGCAGCACCGCCGGCGCGAGCTACCGCGTCATCGCGACCGGGGCATCGGGCCACGCGGACACGTCGGCAATCACCATCACCGCTCCGCCGGTCGGGGGCGCGCCAACGAACGAATGCGTATCGCCGCGCCCCGAATGGATCTGGTGCGACGACTTCGAGGTGGACCGCCTCAACAGCTATTTCGAGATGGACAACGCCGCCGGTGGCTTCGGCCGGGCCACCACCGTCGGCCGCAACGGGTCGACGGGAATACGGGTTCGATATGCCACCGGGCAGGTCGAAGGCGGCAATCTGAAGCTCGCCTTTGGCCGCACACCTAACCCGTACTTCCGCCCGGTCGATGCAGGCACGGCGAACCATCGCGAGGTGTACTGGCGTATGTTCGTGCGCGCGCAAGCCGGATGGGTCGGCGGCGCCGGCTGGAAGTGGACACGCGCCATCGTCTTCGCCAACGCCAACTGGGCCGAGGCGGCGATCGGGCACGTGTCGAGCTTCTGGGCGAATGACTTCCTGACGAACGGCCCCGTGCGCGGCACCGACGAGGCGGGCAATCTGGTCACGACCCGCTACAACGACTTCGACAACTTCACGTACCTCGGCCAGGTTGACGGGTCGACGCCGATCTACGCCTCGAACCGTGTGGGCCAGTGGTACTGCATCGAAGCCCACATGCGGCTGAACGACGCCGGGCAGTCCAACGGCGTGCTCGAGTTCTGGATCAATGGCAACCTCGAGGCGCGGCAGGCCACGCTGAACTTCCTCGGCAGCTTCAGCGCCTACGCGATCAATGCGATCTTCTTCGAGAACTACTGGAACGGCGGCTCGCCGCAGACGCAGGAACGGTACTGGGACAACATCGTGGTGAGCACGCAACGCATCGGCTGCTGATCGAACGCGCGCGGATGTTGACGGCGGCGGGTACGGGCCTTTTCTTCGGCTCATGCCCGCCGCCCGTCTTTCCTTCCTCCTCGGTTTCAGCGCGGCCCTCGCCCTCGGCTGCACGTCGCGGTCGGAGGGGCGCGCCGTAGAAGATTCGGCTGCGGCGGCAACACAGCCCCCGGTCGTCAGCATGCTCGACGGCCAGGTGTGCCCGGCGCCCGACCTCATCGGCCACGGCTTCGATGATGGAAAGTGGGGCCCGTTCCTCGACGGCGGGGGAAGAGCGCGCGTCGTGCGCGACAGCACGGCCAACGGTGGCTGGGCGATTCGAAAAGACTGGAAGCATGGCAGCCACGACAGCGGCACGGTGTGGGGCCGTTGGAAGCCGGCCGTCCAGGCGGTGCACGTTCGATTCCGCTACAAGCAGGATTCCGCCTTCGACAACGACGGGATCCTCAAGCTCGTCCGCGTGCTGGCGCCAAGCTTCGGTGAGATGTTAGGCTCGCTGGTGGTTCAGTGGGGTCGATTCGGGTTCGGCTGGGATGCGTCGACCGAGGACTGGCAGCGCGAGTTCACGATCAACGTCGGCAAGCCCGTTCGCCCGGACGATCTCCGGGGCGCGTGGCACTGGTACGAAGTTTGGCTCGACATCTCGACTGACCGTGCGCTGCGGATGAAGCTCTGGATCGACGGCGAGTTGCGTATGGATCACACGGCGCCGTTTCCCAACCGCGACATCACGTACGGCACAGTGCAGTTCACGGGGACGTTCAACGCCCCGGCGGCGAATGGAACGTCGTGGCTCGACGACCTTGCCGTGAGCCGGCGCTGTATTGGGGTGCCGCAGCCTCGAGCCACGGCCGCGAGCTCCGCCCGCCGCTAGAGACCGAGCGTCGAGAGCAACGCGCGCCGCGCGCGTGCATACCGGGTAGGACCTACCGCCGCGCGGACGCGCGAGAGCGCCAGCAGGCGAAGCGCTTCAGGCGAGTACGCCGAAGATCCGCCGCTGATGAGGCGGGCGAAGCCTGACGCGCTCGTGTCACGCCGGACCGTGTACCGACGGAGCAGGCGTCCGTTCGCTCCGTAATTCACGCCCCAGCGACTCGTCGCGACGTGCGTGAACCCGCGGGCGAGGTAATCGCGCCGAGTCCAGCCGCGCGGCGCGTCGCCGTTAGGCAGCGACAGCGTCGTGGTCCGCTGGCTCAGCATGGCATCGAGCAGCCGCCGCGATTCCGACAGCTCCCGATCGGCCGCCGCCTCGCTCATCTCCGAGAGGAAAGGGTGCGTGTGCGTGTGGGACTGAATCGACATTCCCGCGCGCGCCATCGCTCGCAGCTCATCCCAGGTGACGTAACCCGACGTTCCCACGCGGCCCGTTATCACGAAGAACGTACCCGTCATTCCCCGCGACACGAGCTCCGGAAGGGCGCGCATGAAATGCGATGCATCGCCATCGTCGAAGGTGAGGGCGACCGCGTCACCGCGCTGTTGCGTCGCGGCCTGCTCGAGGGTCGTGCCGCGCAATCCCGCGGCGCGAATGGCATCGAGCTGTTGAGCGAACCGAGTACGAGGAACGTCGAAATAGCCGACCGCCTCGGCCGGGCCCACGATGCGGTGGTACATGAGACACGCCCAGCGCGCTCTCCGCGTTGGCAGAAACGGCGTCACGGCCGGACCTCGGCATCGGCGAGGACCGGCTTCGCGATCACCGGCGCGGTCACTCGGTGCGCGATCACCGCCTGGGCGGCGACCGTCTCGATCGTGCGAGGCGCCCACGCGCGCACCGCCGACACCAGGTTCGCCAGGTGCGCGGTTCGCGTGAAGATGTGGTTCGCGTCCGGGAAATAATCGACGCTCACCCGCCCCTCGTAATCGAGATGGCGAAATGCGTGGTCGAACTGTCTCCGGTAGTTGTAGTACTGGTACTGGCCGGCCGAGTGCACGAAGAAGAGCTCCACGCCGCGCGCGATCATCGCGCGGCAATCCTCGATCACACGCTCCTTCGGCGGAAACGCGCGGACGTACATCGGCTCGGCCGCAGGTCCGCCGTTGGTGACGCGCCGTCCGCTCGCGAGCACGCGTCGCGCGAGTCGCGCCCACCGCTTTCCGCTGAAAACGCGCTCGGCCCAGTAGCGCCAGTAGAAGCCGAACGTACGGTACGCGTAGCCGTCGATCATGATGGCGCCGGCGACTCGCTCCTCCACGCGCGCGATCTGAAACGCGTTGTCGGCGCCGGAACAGAGGCCCATGAGCACGAAGCGGTTCACGCCGCGAGCCGCGGTGAGCGCGGCCATCGCCTCGCAAGCCTCTTCCAGCGTGCTCTCCTCGGCCGACACGGCGTCTCGGCGCGGCTCGCTGTCGCCGATGCCGGAGAAATCGAACCGCAACACGGGAAAGCCATCGGCGGCGAGCGCCCGTGCGAGCGCGACGTACATGCGGTTCGGCCCCACGCGGTGCAGCAGCCCCGAATTGAGCACGATGACGCCCGGTTTTCCCGCGGTGTCGCTGCCGCGCGCAGGCTCCGTGAGCACGCCGACGAGCGAACGCGTGGGCCCGAACGTCAGCGCCTTCTCCTTCATGGGCGCGCTCATGCGGCCCCCGTGGCGACGAGCGCCGTAATTCCCTGGAGCGCAGGCTGCATGTGGTGCGGAAGCAGCGCCGCGACGATCCGGTCGGCTGCGTTCCAGTCCGCGGGCGCTGGAACGACCTGGTATGTGAAGCGCACGGGAAGCGTGGCTAGGTGCGCCCGAAGCTGCGCGCTGTCATCGCCCTCGACCGAGGCCAGCACGTGCACCTCCCGGGCGCCCGTCGCCGTGACACTCGTGAGGCGCGTGTCCGCGAGCTGATCGCGCAGTGCCGCGCCGAGGGGAAAGCCGAGCAGGCCTTCGTCGGTGCGGTCCGCGCCGCCGCGCGGGGGCGGGTATTCGTTTCGGAGGAACTCGCTGTGCAGCGCCGAGAGCTCGGTCAGATACCGCGCGCCGTCGACGACGGGATCCCAGAGCACCAGACTCTCGACATCGCGACGCTCGACCGACGCGGTCATCGCGATCGTGGCTCCGAGCCGCACACCGACGAGCGAGACTCGCGTCACGCCGGCCGTGTCCCTGAGCTCGTCGACGGCCCTCCCCACATCGCCGATCCAACCACGGAAGTCGGTGGCGGTACCATCTCCGCCAGAGTCCCCGACGCCGTACCAGTCGAAGCGAAGCACATGACAGCCCGCGCTGGCGAGCGAGATCGCGAGGTGTCGCAGGACTCGATGCGTTCGTGTGTACTCATGCCCAATGGGAGGGCAGAGCACCACGCCGGTCGAGCGGACCGGACGCGCCTGCGGCGCGTGGTAGATGCCGAACAGCGGACGCTGCGAGCTGCCGAAGAAAAAAGGGTTCACCGTTCGAAACGCCTCACGACGCCATGCGCTGCTCGGCCTCGACGGCGATCTGCTCGAGCGTCTGGAGAACTATCGCGCGCGGGTTGAGGCGGCATCCGATGCGCGACTCGATGCGGTGCAGCACGCGCACCGACAGCAGCGAGTGTCCGCCGAGCTCGAAGAAGTTATCGCGAATGCCCACACGCTCGACGCCCAGGACGTCACGCCACACCTCGGCGATGAACTCCTCCATGGGCGTGCGCGCTGCGACGAAATCCTCGTCGCGTGCCGACGAATGCGCGAAGGGATTGGGCAACGCCTTCCGATCGACTTTGCCGTTCTGCGTGAGCGGAAGGGCGTCGAGCTCGACCACCAGGGCAGGCACCATGAAGTCCGGCAGCCGGTCGCGAAGGTGGCGCCGCAGCTCGCTGCCGGTGAGCGACTCACCGGTGTGATAGACGACGTACGCGACGAGCCGCTTGTCGCCGATACGATCTTCATGCACGGTCACTACGGCGTGACGCACCGCCGGCTCCTGTGCCAGCACGGCCTCGATCTCTCCGAGCTCGATGCGGAAGCCGCGCACCTTCACCTGGAAGTCGAGACGGCCGGAGAACTCGATCGCGCCATCCGGCGTGAAGCGGACGAGGTCCCCGGTGCGGTAGAGGCGTGCACCCGTCTTGAACGGGTGCGGGACGAATCGCTCCGCCGTCAGCTCCGGACGCTTCAAGTAGCCGCGCGCCAGGCCTGTCCCACCGATGTACAGCTCGCCCGCAACACCAATGGGCGTCGGCTGGTGGTTGCGATCGAGAACGTACACCTCGGTGTTCGCGATCGGCCGGCCGATCAGAACCGGCGCGCCCGCCTCGAGGCGCTGCACCGTGGACCAGATCGTCGTCTCGGTGGGACCATACATGTTCCAGAGCTCTCGCACGCGCGGACGCAACGCATCGACGAGGTCCCGCGGAACTGCCTCGCCACCGACGAGCGCTCGCAGCGTGTCGCTGCCGGTCCACCCCGCATCGAGCAGCAGGCGATACGTCGCCGGCGTCGCCTGCATCGCCGTCGCCCCGCATTCCGTGAACAGCTCGCTCAGGAGCACGCCATCGGACGCCACCTCGCGGCTCGCCAGCACCACGCGCGCGCCGACGGTGAGTGGCAGGTAGAGCTCGAGTCCTGCGATGTCGAACGACAGCGTCGTCACCGCGAGGAAGGCGTCGCGCTCATCGAGTCCCGGTGCCTCCCGCATGGTATTGAGGAAGTTCACGACCGCCGAGTGCGGGATCTGAACGCCCTTCGGGCGCCCGGTGGAACCGGACGTGTAGATCGTGTACGCGAGATTCTCACCGATCGCTGACTGGGACGGCCGCGCATCGCCGGCCCGTGCGAACAGCTCGGTGTCACCATCGACGAGCACGAGATGCGTGGTCGCAGCGGACGACTCGGAGAGCGGGAGCTCGTCGCGCAGCGCTTCGCTCGTGACGAGCAGGCCGATCCCGGAATCCTCGATCATGAACGCGAGACGATCGCTCGGATACGCGGGATCGAGTGGCAGGTAGGCTCCCCCCGCCTTGAGGATGCCGAGGAGCGCAACGAGCATCTCGGGCGACCGCTCGACGCACAGCCCGACGAGCACATCCGGTCCGACACCGAGCGTGCGAAGGCGGTTGGCCAGCTGATTGGCGCGCCGCTCGAGCTCGGCGTACGAGAGCGACTCGCCCTCGAACACGACCGCCGTGGCGTGTGGCACGCGGTCGGCCTCGCGCTCGAAGAGCTCGTGAATACACGCCGGTCCGGCGAACGTCCGCTCCGTGCGATTCCACTCCTCGAGGATGCGAGCACGCTCGTCAGGCGGAAGAACCCGCAGCTCGGAGATCGGCCGCGCCGGATCCGCTGCGATGCCCTCGAGCAGGATACGGAAGTGCTCGAGGAGGCGCGTCATCGTCGCGCGGTCGAAGAGATCGGTGTTGAATTCGAGCATCCCCTCGAGGCCGGTCGGCATCTCTTGCAGCTCGAAAAGCATGTCGAACTTCGACGTCCCCGCGCCCACGGGAATCGAACGGATCTCCGCGCCACGCAGCTGGAGCGCGGTGTCCGGAGACTTCTGCATCGCGAACATCACCTGGAAGAGCGGGTTGTGCGACAGATCGCGATTTGGGCGCACCGTCTCGACCACCTTCTCGAACGGGGCATCCTGGTTCGAAAACACGGCCAGCGCTGCCTTCCGTACGCGCGCCAGGAGCTCACGGAACGTCGGCGATCCGGAGAGATCCGTCCGATACACGACGGTATTCGTGTAGAACCCGATCGCCTGCTCGATCTCCGCGCGATCGCGGTTCGCGATCGGCGATCCGATCAGGACGTCCTCCTGACCCGTGTACCGGTAGAGCAGCACGTTGAACGCGGCGAGGAGCACCATGAACGCCGAGGCGCTCTCCTGTCGTCCGAGCTCGGCGAGCGCCGCCATGAGCTCGCGCGGAATCGCGAGCCGAAGGAAGTCGCCTTGCAGCGTCTGCACGGCGGGGCGTGGGCGGTCGGTCGGGAGCGACAACACCGGCAGGTCGCCGGCGAGCTGCTGGCGCCAGAAGCCAAGCTGCTGCTCGACCACGCCGGTCTCCAGCCATTCGCGCTGCCACATCACGTAGTCGGCGTACTGGATCGCTACGGCCGGCAGCGTCGTATCCGCGCCCGCACGCATCGCCTCGTAGAGCGAGGTCAGCTCGCGGAACAGCACCCCCATCGAGTAGCCATCGGCCACGATGTGGTGCACGACGAGGGCGAAGAGATGATCATCGTCGGCCAGACGCACGACTTCAGCGCGAACGAGCGGACCACGCGCGAGATCGAAGCTCGCCGCGGCGCGCGCGCGCGCGATGCGCATCGCTTCGGCCTCGCGCTCAGACGGCTCGAGCATCCCCACATCGGTCACGGGCACCGGCACGTGCACCACGGGAGCGATCACCTGCATTGGCTCGCCCTGCGGAGCGGCGAACGTGGTGCGGAGCGACTCATGACGAGCGACGATCTCGTTCAGCGCACGCTCGAGGGCGCGAATGTCGAGCGCACCGGTAATACGGAACGCGGACGGAATGTTGTACACGGCGCTCGGCTCCATCTGGTCGAGAAACCAGAGGCGCTGCTGCGCGAACGACGCCGGGAAGACGAAAACGTCCTGATCCTGCGGCTCAGACGCCAGCGCGGCGCCTGTCAGGGGCTCGAGCGTGGAAGTCACCGGAAGCGACACGTGGTTCGAAGTCAGGAAGTGGAGGCGCTGCCCGCTTCCGCGAGCACCGACCGTTTCACGCGATACGCGTCGCGTGGAAGCGCCACCATCGCCGGCGCGCGGACCGTGGCGCCGGCGGCCTTCGTGCGCTCGATCTCCTCGGCGAGCTCGGCGATGGTGGTCCGCTCGAACAGTACCGACAACGGAATGTCGACGTGCGTCTTCGCTCGTACGCGTGAGACCGTCTGCGTCAGCAGGAGCGAATGCCCGCCGAGCTCGAAGAAGTTGTCGTGCACACCGATCTTCTCGAGCCCGAGCATGGTTTGCCAGATGGCCGCGATGTCGCTCTCGAGTTCCGTGCGCGGCGCGACATACGTTGTGGCGAGCTCGGGGCGGGCGTGGCCGATTCCGGCCGATGCACCGCCCTCGCTGTCCGACCTGGCCGCGGCTGGAGCCTGAAGCGTCTCGATGAGCGCGTGCAGATCCTGCGACGACACGATGACCTGCGGCAGCGGGCTCGCGGCGAGGATGCGACGGAGCGCCTCGACGCCTTCCTGAGGTGCGATGCCGTCCTTCAATCCAACCTCGAGGACGCGATTCGCCGTCGCTGCCGGCGGCACAGCCTCGGCAGCACCTGCCATCACCGCCGCATCGCGGACTCGGCGCATGACGAAATCGCTGACCTCGACGATCACCGCGCCGCGCTCATCCATCATCGTGACGTCGAACGTCGCGGTCTGCTTGCCGCCAGCCGCCACGCGCCGGCGGACATGACTGTAGAGGACTCGGGGGAGCGGTGCGTACATCCGCAGCACACCGTACGAGAGCGGGACGTAGAAATCCTCGCGCGCATCGAATCCATCGATCAGCGCCTGTGCGCCTGCGGTCGCAAGGTCGAGCACTGCCGGGTGGAGCTGATACTGCGTCAGGTCGTTCGCGTACTCTGGCGAGAGCTCGAGTGACGCCAACGCTTCGCCCTCGCCGTAGGCGAGCCGGCGCAGGCACGACCAGCGCGGTCCGAAGCGCAGATGCTCCGGCTGCTCGCCGCTCGTGGGCTCTATGACGCGCGACCGGCACCGCAGCTGGATGTCCGCTACCGCCCGCGAGGCCGGAGGCGACGCATCGACGTAGCCCACGCTCCCTCGTGCATGATCGAGCCAGCTTTCACTCGCGGTCGGTGCACGACTCGCGACGTTGAACTCGAACGATCCGTTCCGGCGCGAAAGCGTGACACGCAGCTCGCGTGTGTCGCCATCGCGCGCCACGAACGGCGAGGTGAACATCACGTCCCGGATCTCGACCGGCCGCGGCTCCGGCCGGTCCGCGAGCGCGGCCCGCGCCAGCTCGAGGTAACCCGTGCCAGGGATGAGCGCTTCTCCGCCGCGCAGACGATGCTCGGCCAGAATCCAGTGCGTGTTCGGCGAGAGTAGTGTCTCGTATACGCGCTCATCCGGCGTCTCACGCACGCACGTCTCGACGAGCGGGTGTGATGTCACGCGGCCGTCGGGGCGCGCGCGAGCGGCCTCGCCGATCCTGAGCCGGCGCGCGAGCTCCGCAGCCATACCGACTTCCTGCCACGCGCTCCAGTTCACCGCGACGGTGACACCGCCGTCGCGCGCGGCCCGATGGTGCGCGAACGCGTCGAGGAAGGCGTTCGCCGCAGCGTAATCGACCTGGCCCGCGAGGCCGGCAATCGAGCTCACCGATGAGAAGAGAACGAAGAAGTCGAGCGGCAGATTGCGGGTCGCTGCATCGAGCACCAGGGCGCCCTTCACCTTTGGCGCCAACACCCGGTCGGCCGCCGCGGGATCCTTGAGCAGGATCACGCCGTCGTCGAGCACACCGGCCGCGTGAATCACGCCATCCAGCGAGCCGAACCGCTCGCGCGTGCGTCGTATGACCGACGTCATCGCGTCGAGCTCGGCCACGTTGGCGGAGACGACGATGACCTCCGAGCCTAACGTCTCGAGCGCCTGCACCTTGCGGATGCGCCGGCTCGTGGCGTCGTCCGGATCGTGAGACGCGAGCCAGGTGCCCCACTCTTCGCGCGGAGGCAGGGTGCTTCGTCCGACGAGGACGAGCTTCGCTCGCGCCTCTCGCGCGAGGTACTCGGCCACAACGAGCGAAATGCCACCGAGACCGCCGGTGATGAGGTAGACGCCTCCATCGCGAACGCGACGGGTTGCATCGGTCGACGGGGACCGACGCGCTGGCTCGAAGCCCTGCACGAACCTCCGGTGACCACGATACGCGACGACCGGCTCGCTCACGGCGCCGGTGAGCTCGCCGATGAGCTGGTCGATCAGCGTGTCGGGCTGCCGCGCACCCCACTCGGGGACGCCGAGGTCGATACTCCGGCAGGTGATCGACGGGAACTCCTGGCCGATCACGCGGCAGGGGCCGAGCAGCGTCGCCTTCTCCGGGTAGCGAAGGAGCTCACCAGCGACCTGCTGCATCCCGTTGGAGATGACATCCAGACGGCACGAGGCAAGATCCTCCTTGCCTAACGCCTGGGCGAGCGTCAGCAACGCGTGGAACGTCGTCGCCTGCGTCGAGTCGTACGCGGCGAGGACCGTGGGAAGCGGCTCGCTCGACGTCACCGCCCAGAGGTGAACGATGCGGCCGGGCGGACCACCAAGCGCGCGGAGCGCCGCGAACAGCGCGTCGTAGTCCTCGGCCGCACGAGGGCGTACAGTGAACGCCGCGGCGCCATCGCGCTCGAAGCGATCCCCTGCGCGAACCGTGATCACGGTATGCCCATGGCGCTCGAGGCGTGTCGCGAGCTGAGCACCGACACCGCAATCGTCGAGGAACAGCAGCCAGCGGCCGGACGACGCGCCATCGGCCGTGGGCGTCATCGTCTGCGTCCACGTCGGGACGTAGAACCAATCTCCCACATCCGTGCGCTTGCTGAGCGTGCGGGCGGGCACGCGGGCCGACTCCCGAGGCCCCCCCTCCTTCGGCGCCTCGATCCAATAGCGCTGCCGGTCGAACGCGTACGACGGAAGCGGAACGCGCAGCCGCCGCTCGCCGGCGTGGAACGCCGCCCAGTCGACGTCGATGCCAGCCATCCAGAGCCGGCCCAGCGTGGCGAGCACGAATGCAACGTCCGACTGCGGATCCTTGGGGTGACGCAGCGACGGGATGGCGATGTGCGACGGGGCGCGCAGCGGGTGCTGACGTGTGAGCGTCACGAGTGTTTGACCAGGGCCAACCTCGAGAAGCACGCGCTGCCGTTCCGCCAGCAGCTCGCCCACCCCGTTCGCGAACCGCACCGTCCCGCGCAGGTGGCGCACCCAATACGTCGGATCGGTCGCGTCTTCCGGCGTGATCCAGGTTCCGGTGACGTTCGAGATGTAGGGGATCTTCGGCGCGCGCGGACGGAGGCGCTTCACGCATTCACCGAACTCGGCGAGAATCGGCTCGAGCATCGTCGAATGCGCGGCGACGTTGATGCGGAGTCGTCCCGCATCGATGCCGCGGGCAGCCAGCTGCTGCTCCAGTGCCTCGATGGCGCGCACCGGTCCGGATGCGACGCACAGGGCCGGCGCATTGATCGCCGCGATCGACAGCTCCGATCCCAGGAGTGGCTGAAGCTCCGGCTCACTGAGCGGGACGCTCAGCATCGCGCCTTCCGGAAGCGTCTCGAAAAGGCGACCGCGCAGTGTGACGAGCGCAATGCCTTCCTCGACGGTGATCACTCCCGCCAGACAGGCGGCGACATACTCGCCCAGGCTGTGACCGATCAGGGCCTGCGGGCGAATTCCCCACGACATCCAGAGCTGCGCCAGCGCGTACTCGATGATGAACAGCGCCGGCAGCGCGCGCGACGGACGCTCGAGCGTGGTCCCCGCGTCGACGACATCGCCTGCGGCCGGGAAGAGCAGCGGACGAAGATCGAAATCCACTGACGGACGCAGGATTGCGAGACAGCGATCGACCTGCTCGCGGAAGACGCGCTCCGTGTCATACAGCTCGCGCGCCATGTCGGCGTACTGAGCGCCGCCGCCCGGGAACATGAACGCCACGGGACGGCTGGTGTCCGCCGCAATCTGCGAGAGCACACGCTTGGGATCGCCGCTCGTGAGCGCGGCCGCGGCATCGCGCGCATCCGACGCGACCAACGTCCGCCGGTGCGCGAACGCGGCGCGTCCCACGTGCAGCGTGTAGGCGGCGTCGGCGAGATTCGCATCGGGGTTCGTCGCCAGATAGCCTGCGAGACGCGCCGCGCCTTCGTCGAGCGACGCGGCCGTCTTCGCCGAGATCGTGAGCAGCTGCGCGGGACGCGACGCGCCCGAAGGCTTGCGCACGGGCGCTTCCTCGACGATCACGTGCGCATTCGTCCCACCGACGCCAAGCGAGCTCACGCCTGCGCGGCGCGGGGTCGCGCTCGTCCACTCCTTTCGAGCCGCGTTGACGTAAAAGGGGCTCGTTTCGAGATCGATCGCCGGATTCGCGCGGTCGAAATGCAGCGATGGGGGAAGCTCCCGGTGCCGCAGCGACATTGCCACCTTGATGAGGCTCGCGACGCCGGCCGCCGTGTCGAGGTGGCCGATGTTCGACTTCACCGAGCCGAGTCCGCAGAAGCCGACCTTGTCGGTCCGCTCGCGGAACGCCTGCGTGAGCGCTGCGACCTCAATGGGATCGCCCACCGGCGTCGCCGTACCGTGCGTCTCGACGTACGACACCGTCTCGGGGTCGACGTCCGCCACCGCGAGCGCCTCGGCGATCGCTTGCGCCTGTCCGTCCACGCTCGGCGCCAGGTAGCCGACCTTGAGCGATCCGTCGTTGTTGATCGCGGAGCCCTTCACGACGGCATGGATGTAATCCCCGTCGGCGAGCGCATCGGCGAGCCGGCGCAGCACGACGACGCCGGCGCCGCTGCCGAACACCGTTCCCTGCGCACGGTGGTCGAACGCGCGGCAGTGGCCGTCGGGGGAGAGGATCTCGCCCTCGTGATAGATGTAACCGCGGCCGTGCGGCATCTCGATCGTGACGCCGCCCCCGAGCGCCATGTCACATTCGCCGCTGAGCAGGCTCTGACACGCGAGGTGAACCGCCACGAGCGACGTCGAGCAGGCCGTCTGCACGTTCACGGCAGGACCGCGAAGGTCGAGCAGATACGACACCCGCGTCGTCAGGAAGTCCTTGTCGTTCCCAGTATGCCTGACGAGGAAGAACCCGACCGACTCCACCAGCTCGCGGTTCGGGAGGAGGTTGTACGGCATGTAGGCATTGAAGCCCGATCCGCCGAACACCCCGATGGCGCCGTCGAACTTCGCGGGCGGATGTCCCGCGTTCTCGAGCGCTTCCCACGCGCACTCGAGAAAATGTCGGTGCTGCGGATCCATGATCGAGGCATCGCGCGGTGTGAACCCGAAGAAGCCCGCGTCGAACATCTCCATGTCGTCGAGCACCGTCCCCGCCTTCACGTACTGAGGATTCTGGAGCTCCTCGCGCGAAACCCCGGCCGCGAGCAGCTCCTCGTCGGTGAACGTGCGAATCGACTC
Organism: Gemmatimonadaceae bacterium; assembly: GCA_052389995.1. Lineage (GTDB taxonomy): Bacteria > Gemmatimonadota > Gemmatimonadetes > Gemmatimonadales > Gemmatimonadaceae > JAICNG01. The sequence continues at coordinate 11,475 of JBQTHJ010000068.1, read as the reverse complement.
GATGCCGTCGCGCAGATTTGCCCAGTACGCCTCGATCGAGCGAGCGCCGGGAAACCGCCCGGCCATCCCGACGATCGCGATGTCCGTATCCGACATACCGTGGCGCGTGTCCGCGCTCATCAGGACTGCTCCTCCACGGGCATGGCGTTCACTTCGGCCGGACGTCCACGGCGTGCCTGACGCCGGCGCAGCAGCGCGCTCCGGCGTGCCTCGCCGCGGTCGGCGCCGCTGCCCGACGCGTCGGCGTCAGCCTCGACGTCGCGCGCCAGATAGCTCGCGAGCGTGCGAACGGTCGGGTAGCGGAAGAGATCCGTGATCGACAGATCGCGGCCGAGCGCCGTGCGAAGCCTGCCATGTACGCGGATCGCCAGCAGTGAGTGGCCGCCGAGATCGAAGAAGTTGTCGTCGACGCCCACGCGTGCGATGCTCAGCGCCTCGCGCCAGATCGCCGCGATCGACTCCTCCAGGGCCGTAGCGGGTGACACAAAAGCCGCAGCCGCAGCCGCAGCCGACACCGACATCTCCGGTGCCGGCAGTGCCTTGCGATCCACCTTCGCGTTCGGTGTCAGCGGCATGGCCTCGAGCGCGACCACGTGCGACGGCACCATGATCTCGGGAAGCTGGTCGCGCAGGTACTCGCGGAGCGCATCGGTTGAGATCGAGCCGTTCGCCGGCGTGACGTAGGCGACGATTCGCACATCACCCGGAACGTCCTCGCGCACGATCGCTACCGCATCGCGCACGTCGCGGTGCTCGGCGAGCACGGCCTCGATCTCTCCCAGCTCGATCCGGTGACCGCGCACCTTCACCTGGTGATCGATGCGGCCGAGGAACTCGACGACGCCGTCATCGCGCCAACGGGCACGGTCGCCTGTGCGGTACATCCGCGCACCGCGCTGGCTCGAGAACGGGTCAGGAACGAAGCGCTCGGCGGTGAGGTCCGTGCGCTCGTGATAGCCGCGCACGACGCCGTCGCCGGCGATGAACAGCTCACCCGCGACACCCGGAGGCACCACGCGACCGACCGTGTCGAGGATATAGAGCTGGGTGTTGGCGATCGGCGTACCGATCGGGACGGTGTTCGCCGTCACTCCATCGAGCTGGTACGTCGTCGACCAGATCGTCGTCTCGGTGGGGCCGTACATGTTGATCAAGCGGCCGCGCACCAGGCGCTTGAGCGAGCTGGCGAGCGCCGCCGGGAACGCCTCTCCACCAATCATCACGACGCGGAGCGCGCCGAGCGCTTCGCGCGCATCGTCGGACGCGAGCAGCATGCTCGCCATGGAGGGCGTGCATTGAAGGTGCGTGACGCCGCACCGCCGGATCAGCGCAGGAACCGAGTACGAGCGCGTCTCGGCGAACGACGGCTCCGACGCGCGTAGCCGAACCGCGTTGAGGTGCTCGAGGTGCGCGAGCACGGTGTCAGCATCCACGCCGAAGTCGATCAGGCACGCGATCTCATCGATTCCCGCATGACGCAGCGTGTCGACCATCGCGAGACACCGCTCGGGCGTGCCGAACAGTCCGCTGGTCTCGTAGTAGCGCTCGAACGACCAGGCGAGGAGCGCGTCCATCTCCTCGGCCGACAGGCTCTGCAACATGTCCGACGTCACCGCCGCTCCGCTCCGCTTGAACGCGGGGAAGGTGTCAGCGAAGCCCTTGATGAGTCCGACGGACGTCCGGAGGTACTCCGTGAGCGGACGCCGCACGAGCTCCTTCACTTCGTCATCGTCTTCGCCGACGAACGTGTGCAGCATGAGCGAGACGTGGCCTTCACCGGCATGACCCGCCTCGCGCCAGGCTTCGCGGTACATCGCGACCTTCGCCTTCACGTCATCGACGGACTGTCCGAGGAGGTGCGTGAGGATGTTCGCGCCGGCCTGCGCTGCCGCCTTGTAGGTGTCGGCGCTGCCTGAGGTCGTGACCCACACCGGCAGCTCCTGCTGGATCGGCCGCGGAAGCGTTCTGACGGGCACTTCGCGCCCGTTAGGCCCGGCGAAGGAGATCGTCTCGCCGCGCCACAGGCGTCGCACGACGTCCAGGTTCCGCATCAGGATGCCCTTCGCATCACTGAAGCTCTCGGGACGCAGCACGAAATCGTTCGGCTGCCACCCCGATGCGAAAGAGATCCCCACGCGCCCATGCGACAGGTTGTCGACCACCGCCCACTCCTCGGCCACCCGTGCGGGGTGGTGAAGCGGCAGTACGACGCTGCCGGAACGGATCGAGACGCGCTGCGTGATCGTCGACAGCGCCGCGGCGGTGACTGATGGGTTCGGATACAAACCGCCGAAGGCGTGGAAGTGCCGCTCCGGGGTCCACACCGCGACGAAGCCGTGCGTGTCGGCGAAGCGTGCGCCTTCGAGCAGCAAACGGTACTTGTTGCTTCCGCCGTCGCCCTCGTCGGCCGCGAAGTAGAACAGGCTGAACTGCATCGAGTGTCGCCCGTTCCGGGAAACGCTGCGCAGTGTGGGCCGCGCCTGCTCGCGCACCTCATCGCGGTGAATGACCACGCCGAATCCGCGCGTGAGCGTCCACAGGAGCTCGAGCACGGAGATGTCGAACGAGAGACTCGTCACGGCGAGCCACACGCCGGGCTCGGTGCCCAGTCGCGCATCCATCCCGGCGAAGAAGTTCACGACGTTGCGGTGCTCGACCATCACGCCCTTGGGCCGGCCCGTTGAGCCGGACGTGTAGAGGACGTACGCAAGGTTGCCCGGCGTGGCCGCGGGGCCGGTGGTCTCCGAAGCGCCAGCAGCGATCGACTCCCACTCCGCGTCGAGGGCGATGACCACGGCGTCGACCTGCGGCAAGCCGGCCCGCAGCGATACCTGCGTCAGCAGCACCGTGATTCCGGCGTCGCGCAGCATGTACTCCACGCGCCCGGCAGGATACGCGGGGTCGAGCGGAACGTACGCGCCGCCGGCCTTCAGCGTACCGAGAATCGCGATCATCATCTCGAGGGAGCGCTCGAGACAGATGCCGACTCGCACCTCTGGACCGACACCGAGCGTGCGGAGATGATTCGCGAGCAGCGTCGACCGCTGGTCGAGCTCACGATACGTGAGCGACTCATCCTGGTAGGCGACGGCCATGGCGTCTGGCGTCCGCGCCACCTGGTCCGCGAAGAGCTCGTGAACGCAACGCGCGCGATCGTAGGCCACGGTGGTCGCGTTCCAGTCGCGGAGCACCGTTTCCCGCTCGGACGCAGGCATGAGTGGCACGTCGCGAAGCGCACAGCGCGGATCGGCGGCGATGCCCTCGAGGATCGTGACCAGGCGGTCGAGCACGCGCGCCATGGCGCGGTGACAGAACCGCGGGCGATCGTACGCGAGCTTGAGGGCGAGCGCGTCCTCGCCGTACGCGTAGAGCGTGATCGGGAAGCTCGTACGCTCGACGAGCCGCGCATCCCGCTGTGACCATGCACCCCCGCGTGACCGCATCGTGGTGCCGAGCAGCTCGTGGTCGTAGACAATGATGCTCTCGAAGAGCGGAGAGCCGTGCGGCACGTCGCTCCAGCGCATCACATCGACCAGTGCGGCATGCTCGTGCGCGCGAACGGCAACACTCTGCTCGCGCAGATCGGCGAGCCAGTCGAGAACGTTCCGGCTCTCATCGAGCCGGACGCGCACGGGAAGCGTGTTAATGAAGACGCCAAGCGTCGAATCGGCGCGTGGCACCGTGCCGTAACGTCCGGCACGCGTTGCGCCGAACACGACGTCGGTATCGCCCGCATGACGCGCCAGGAGAATCGCCCAGGCGCCCTGGACGATCGTGTTCAGCGTGAGGCCATGACGGTCGGCAATGGTGCGAAGCGCGAGTGTCGTCTCGACGGAAAGCGATGCATCGCGCTCATCGCGGCCCGCCGGGTCGCTGCTCGAGGCAAATGCGAGAGGCGTAGGGGCGGTGAAGCCGCGCAGCAGCTCGCGCCAGAACGGCTCGTCGGCCGACGTGTCGCGACGCGAGAGCCACTCGATGAGCTCGCGGTACTCCCCCGGCGTCGTGAGCAGCAGCTCCCGGCCGTCGCGGATCGCCTCGTAGAGGGCGAACACTTCGCCCAGGGCAACCGGAAACGAGCGGCCATCCATGAGGAGGTGGTGGAACGTCCACACACACCGCGACTCGCGCTGGTCCACCCGAACCAGCGACACCCGCATGACAGGGGCACGCTCCAGGTCGAAGCCGCGCTCGCGATCGGCGGCGAGGAACGCATTGAAGTCGGGCTCCCGCGCGCCGGTGTCGCGGTCCCTCCAGTCGACCACCTCGACCGGGACGTGCACGCTCGCGTACACGTCCTGTCGCATGTCCCCGCCGTCCCACCGGAAGGCTGTCCGGCACGCGGCGTGGCGGGCGGCGAAGCGCTCCCATGCGTCGCGGAACGCGTCGACGCGAACATCTTCGCGGAGCGTGCAGACGATCTGCTCGACGTCCACCCCGGGCTGCCGCTCCGTGAGGTGGTGAAAGAGCATGCCCTGCTGTAAGGGGGAGAGGCCGTACGACTCCGCGATCGCGGTATGCATTCGCTCAGCTCCAGGGGGAGAAGGCCACGACCGCGGTGGCCATGGCTGCACCGCTATCGAGGGCGACCGGGTGGGCCTCGCCAAGTCGGTGCGAATCGGCTTAGCGCTGGAGCAAGAAACGGCGCTGGGTCGAGCAGAGGGTGCGGAGGTGGGCCAAGCCCATGTGGCTTAGACGCTTAGCCGCGCAAGAACCCCCTGCTTTCCGTGACACTTCGAACGGCCGCTGGTGCGGCGGCGACACACCGGCGCATCCTCCGCGCAACACCGGTGCGTGCGTGCAACTGGGGGCCTTCGCCGCCCGCCATGCCGCGTGCTGAGTACCAGCTAATCGCGGACGCCCGTGAGCTTTGCGCTCACCTCCCAGCGACATGGATCGGCGTCCGGGCACCCACTTCCGGCCCCGGAAGACCGCGCCGAGTCAGGAAGGACAGGGCGCGCGAGCGGCCACTGTAGTCGTCGAGAAGGTTCGTCCCGATGACGCCGGCATGCACGCAGTTCACAGTCACCCCGGTGCCACCGAGCCGGCGAGCGAGCTCGACGGTGAACAGCATGCTCGCGAGCTTCGCCCATGCCCGTCACCACCGCCAGCAGCGGATCGTTGGCGCAACCGAGGGAATCGCGACCGCTCCGACGTATCCCGGCGCCGGACGAAGATCCTCGAGCGTCCACATCGCCGCCGCAATGCCGTCGCCGCCGATCTCGACGAATCGCGCACGCTCATCGGGATGCATCGTGACGACGAATCGGTCGAGCGGACAGGCCAGCCCTTCGCCGATCGCCTTGATGTACGCTTCCTTCCGCGTCCAGCAGACGAAGAACGCCTCGAGCTGCTCCTGTCCGTCGAGCTTTCGCAGTGCACGTCGCTCGGCGGGTGCGAAGAACCGTTCGGCGATCGGGAGCAGGTCGGGCATCTCGTGGATGTGCTCGACGTCGATGCCGAGCTCGGTGAGCCGCGTGAACGCGAACAGCGCCACGCCGCCGGCATGCGAGACGTTGAAGTGGAGCGCCGCGTTCGCGTCGTCGAGCGCCGGTTTGCCGCGCGCGCCGTTCTTCAGGCGAATGCGATCCGGAGGCACGCCGGTGTAGTGCGCGAGCAGCCCGCGCAGCATGCCCCGCCCGATGCGAAAGCGGTCGCGATCGCGCGGAAAGTGGAAGCGATCGGCGCGACCGCGCTCTTCCCGGTCGAGCGTGCCGAGAAGGTCGATCGCGGCCGCGTCGGGATCATCGAGGGCGGCGGCAATCACATGCACGTCGTTAGGCGTGAGCGCTGCGTCGGCGGGGCGACCGAGCCACGCGAGCGCGGTCGACGCGATCGGCGTGCTCACGTGCGCGTGATCCCCGGCGCGTGTTCCGCGTGACGACTGTCACCGACACATCGTGGTCCCGCGACTATCGGTGCAAACACGTGTCGCGGCAGCGGCGAAACGTTAAGCATTCGTCCGAGCGCCCGAAGAGTGGCACGCGCGTTGTATGACGCGTGATGACATGCGATGACCGCGTGGGCCTAACGACATTCGCGCATATGCGGAACGCCATGGCCCGCGTGATTGACGCCAATTGATGCACCGCAGCGGCAGGATCGCAGTCCTCCCTCGAGTGGGGGCGAGCGACAAGGGCAAACCCGGCGAAAGCCGGCGACGCAAAGCTACGAGGCTACCGCGCACGCACCAGTGCGTCACGCCAGTCGGGCCGCCGACCACACACTCTCAGGAGGTCTGCATCCCATGCGGCTTCGTGCTCTCGGCGTTGCCTCCCTTGTTGCGTTTTCGTGGGCGTGTAGCGACGCATCCCGCCCAACCGACACCTCCCCCGAAAAGCTCGCGGTCCTCTCTGGAGAAACTGGCGCCGCGGGTCCGAATCAGCCAGCAGGCCTGACGCCCCTAACGAGCCGCCCGTTCAGCTCGAAAGCACGCAACATGCGCGACGAACGAGGCGCCGAGGGCTGGAGCGTCGCCGAGTCCTGGACGCAGCTCCGGATCGCGACCGATGAAACAGCGCCGCAGTCGCCGAAGCGCGTCGCCTCCTTCCCGCTACGCGCGGGGTGGACCGGAGGTACCGACGTCACCCGCGGCGCCGCTACGTTCTTCTTGAAGTCCGAACCGTTTATCACCGTCTATGCCAGCCTGTGGCTGAAGGTCTCGCCAGGATGGCGGGGCCCACCGAGCGGAACGAACGCGTTCGCGCATTTCAGCGTCGATGATACCGACCGCGTCGCGATCGGCGTGGTGGGATCGGGCAGGGGAACGCTGACACCGGCCCTGTTCCTGACGGACGCCGCTCCTGACGCGCGTGTGACCCTGCCGCCCAACGTCGACGCTTCATCAGAACTGGTACGGGGATCGTGGCAGCGATGGGAAGTATTGCTCGTGATCAACACGTCGGGATCGGCCGACGGGATCGCACGGTGGTGGGTCGACGGCGTCCTCGCAGGCGACTACCGCGATCTGAAATTCGTCGCTGAAGACGAAGCAGCGGGCTGGTCGGCGTTTCAGGCGCGCCTGGCCTGGGGAACCCAGGCGGACCTGATCCCGCGAAACATGCGCCTTCGTGTCGATCATGCCTCCATTTCGGCGAGCACCGAGCGCGAGCCCGGGACAACCGATCCGCCGCCTCCACCAGCGCGCGTCGCCGCCTCCGTGACCATCTCGCCGTCGTCGGCCGCACTCGCACCGGCCGAGAGCATCCAGCTCGTCGCCGCTGTTCGTGACTCGGCAGGGATGGAGATCGCGGGTCACCCGGTAGATTGGCGCACGACGAACGTCGGAGTCGCGACTGCGAGCTCGTTCGGCGTCGTCACCGGAGTGGCACCAGGCGAAGCCGGCGTCGTGGCCAGCGCGGGGGCGCTCGCCGACACCGCCGCCGTGACAGTCAGAGCGCCGCTCCCTCCGCCTCCGCAGCCCGGGACATGTGTCGCGCCGACCATCGCCTCGCATGGATTCGACGACGGGCAAGCGAGCCCCTTCCAGCTGACCGAGGGACTCGTACTCGCGCCGGACGCGACCGCCAACGGCGGATGGTCGGTGCGCAAGGACTGGACGGGAGGGAGCCACGACGGCGGCACAGTCTGGCTCAGCTTCCCCACGATGCCGACCCGTGTCGTCTACGCGCGGTGGCGCTTCAAGTACGACGCGCGCTTCGACGTCAACGGCATCTTCAAGATGATCCGGTTCCAGGATCCCGATTTCGGACGCCTGAACGGAACCCTGCTCATTCAGTGGGGTCACTTCGTCTGGGCGTGGGACGATTACGAGCCTGCTTTCTACGAGAACGTCGGTCCCGAAATCACTCCCGCCTCACTCGCCGGGCAGTGGCATTGGTACGAGGTGATGAACGACATCTCCACCGACGGACGGCCACGCGTGCGTCTGTGGATCGATGGCCACCTGAAGCTTGACGCGACAGGCACTTCCACTGCGCCTACGAACGGGCGGACGTTCGGCACAATTCAGTGGACGGGCACGTACAACTCGCCGGCGGCGACCGCAACGAGCTGGATCGACGACATCGCCGTCAGCGTCACGTGCATTGGAGTTCCTGGCGGACCGCCGCCGCTGCCGGTGACAGTGACGGGACTCGTGGTGTCGCCATCGACGGCGTCGCTTGCCGCCGGCGCCACGCAGCAGTTCACCGCGTCGGAGCGACTCTCCGATGCCAGCATCAGACCGGCGACGGGCGTCATCTGGAGCGCGACGGGCGGGCTCATCCTCCCGACGGGCCTCTTTACCGCAGGACTCGCATCGGGAAGCTATCGCGTGATCGGAGTCGGTCTCAGTGGCCACGCCGATACGTCGACGGTCACCGTGTCGACGACGTCGGAGCCGCCGCCGAGCGGCGGAGCGGCCACGAACGAGTGCGCGTCGCCTCGGGCCGAATGGATCTGGTGTGACGACTTCGAGCAGGATCGGCTGAGCGGTTATTTCGAAGTCGACAACGCCGGGGGCAGCTTCGCACGCACGGGCGGCGTCGGGCGCAACGGATCTTCAGGGATGCGCGCGCGCTGGGCGGCGGGCCAGGAGGAAGCAGGCAACCTCAAGCTCGCGTTCGGGCGCACACCGTCGGCGTACTTCCGACCGGTGGATGCCGGCACGGCGAACCATCGCAGCATCTACTGGCGCGCGTTCATTCGCACGCAGCCGGGCTGGTTAGGCGGAGCAGGGTGGAAGTTCACGCGCACGATCGTGTTCGCGAACTCGAACTGGTCGGAGGCCGCGATCGGCTCGGTGAGTGGGTTCTGGGAGAACACGTGGCTTACGGCCACCGGCGAATCGGGCACCGATGAGGCAGGAAACCTGCTCACGACGCGATACAACGACTTCGGGAATCTGCGGACGATCGTGAGCGCGGACGGTGTGTTGCCGCTGTTCAACGCGGCGAACGCCGGAACATGGCACTGCGTCGAAGGGCACATGCAGCTCAACGACGCCGGCCTCGCGAACGGAATTCTGGAGTTCTGGGTGAACGGCACGCTCCAGACGCGGCGGAGGGGGCTGAACTGGCTCGGGACGTTCAACGCGTTCGGAATCAATGCGGTCTTCTTCGAGAATTACTGGAACGGCGGGCCGCCGCAGCCCCAGGAACGCTACTGGGACAACCTGGTCGTCAGCACGCAGCGCGTCGGGTGCTGATGGTCGATCGTTAGGCGAAGATGATGCGAAGCACCTTGGGCGGGCATGGCGAGCCGGGTCCGGTCGCCATGTCCGCTGTGCACATCCTCACCCGAACACGTGCGTAATGTCACAATGCAAACAGGTGCCTAGGTCAGGATGTCCTCACTGGGTGACGCACTCTGGACTCTGGCGTCTCCCCCGTGTAGTGTTGCACTGCGCACGACGTAGTCGACGTGCGTACGAAATTGCACCGGCACGGATCGCCGTCTCCGTTAGGAGGACGCGACAAGGGCAAACCCGGTGAAAGCCGGCGACGCAAAGCTACGAGGCTACCGCGCGCCAAAATGCGCCATGCCAGTCGAGCCGCCGAACGAACACTCTCGGAGGGATGCCATGCGCTTGTTTGCGATGACGGCATCGCGCGCGGCGGGCGCGAGTGCCGATACGACGCGAGTGAGGCTGGTGACTGGACTCGGAAGTGCGTTTCTGGTGCTCCTTGCGTGCTCGACGCAGCGGCTGACCGAGTCGGGCGAAATCCCTGCCATCGAAGTCACCGTGCAACCGCCGTCGGTGTCGCTGTCGGTCGGTGAAGCGCGCCAGTTGACCGTAAGCGTGAATCCCGCGACCACCGGGACGTTGCTGTGGTCGACTTCCAATGATGGGGTCGCCGGCGTCTCCACCGCCGGGCTCGTGACCGCTCGCGCCGCCGGCACAGCTCGCGTCACGGCGAGTGTCGCAGGTGTGTCCGCAGGCGCGGACGTCAGCGTGTCGGCAGCTCCGCCCGCGGCCGTCGCCTCGGTGGCCATCAGTCCTTCGGCCGCTGGCGTGCAAGTCGGTGGGACGACGCAGCTCGCCGCCACCGCGCGCGACGCTTCCGGTAACGTCCTCGCAGGCCGAGCGATAGCCTGGGGATCGTCGAACCCCAGCATCGCCTCCGTATCCAGTACCGGTCTCGTGTCCGGGGCCGCAGTGGGCCAGGCGACCATCTCGGCGACGAGTGAGGGGCAGTCGGGATCCTCCGCCATCACCGTATCCTCGGCCCCCCCGCCGCCTCCCACCGTCACCGGACTCGATGTCACGCCGCCGAGCGCTTCTCTCGCCTCTGGCGAGACTCGACAGTTCGCGGCGACAGAGAATCTCAGCAACGGCGGAACGCGCACCGCGGCCGGTGTGACGTGGAGTGCCACCGGCGGTACGGTCTCTTCCGCCGGTCTCTACACGGCAGGTACAACCGCCGGGAGCTATCGGGTGGTTGCGTTAGGCGCGTCCGGTCACGCCGACACGGCCAGTATAACGATTACGGCGCCCGCGCCTCCGCCGACGGTCACCGCACTCGTTCTGTCGCCAGCGTCGGCATCGCTCCTCACGGGCGGAACGCAGCAGTTCACGGCGACCGAACAGTTGAGCAATGGCACCTCGCGCAGCGCGAGTGGCATCACCTGGTCGGCGACGGGCGGAACCGTGCTCAACGGTCTCTACACTGCGGGCATGAGCGCGGGAACCTATCGCGTCATCGCCACCGGGGCGTCGGGACACGCCGACACTGCCTCGATTACGGTCGCCTCGCCGCCCTCCGGAAGTTGCGTGGCGCCCAATCTGCTTCAGCACGGGTTCGACAACCAGTCATTCTCGCCGCTGGCTGGCACGCCGGGCATTTCCATCGTCGCCGACGCAACGGCGCGCGGCGGGTATTCGGTGCGCAAGGACTGGACGGGAGGAAGCCACGACGGCGCTGAGGTCTGGGCCAACTTCGCATCGACCAAGGTTGTCTACGCGCGTTGGCGCTTCAAATACGATTCCCGCTTCGACGTGAGTGGTATCTTCAAGATGATCCGGTTCCACGCGCCGAATGTGGGAACGATGAACGGTACGTTGCTGATTCAGTGGGGCCAGTTTGTGTGGGCCTGGGACACGTTCGAGGCCGGGTTCCGTCCGAACGTCGGCGTGGAAATACTCCCGGCGTCGCTGGCTGGCGGTTGGCACTGGTACGAAGTGATGAACGATATCTCTGTCGACGGAAGGCCACGCGCGCGCGTGTGGATCGACGGGCAGTTGCAGATCGACGCCGTTGGTAACTCCACCGCCGCGACGAATGGGCTGAGCTTTGGTACGATTCAATGGACGGGGACGTACAACTCGCCGGCCGCAACCGCGACGAGTTGGTTCGATGAGGTCGCGATCAGTACGAGCTGTATAGGCATTCCCGTCCCGTAGCGCACGTCGACGTTAGACGAGCGGGGGGGGGCGGCGGCCGCGCCGCCCCCCGGGGGGGGGGGGGCGGCCACCGGCCCAGGGGGGGGAAGACACCCCCCCCCCCCCCACCCCCCCCCGCGCGTAAACCACCCCCC
>JBQTHJ010000067.1:0-6266 GCA_052389995.1 Gemmatimonadaceae bacterium | reverse complement strand
GAGCCCGAGGTCGGCGGCGACGTCGACGATCGGACGCATCCTCGCGCGTTGCGCGATCTCGATGTCGCTGGGAACCTTGGACACGCGCCTCCTCGTGGGGTTACGGGCGCGTAATTCTAGTCGACGCCGTGGGGATCGGCAAAGACGTCGAGTACGCCTCGAGGAGGCATCCCCGCGTGCACCCGCACCTGCAACGTCAAAAGCGTTGGGTGAAGCGATCAAATCCGATAACAGCCCGGACCACGTCCTGATCTGCTTCCCGCGGCACCACTTTTCCTCGCGCAAGCACAAGGAAGAGTTCTTGTGGCTGTAGAGGAAAGCTCAATGCGGCAGGAGCACATTCCGACGTGCCGGATCTGTCATCAGATTTGATCGGTTTCACCCAACGCTTTGACGTTGCGGTGACAGCGTTGCGCTAAACCCCCAAGAGCCGCCGCGCGTTTTCGGCCGTTAGCTCGGCGATTCGCTGCGGCGTCGAGTGGCGCGCGGCGGCCAGGCGCGCGATCGTCAGCGGAAGGTTCGCGGGCTCGTTGCGCGTGCCACGGTGCGGAACTGGCGCGAGGTAGGGCGCGTCCGTCTCCACGAGTAGCCGGTCATCGGGAACGAAGCGCAACAGTGCGTCGTCGCTCCAGCGCTTGAACGTGATGATGCCGGCAAAGGACACGCACCACCCCGCATCGAGAGCGGCTCGGGCGAGCTCCGCACTCCCCGTGAAGCAATGCATCACACCGCGCACGCCGTCGCGGCCGGCGCTTGCGACCATCTCGCGCGTGTCGGCCTCCGCTTCGCGCGTATGCACGATGACCGGCCTCCCCAGCTCCCGTGCGAGCGCCAACTGGCCGGCGAACGCTTGGCGCTGTCGGTCTCGCGGCGAGTGGTCGTAATGGTAGTCGAGACCGCACTCGCCGACCGCGACGGCGCCGGCCTGCACGTGCGCTCTGATTGCATCGAGGTCACGAGACGCATCGAACGATCTCGCGTCGTGCGGGTGGACGCCGGCGGTCCACCACACACCCGTCGCGGCGCCGCGCGCGATGTCTCGCGCCCGGCCGGCGGCGCCAAGGCTCTCGCCGATGCAGACGATTCCAGTGAGGCCGGCGGCGCGCGCTCGCTCGAGCACGTGCCCGCGATCGCCATCGAACGCCGCGTCGGCGAGATGCGCGTGGCTGTCGATCATGACGCTCCCCGATGCACGCCCGCCGCCTTGCGGCGGCGGGTCATGACGCGCCGAAGCGCGGACATAGTGCCGCGTGTATCTCAGCGACTGCCGACGGGCTCCCGGTCGCGGCGCTTCGCCTCGCCAGGCTTCTCCAGCTGACTGTGCGCGACGCCGCCCTTCTCGCCGGCCTTGCGCGGCCACTTCCGCTCGATCCAGAGCAGCACGGGGCCGGCCACGTAAATCGAGCTGAACGTTCCGATGATGATCCCGAACGTCAGGACCCACGCGAAGGGACGAATCACCTCGCCACCGAAGATGAGCAGCGCCAGCAGCGTCGCGAGCGTCGTGGAGCCGGTCATCACCGTGCGCGGCAGCGTCTCGTTGATCGACCGGTTGAGCAGGTCGTACAGTGACATCTTGCGATGCAGCTTCAGGTTCTCGCGCACGCGGTCGAACACGACGACCTTGTCGTTGAGCGAGTATCCAATGACCGTGAGGATCGCGCCGACGACGAACAGCGAGATCTCGAGGTTCATGTACTTCATGAACGCGAGCGACGCGATAATGTCGTGGATGGTGGCGACGATCGCCGCCAGGCCGAAGCGCCACTCGAATCGCCACGCCAGGTAGACGAGGGTGGCGGCGAACGAGACGATCAGCGCCAGCACCGCGCGCTGCCGCAGCTCGCCGCCGACGCGCGGACCGACGCCCTCCGTGCGCACCACTCGATAGGCGTCCGCCCCAAAGCGGGCGGTGAGCGCGCGCCGGATCTGCTGCGCCACTGACTCAGCGCCCATGGCCTGTGCCGCCACGTCGCGCTCGTCCTGTGCGCGCACGACGAACTCATTGGGCGAACCGAACGTCTGGATCTCGGCGTCCCGAACGCCGGCGTCCGAAAGCGTAGACCGCACGTCTGCGATAGCGGGAGCCTGGCGGAACTCCAGCTGCATGAGCGTTCCACCGGTGAACTCGATGCTGTAGCGGAAGCCGGAGATGGCGATGAGGATCGCGCCGGGTATGATCAGCAGCGCAATGAGCGCGGTACTCCACCGCCACAGGCGAATGAAGTCGATCGACGTATCGTGCAGGATGCGCAGCATCAGATGCTCAGAGTTAGGGCGCCACGCCGACGGTTGAGCCAGATGAGGAACATCGTGCGGACGACGAACACGGCGCTGAAGAGCGACGCCGCGATGCCCGCGAGCAGCGCAACGGCGAAGCCACGCACCGCGCCTGTCCCTACCTGGTAGAGGATGAGCGCCGTCAGCGCCGTCGTCACGTGCGTGTCGATGATCGCGCTGAAGGCGTGATCGAATCCCTCGTTGACGGCGGTGCGGACCGTCTTTCCGCGGACCAGCTCCTCACGTATTCGCTCGAATATGAGGAAGTTCGCGTCGACGGCCATACCGATCGAGAGCACGAACCCGGCGATGCCCGGCAACGTGAGAGCGGCGTCGAAGCCGGCGAGAATCGCGGCGGTGATGAGCACGTACAGCACGAGCCCACCGACCGCGAGCGCGCCAGAGAAGCGGTAGTAGACGATCATGATGAGCACGACGAGCGTAACGCCGAGGATCCCGGCGCGCTTCCCCTGCGCGATGGCGTCATCACCCAGGCTGGCGCTGAGCGTTCGCACGTCGACGATCTTGAGCGGGACGGGCAGCGATCCGGCGCGCAGCACGAGCGCGAGATCCTGTGCTTCCTGGAGGGGCTTCCCGCGCATCGTGATCTGTCCGCGAGTGCGGATCACATCCTGAATGACCGGCGGCGTTCCCATGACGACGTCGTCGAGCACGATCGCGAGGTTGTCACCGATGTGCTTGCCGGTCTCGAGCGCGAACCGGCGTCCGCCTTCGTTCGTGAGCTCGAAGAGCACGAGGTTGCCCTCGATGGGATCGGTGCTCGGCCGCGCGTCCTTCAGGTGTTGATCGCCTCGAATGATCGTCCGCGCCTCGAGGACGTAGAGTGGGCGGAATCCCGAGCGACGCGCATTCTCATCGAGCGCCCCCCAGCGAATGACGCGGCCGGGGGGAATCAGCGCCCGCACTTCCGGCATCTCGAGATACTGACGCACCGTGCCCGTATCCGCGAAGGACACGAAGTACTCGCCAGGCATCCCCCCCGGCTGGAGCAGGTTCGAGAACGCGCCTCCGCGTCCGCCCGCGATGAGGCCCGTATCGGCCACCGCGGTGTCCTGCACGACGTTCGTCCCGGTGTCGGTGCTCGGCGTCAGCAGATCAGCGAGCCCGCCGGGCGTCGCCGTGTCGCCGCCCGTCCGAGGCGTGGCACTCGTGAGGTCCACACCGCGGGCCTTGAGCGCCGCATCGATGCGCGGCAACGCTCGCTCGAGCGTGTTGGCTTCGTCGACGATCTGGAACTGAAGGAAGGCCGACGTCTTGACCAGCGCCTCGGCACGCTCCGGGTCATCGATACCTGGAAGCTCGACGATCAGCCGATCCTCGCCCACACGCTGCACGACCGGCTCGGCGACGCCGAACTGGTCGATGCGGTTCCGGACGACGGTCTCGGCGCGGTTGAGCGCGTCCGCCTTGTCGGCCACCGCGCCTTTCGATTCGTCCACCTCGAGCGCGAGGTGAATGCCTCCCTCGAGGTCGAGACCGAGCTTGAGGGGAACTCGCTTGACCTCGACGTATTCCCAGGCCTGAGTCTGCGGATTCCGGCGACGTTCCTTCACGGTTCTGGGCCAGAGCGCCCAGACCGAGGCCAGCGTCAACGCAACGATCAGCGCGACGCGGTACTGGATGTTGGACATGCGCTGAGAGGGGTAAAGTGAGCGCGGTGAGCCATGAAGGTTAATGTACCGCGACGACGAGAGTCAACGCGCGACGTGCGTGGGCTTCGTCGCTGCGGAGCTGCGCGGCGAGCGCGTCTGCCCCGGCGAAACGTCGTACGTCGCGAATTCGTGCGACGAACTCGACCTTCACGGTCGCCCCGTACAGGTCGAGCTCCACATCGAACAGGTGCGCCTCGAGGGTGACGGCGGAATCTCCGAACGTGGGGCGCGAGCCAAGGTTCATCATGCCGCCGTAGCTGCCCCGCGGCGTATGGACCAGAACCGCGTATACCCCCTCGGGCGGCAAAAGCTTCCTCGGCGACGGCGCGCCAAGGTTGATCGTCGGAAACCCGAGGAGGCGGCCCCGCCGATCCCCACCGCGGACCGTTGCCGTCGCGGAATAGCGACGCCCAAGCTCGCGGGTGGCGGTCTCGAGGTCGCCGCCCGCGACCGCACGGCGGATGAGCGTGGACGAGGCGGGGCGGCGCGTGTCTCCGTCGGAGACGGACACCGGGGGGATGACGTGAACCCCAAACCCACGGCTGGCACCGAGCGCTCGCAAGGTTTCGACGTTGCCTTCTCGCCCGCGACCGAAGCCGTGGTCGTAGCCAATGACGAGCTCACGCATGTGGAATCGCTTCCGCAGGATCTCGTCGACGAATTGCTCGGCGCCGTACGCAGCGAGCTGCCTGTCGAATGGAAGGACGGCCATGAAGGCGACGCCGCTCTCGGCGACGACCTCGCTCTTCTCGATTCCCACGGTGAGCAGCGGCGGTGCCGCCGGCGGATTCACGATCTCGAGCGGGTGCGGATCGAAGGTCACGAGGACGGATCGCATGCCCGACTCGTCGGCCCGGGTGGCGACCGTGCGCAGGATGTCGAGGTGGCCGCGGTGAATCCCATCGAACGTGCCGACGGTGATCACGGTGCCGGCCGTGTCGGGCGGAAGCCCGGCGTCCTCCCACCGTCGGAACTGCTCAGCCATCCCGAAGCACCGTTCTGGGCTGCCAGCGCTCCCCCTCGCGGACGGCCACGGCGACGAGCTCCCCGTTAGGCGCCACCAGGGCGGCGCGGTCACCGGCCACGGTCGCGTCGATCAGACCGCCACGAACCGCGCGCTGCACCCGTGCATCGTCGAGGCGCTCGACGGCGAGCGAGCCCAACGCGTTCAGCGGCGGCACGAGGTGGCACGCTCCACGCTGCACGACCTCGAGCGTGCATGCGTCGGCGACCGAGAACGATCCGCTTCTCGTGCGACGGAGTGCAGCGAGGTGAGCCGCCGAGCCGGCGCGGCGACCAAGGTCGCGGGCGAGGGCGCGAACATACGTCCCTCCCGAGCACGTGATGACGGCGTCGAGCGTGTCGTTCGACCGCTGCGTCGTCGCCCACGAATGCACCATCACCCGCGCTGGTGCGAGCGTGAGCGGCGCTCCTCCGCGCGCCGCAGCGTGCGCTCGCCTTCCCTCGACCTGCTTCGCTGAAAAGTCGGGCGGCACCTGATCGATCGACCCGGTGAGCGTCGCACGCGCGCCATCGACATCGGCGCGGACGGGCGGAGGCGCCTGACGGACGACGCGACCGGTGGCGTCGTCGGTATCCGTCTCTACCCCGAACTGAATGCGCGCTTCGTAGACCTTTGGCTCACCGTCGAGATACGGCAGCAGGCGCGTCGCCCGACCGATGAGCAGCACGAGGAGCCCCGTCGCGAAAGGGTCGAGGGTCCCAGCGTGTCCTATGCGGCGCTCGCCGAGCGCGCGGCGCACGATCGCGACGACATCGTGCGAGGTGACGCCTGCCGGTTTGTCGACGAGCAGCAGCCCCTCAGTCGAGGGGCTCCTCATCGGAGGGGACGCGTCCATCGCGAATCTGCTCGAGCAGCGTCTCGATGCGCGCGGCGCGCGCCACGCTCGCATCGGACTGGAAGGAAAGCTCCGGTGCAAAGCGCAAACGCAGTGACCGGCCAAGGCGCGAGCGAAGGTGTGCCGCGGCACTCTGCAACCCTTCGAGCGTGGAGCGCCGCTCATCGCCGGACCCCATGACGCTCACGAACACCTTGGCGTGGCGCAGATCCTGGGTGACGTCGACTCCGGTAACGGTCACGAGGCCGACGATACGCGGATCCTTCGCGCCATCGGCGAGAAACGTCGCGACCTCCTCGCGGATGGCCTCGGCGACACGATCGGCTCGGCGGGGGTCAGGCATGACTCAGGGTGCTCAGGGTGCTCAGGGTGCTCAGGGTGCTCAGGGTGCTCAGGGTGCTCAGGGTGCTCAGGGTGCTCAGGGTGCTCAGGGTGCTCAGGGTGCTCAGGGTGC
>JBQTHJ010000066.1:0-21907 GCA_052389995.1 Gemmatimonadaceae bacterium | reverse complement strand
CGGGCTCCCGCTCCAGGCCTCCGGCGACACGGTGATCCCGCTCGACCTCTCCATCAGCTTCGCCGACATCCCTGAGCTCGCCGACGAGATCGCCGGCGCCCTCACCGGCCAGACGCTCGAGTACGCGCTGAGGGGCACGCTGGCCGTCGATGCCGGGCCGTTCGGTCAGCCGAGCTTCGGGCCCGCGACGTGGCTGCAGGGCGAGGTGAGGGTGGTCAGGTAGGCGCCGGCTACTCCGTCTTCAGCGTCTTCTTCTTCGCCGCCGGGAACAGCACGTTGTTCAGGATCAGCCGGTAGCCTGGGGAGTTCGGGTGCAGCGACAGATCGGTCGGCGGGTTCCCGATCCCGTGCTGCGGATCCTCGGGGTCATGTCCCCCGAGATAGGTCCAGGTGCCCTTCCCGTAATTCCCGTGCAGGTCCTTCGTCCACGGAGCGCCCTCCTCCTCGGCGAGCACGCTCACGCCGGGCTTGAGCGTACGACGCATGAAGCTCGTCGTCACGCCATAGAAATCGGGGACTACCGTGCGGTGATTCTGCACGAGGATCGTTTCCACCGGGTCGAACTTCGCGCTGAAGCTGAACAGGGTGAAGGTGCCGAGGGGCTGCCGGCGGCCCGGGACGTTCACCTGGTGGCCGTCGATGTCGCTCTGGGCGTTGACGAAAGGCGACTGCTCGAGGTGCGCGTCCGTGAACGCGAACGAGCGCGCCCATCGCATCTTCGCGTCTGCGTTGGGGTCCACCGGCGTGCCGTCGGCGAAGTTGCCCGCGATGTCCACGTCGAACCCCGCCATCGCCAACTCGAGCGTCTCCGTTGCGCCGCACATCGCGAACAAGAAGCCCCCGTTCTCCACGTACTGCCGCATGCGCTCCGCCACGGCCTTCTTGAGCGCTGGCGCGTTCGGGAAGCCGAGGCGCTGGGCCAACGCCTGTGCGCCCTGCACCTGCTGGATGAACCAGGGCGCCCCGCGATAGGCAATATGGAACTTCGAGAACTGACCGGTGAAGTCCTCGTGATGCAGGTGTAACCAATCGTATTTCGCGAGGTCGCCACGCACGACCCCCTCGTCGAAGATCGTCGCGTACTCGATGCCGGCGTAGCGAAGCGCCAGCGTCACCGCGTCATCCCACGGCGGTGCGTCGGGCGGCGTGTAAATGGCGACGCGTGGCGCCTTCTCCAGCGGAATCGCGTCCATGTTGCCGCCCGCGATCTCGCCGCGGATCGCGGCGAGCCGTGACACCGAGAGCGGCTCGACCGTGACGCCATCGAGCCCGGCGCGACGGCGGACGTCCCCCGCGTCGGGGAGAAGAAACGACCCGCCGCGGTAGTTGAGAAACCACTCTGCGCGCAATCCATCCTTGATGGCGTTGTAGGTGAGACCATACGCCTTCAGGTGATTGCGCTGCTCGTCGTCCATGGGAACGAGCAGGAATTGCGCGGCCAGGCGTACGGGCGCGAGCGCCAGAACGGCGGAGGCCGCGACGAGAAGAAGCCGCCGCGGGAATCGCATGCGGAAAGATAATCTCACGACGCGGGAGGGATCGCGCCGCGTGCCAACTCCAGCTCGCGTCGGGCTTGCGGCACGAGCGCACTGTTGGGATACGTGAGGATGAGGTGCTCGAGCCTCGCCACGGCATCCGTGTGCCGCCCCGCGCGCCGGAGCGCACGGGCCCATTCGAGGTTCGCCTCCGGAGCCTCCGGAGCGTCTGCGGACTTCGTCGCGAGCTCGCTCCACAGCATCACCGCGCGCGCGTCGTCGCGGACCGCGGCATGAAGCCGGGCGGCGACCGCGATGAGGAACGACCGCGCATCGTCGAGCGCGTTGGCCGCTTCCTCGAACTCGACCGCGGCCCGCGCGGTGTCACCACGCGCGAGCGATAGAAACGCATTGCCTGCGTCGGGCGATGCATCCGCTTTCGTGCGCGCGAGCAGCGCGAGCGCGGTCACGAGCTCCGTCGTCGTTCGCCCGCGCACACGCAGCGTCTTGCGGGCTGCCGCGAGATCGCCGGAATACAGCGAGAGCCAGCCCGTCACCTCGCTCGCCGCCGCGGTGGTGTCAGATCCAAGCAATGCTCGCGCACGCACGACGTCGCCCGCCCGCACCCACGCCCACGCGACGACGGCTCGTTGTCGCCGGCGAAGCTCCGGGCTCGAATGCGGTGCGTACGCGTCGAGCGTGCGCTGCGCTTCTTCCGCGCGGCCGAGCCCTGCCAGCGCCTCGAGTCGCATCGGCAGCGTGACGACCGCGGCCTCGGCCGAATCGAGTCCGCGCTCGGCCTGCGCCACGAGGGAGAGCGCCGCCTCGGCATCGTCACCGTGCAGCGCTGCACGGGCCGCGCGCAACGCGAGATCGGCGCTCGGTCGATCGCGCAGCATCGCGTCGAGCACCGAGCGCACTACGACCCATGCTTCCGCTTCTTCAGCGCGGCGCACGAACTCGCTCCACGCAGAGAACGTCGCCGTGTCTCGCGGAAGATCGCGCAGGACGGCCCACGCGTCCTGCGGCGCGCCCCAGTGCAGCTCAAGCGCCGCGAGCACGCGACGCGCCGCGACATTCCTCCCCGCCGCGAGCAGATCGCGTCGCACCGCCGGCCGCATCTCGAGTGGCGTCGCCACGAGCGAGAGAATCGCCGCCTGCTGGAGATACGGCGCCCGCTCCAGGGCTTGATGCCAGGACGCGGCGCTCAGCGCCCACTCTCCCATCGCCGCACGCAGCTGCGCCTGCTCGAGCTCGAGCCCTCGTCCCGTGCCGAGTCGTGTCCGTGCGCGCTGGAGGACGGAATCCGCGGTCCGCAACTGCCCATCCTGGAGGAGGAGGCGTGCATACTCGCGATACGGCGCAGGATCGCCTGGCATGTCGCGCGTCCACCGGTCGAACGCCTGGTGCACGCGATCGCTCAGCCCCATCGCGCGCAACGTGCGAATCTGCGCGGCGCGCAGCGCCGGCTCCCGCGGGGCCGCGGCGATCGACCGCTCGAGCACGGGAAGCAGCGAATCGGGCCAGCCGAGCTGTGCGTACACGCGCTCGAGGCCGAGGAGCGCCATGACCGATGCTGGAGCTTGCGCGAGCGCCTCACGATAGGCAGTCGCTGCTTCGCGGTACTTCTCATCTTGCTCGAGGAGGAGACCGCGCTGCTCCGCGGTTCCGATCTCCTGCGCGCCTGCGCGCGCAACCGCGAGGAACGCGAGCGCGAGACTAAGGACGCTCCGACGCCGCATTGATCCGCTTGAAGTATTCGATCACGGCCCGGCGCTCTTCGGCGGTGAGACCGCGAAGCTCGCTCCACGTAGGCTCGCGGTATCGTGCCGTCGGCGCCGACCGCACCTCCGCTGGCGGCGTAAACGTGCCCTCGGCGCCGGTCGCGGATCGCGACTCGCGCTCTCCACGATCGTCGCGCTCTTCTTTCTCCAGCGTCAGTCCGGCGTCGAGCAGGCGCCGGAAGAGGCGCTGCTGGCGCTCGATCAGCGTCTGATCGACGCGTCCTGCATCGAGCGCCTCGGCGATCTGCCGCATCTCCCGCGCGAGCTCGGACGCCCGGCCGGAGCTGCTGTTCTGTCCCGCTTCATCAAGTCGATCGGCGAGGTTGCGCTGCTGCTCGGCGATGCCGCGCGCCTGGGCCTGTCCCTGCGCGCTCATCCGCTGGCCGGGCATCGGAAGCAGTCCCTGTGCCTGCGCATTGAGCGAGCCCTGCTGCTTCGCCATCTCGCGCATGCGCTCCAGCATCTCAGCGAAGCCGGAGGCGGTCTCCGCCTGGCCGACTTGCTCGCGGTCCTTCACGAGTGCGGCCGCGGCGCGATTGAGCGCCTGCGCGGCTTCCTGCATCGCTGGCGCGGCGTCGCTCCCGCCGCGCTGCGACTCGGCCGTGCGTTCGGTGGCTTGCTGTACGCGGCGGCGCGCCTCGGCGACTGCACCCTGCGCCTGTGGCGACACGTGCGTCGAACGCTGACCTGCTTTCTCCACCTTCTCGCCGACACGCTCGACGCCTTGCTGGAGCGCGCCCTGTTCGGCGCGCAACTGCCCTTGTTCAGCACCCTGACGTGCCTTTTGCGCGAGCGCCTCCTGCTCGCGCGCCATCTGGATCATCTCCTGAATCGCGCGATCGAGCTCGCCGGTGAGCTCGTTCTTCCATTCCTGAATCTGTCCCTCGCGGGCCTCGGAGAGCTGCTGCGCTGCCTGTTCCATGTGCTCCGACGCCTCCCGAGCACCCTCGGCTCCCCGCTGCGCTGCAGCTTGCTGCGCTGACTTCCCCTGCTGCGCGCCACTCTGTTGGCGCGCCGCCTGGTTCATCGCGTCGGCCGATCTGCGCGCTTCGTCCGCAGCCTGCTCGAGCTTCGGCGGCCCCGCCTCGGCGTTCTCCTGCTCCAGCTTTTGCGCGAGTTTCTCGACCGCCTCGGCCAGCCTGCGCGAGCGGTCGCTCAGCTCCTTCCCCTTCTCTCCCGCCTGCGATCCACGCGCCATCGAGTCCGCAGTGGCGCGCTGCTGCTGCGCGAGCTCGCGAGCCTCATCACGCAGCGTCTGCATCGTGCCTTCGAGCGCGGCTCGCTTCAGCATTTCGGCGCTGCGCTCCAGCTGCTTCCTCAGGCGCTCCTGCTGTTCCTTGAGATTCTCCAGCGCGCGCCGCGTATCGTCGCGCGAAAGCTGTTGCGCGGCACGCGACAGCTCCTCGAGCTGCGCGGCGAGCTCAGGCGTCAGCGCGTCCTTGAGCAGCTCCTGCGCCTCGCGCAGCTGGCGCGACAGCGACGTGTCGAGCGCGCCGGCCTCGCGAAGCTGCTTCTCGAGGGCGCGCGCATCCTGGCGCAGCTTCTCGACCTGCTCCGCGAGCTCCCGCTGCTCCTTTGCCAGCGCCTCCGCCTGCTCCGCCGCCTCGTAGTCCATCGCGCGATCCTGCCGCCCGCGCGAATCACGGTCGCGGCCGCTCGCAGCTCGCTGATCGCGTCGTCCGCGCGCGCGTGCCGCGTCTTCCGTGCGGCGTTCGAGCTGCCGCTGGGATTTCGCAGCCGCCGCCGCCCGCGACGCCGTGGAATCAGCGAGCTCGCGCGCCATTTCACGCCGCTCCGCGAGCGTGGGCACGCGCAAGATGAGCTCACGGCTCTCCGCGTTCTGCCGCCAGGGCGAATCGTCCGTGGCGACGACGACGAGGCGCAGCTCATCGCCTGGCTGGAGACCGCGCGGCGCCAGGTCCAGCGGTATCGTGCCTAACCAGCGCGGCTCGGCCGGGGCGGCGAGCGTTTGCGTCACCTCGGGGAGCGACGCGCCGGACGCGGGCCGCCGCCAGCTACGCAGCACGACCGAGCCGATACCGTGATCGTCGGTCGCCTCGGCACGCAGCTCGATGCGATCGGTCGGGGCAACGATGGTGTCGGTACGAGGCGCGAGGATCTCGACGCGCGGGCTCGAATCGGCGAGCACGGTGAGCTCGAGCGCGGCGGGCACATCAGCGATCGTGCCCTGCGCACCGGAGGCCTGCCACGTCCAGCGGCCGCTCTCCTGCGCCGTGAATCGCCCGCCGAATGCGTGACCGTCGGGAGCGAGGTGAATCGTGTCGCCCTCGCGCGCCAGCGCGACACTGCGGAGCGCCGTCGACGCACGACCGCGGATGTGCAGCGCGGTCCCCCGTGGGAGGCGGAGCGGCTCGCCCACCGCAAGCACTTCCGGCGCCCGACGCAGATATGCCGGGTAGGTCGCGTTGATGGCGACGTCGCCGACGAAGGGGCGGTCGGTGACCTGGATGATGACCGTGTCGCTCGCTGCCCGGCCATCGGTGGCGACGAGTGCGAGGTCCGCGTCGACCGGACCGAGCACGACGGTTGCCGTGCCGCGCTCGACAGGAAGCGTCTGCTCGGCCCAGGGACGGCCGGTCGCTCTCGCGTGCAGCACGAGCGTGCGCCGCTCGGGCGCAGCGACGTTCACGCGGACCTCTTCGCCGCGCAGTACGTACCTTGGCGGATCGAGGATGATCAGCGGAGGAAGCAGGCTCCCGCTCCATGCCATCATGGGGTGGCGCATGGCGCGCCACCCATCGGGCGCCATATCGCGAGCGACGGCGACAGAGGCGAGAGAGCCCAGCGCGACCGCCGCGGAGATGATGCCCCAGCGAGTCGCTCTACCCTGCGTCGCCGGCGCGAGCGGGCGGCGCGTCTTGCTGAGCTCGGCCGCCATTCGCCGCGCGGCGAGCTGGCCGAGCGAGCCTGACGAGTGGACCTCGAGGGCGCCTCGCAGCGAGCCGGACCGCAGAGCCCGCTCGCGCTCAATGGCCGCTGCAATCGCGGCGGCCGAGGCGCGGCGCCGGGCTTCCCGCCATGACCACCAGACGAGCGTCGCCAGCACCACCGCGACGACGAGCCACGCACCCAACGGCGCCGAAGGCCGCGTAATCCACCGGGCGTCACCGAGGGCGATGGTACTCACGGCAAGCAGTGCAAAGCCGATGGCGAGGGCGAGGGCTACGCCGCGCGCGATGAGCGCGAACCGCAAGCGGGAGCGCTCGCGCGCGATGATCTGGCTGACGGTCACGAGACCGGCCTGCTCGTGATCGCGTACACGAAGAGGTTCACCCCCATCCGTATCGCCGCTTCGTGAAGCTCCGGCGGATCCTTGTGCACATCCGGATCTTCCCACCCGTCGCCGAGATCGGCCTCGTAGTCGTAGAAGACCGCCAGCCGATCGCCGAGAAAGATACCGAGCCCGCGCGGAGGCCTCCCGTCGTGCTCGTGAACCTTTGGTAAACCTTTCGGGAACTCGTACACGAGGTTGTAGATCGGGTGCTTCAGCGGGACGTCGACGAGATTGCGCTCCGGGAAC
This sequence comes from Gemmatimonadaceae bacterium, assembly GCA_052389995.1. Classification (GTDB taxonomy): domain Bacteria; phylum Gemmatimonadota; class Gemmatimonadetes; order Gemmatimonadales; family Gemmatimonadaceae; genus JAICNG01. The sequence goes on along the minus strand of JBQTHJ010000066.1, from coordinate 15,107 downwards.
ACGCGCGCGATCTCGCGCCGGAAGCTCGAGTCGAGGCCGTAGTTGTCGCTCGCGTGCAGAAAGCCGCCGCGCGTGAGATACTCGCGCAGCCGCTCCACCTCGCGATCGCTCAGCTTGATGTTTCCGTGACCGGTGATGTGCAGGAAGGGATAGTCCCACAGCCGGTCGTCCATCAGCGTCACGCGTGCCTCACGTGGCTCTACCGGTAGCGTCGTTCGCTCGGCGATCGCCTCGAGCAGATTCGGGATGCTCGACGGATTCGCGTACCAATCGCCGCCCCCGTCGTACTGCACGCGCGCGATGGTGAGACGCGTCGGCGCCGCAGCGGACGTGAGAGCAACAACGGACAGCGCAGCCAGGACGCGAGCGAAGGTCATTCGTGGGCGAGGCGGTAAGCGACGTTTCGTGGAGCGTGATGCTCTTCTACCAATAGACGAACGATGTCGCGGGTCGATGCGCCTCCCGCGCGCAGGCGGCGCACGTGCTCACGGAGGGACTCGTCATCGACGGCGGGCTTGGCGGCCCCGGCCAGCACGACCACGACTTCGCCCCTGGGCGGGCTGCCTTCGTAATACTCGGCGAGGACGTCCACCGTTCCCCGGCGGAACTCCTCGAATTGCTTGGTCATCTCCCGTGCCACCACCGCCTCTCGGCCGCCACCACCTCGCAGGGCGATGTCGCGGAGCGTATCCACGAGCCGCTGAGGGGCCTCGTAGAGGACCGCCGCGTGGGTGAGGGCGATCAGGTCCGCGATCGCCTCGGTGCGGTCCTTCCCCTTCCGCGCGAGAAATCCGAAGAAGGTGAACCGATCCGACTCGACGCCCGAAGCGACGAGCGCCGCGAGAAGGGCCGACGCGCCAGGCACCGGGCTCACCGGCACACCGGCCTCGATCGCTGCGCGGACGAGGCGAGCTCCCGGATCCGAGAGCAGCGGCGTCCCCGCGTCGGTGATGAGCGCCATCGACTGGCCGTCTCTGAGCCGCGCGAGGATGCGAGGCGTCGCTCGTGCCTCGTTATGCTCGTGGTACGCTTCGACGGGCGTCGCGATGTCGTATCGCGTGAGCAGATGGCGGGAATGGCGGGTGTCCTCCGCCAGGATCGTGGAGACAGTGCGCAGCGTCTCGATCGCCCGGAGCGTGATGTCCGACAGGTTGCCGATCGGCGTGCTTACGATATGCAGACGGCCGATGGGCAGCTCGTCTTCGGAAGTCCGGGGCATGCGCGGGGGGAGGAGAAACGACAACCGCCTGAACGGCTGGAACCGTCCAGGCGGAAGAATGTCGCCCGTTCGCGCCGCCCGCTACGCGTGCTCGGCGAACTTGCGCTCGAGGTGTGCCTTCGGCACCGCGCCGACGACCGTGTCCACGTGCTTGCCGTCCTTGAAGAACAGGATGCTCGGGATCGACCGCACGTTGAAGCGCATCGCGGTCTCCTGGTTCGCATCCACGTCGACCTTCGCTACCTTCGCCTTGCCGTTGTACTCGGAGGCGAGCTGATCGAGGATCGGCGCAATCATCCGGCAGGGCCCGCACCACGCCGCCCAGAAATCCACCACCGCGAGTCCCTGATGCTTCTCGATCTCGGCCATGAACGTCGCGTCCGTCACCGCCACTGAGTTCGACATCCCTTCCTCCACAAGAAATCGGGGGTTCCACGCGTTCCCCCCGCTGGTCAAATTTGTTCGTCGTCCTCGCACCGGAGCGCGAGCCCCTTCATGAAAGATAATCCTCCTCGCGGTACTCGCATCGCGCACATTGGGATCGCCGTGCACGCGCACGGCGATTCGCTGCCCTTCTATCGCGATGTCCTTGGGCTGCCGGAGGTTCCGCTCGACGACGCCGACGGCGCCGGCATTGTCGGCCTTGTGGCCGGGGACGCCCTGGTGGAGCTACTCGAGGCGCGCACGCCCGACTCGCCGATCGAGCGGTTCCTTGCCCGGCGAGGAAGCGGGATACACCACATCTGCTTTGCTGTGGACGATCTGGACGCCGTCCTGGTGCGCTGCCGCGCCGCGGGGATTCGACTGATCGACGAGACGCCCCGGATCGGTGCCGAGGGGAAGCGGATCGCGTTCCTTCACCCGTCGTCTACGGGCGGAGTGCTCGTCGAGCTCACGGAACACTAACGGTTGTGGACCTTTCCGGGTTCCGCGAGCGTTCAGCCAGTCGGGATCTGCCGGCAGAGATCCTTCACCGGCTCGATGTCGACGCTCTCGACGTACCACCGCTCGGACGGTCCTTGAATCGTCGTGAAATTCGTGACGCGAACGATGCGGCCGCGTGTGAGCTCGACGCGGAAGACGCGCCGGCCCCCTGCGCCTGGGTTCTCATCGAGAATGCGGAAGCGATCGTGCGCGAACATGCACTGCATGATGAGCTCGCGCTTCTCCAGCTCGCGGCGCTCGATCTGGTCGCGTGTGGGCCCCTTCTCCGTGCCCCAAATGATCGACATGGCCTGAAGATCCTGCGCGCGCACGGCCGCCAGGAACTGCTCGACGGCGGGGCGCGGGGCGGGCGCGCCGGTGAGCGGACCGCTGGTTTGCGGGCCGCAGGCGGCGAGGACGGCAACGAACGCGAGGATCGAACGCTTCACGGCGAGTCTCCCTGGTGCTTGTGACCGAGAACCTACTGGCGGGCAGAGATGCGAGCAACCAGCCAACGCCTGTACATCAATATTGATCACGTGGCGACGGTGCGTCAGGCTCGGCGCACCGATGAGCCCGATCCGGTTGCCGCCGCCGTGCTGTGCGAACGTGCCGGCGCCGACGGAATCACGGCGCATCTGCGCGAAGACCGTCGACACATTCAGGATGACGACGTACGCCGGCTCGCGGGTACATTGCGCACCGTGCTGAACCTGGAGATGGCGCTCACCGACGAGATGCTCGGCATCGCCGAATCGCTGCGACCCTATCAGGTGACGTTCGTGCCGGAGCGCCGTGAGGAGATCACCACGGAGGGTGGGCTCGATGTGGCCCGGGATCCTCGAGCTCTCCGGCGCGGAATCGACCGTCTGAAACGTGTGGGCATCCGTACCAGTCTGTTCATCGATCCCGATGTCGATGCAGTCGCGGGGTCGCGTGACGTCGGAGCGGACGCCATCGAGCTGCACACCGGTCGATACGCCCACGCTTCTGGTGATCCAGCGACGATCGCCGCGCTCCGGGAAGCCGCGCGACGTGGCGTGCAACACGGATTGGCGGTGCATGCGGGACATGGTCTCACGGTTCGCAACGTGGGCCCCGTGGCTGCGGTACCGGAGATCGAAGAGCTGAATATCGGTCATTCGATCGTGAGCCGGGCCGTCTTCGTCGGGATCGAGGCGGCGGTGCGGGAGATGCGGGAGGCGATGGTGCAGGCACGGCAGTCGGCGTTAGCAGAAAACTGAAATCTGAAATCTGTCATCCTCGCCTGACACACCGATCTCGAATCGGTTCACTCGGCACCTTTCCTATCTCATGACTTCGCCCGTCGGCCTGCTCGACTTCTTCATTCTCGAGGCGAACGATTCAATCGATCGCCTCGACGCGACCATCAGCCGCGCCGCGACGGCCGGGCCCGACGTGGACGTCTTGCTGCGGCACGCGCGTACACTGCGCGGGAGCTCGACCATGGCGCGTCAGAACGGGATTGCCGAGGTCGCTGGCGGAATCGAGCGAGTCGCACGCGCCCTGCGCGACGGCGAGATCCGCTGGGACCAATCGCTGCACGCGGCGCTGGTTGCGGCCGTCGATGACCTCAAGCTCCTCCTGCGCTCGGTGCGCAATTGGAGCTCCGCCGACGAACGTCGGGCACAATCGCGCACCGCGGAGCTCGGGCGTCTCACGCCAGACACGCCGCGACGCGCGCCCGCACCCACCCCGGGAGGTGGAAACGCCTTCCTCGTCGCCGAGACGGGTGACATTGCGGACGCGCTCGAGCAGCTCGTTCGGCGCCCCGGTGAGCGCGACGCACTCGAGACAGCGCTGCGCCACGTCCGCACACTGCGGGGCGTCGCCTCGGTTCGCGATGTTCCGCCGCTTCCCGAAGTCGTCGATGCCGCCGAGCGGGCGGCGAAGCCCCTCGAGCTCGGCGTGATCACCACGCCCACGCCGAAGCAGCTCGCAGTCCTGACCGCTGCGGCAATGGCGTTGCGGCGCATCTCGACGGAGCTCGCGGGCGGCCGCACGCCGGATCCGAGCTCTCCCGAGATCCGGCAGTTCGCCAGCGCGGTCGCCGCGCTCGCCGACGATGCGCCGCAGGCGGATCACATCGTCCCGATTGCCGCGCTCTTCCATGGCGATCCCGGTCCGCACGTCGTGTCGACCTCGCCGCATCCGCCGACGACGCCGAGCGAGCGCTTCCGGATGGAGGTCGTGAGCCAGGCCGAGCATCTGCGGCGGCTCGTGGCCGACGCGCAGCAGGCGCGGGATCCCGCCTCTCGCGAGCGGCTCGGTCGAGAGCTGCGCGTCGCGCTTCGCGCGCTCGAGGCGGGTGCCATGAGCTTCGCCGAGGAGCGAGTGGCCCGCATCGCGAAGGGCGCGTCACTGAGCGCGGCGTCGCTGGAGCCGAACGCACTCGATGCGCTCGACCGTCTCGCCGCGCTCCTCGCGGACCCGCGCATCGCCTCCGAGGATCTTGCGCGCGAGCTGGAGCAGATCGGTCGCGCTCCGCAGCAACCCGCAGCCTCGCCTGCTGCACCGCCTGCGGCTGCTGCGCGCACCCCGGCACGCGCTCGCGCGATGACCCCGACAGGACGCGAGCTCAAGGAGTTCCTCGGCAAGGGCATCGAGACGCTCGGGCGGCTTCAGGACCAACCGCTGCGCGAGGCCACGCTGCTCCCCGACGAGACCGTCGTCCCCATCCAGGAGCTGCTCTACCGGGGACGAGCCGCCGTCGAGCGTGCGGTCATGCTCCGCAACGAGCTGCGCCGCCGTGGGGGAACGCCTCCCCAGGAGGTCGTCGAGGAGCTCTACGACCTTCTCGACCTCGCGCTCGTCGACTGAACAGCTCAGACTGACGGGATGAAATTCGGATGGCGTGGTGCGCTCGGCATTCTGTTGAGCGTCCTTCTCCTCGCATTCACGCTCCGCGGCGTCGACTTCGGCGATGTCGCCGAGGCGTTGCGAGCCTCGAGTCTGCCGCTGTTCCTCTTGTCCGCGCTCGTAGGGACGTCGGTCTTCCCCCTGCGTGCGCGCCGGTGGAAGACGATCCTCTCGCCGATCGACGATCGCATCCCCTTCGGCCCGCTGTGGCGCTCGACGGCCATCGGGATGATGGTCAACAACGTGGTGCCCGCGCGCGCGGGCGAGTTCGCGCGCGCCTACGCGCTCACGCGGGAACGGCCCGGCATTCCCTTCTCCGCGTCATTCGCATCACTCGCCGTCGACCGCCTGTTCGACGCGTTCGTCGTGCTCGCCCTCATGCTGCTCGCGATGCTCGATCCCCAGTTCCCGCGCGGCGAGAACGTGGCCGGGCAGCCGGTGGCGTCCTGGGTCGCCGCGGGCACGTTCGTCGCGGGGCTGTTTCTCGTCGCCGTGTACCTGATCGTGTTCTTTCCGACGCGGATCGTGTCGTGGTATCAACGGTTCGCTCGGCGCCTCGCGCCCAGGTTCGAGGAGCGCGGCAAGGACGTCCTCCTGTCTTTCGCGTCGGGGCTCAGCGTCATGCGCTCGCCGCGGCGATTCGTGGCGGTGCTCGGATGGACCGCCGCGCACTGGATCGTGAATGCGTTCGCGTGGTGGATCGCCTGCAAGGCGGTCGGCATCACGGTTCCCTTCAGCGCCATGTTCGTGCTCCAGGGGCTCATCGCGATCGGCGTGGCCATTCCGTCGGCGCCGGGATTCTTCGGCGTGTTCGAGGCGTTAGGCCGTGAGGGACTGGGTCTGTACGGCGTCGATCCGACGTCGGCCGTGACCTGGGCGATCGGCTTTCACCTGCTGTCGTTCATTCCGATCACGCTCATCGGCGCCTACTACTTCGTCCGCCTTGGCCTGCACTTCCGCGAGCTCGGCGCAGCGACGGAGCGCGCGACGTGAGCGTGCCGGCCGCGCGCCTCGCCGCGCAGGCCAAGGTCAATCTCTCGCTTCGAGTCGGGCCGCGTCGCGCGGACGGCTACCACGAGATCGCGACGATCTTCGCGCGAATCGAGCTCGCGGACGATGTGGTCGTGCGCATCCTTCGCACCGGCGTCACGCTGAGCGTCATGCGCGACGGACGGGCCGACGCGTCTCTCGAGGATCCATCAACGAATCTCGCGACGCGCGCCGCCCGCGTGTACATGGAAGCGGCCGGGTGGCCGACCGGGTGCGGCGTTCACATCGAGAAGCGCATCCCCGTGGGCGCGGGACTCGGCGGCGGCAGCGCCGATGCGGGAGCGGTGCTGCGCGCACTTGATTCCATGTCGCCCCGACCTCTTGGGACGACCGCGCTCGCCAACCTTGCCGCGCACCTTGGCTCGGACGTTCCGTTCCTCACGCACGACGACCCGATGGCACTCGGTCTGGGACGCGGTGACATCGTCGAACCGATTCCCTCGCTCGAGACGCGATGGCTCGCGCTCGTTATGCCTCCGTTGTCCATTTCCACAGCGGAAGCCTACGGATGGCTCGATGCGGATCGCAAAGTTCACGGTGAGGGGAGCTGGGCCGACGTCGGCCGTCTGGGAGCGCACGCTCGGGACTGGGACACGATCGCGCAGCGCGCTGCGAACGATTTGGAGACCCCCGTGTACGGGCGGCATCCGCAGCTCGCCGCCTATCGGCGCACGCTTCGGGAGGGCGGGGCTTTCCTCGCAATGATGTCCGGATCGGGATCGGCGGTGTTTGGGGTATTCGACGAAGCACCTGATGTCGTCTCGATCGCCCGGGCGTGCGAAGCTCCGGTGACCGCATCCCGAGTGCCGGCGCGTGTTGTCGCTCCACCTGGCGGCGAGTAGCTTTCCGGGCTGCTGCCCCCTCGTCCAACGGCAGGACACCGGACTTTGGATCCGGGAATGGTGGTTCGAATCCACCGGGGGCAATGAATTGACCTGAGGCTCGGAAGTGCTTACCCTTCAAGGCTGTAGCCAATGGACGAGCTCCTCGCCCCGCGTCGCGGCTTCAAGCTCCTCGCAGGCACCGCCAACCGGTCGCTTGCCGAAGAGATCAGCCGATGCCTCGGGACCGAGCTGGCGAAGGTCACGGTCAGTCGGTTCGCCGACGGCGAGTGCTTCGTCCGGATCGACGAGAACGTCCGCGGCCACGACGTGTTCATCGTGCAGCCGACGAATCCGCCCGCGGAAAACATGATGGAGCTCCTGCTCCTGATTGACGCGGCGCGGCGGGCATCGGCGGCACGCATCACGTGCGTGATGCCGTACTACGGGTACTCGCGGCAGGACCGCAAGGATCAGCCGCGCGTTGCGATCGGTGCCAAGCTGGTGGCGAACATGATCGTGACGGCAGGCGCGGACCGGGTGCTGGGGATCGATTTTCACCAGCATCAGCTGCAGGGGTTCTTCGACATTCCCGTCGATCACCTCTACGCAGCGCCGGTGTTCGTCTCGCATTACCGGAGGAAGCAGCTGCGGGAGCTCGCCGTCGTCGCCCCCGATGTGGGATCGGCGAAGATGGCGCGAGGGTTCGCGAAGCGCCTGAACGGCACGTTCGCGATCATCGACAAGCGGCGCCCCGCGCCGAATGTGGCCGAGGTGCTGAACGTGGTCGGTGATGTCGAGGGGCGTGATTGCCTCATCCCCGACGACATGATCGACACCGCGGGCACGGTGACGGAAGCTGCGCGAGTGCTGAAAGGGCTGGGCGCCGAGGACATTTACGTATGCGCGACGCACGCGCTGTTGTCCGGGCCGGCGGTCGAGAGGCTGCGCGACGCGCCGATCACGGAGGTGGCGGTCACTGACACCGTCGCGATCCCCGAGGAGCGCCGCGAGCTCGAGCAGCTGCGGGTGTTGTCAGTGGGCGAGCTGTTGGCGAAGGCGATTCGGTACACGCACTTCGATCAGTCGGTGAGCTCGCTGTTCGAGTGAGCAGGGCCGGAGACGTCAGACATCAGACGTCTCGGACGTTCAGCAAACTTTTTCGTTTTGGAGCTTGGAATGGCAACCGCAACCCTGAACGCCACCCCGCGCGCCGACGTCGGCAAGGGCGCCGCCCGCAAGCTGCGCGCGAGCCTGCGCATCCCTGGTGTGATCTACGGCCACCATCGTGAGGCGCAGCCGCTGGCACTTGACGGGCGCGAGCTCGAGAAGCTGCTCGGGCAGATCGCACCCGGCACCACGGTCGTCGAGCTCACCCTCGGCGGAAAGGTGTCGCGTACGCTCATCCGCGAGATTCAGCGGCACCCCTTCAAGCGCCAGGTGCTGCACATCGACTTTCAGGAGCTCGTGGCCGGTGAGAAGATCACGGTCAACGTGCCCATCGTGCTCGTCGGCGCCGCTGCGGGCGTGAAGGACGGCGGCACGGTCGAGGAAGTCATGCGCGAGGTGTCGATCGAGGTCGATCCGGCGAACATCCCCAATCACTTCGAGATCGACATCTCCCATCTCGGCATCAACGACTCCGTGCACGTCAGCGACATCAAGGTGCCCGAGGGCGTCGAGCTGTTCGAGGATCCCGAGGCGACGGTTGCGGTCGTTGCTCCACCGCGCCTGGTGGAGGAGCCCGCTGCGCCAGTCGAAGGTGAGGCCGAGGCAGTCGCGGAGCCCGAGCTCATCCGCAAGCCGAAGGATGAGGAAGAGGGCGGCGAGGGCGAGTAGTAGCGCTCGTAAGACGCTTGAAGGTGATCGTGGGCCTGGGCAATCCGGGCCGGGAATACGAGCTCACACGCCACAACGTCGGCTGGATGGTCGTCGATCATCTGGCCGACGTTTGGCATTTCGACGGCTGGCGGCGTGACGGCGATTCGATGGTCGCCGCCGGGCGCGCCCACGGCGCGGCGGTGCGCCTCGTGAAGCCGCAGACCTTCATGAACCTGAGCGGAGCCGCGCTGCGTCCCTTTCTTCGACGCCCGCTGTTCGACCCCGCGGGTGATCTGCTCATCGTCGTCGACGATGTCGCGCTCCCGCTCGGGCGCATTCGGCTCCGGTCGAGCGGGACCGCAGGTGGACACAATGGGCTCAAGAGCATCGAGTCCGCCGTCGGATCGCAGACGTACGCCCGCGCGCGAATCGGCGTCGCGCCACCGGATCCTCAGCGCCGTGATCCCAGCCTCGCCGACTTCGTGCTCTCTCCCTTTGGAAAAAGCGAACGGACGGAGGTCGCTTCCCTGATGCCCCGCATCACAGCCGCCGTCGAAACGTGGCTGACTGATGGGATCGACCGTGCAATGAATCTCTACAACCGGGAGTCTGCCGAGTCATGACCAGCAACGTGGCGTTTTTCGCCTGGTGGGCGGGTGCGGCGGGGATGGTGCTCGCGCTCGCGCTCTACATCTGGATTCGCCGGCAGCCTCAGGGAACCGAGGTCATGCGCGGAATCGCCGATCAGATTCACACCGGAGCGATGGCGTTCCTCCGGCGCGAGTATACCGTGGTCATTCCGTTCCTGCTCATCGTCGGTGGCCTGCTGTACTACGCGATCGGCGAGTACACGGCATACGCGTACGTTGCGGGCGGCGTGTCATCGATTCTCGCCGGACTCGCGGGAATGAAAGCAGCGACTCGCGCCAACGTCCGCACGAGCGAGGCAGCGCGCGCCAGCGGACAGGCGCTCGCGCTGCGCATCGCGTTCGACGGCGGAGCGGTGATGGGGCTCAGCGTTGCCAGCCTCGGTCTGCTCGGAATCGGCATCATCTTCAGCTGGCTGGTCCCGGGGATCGTCACCGACGATCAGTGGCGGGAGTTCTCGCAGGTCATCTCCGGCTTCGCGATGGGCGCGAGCTCGATCGCCCTGTTCGCGCGCGTCGCCGGCGGTATCTACACGAAGGCCGCCGACGTCGGCGCCGATCTGGTGGGCAAGGTCGAAGCCGGGATTCCCGAGGACGATCCGCGCAATCCGGCGACGATCGCCGACAACGTGGGCGACAACGTGGGCGACGTGGCCGGCATGGGCGCGGACATCTTCGAGAGCTACGTCGGCGCCGTCATCGCGACGATCGCGATCGCCGCGACGACCCCCGCGATCACCGACTCCTTCAACGCCGTCTCCCTTCCCATCGCCTATTCGATGGCGGGGTTGTTGGCGTCGATCGCCGGGATCAGCCTCATGCGCGTCTTGTCGCGTGCGCAGCCGGCGCTCGCGCTCCGCCTCACGACCTTCGCGGCCGCGGGTCTGTTCCTGCTGTTGGCCGTCGGGCTCACCGTCCTGCTGCCGATCGGCCAGACGCGGGAGGACGGCGGGACCTATTCCACGCTCGGTCCGTTCTGGGCGGTCGTGGCCGGAACCGTCGCGGGGATCCTGATTGGACTCGTGACGGAGTACTACACGGCCGGACGGCCCGTGAAGCGCATCGCGGCGTCGTCCCTCACGGGACCAGCGACGAACATCATCAGCGGACTGGCCGTCGGCATGCAGAGCGCGGTCATCCCCGTGATTCTCATCTGTGGCGCGACGTTCGCCGCGTACTCGGCTGCGGGCCTGTACGGGATCGCCATTGCCGCCGTCGGGATGCTCGCGACCGTCGGCGTCACGATGTCGGTCGATGCGTACGGTCCGATCGCCGACAACGCCGGCGGCATCACGCAGATGTCCAACCTCGGGCCGGACGTCCGCCGCATCACCGACGGGCTCGATGCGTTAGGCAATACGACGGCCGCCATCGGCAAGGGCTTTGCGATTGGCAGCGCCGCGTTGACCGCGCTGGCGCTCTTCAGCGCGTACGCGAGCGCGGTGGGCCTCGGGACCCGCGGCCTCGACCTGTTGAATCCAATGGTCGTCATCGGCCTCTTCATCGGCGGCGTCATGCCGTTCTTCATCGGCGCCACGACGATGACCGCGGTGGGTCGTGCCGCTCAGGGGATGGTCGCGGAGGTGCGGCGGCAATTCCGCGAGATCCCGGGCCTGCTCGAGGGCACCGCCAAGCCCGATTCGGCGCGATGTGTCGACATCTCCACGCGCGCCGCGCTCCGCGAGATGCTCCTGCCCGGTCTGAGCGCCATCGCGCTCCCCGTCGTCGTGGGGCGCTTCGTCGGCGTCGAAGCGCTCGGCGGCCTCCTCGCCGGGGCGACGGTCACGGGCGTGGTGCTCGCGCTCTTCATGGCGAACGCCGGCGGCGCCTGGGACAACGCGAAGAAGTACATCGAGGGCGGGGCCCACGGCGGCAAGGGCAGCGAACCGCACAAGGCCGCTGTCGTCGGAGATACGGTCGGCGATCCGTTCAAGGATACGTCGGGGCCGAGTCTCAATATTCTCATCAAGCTCATGAGCGTGGTGAGTCTGGTGCTCGCGCCGTGGTTCATCTCGTGAGTCAGAGATGACAGATCTCAGAATTCAGATGACAGAACTCAGAATATCGCTTACTGAGGGTCCGCTACATCCTTCCACGATGTTCGCAGTGATTGATGCGGCGGCCCGGCGCGCCTGCGCCGCGAGACTGCGATCCTTGCGCACGCGTGATAGCTCTCGCGGTACAGTGCGAGGGTCAGCGCGTGTGATTGCTGCCACACCTTTAGCCGACGAAAGTCGATCATGGACCTGAGAATCGGACGTGTGCAGGCGAAGGTTTCTGAATTCTGTCATCTGTATTCTGTGACCTGTCATCTCTGTCGTCCCCACCGGACCTAAATGCTCAAGCTGGGAATCGTCGGTCTCCCCAACGTCGGAAAATCGACTCTCTTCAATGCCCTGACGGCCGCCGCCGCTCCCGCCGAGAACTACCCGTTCTGCACCGTCGACCCGAACGTCGGGATCGTCGAGGTGCCGGACCAGCGGCTCGCGACGCTTGCCGATGTCGTGAAGCCCCAGCGCGCCGTGCCCGCGGTCGTGCAGTTCGTCGACATCGCCGGGCTCGTGAAGGGCGCCGCCCAGGGCGAGGGGCTGGGGAACAAGGTCCTCGCCAACATCCGCGAGACCGATGCGATCGTGCACGTCGTGCGGTGCTTCGAGGATCCCGACGTGCTGCACGTCATGGGATCGGTCGATCCGGTGAGGGATCGCGACGTGATCGAGTTCGAGCTCGCGCTGGCTGACCTCGCGACGGTCGAAAAACGCCTCGACCGCGTCCAGCGTGCCGCTCGCTCCGGCGACAAAGAGGCTCAGACCGAGCTGCCGGTGGTCGAGCGCGCGAACACGTTTCTCGCCGAGGGACGGGGATTGTGGGAAGCGCGCCTGACGAGCCAGGAGGAGGAGATGCTCCGACCGCTCGGCCTCCTCACCGTGAAGCCCGTGCTGTACGCGGCCAACGTCAGCGACGCCGAGCTGTCGGGAAACGAAGGCCCGCACCTTCGCGCATTGCGGGAAGCGGTGGGGCACAGCGGCGAGCACGCCGAGGTGGTTCCCTTCTCCGCCAAGATCGAAGCCGAGGTGCGCGAGCTCCCGCCGGGAGATCGCGCCGACTTCCTGCACTCGTTAGGGCTCGAGGAGGCTGGTCTCGACCGGCTCATCCACGCCGGCTACCATTTGCTCGGCCTCCAGACGTATTTCACCGCCGGCGAGCAGGAAGTGCGGGCGTGGACGATCCACCAGGGTGACACCGCGCCGCGTGCGGCCGGCGAGATCCACACCGATTTCGAGCGCGGGTTCATCCGCGCGGAAACCGCCAGCTACGATGATTTCGTCGCGACGGGCGGCTGGAAGGGCGCGCGCGAGCGAGGTGTCGTGCGATCGGAGGGAAAGGAGTACGTCGTCCGCGATGGTGACGTCATACTCTTCCGCTTCAACGTCTGAGAGGCGCCAGTAGCTTCGCGTCTCGTGTCCCGCTAGATTTCGCCCGTTCACAACCGATACCCTCCTCCTGCTCCGGCAACCAGCGGGGGGCGGCTTTCACGACCACAGGGAGGCTTGCCACTGTGACCCGCCAGTACGAAGCGGTCTACATCTTCGACTCGACGCTCGAAGACACCGCCATCACCGACAAGCTGACGCGCTTTCACGGCCTGCTCACGGCGACCGGAGAGGTTTCCGTCGACCATTGGGGCCGCCGTCAGCTCGCTTATCCCATTGGCCAGCGCGAGAACGGCTACTACGCCATCGCGCGCTTCGAGGCCGAGCCGGCCTCGCTCCCGGAGTACGAGCGCGCGCTGCGACTCGACGATGGCGTCGTTCGCTATCTCGTCACGCTGCACGAGCACGAGGTGGGCGCGCCCGCCGTCGAGCCCGGTGCCGACATCGGCATCCGCCGCCGCGATGACGATGAGGAGGACGAAGAATGATGATGCGCCGCCCTCAGAAGGCCTGCCCGTTCTGCGAATCGCGCATCCGCTACGTGGACTACACGGATGACCGTACCCTCGGCCGCTTCATCACCGACCACGGCAAGATTCTGCCGAGCCGGTTGAGCGGCATGTGCTCGCGGCATCAGCGACAGCTGTCGACGGCGATCAAGCGGGCGCGCTACCTCGCGCTGATTCCATACATCAAGGGACACCACCAACCCTGAGCATGGCCGACGGCCTCGCGCCGGCGCCGCGTGAGCGAGGGTGGGCTCGGCTTGCCTTCGCTCTCGCGGCGTTCTTGTTGATCCCCTTGTTCCCCGCGGTGCGCGCCGTGCTGCCGGTGGAGCACACGCTGCTTCTGCTCGTTCCGAGCATCGCCGTCTGCTTTCTGCTCGGATGGTGGGCGGGCGGACGCATCTCGCTCGCGTTCGTGTGGCTCGCATTCGCGGCCTGGGTGGTGGCGCAGCCGGCCCCCACGACCGGAGGCGCCTACTACGACCTGGCGCGGGCGTGGGGGCTCATGCTCGCCGGCGCGTTCGGCGTGATCTGCATTCTGGGACGACAGGGGCCGTTCTTCAGCCGGACGCTCGCGGCGATCGGCCTCGCGCTCCTGGTGGCTCTGGCGCACGTCGTCGCCGGGCGCACGTCATTCCGCCGCGTGGAGCGAATCGTCGAGGAGCAGTACGAGGTTCGCAATCAGCAGTCGGCGCTCGCGCTCTCGCTCTCGCTCCGCCAAGTCGTCGAACGGGTGCCGTCGATGCGCGACGTCGTGACCGATGCGACGGTCGACCAGACCGCGTTGGAGCTGCATCGGTTGTCCGAAGTCGCATCGACGCTTCTGCCAGGCTTCCTGGCGCTCGAATCGCTCCTCGTGTGCGCCCTCGCGTGGACGCTGTATCACCGTCTTTCGCGCGCGCGGATTGGACCGCCGCTGGCGCCGCTCCGGGAGTTTCGGTTTCACGATCATCTGGCGTGGGGTCTGATCGTCGGTCTCACGCTGACTCTGCTTCCCGCGTTCCGTCCCCTCGAGCGCGTCGGCCAGAACCTCGTCCTGTTTTTCGGGGTGCTCTACGCGTTGCGCGGACTTGGTGTTGTCGACAGCTTCGTAAGGCGGAGTGCCATGCTCGTCGCGATTGCCGCGGTCATCGCCGTGCTCAACCCTCGTCCCTACGCGGCGCTGGTCGCGTTCGCCGCCGTGCTCGGGCTGTTCGCCGTACTCGGGGTGAGCGATGCGTGGGGAGACTGGCGGCGTCGCGCCCGTTCCCCATCCTGACCTTCGTCCCATTGCGCCACTGGAGCACGCTCAAATGGAAATCATTCTTCGCCAATCGATCGAAAACCTCGGCAAGCCGGGCGACATCGTGAAGGTGTCGCCGGGGTATGCCCGCAACTATCTCCTCCCCCGCGGTCTCGCCTACGAGGCGACGCCGGGCAACCGCAAGCGCATCGCGATGGAGAAGGCCCGTCTCGAAGCTGCCGAGCAGGAGCGCATCAAGGTGGCGCAGGGCCTCGCCGAGCGTCTCGAGGCCGTGCAGCTCACGTTCTCCGCGCGTGTGGGTGAGGAGGAAAAGCTCTTCGGCTCGGTGACGACGGCCGACATTGCCCATCAACTCCAGGCACAGGGCTTCGAGGTGGAGAAGAAGCAGATCGACCTGCACGAGCCCATCAAGTCGCTCGGCGTCTACAAGATCCCGGTGCGCCTGCACGCCGAGGTGAAGCCGGAGATCAAAGTCTGGGTGATTAAGCAGTAGCCAGGGTGCGCAGGGTGGTCAGGGTGCTCAGGGTGCGCAGGGGAACGGCGTGATGGGGGTCACCGCCGT
>JBQTHJ010000065.1:0-51092 GCA_052389995.1 Gemmatimonadaceae bacterium | reverse complement strand
GGGTTGCCATCCCGCGCGGTTTTTAAGGGGCCTCCGCGGGGCCCCCGCCGGGCGGGGCCGCGGGGGGGGCCGCATAGGCCCGGCTTTCGGCGCAGCGCGCTCTGGCAGCCACCCGCCCGATCCCGGCGCCAGCCGGGCGGCCCCCCGCGGCGCCGCCCGGGCCGCGGGCCCCGGCGCCCCGGCGCCCCGATGCATAACGCGCCGGCCTCGGGGGCGGGGACGTCACTCTCCTGTCGGAGACTTTGCTGTTCCTTCAGCCGCTAAGTGGGTGACCCGCTCGAGCTTCACGTCGACGCCAGAGAGCGACTCACTGGGCCGCACCGAGGTTACAGTAAAGTCTAGCGTCGCTTGGAGTGCCGCCCTCTGGGCCACGATTGACGGCGAGCTCGACTCCTGACTGCGAATTGCAGTGGGAGTAGTCATCGCCTGCGCCCAGACTAAGGCAACGATACTGCCGGCTGAGAGTGTCTTCATACCTCAAGGCCTCGGAGGAAGTCCGGTCTGTCGCCGGACAATGTTCTCGAAGACACGCGCACAGGACTCACCACACGTTGCGGGCGTGCGATCTCCAAAGTGACGCAGGAGAATAATATCTCCGACAGCGTGTCCAAGCTCGTGCCCGAGAACCGAAGTCAGTAACCGGAACCCCGATTTGGGCCGCTACGGCCTGCACGTTGTAGGGATCAATCCGAATCGTGCCGCCCAAGATGTCGACGACACTTCCAGCAGCATCTCTCCTATAACGGGGCCGCGTCCGACCCGGATTAGGATGCGGCAACTGGCCAGTTTCAACCGTCCAGACGGTGACGTCATTCTCAAGATCACGCACACTCTGTGCGCATTGAGCCGACTCCGCAACGCAGCGTTCCGTGGCCGCTGCGCCTCAGCGTCAGCATAGCGAAGCGTATCTGCGGACAACCCGAACGGGTCCGAGAAATTGACCGGGTCCCCGTTCGCATACGCATAGATTCAACCCGCCCGCGAGCCCGATCGGGTCCGGCTGCGTGGACCCGCCGGTCGCTCGGTCGTGCTCGCATCTCGGCGGGGGGGCGCGCGCGACGGGACTGTCAGGGTATCTTATCGGCGCCGGTACTGCTGCCTCACGTCCATCCTCCGCCCCCGTCCGAGTCTCCTTCATGGCCGACACGTCCGAGGACACGCTTCTCGAGCGCATTACCGTCAACCCCACGATCTTTGGCGGCAAGCCGATCATCCGAGGCCGGCGTCTTGCTGTCGAGCACGTGCTTGCGATGCTCGCCGCCGGCGATACGCCCGACACGATCCTGGCGGGCTATGCGTGGCTGGAAGCTGAGGACGTGCTCGCTTGCCTCGCGTACGCGCGCCGACTCGTGGCGCATGAGCGTGTCGAGCCGCGGCTCACTGACTCGGCGGCGTGAGGGTCCTGCTCGACAGCTGCGTGTGGAGCGGGGCGAAGACGATCATCGCCGAGGCTGGCCATGAGGTGGAGTGGGTAGGTGACTGGCGGGTCGACCCGGGCGACGCGGAAATCCTTGCGCGGGCCAACGCGACCGGCGCCGTCCTCGTCACGATCGACAAGGATTTTGGCGAGCTCGCCATCGTGCGCGGGCTGCCGCACGCCGGCATCGTTCGGGTCGTCGGATTCGGGGCCCGAGAGCAGGGCCCGGTGTGCATAGCGGCGCTGGCACGCTACGGGGGGGAGCTGGCGGCGGGAGCGCTGGTCACGGTCGAGCGCACACGGGTGCGCATCCGTCCACCGGATTCGTCCCCGGAGCCCTGAGAGTCTCTTCGGACGACCGCCCGACTTCCTTGGAACGCCTCCGCCGCACCGAGGAGCTCTCCCGCCGCCGGCGAGCGCGCTGTCCTCGAGCTCGTCGACGTCATGCTCGAGAGCCGCCGGCGCACGCGCAAGCGAGCTGAGAACCTAACGGCAACTGACTACAAGCCTAGCCCCCTCAGGGTGGTAGGACTCCTCGCTACAAAGAGGGACCAAAAAGCAAACCCGACCGGGTGGGCACCGCGATCGGGCTTGCCATTCGTTAGGGTTCAGACCGGCCGCTTCATGCTCGCTGCTGAACCGGCGGGGTCGTCGGCATCGTCGAGCGCAACTTCCTCCCCTCGCGATCAAAAAGCGCCGCGATCCGAGTCGCTTCTCGATTCAGCATCTCGAAGAACCCCGGCCACGTGTTCAGCGGTTCGGCCGAGTCACGCGAACAGCGATACGCTCGCCCGTCAACCGTGTCGATGTACAAACGCGAGCCGTCGCTGCTGTAGCTGCCCACGAAGAGGTACGTCTCCTTCGCATCCCTCGGTCGTTCCAGCATGTTCGGAGCTCGGATGCTGAAAGGCTGCCAGTCCGTCAGATCTTTTCGTCGGTTTCTCTTACGAAGGCCGCTGATGGATAACGAATCAGAGAACAGAGACAGCCCATTAAGGTGCCTGAGAAAGCGCGCGAGCGCGGGATCTAGCGGCCGTCCGACGTCCTGCTCCACCTGCTCGAGCTCTTCAGGTGCCAGGCCGGCAAACAAGATATGAAGCCATGCCTGCGGTGCAACGTGTGGGACTCGCCCGACCAACTCCGTGCCGTCGTTGAGCTGCTGGATGCCCAGCGAACGGGCGGCGTCTACGGTCGCGTAAACCGCGGTAAGCTCAGGTAATCGATGCATCACTGCTGCTCCTATTGGCGCGGAGTCGGATTGCGCCGGTCTCCACCGTGTCGTTCGAGATGCTCATCACGCCTGACAAATTCGATGTTGTTCGGGTCGCGAGCCAGTTCCGGATGCTCGTTCACGCTGTGAATGTGATGCCCTTGGTAGCCCTTGACCTTCCCAGTCCGAAGTAACTCGTCCTTTTCGGCGTCGGTCCACTCCCTGCTACCGCGGCCAGTCTCACGGACCCGCTCACGCTCCTGCCTCCAGAGTCCACGAACCGCCGCTCTTCGCGCGCTATTCAGAGTCTGTCGCGCAACAAAGGAGGTCGTCCCGCGCCATCCAGCCCGGAAGATATTGCGGACGCTGACGAATTCCCACGGTGGAGTGGCTGACTCAAGAGGAAGAGCGGGGCACCTCGGATGACCGGGCGGCTCGCAGGGCTGCAATCCGAACGGGTCACTGAAATTGACGGGGTCGCCGTTCGCGAGCCATAGACATTCAGGCCTCCCGCGAGCCCGATCGGGTCCGGCTGCGTGAAGGGACCGGTTCAGCCGGCCGTCGTACTGTCGGGCCTTAGAAGTCAGTGATGCATCTTACCTTAGCCGCGCGCTCGTTAGGCGTACGGTCGTACTTTGTGGGGTGAGCCGATGATGCGAGTTTCGCGGGGGTGCGTGGTGCGGGGCCGGGCGCGGAGCGATGAGCGCTGGCCGTTGCCGGGCCCGCGTTTGCCTAACGCCTCGTCATGTAAGGGCGCCGCGTAACGGCGCCCAAGCCGCGCGGCCGAGGGCGGTGACGGATTGCCGCGATTATGCGCAGCGACCACCAGGGGAGTAAGCCGGTGCCGCCTTCTCCGAAGGCCGTCAGCGCTGCGGGCCTGATTGGTAGACTGGGACTAACACTCGGTGCGGATCAATCCGCAGAGCAATTGCGGTAGGCGGAAGCGTATCGGCGTCGACCGCAACTAGTCGAATTCGTACTCGTCCACTGCCGTCCTCGGCTTCGGTAAGCATCCCTGCAACTCTCGGACGCTCGGTGGTGATCGGCCTCGTAACGTAGTTCCATTGGCCCTTGTAGATTCGCGTCGCCGACTCAGGTGGTCCGGCAGACAGGAACTCCACAGCGACCACTTGGCCCACAGTGTCATCGTTTATGAGAATGGGTGACCCCGCTGGCAGGGGTCGCTCTTGGAGCGGCCGCCCGGCGACAAATGTTGCCAATACTTGCGCGATACCGTCGCCTGCACGCTTGCCCAAGAACGACATGCCTGCCAACCCAAGAAGCACGAATACAACAAGGGCGACTAGAACACGTGTCCTACTCATGGTCATTGCTGATCAGTTTGGCGTCGTTGAACTCTATCAGAAAAGTCGTAGATCTCGTTATGCACTTCATTGCCAAGAACCTCGACGACAACTCGAACTTGGCCGTCTTGGATGTTTCCGACTGCAGATACCGAGCTAAGGTGCGGTCCGAGGATGCTCAGGTGACCGCTTAGCTCGAGTTGACCCGACCCGAGGTCAAGCGCCCCTCTAACGAAGGTCGCATCGGGTTGACCAGCGATCTCCGCCTCGAGCGCCCCGATGAACCCGATGGCTGTTGTAGCGTGATCCGTGATCTCAGCATTGAAAGCCGTAGACGCACGCGTGTTGACAGTAACGCCCAGAATAGATCTGGAGGATCCTGCCGGGCTCGACCCAAGCGGGAGTTCCCGTGTGCCAGGGGCCATTCTCATGATAACACCAGTCGCGACCGCATTGATGATAGGAAGACCAGGAAAACATGGGACGGGTCTCCCAGATCGATCTCTGCAGTCGAGTCCAAAGGGGTCACTGAAAGTGATGGGATCGCCCTTCGCAAATCCATAGAGATTCAGCCCGCCGGCGAGTCCGATCGGGTCCGGCTGCGTGAAGGGACCGGTTCCGCCGCCCGTCGTACTGTGGGCCATGAGAAGTCGGTGATGTTTCTTGCCTTAGCCGCGCGATCGTTAGGCCTGCGGTCGTACTTTCTGGGTGTGGCCGATGATGCGTGTTTTCAAGGGGGGTGGGGGCGGGGCCGGCGCGGCGCGATGATCCCTGGCTGTTGCCCGCGGCCCGGGTTTGCATAACGCTCCGTTATGTAAAGGCGCCGCTTGCCGGTGCCCAAGCCGCGCGGGGCCGAGGGCGGGGGGGCGTGGTGGCGGGAGGTTGCGCAGCGAGCGCCAGCGAGCGACCCGCCCGATCCCGGTGAGCGCAGCGCAGCCGGGCGGCCCCACGCGGCGCCGCCCGGGCCGCGGGCCCCCGCGCCCCGATGCCTAACGCGCCGGCCCTGGGGGGCGGGGACGTCACTCTCCTGTCGCAGCTGTTGTCGTTCCTTCAGCAGCTAAAGAAGAAGAGGCGGGCGTGCGGTCGTGCGCGACCTCCGGGAGATGCGTTAGGAGATGCGCCGGGTGGGTCTTGGCGTGCACCGCCTTCAAGCGCTCGATCGAGACGTGGGTGTAGATCTCGGTCGTTGAGAGCTGGGCGTGGCCCAGCATTGCCTGGAGATCGCGGATGTCACAGCCGGCGTCGTGCATGAGCGTCGCCATCGTGTGGCGGAAGAGGTGGACGCTGCCCGGCTTGGCGACGCCCGAGGCGGTGACGTAGCGGTGGAGCCGCTCGGTGAGGCGCGTGGGCCGGATGCGCGTCCCTCGGCGGCTCAGAAAGAGCGCGTCACACCGCTCGCCATGCCTGACGAGTTGGGGGCGGGCGTGGTCGAGGTAGCGCGTGGTCCAGCGGATGGCGCGCTCGCCGATCGGCACGAGGCGGTCCTTCTTCCCCTTCCCCTCGCGGACGAAGACGACGCCGCGCTCGGCATCGAGATCCGTGACGTCGAGCCCGATGACCTCCATCCGACGGAGACCGGTGGAATAGAGCACCTCGAGGATCGCCCGGTCGCGAAGTCCCAAGAGCGTCGCGACGTCGGGCGCAGCGAGGACGCGCTCGGCTTCGCTCACCGAGAGCACCGCTCGCGGGAGCCGCTTGGGCTGGCGCGGCAGGTCGAGATCGGCAGCCGGATTGACGACGAGTCGCTTCGTGCGCACGGCCCACGCGCAGAGCATCCGGACCGCGGTGAGCTCGTGCGCCTGCGTGCTCCAGGCGAGCGGGCGGCCGTCCGGTTGCCTCCGATTGGCCAGCCATTCCTGATAGCGCTCGAGGATCGCCGGCGTGAGCGCCTCGAATCTCGTCAGACTACGCGCCTCGCACCACGTGGCGAAGCGCGCCAGGTGAGTCTGGCAGCGCGCCACCGTCGCGGGGGCGTTGCCCGTCGCCGCACGGGCGGCGAGGTGGGCGGCGATCGCGGCGGCGAGGGTGCCGGTCGTCGCGCTCGTCATGGCTCGCGTACGATACGATTCGTCGAAGGCGAGGCCCCATTCACTGCGATGGTGGCAGCGCTCACCCTGATGGCTGCTAACTCGCGGTCGACAGGCGCGATGCCTGACGTCTCGACGCTCCGACTCGTGACCGGCCGCCCCCCGACCGCGGGCCGACCGTGCCCCGGCCGCTCGCCCTCGGAGGCCGCCCGATCATCACGGACGTCGCGCAGCCCGCTGAAGATCGCGCTCTCGGTGGAGCTCGCCTCGTCGCGTGTGTACGCGAGCTCGTAGGTGATCCCCTGCGCGTGCGGTGCGCGGTGCACGAGCACGTACTCGAGGTCGACCAGCCGCCTCAGATGGACCTTGGTCTGGGTGGCGCCCGTGCCTAACGCCTCGCGGGTCTCCCGCGCCGTGAAACGCCGCTCGCGCCGGAGGAGATGCTCGCTCTCACAGACGCGCGTCAGCCACGCGTCGACCTGCCCGAGGAAAGCGCGGGTCTGCGGCGGCAGCTCGTCGAGCGAGCGCCCGAGCACGGCCGCCGCGAGCCGATTGGCCACGGCGATATCGTCGGGCGTCACTTCGATGTAGGCGAGCGAGTGCCCGGCGCGCTCGACGGTCTTCCGCTCCCGCTGGTACTGGTGGAGGAGTGTGACGGCGTCAATCAGCGTCAGGTACTTCTCGTGATCGCGCCGCGTCCGCGTCCGCGCGTCGACGAAGGTGAGTGCTGGCGCATACGAATTGACGATCGTCACCGGCTCGAGCAGGCGCTGTGCGTTCTGGTGGAGCGTGCAGAGCGCCGCCCGGGCCGCTGTTGCGAGGTGCCCGTCGAGCGTGCGCTTCTCACGCTGCAGGCGGTGGATGGCCCGCGTCTGCGCGGGGGTCTCATCCACCGTCAGCACCAAGGCGCGGTTCACGAGCTCCTCATCCAGCTCGACCGCGGTCGTGGTGAGCATGATCATCACCGGCCCCTGGACGTGATACTCATGCGTCACGAGCTTCCCCGACTCCGGGTCTTTCCCCGTGCTCGCGATCGTGAGCTCGCCCTCGCTCTGCAAGAGCTTCAAGGCGTAGCTCGCGCGCTCGGCCCCTTCTTCCTCGACCACGGCGAGCACCTTGTGCGTGAGGTCGGTCTCCCCGAGGTAGAAGAGTGCCTGCCCGGTCATGGCGGAGTACTCGACGCGCTCCTCGCTCGGGACGAAGGCGAGGATCGCGTCCATGAGGCTCGTCTTCCCCGCCGCGCTCGCGCTCTGGATGATCACCGCCAGCGGTTCCGGCAGCTTCCGCGATACCGCGGCGAGGTAGCCCACGAGCTTGTTCGTCTCCTTCGCCCACCACGCCCGCGGCCTCGAAGTCCGCGAGGAGGCGATCGAGCAGATGCGGGTCGCGGAGGAGCTCAAGCGCCGCCTCGCGCTCCGCCTCGCTCATCGCCGGCGCCGTGGGCGCGACCGGTGCGAGCGCCGCGGTGATCTGCTCCGTAACGAGGGGTTCGAGCGCGAGGATGAGCGCGCCGACGTCGTGCTTGATGAGATCCTCGCTGACCCCGAGCTCCTTCGCGGCCTGCGTGACGAAGAGCCCGCGAGCGCGTGCGGCGTAGAGGTCGAGCGTGTCGACGTGCACGGCGTCGCCGCGCTTCACGAGCAGATTCACCCGGAGCGCATCGGGCGAGAGATTCTTCGCCAGCCCGCGCACCCGATAGGTCCGATCGCCGACCGTGGCGGACACCTCATCGCCGCGCCGCTCGAGCGGGAGCGGGAGCACCGGCGGCGCCGGGATGGGCGACGCGACCGGGCCGTTCGGCATTGACGGAGAGCCAGCGGCTAAAGAAGAAGCGTTAGGCATCGCCACCGGCTCCGGGACGGTCACCGGACTCACCGGGGCGATCGGCGCGCTGCGCCCGAGCCACGTAGCGCTCCGGAGGAGCGCGCCCAGACTCTCCATCGCCGGAGGGTGGGCCACCGCGTACGCGTTCGCATCCAGCCCGCGCGGGAAGTGCACGCGGTAGCACTCGATCCCCATCCGGACGAGCTCCTCGGCCACCCGCTCGGCCGCGCGGTGGCCCGCCTCGTCGCCGTCATAGGCCACGAGCACGCGCTCGGTCCCGTACGCTCGGAGGGCGGCCCGGTGCGCGTCGGTGAAGCCCGCCACCCCGTAGCTCGCGATCACGTTCGGCAAGCCCGCGATCCAGAAGCTCATCGCATCGAAGAGCGCCTCGCAGAGGATGATCTCTTTCGATGCGGCCAGGGCGTCGACGTTCCAGACGGCGGTGTGCGGGCCAGGCAAGTCAGAGATGGAGCGGCGTCCCCGCCCGGAGCCGGGGCGTGATCTTTCGGCCGTAGCACTGGGCCACCTCGCCGCGCTGGCCCAGGATCGGGACCACGATGCTCCCGGTGAAGTGCTCGTGCCCGCTCGCCCGGAGGACCCCGAGGCGTTGCAAGCGGCCGCGGACGTCTGCGCCGGCCTTGAGCGCCGTCTTCGGGAGCCGGTAGCCTAACGTGCGATTGGCGAAGCCGAGCTCGAAGCGGTCGATCAGCGCGACTGAGTTGAGCCCGCGCCGCTCGAGATAGGCGATGGCCTCGGGACTCTCGTTCAGGGTGGCGTGATAGAAGGTGATCACGTCGCGGAGGAGCGCTGCGTCGGACGTCGTCGCGTCGCACGTGGTCGTTTCATGTCCCTTATCGCTCTCGTTCGCCACGAGCGGCGCCGACGCTACGAGACTCGCCCTCGCCACCCCACGGGTCAGCGCCGTTTCCTGCCCTGCACTCGTGGCCACCGGTGGCGAGCTGACACTCCGCGGGCGCAGAAGGTCGACGGCGTGGCGAAAGCTCACGCGCTCCGTCCGCATCACCCAGTCGATCACGCTCCCGCCCGCCTGGCACG
Source organism: Gemmatimonadaceae bacterium (assembly GCA_052389995.1). Lineage (GTDB taxonomy): Bacteria > Gemmatimonadota > Gemmatimonadetes > Gemmatimonadales > Gemmatimonadaceae > JAICNG01. Next base: position 42,254 of record JBQTHJ010000065.1, on the reverse strand, counting down.
CCCCCAGGCAGTGCCAGAGGTTCTTGCGAGGAGTGATCACGAGGCTCGGGCCGTGATCCTCGTGAAAAGGACAGCGCCCCACGAGATTCGCCCCGTGCCGCCGGAGCTCGACGCCCGCCGCTTGCACGAGCGCCACCAAGTCGGTCTCCCGCTTGAGCCGCTCGAGTTCGCCCTCGGGGATGCGGGCCATCGTGACTCCGACGAAAACCTGTCAAGGGGTACGCGCCATGAAAATCAGCGCTTGCGACCTGGCGACAGGATTGTACCATATTGGTACAGCACCGTCAAGCACGCGGCCGATTATCGATCCACCCCTCGTATCGTGGAGCGTTCACTGTGAAGCTCATCGCCCACCACCGCTGGCGCCCGGCGCTGGCGACAGAGACCGACGGGAGCGCGCCAGGGATGAAGGAACGGACCCTCGAAGGCTTCGGCACCCGGCTCGCCACGCTCCGCCAAGCGCGCGGCTTGTCCCAGGAAGAGCTCGCGGAGACCGTCGATGTCTCGCGGCGCGTGATCGCGTACTACGAGGCGCAGAGCGCGCAGCCGCCCGGGGCCCTCCTCGTCGATCTCGCCCGTGCCCTCGCCGTCTCCGCCGACGAGCTCCTCGGCATGAAGCCGGTCCGCGAGACGGTCTCCCCCAGGACGGCGCGCCTCCTCAAGCGCCTCCGCCGAATCGAGGAGCTCCCGCCCGCCGACCAGCGCGCCGTCCTCAAGCTCGTCGACGCCATGCTCGAGACCCGTCGGCGCACGCGGAAGGCGAGCTGACCGCACCGCCGCAGAACGCCTAACGAAAAGCCCGGCCGCAATGGCCGGGCTCTTGTCTACACTTACATCAGCTCGCGCTCAAGCAGATCCCGTGAACAATTTGATGCCGCCACCGCCGCGCTGGTTGGGCGACGTCAGCACCCACCACCGATGGCAATCGGCCCATTCCTCGGCGCACCGAACCGGAACTCTTCCGCCAAGCATGCAACCCTCCCGTTCGCAGCGAGGCGAAATCGCCACCGCGCGGACGCCAGGCCGTGCCCCAGAGTGTCAGACCAAAGAATCGTCAGCTTTCCGGCCCACCCCCCATCGCTGGTCCTCGACAGAGTGCCCGCTGGCCACTCGCGGATCACGTGCGCTGTGTCGAACTCTGCGTCGCCAGCCGGATCGTAAAGGCGCGCCCGATCACCTACGGGATTTAGGGCATTGGCTAAGAGGACCACGGTGTTCCAGACGTCGCGCTGTGTGGTCACCGGAAACTGGGGCAGAGCGGTGGCCCACTGCGCGCCGTCGCTGCATGAAAAGCCGCGCAGGCGATATCCCGTCTGCCCCCCTAACCCCACTCGATACACTCCGGTGTACCGCGGCATGGCCTGCACCAGAACTGATACAGGTTGTTTCTCGCCATTCACTGCAGCTAGGACCGTGTCGCGGAATCTGAGCTCGCGATTTGCAATGCGATCACCTGTGTCTGCATCGATCGAGTCACGCTGGATCTGAGCGTAGACGGAGTCAGCAGGAAGCAATGTCGTGCACGAGCCCTGGTGTTGCCCGGCACCCGCTGCGCACCCTGATATTGAAACCGCAAAGATCCAGCTAGCGACCTGAAAGCGTATCAAGGATGACATGATCCTCCTGCCTCTCCGATTGCTTTGCACTCCACGAGGAAGGCTTGCCGTTCTGTCGAACGATAGCCCTGAATCCCAAGAATGCCATGCCCAAACTCGTGCACCTGCACGTTCGAGAGAGTTGGATTCCGACCCTCAGCTTTACCGGCGCTTACTAAGGCTGCGTTGCCAAGATCTGTTGTGCTGACATATGCCTCGATGCGAGCAATTTCTTGGCCGGTGCCCGGTTCAATTCTCTTGCCTTCCGCGTTGTAGAAATATGTCGCGCCGAAAGCTGCTTCGCCTCCAGTGGCCTCCTGGAGACTGAAGTCGAATTGACGAAGGTTGAACTGCGGCCCATCGTCACGAGACGCCTGCCTTACGAGATCGGCGAGATATGGACTCGCGGCTACGAGCCTATTCCAGCTATTCGAGAACGCATCGCCGCCGAGCACTTTGAAGCAGGGAGGATTGGGGCACAGTCCAAACGGGTCACTGAAATTGACCGGGTCTCCATTCGCAAAGCCATAGACATTCAGCCCCCCCGCGAGCCCAATTGGGTCCGGCTGCGTGAACCGCCCAGTCTGCGGATCGTAGTATCGATTGCGGCGGTACAGAAGCCCACTCGCGTCCGCCTGCTCCGCGATAAGCGACCCAAACCACTCATACGGCAGCTTCGGCTGGTTCTGGCCGATAAACGCCGTCGCGTCCTTCCCGGGCCAACCAATCGAGCGAGTGACCATGGCGCCCGCCTCATCCGTCCCGAGCTCGTAGAGCCCGCGCCAGTTCGTGTGCGGCCCGAACGCAGCGAGCACGCCAGAGCCGTCGAGGCGAATGAGTCCGATCGGCCGGTCGATTCCACCGGCGTGCGTGTAGGCCAGCGTGCCGTACGCCTTGGGCGCTCCCCACTCCCCATCGCCGCCAGGACGGTCATCTTCGACCACCGAGGAGGCGACTGGATGCGACGTCGTCGAATCCCCGGCCGGTCCGCGAGTCTCGTAGAAGAGATCGTCGCCGTCCCAAACGAAGCGACGCACGGTCGACTCGCACCCCGCGCGCCGGCACGCAAGCCTCCCTCGCAGTGTGTGCACGAGCACGCGGCGGCCGAACGCGTCGTAGCGGTACCACTCGATGAGGTCGTTGTCCTCACCCGGCGACGCTTCGATCTGATCGTTGTGCCGCTCCAGGAGCGCGAGCCGGCCGTCGCCGTTGTAGTAATGCATCTCCTGGACCCACGACGTTACCCCGGAACCCGAGCTATAACGGGTCGTATGCGCGGCTCGCGCCTTGAGGCGACCGGCCTCGTCGTAGTCGTGGCGGGCGATGTCCTCGAACGGCTCGGACGGAATCACTGGATCGGTTACACGCAACAGCCGTCCGTACGCGTCGTAGGCGCTGTTCCGCACCGACGGATTGTCCTCGCTTCCGAGCGCCACGCCGTGCCGCCGGCTCCAGTACCGGTTGCCTAACGCGTCCGTCTTGTATTCCTCGAGCCTCGGGTTGCTCGTGGTGATCGTGTGCTCGAGCATCGCGAGCGTGCCGAGCCCCGAGTACACGTTCTCCACCATCTGGTTGCCGCCGCGACCGGGGACGAGGCCGCGACCGGTCACGATGCGTCCCTGCGGGTCGTAGCGCATGGTGTCGGCGAGGAGCGCGCCCACCGCGTCGATCACCTCGCGGCGCACGATGCGTCCCTCTGGATCGTACTGCCTGACGACCTCACGCACGTTGCCGGGATAGATGAGCGTGTCGAGCTGCCCGGCGACGTTGGAGCGGAACTGGAAGAGCTTGCCCCGGACGTCGACGATGGACGCAAGCACGCCGGTGACGGGATCGTACGCGTACTGCTGCGCCGGACAAGCGCTCATGCAGGGATCGAGCACGTCGGGATGCGCCAGTGTGACACGGCGACCGCCCTTGTCGTAGGTCATCCCGAGCGCATAGATGTGCGAGGTGAAGTCCCGCCAGGGCGCGCGCGAGCCCTCCTTTTCGAAACGCAACGTCCGAATCCGAGTCGTGTCGCCGAGCAGGAGACCGCCGGGTGAGAAGACGCGGCGGATGCGCGCGAACCTGTTGTCCGCGCGAACGGCGTTGCCGCCCATGTCGTACTCGAACACGGCCGTATCGCCCGGAATCTTGAGGTTGCCCGAGGTCGAGAGCGCAAAGCTGAAGTTGCAGGGTTGTACAACTCCCTCGGGCTCGAAGAACGAGCAGGTGGTCCGCGTATAAAGAACCGGATCGGTGACGCGCCGGCGGATGCGGGAGAGCGCGTCATACTTCATCGTCATTCGCGTTGCCCCTTCGGCTTTCTCGATCAGATTGCCGGCCGGGTCGAACCACGTGTGCATCTCGCCCGTGGCACCCGAATGCTCGCCGGTCCGCCGGCCGGCTCCATCGTACGTGTACTCGGTGATGGCGACGCCAACGGCTGCCCGATCGGGCGTCGCGCGCCGCTCGACCTGCGTCACATTTCCCTCGGTGTCGTAGCGCGTAATGACGATAAGCGTGTCCGCAGGCACTGGCTGCGTACCGAGGTGCGGGAAGGCGTTGGACGTATAGCTCCTCTCAGGACCAAAGCTCACCTGACGAATCACCTGCCCGGCGAGATCGTAGTGCGTCGAGTCCGCGCGCCACGCGCTGATGGTGGTGTCGGCGATCGCCGACGTGTCGAGCGGCGACCGCGTGCGCGTGACGCGGCCGATGGCGTCGCGATCGAGGAAGGCTCGTGCGCCGGTGCGATCGACGACCAGGCTCACGTTCGCGAGGGCGTCATACGTCACGGTGTCTCGTTCCCCGCGTCCCGGAACAGAGCTCGAGCGATAGAGTCCCGCGGCAGGATCCCCCGACCCGTAATACTCGGCCACGGTGCGACGGGCGGGATCGGGACCGATCTGAACCCACAGCACGTTCCCGTTGGAATCGTAGTCGTACAACGTCGAATCCCCCGTCGGGCGTACGATGCGCGCCGGCAGCGGCCGCGATGCATGCCATTCGTACCGGGTGAGCGCCGTATCACCCACCGAACGGAGGTTGACAACCGCCGTCCAGTCCGCAAGTCCGCGCGTATTGTATGATGCCGTCGTGTTGAGTCCGCTCGGGCTTCGAACCTCGCTCGCGAGCGCGGGCCAGCTCCCATGATACGTGACCTTCGTTTCCTCGCCGTGCGCGTTTCGAATCTTCCACGGCGCCCCATAGCGCGTGAGCCAGAATCGCGTGTGATCGGCGAGATGGGTTCGCGCACCATCGACAAGGGTGTACACCGAGTCGAGTGGCTGTGCCGCGGCAGCAGCAGTGCCGGGGAGACCGCGACTCTCGGTTGGAAGCCAGCCGTGCACGATCACCGAAAAGTCGGCGAGCTGAAGGCTGTCCTTCACCAGGTTGCCACCCGCATCAAAGGCGTAATGCGTCGTGAAGTTCCGCCGGTCTGTCCGACTCCTGACGACGTTCGCTTCGAGGCCACTGCCGTAGCCGAAGCCGACCAGCGTGCTATCGGGATCGCGAATGGAGGTGATGCGCCCCGCGCTCTGCGTAACCGTCACGTTGCGCGTCGCGCCTCCCAGAGTGGTGCTCGGCGCGCTCACGCCCGATAGAAGCCCCGCCGTATACGTGAAGGCATACGTCAGCCAGCCGCCCGGCTTGGGGACACGAAGACTGTCGACGCGGTCCGAGCCAGACGCGACAACAATCTGCGTCTCGCGGCCGAACCGATCGCGCGTCGCGGCGTGTCGGCCGTTGATGTCGAACAGCACCGTTCCGCCATCCGGAAGGAAGCGGGTCCCGGTGAAACCGTCCCACGACAGCGAGTCCGGGCGGTCGAGCGCCGGAGCGTCGTAGACGGGGCCGGCGCCACGCTTGACATAGAGCCGCGAACTGCCGTCGCCACCGACCCAAAGGACCTCGGTTCCCGAAAGGAACGTTAGGCGTTCGAGCCCGGCCAGCCACCATCCGGCACCGAAGGGGCTCGCTGAGCGGTCAACGACGACGACTCGGCCGGACGCCGAGCCGAGCGTGTCCGACACGCCGCTGAGAACGCGGCGGGCGACGATCGAAAGACTGTGCGATCCCGCGGGCAGACTATCGACAGGGACGACGATGCGTCGCGTTTTCCCCGGTGCGCCCCACTCGCTCCCCGGCCATGCGCGCGTCACGACGCGCGAACCTACGGTCACGGTGACGTCCACCTGCGACGGGAGTGCTTCAGTCGAGCGAATGGTGACGTCGCCGGCAACCAGCGTCAGCGGACGCGCATGGCGTGCGTTGTAGATGAGCGTCGGCGAGCGCGGTTTCATGTACGTCGTCACCGCCGGCAACGCATGGGCGAGCCGCAAGTCCGCACATTCGTACGCTCCCGTGGAGCCCGCCTTGGTCGTGAGGCAGAGATCGCGTTCGACGGTGCCATTCGTGCTCGCGAAGCCGGCGAGTACGACGCCGGGACTTCCGGGCGCGGGATCGGCGGCAGCGACGACGACTTCCGTAACGGCCGAGTCGGCGACGGTTGCGCTTCCCGTCGGGAACAGCGGCACGACGACTGAGGCCCGGAGCCTGACCGTTCCGGTGTCGTTGGGCGTGGACGCGGTGGTGTATGTGACGGTGACGAGGGCGGAACGACCCGCGGCCACTGTGTCGAGGGCGAGGCTCGTGGTCGACGGAGGACAGCTCACGACGGCGTCCATGCAGGTTGCTGCGATCTGATACGTCCTTGGGCGCGAGCCTTCGTTCGTCACTCGGAACGTGATCTGTCGGGAGGCGCTCGCCTTGTCGTGGACGACGTACTCCGTTTGCTCAACTGAGACCTGGGCGGTGGGCGGTATCCAGCCAGGGGGACGGTAGAAGAACCACTTGCCGTCCCCACCGAGGTAGCCATCGATGTCCTCGATCATGGCGGAGAACTGGTAGTCGTCATCCACGTTCCCCTGGAGCCAGAGGGTGCCGGCAGAGCGCATGCCGTAGATGCACCACTCGCCGTTGTGCATGATGCCGGTGGTGTAGGTGTTGAAGGTGGAGCGGACATCCTGGCCGTTGAGCGTGAGGGACAGTGTCCTGGTCGCGAACGGTCGCGTGCTACAGTAATCGACGGTCACGCTCACGTCCTGCGTCGCGAAATTGCCGCCGGCGGGAATGATCTTGACGATCGGCCCCCCATCGCCACCGATTTGCGCAGCGGCGGCGACCGGCAGCGTGATGGCTATCGCGAACAGGGACAGACGAAGCACGTGCATACGGACCTCTGGTCGTTAGGGTACGAGGATCTTTCTGAGCGCATCGAGCACCGCGTCGAGGACCTTGCGGCGTCGCGGAGCGCTCGGGGCATTGGGATCTCCGCCGTCGATCACGGCGGGAACGATCAGGATCGTTGCCGACACGTCCGCGCACGCGCCGCGTGACGAACAGATCCGGGCAGCGATCTGGTGTGGTCCGGTCTCGAGGGAGGATTCGTGCGGCGCGAGCGGCCCCCATGCCTCGAGCGCGCTGACCTGGAAGAGATGCGTGCGATCGTGGCCGTCGACGGCGACGGCAAAGCTCCGCACGTCGATCGGATCGTTCGGCTCGCCCGGTCCGTACCGGAAGATCACGACCGGCTTGTCGCCTGGGACGCTCCCGCCCGCCGCGGGCTGGACCAGCGCGAGCGCGGGCGAGCGGTAGAGTGGGAGTTGCGACGGCGTCTGGCCTGGTGAACCAGGCTGTTGTGCCCACAATGCCGGGATGCCAACGCCCCACAGGACGAGCACAACAGCGATCGTCGGTCCAGAAACTGCCCGGAGATATCCATTCACATCGACCTCCAGCGAGCAACCATCGGAGCCGAGATGCTCCTCTCACTGATGTAGATGCGTACTGGTCGCACGTCGCCCGCGAGCCGAAAAACAAAACGCCCCACCACGAAGGCAGGGCGCTTCACACCAGGACGACGACGCGCCTAACGCGCGTCGTGACTGCACCATCGCATGATCACCGTGCCGAGCACATCGCCGGGCTCCCGCCACATCGGTATTGAAGCATAGGCTGGGTTGAGTGACTCGAGCTCCATCAAACTGTCGGTCACCGTGCCCACCTTCTTCGCCACGAACCCACCGTCCTTCACCCGCGCAACCACCACGGTGTTCTGAACGGGCTCGGTCCCCAGCTTGATCAGCACTTTGTCGCCCCCATGGAGCAATGGCATCATGCTATCACCGGCGATCCGGAGTACCACATACTTGCCACGAGGGATCTCCGACGGCAGCGGAACGCAGGATTCCACCTCGGCGTCCCAGAGCTCTCGCCCTTCCCCAGCCGCGATCGAAAGATCGACCTCGGCAGCGACGTGCTCGCGCTCCAGCTCCTCGAGCATCCCGGACACCGAACCGGAAAAAGGGAGCAACTCGTGAGGCACCGGGCCTGTCGTCAGTCTCACGCCGAGACGCCGCGCGTGCCACGACTCCAGAATGCGATTGCGCAAGGCGATGATACCCGGCGCTTCCAGCCGGTCGAGCGAATCATCCATCGCCCGTCTCTCACTCGCCAAATGCGCGACAAAACGCGTGTCGTCGTAGGCGGGCGATTCCGGACGATATCGCTCAGAGTATCCGATGAGATCGATCAACGGATCGGTTCGCGCCTCAAGCTCCTCACGCTCCTTTGCGCTGAGGTCATCGCCCCGCCTCGACAAAGTCATCCACCAAGGCAGGCGCTCACGCCCCGGGTCATCCGAATATCGGTTCATCCCTGCTCCTCCTCGCTCATCGGCTCGCGCTCGGCTACGCGCCTCACGCGCGGTCGTTCCAGGCGCCTCATGACGTCCACGCTCGTTGCTCTTCGCTGCTCGAGCGTATCCAGCTCTTCGTCGCGAAAAACGCCTGTCCGCCGGAAGAACCTCAGCACCTCGGCGTGACCAGCGTGATCCAGCCACCAGGTGTAGCGATAGGCTGTCTCGAGCAGTCTGACCCTCAAACGGCTCACGCGCGAAACCACTGTCGACCGGGGCTCGCCGAGCCACTCGGCGATCGTCGTGAATGAGGTTCGCTGCGCGATCCAGGAAAGCAGTTGTCGTTCACCGTCGGAGAGCCCTTCCTCCATGGCGGATACCAGTCGCTCCAGTGAAACGGGCAGCGGCGAGGCCTCGCACGCCGGACCCGCTGCATCCTGGATGCTGCCTTGGGACGTGGTAGTACTCACGGCGTGCTCGTGGCGACCCTGAACGTCAACGCCGTGGAGCTCGACGGTATGCTCGCCCTCGATGCGCTGACGCGCCCTGAGGTCGCGCTGACGCGCGAGTGCCCGGCGCTTCGAGCACGTCACCACAAGCGCCTCGAGCGAGGTGGGCGTTTCCTCTCGTTCCATGAGCCAGAGGGCCACATCATGGACGAGCTGCTTTGCCCAGTGCTCCCGCTCGTCGGGCGGGATATGGTGCGTGCGCGCGACAAGGAGGACTAGACGGTGGTACCGATCGATGAACTCATCGATCGCGTTCTCCGTCCCGCCGCGCATTGCCGCCAGTAGCTCCGCTTCAGTCGCGTTCCGATACCGCCCCCGCACGTAGCCCCCCCGATCCTCGGTTACCGGACTTGTCACACTCCTCACTGATGTAGATGCGTACTGGTCGCACCTGCGCGGCGAGCACTCGCAACGTCAACTGTCGGTGGAAGTTGTCGGGGCTGAAGGTGGCATGACTTGCTCGGGGAAGCGCCGGGCAATCCAGCGGCGAAGCAGCTGGGCGAGTCGGACGCGCGCGAACGGGTCGAAGGCTCCGTCGAGCGCTCGAGCCCGCAAGCGTTCCGCTCGCGCCGGGCGCATGCCATATCGCTCAGCGGTCCGAACGAGCGCGATCAGGTCGAGCGTCTCGTCAGCAACCTGCTGACGATCCTGGAGCGGCTCGTACCGTGGACGTTCCGAGGAGCGCCTAACGCGAAGCGCCTTCTCCATCTCCTCGCGACTCGGACGCCGCTTCGAAGCAGTAAATCCGAGGTTGGCCAACGCCCGGCCCACGGCCGACGTCTCGGCGTTCTCGACGCAGGCCGTCCGGTTGACTCCCCCGTCGGCAACACGTTCCAGGCTCCATCCCGTCGCCGAAGGCCGACGGTCGTCCGACGCACGGTAGATGTACGCGACACATAGCGCCTCCTCCGCAGTCCTGGAGACGAGGTCGGTGATGATGCGCCCTCGGGGAAATCGCTCGTAGAAAAGGGCGACGCGCTCGGCGACCGTGGCGTACTCCGAGGGGTCGAATGGAAGCTCGGACTTAGGCATGCGATTCGTGGCCGCTGAAGCGCCTGAGTTTCTTTGTCATCGCGGATCCTCCGTCTGGGTGATAAGGCGCCGCGGGCGCCCGCGGCCACCGAGTCGGGCCCAATTGTATCCCGAAGAAACACCCAAGTCAAGCGCCGCGATATTCCGCTCATGGACCCGCGCACCGCCGCCCACGTCCTCGCCCAGATCGGCGACCTCCTCGAGCTCACGGGGGCGAACCGCTTCAAGTCGCGCGCGTACCACTCGGCCGCCTCCGCCGTCCTCGAGATCACGACCGACGATCTCTGCCCCATGTGGCGCGACGGCTCCCTCGCCAAGGTCAAGGGGATCGGACCCGCCACCCTCGGCGTCATCGCCGACCTCTGCGAGACGGGCGAATCGCGCTACTTCGAGCAGCTCCGCGAGCAGACGCCGGAAGGACTCCTGGAGATCATGCGCGTCCCGGGGCTGGGGATCGGGAAGATTCACGCCCTCCGCGAAGGGCTCGGCATCGCCTCGGTCGAGGAGCTCGAGGATGCCGCGCGCGAGGGACGGCTCGCCAAGCTCAAGGGCTTCGGCCCCAGGACCGCGGAGCGGATCCTCAAGGGAATCACGTATCTCCGCACCACGACGGCGTACATCCTCTATCCGCACGCCCTCACCGAGGCGCGCCGCCTCGTCGCGATGGTCGAGGCGCACCCGGAGGTCGAGCGGGCCGCGATCGCGGGATCGATCCGCCGGCGCCGCGAGACGGTGCGCGACATCGACATCGTCGCTGCGTGCCGCACGACGCCGGCAACCGTCGCCGCCTCGTTCGCGCGCGCGGGCGGCGTGCGCGACGTCGTCGGGGCCGGCGGACGATCGGTGTCGATTCGTTATGTGGACGGCACCCTCCTCGACCTGCACTGCGTGGAGCCCGAGCGCTTCGGCATTGCGCTCTGGCGCGCGACGGGCAGCGAGTCGCACACCACCGAGCTGCGCGCCCGGGCCACGGAGCGCGGGCTCGCGCTGGCCGAGGATGAGCTGCGCGACGGGAGTGAGCGCGTGATGCCGATCGTCGACGAGGTCGCGCTCTACGACGCCGTCGACCTCCCGTACATCGAGCCTGAGCTGCGCGAAGGACGAGGCGAGGTCGACGCCGCCGCACGACGCGCGCTTCCGTCGCTCATCGCATACGGGGACATCAAGGGCGTCCTCCACTGCCACTCGCAGTACTCTGACGGCAAGGCGACGATCGCCGAGATGGCGGCGGCGGCGAAAGCGCGCGGGTGGAGCTACATCGGGATCTCGGACCACTCCGAGTCGGCGTTCTACGCCGGCGGCGTCTCGCGTGACGCGCTCATCGCGCAGCACGAGGAGATCGACCGCGTCAACGAGACGCTGGAAGGCATCAAGGTGCTCAAGGGGATCGAGGCCGACATCCTCGCCGACGGGCGCGTCGACTACGACGACGAAATCCTCGAGCGATTCGACTTCGTGATCGGCTCGGTGCACTCACGCTTCGGAATGGATCGCGCGGCGATGACCGAGCGCGTGCTGAGAGCGCTCGACAACCCGCACCTCACCATTCTCGGTCATCCGACCGGTCGCCTTCTGCTGACGCGCGAGCCATACGCGATCGATATGGAGGCCGTGCTCGACAAGGCGGCCGAGCTCGGGGTCGTGCTCGAGCTCAACGCCGATCCACACCGGCTCGACATCGACTGGCAGCAGTGCCACGCGGCGAAGGAGCGCGGCGTCATCGTCGCCATCGGCCCCGACGCGCACTCCACACGCGGCCTGGACTACACCGAGCTCGGCGTCGGCATCGCCCGAAAGGGGTGGCTCGAGCCGTCAGACGTGCTGAACACGTGGGATGCGGGCGCGGTGGTGGAGTGCGCACGCGCGCGGCGGGCGCGCGCATGACGCCTCGCACGGCCGCTGGACCCCCGAAGCCACCGTTCGCCACTCGTAAGGCACTCCCGAAGAGACCGAAGCAGGTCGGCCGCGAGGTCGCGCTGGAATACATCGGGCGGCTCGAGGAGGCGTACCCTGACGCGAAGTGCTCGCTCGACCACCGGAACGCCTACGAGCTGCTGGTGGCGACGATCCTCTCTGCGCAATGCACCGACGCGCGCGTCAACATGGTGACGCCGTCGCTCTTCGAGCGCTTCCCCGACGCCGCCGCGCTCGCCGATGCTGATCGGGAGGACCTCGAGAACCGCATCAAGAGTACGGGCTTCTTCCGAAACAAGACGAAGAGCCTGCTCGGCATGGCGCGCGCGGTCGTCGACACGCACCGCGGCGAGGTGCCGAACACGATGGACGAGCTCACGCACCTGCCCGGCGTCGGACGCAAGACGGCGAACGTCATCCTCGGCAACGCATTCGGGATGAACGACGGCGTCGTCGTCGACACGCACGTCACGCGCGTCTCATTCCGCCTCGGCCTCACGCGCGAGTCGGACGCGGTGAGAATCGAGCAGGATCTGGTGAAGCTCGTCCCGCGCCAGCAGTGGACGCAGTTCTCGCATCTGCTGATCTTTCACGGGCGAGAGATCTGTGTGGCGCGGCGGCCGCTGTGCGAGACGTGTCCGTTGTGGGATTTGTGCCCGTCTTCTCTGGTGGTTCCTGTACGCAAATGAGCGAGCACGAGCACCGAGGACCGAGGGAATGACTTCCGGGTTTCGGCGCGCCGAGAGCCAGCAGGGCGCTTCCTCGGTCTTCGTTCCTGCTGGTTCCTTCAGCTATCTTCCCCGTCATGCCTAAAACAGCCACGATCGAAACCAACCGCGGGACCATCACCGCGGAGCTCTACGACAAGGACGCGCCGACCACGGTCGCGAATTTCGAGAAGCTCGCCAACAGCGGGTTCTACGATGGGACGAAATTCCATCGCGTGATTCCCGACTTCGTCGTCCAGGGCGGCGATCCGTATTCCAAGGGCGGCGAGCACGCGAAAGGGCCCGTCGGAACCGGCGGTCCCGGGTGGACCATCAAGTGTGAGACGAAGGGCGGCAACCAGAAGCACGTCGTCGGCGCGCTCTCGATGGCGCACGCCGGGAAGGACACCGGCGGCAGCCAGTTTTTCATGGTGCTCAGCGAGCAGAACGCGAAGCACCTCGATGGCGTTCACACCGTCTTCGGGCGCATCACCGGCGGCCTCGACGTGATGAAGCAGATCAAGCCGAACGATCAGGTCGTGAAGGCAAACGTCAAGTAATCCTCGAACCGGATCCCATGTCTGCTCCTCGTCCCGGTGACATGAGCGCGGGCTTCGTCGGCCTCGCGGCGTCGGTCATCTTCCTGCTCGCGACGGTGCTCACCATCATCGCGCTGACCAACAAGAAGTTCGAAGGACACCAGCCGGCCGCCGCCGCATCCGGCGCGCAGCCCGCGGGTCACTGACGGTGGTCGTCGTAGCTCTCGTCGCCGCGGCGCTCCAGCAGGCGACGCCGCAGGCTGGCGCGACACAGCCCCGAATCATCGTGCGGCCAGCGAGCGCCGAGGTCGCCGTCGGGGATTCGGTACAGCTCTCGGCCGAGGTGCGGGATGCAGCGGGGAACGTCATGCCGAATGCGCGGGTCATCTTCCGCGCCGCCGGCGGGTCGTTCGAGGGGCGCGTCGACAGCACCGGCAACGTCGTCGGCGGCGCGACGGGGACGATTCCCGTCACCGTCATCGCCCTCGTCGACGGCCAGCAGCGACCGCTCCTCGAGCGCGCGGAAGTTCGCGTCGTGCCCGGCCCCGCCACGCGCATCGTCATCGAGGATGCGCCACGCCGCCTCGTCGTCGGGCAGTCGATGGCCCTCGACGCCAGGAGCTATTCCGCGTTAGGCGATGAGCGACGCGACCGCATCGCATGGCGCAGCTCGGCGCCGGCGGTGGTGCGCGCCGACCAGAACGGCACGATCACCGCGGTGGCGGCCGGCCGCGCGACGATCACCGCCGCAGCGGGCGACGTGCGCGCGAACGTTCCCGTCGAGGTCGCGCGCTCTCGTGTCGCGTCGGTGCGCGTGATCGCATCGGTCACCGATGCACGTGAGGGTGATGTCGTGCGCTTCACGGCCACGGCGCGCGGCGCAGATGGCACGGCGATTCCTGGCGTCACACCGACGTGGAGCGTGTCGCCCGGGAACGGTCTGATCGACGAGACGGGCGCGTTCGTGGGTTACGAGCCGGGTGACTACACGATCGTCGCAACCTTCGGCGCGCACAGCGGGTCCGCGCGGATCACCCTTGGCGAGCGTGACGTGCGGCGATCCGTCACCGTGGTCGGCCGGCTTCCGCGCGCGCGCTTCCGCACCGAGGAGATCTGGCTGCATCCCGATGGACGCTACGCCTACCTGGGCACCGGCCGCGGCGGCGACGTACTGTACGCGATCGACACCAGCGATCCGTCGAAGCCGTTCGTCACGGACTCGATCGTCGCCAACACGCGTCGCGTCAACGACATCGTGACGACGGCCGATGGATCGGTGCTCGTGTTCACGCGCGAGGGCGCTGCCGATCGTCGCAACGGGATCGTCATCTGCGACAACCGCGACCCCGCGCATCCGAAGCCGATCGCGGAGTTCACCGAGGGCGTGACGTCGGGGGTGCATTCGCTCTTCTTCTACGAGACGCCTCGGTTCGGCCGCCACTTGCTCCTCACGAACGACGGCACCGGCGAGCTGCACATCCTGAACCTCGACGACTCCGCGAAGCCGCGAGAGGTCGCGCGCTGGGCGACGGGTCGCCCCGTCGACGGTCGCACGCTGCACGACATCGATGTCCGCGACGGACTCGCGTATCTGAGCTACTGGAACGACGGGCTCGTCGTGCTCGACATCGGCAACGGGGCGCACGGCGGAACGCCGTCGGCGCCGAAGCTCGTCACGCAGTACACGTACGACCTGGACTTTCTCTACCGCGACGTCGAGCGCAGCACCGGACCCGGCTTCATTCGCGGGACGCACACCGCGTGGCGTCACAAGAACTACGTCTTCATCGCCGACGAGGTGTTCCCGGCGCGCCCCGTCGCCGGCGCCACGGGCGTCGCCGCCGAGCGTGCGTATGGGCGTCTGCACGTGCTCGACGTGAGCGACATGAAGAATCCGAAGCCGGTCGCGTGGTACGAGCCGGAGTTCGGAGGCGTGCACAACCTCTGGATCGCCGGCGACACGCTCTACATGGGCGCGTACGAGGCGGGCTTCCGCGCGTTCGACATCTCAGGCGAGCTGCGCGGGGACCTCCGCGCGCAGAAGCGGGAGATCGCGCACGTTCACACCGCGAGCGACGTGGGCCACGTGACGAACGCGCCGCGGGCGTGGGGCGTCATCTACAAGGACGGGCTGGCGTACGTGAACGACAATCACAACGGCTTGTGGGTGGTCAGGATCGAGCCCAAGGCGGAATTGGTGCCGTAAGTCAACACCCGAGACATCGGACGTCAGATGTCTCGGGTGTTGCCCTACCGCGGCGACTTCCACGAATCCAGCACAGACCCTCCGATGACACACGTCTGGACGCCCTTGCACGCCTCCGACAACCCCTTCGCCTGCGCCTCGGCGATGCGGAGCGTCAGGAGCTCGCGGTTCGCCGAGTAGGCCTGGGCTTCGAGACGCTTCGCCGTCGCCTGCGCCTCGGCCGCGATCACCGTCGCGCGCGCATTCACGGAATCGATCTGGAACTGCTTGATCGCGCGGTCGAGCACCTGTGCCTGCTTCGCCGCTTCGATGCGCGCCGCCTCGATCGCCGCCGGCGCCTTGATGTCGCGGACGAACACCTGCTTCACGAGCGCGCGGCCGCCGAGTTTCCGCTGAATGTGCGCGCGCACCGAATCGGAGAGCGACGCGCGGTCGGCCGAGAAGATCTGCGATACCGTCCAGCTCGCGAGCGCGTTGCGATAGCCTTCGCGTACGGCGTTCAGAATCTCCGCTTCGGCCGCCTGGGGCGTGCGCTTGTCCTCGAAGAGCTGAAGGATGGTCGCCGGATCGTACGAGTACACGATGCCGACGTCGCCGACCACGGTAATCGGATCGCGCGTCTGCGCCTCCATCGTCTCCTTTGCACCCTGATCCGGAAAGTTCTTGTCCGTCATCGAGAAGCACGTCGCTTTGGCGAGGGGCGTGAAGTTCAGCCCCGTGCTCATGCGCGGCTCGATGACTCTGCCGTATCGCGTGAGCACGCAATGCTCGGTGGTGTCCACGGATGTGCACCCCGCGACGACGAGCGCCGCGAGCAGCGCGAATGAGCTCCGCATCTTTTCCTACCTCGATCTGAATGGTCCGGGCGGGTTGGACGGCCGTCCGGCGAGCGCTCCGCCTGTAGCGCTCGCCCCAGGAATGGACGACTGGCCGCGGGATCAGTCTCCGATTCGAGGCGGTGCGCCGTGTCCTCCTCCAAATGCGCGTCATCGTCGTCGAGAAGCAGGCTGCCGTCACGCACGAAGTAGCGGCCGCGATCGATGTCACGGTCACGATCACCGCCAAAGTCGGTCTCGGTCATGGAAGCACGCAGGCGAACCGTCGAGTGAGTGCAGCTGACTTGGCATCACTACGGCCTTGCGGGCGCTGCCGTTTCATTCGACGCTTCCTCCATGGCCACGGGCACCCGCGAAGCGCTCCTCGTCTCGCTTCCCGCCACTGAGAGCGAGCACGCGCTCGACGCCGTTCTCGCCGAACGAGGGTTCGAGCGGGCCGATCTGCCGCCGCCCAGCGAGTTCGGCTCCATCCTGCGGACCGAGACGCGCTTCTTCGACGTCGATGAGATTCAGCCGACGCTCAGCGTGATGCGCGAGTGGATGGACTATGGCGACGCGACCGCGTGGGGTGCGGCGCTCGATCTCGCGGAAGGGCTACCGCCTGCGGCTCGCATGGAGATGGCGCTTCCGCCTGCGCTCGCCGTGCTCGCGCGCGGTCTCTCGAGACGCACGCCCGTGCTCGGCTTCGCGTCGCGCGACAAGCCGTGGCATCTCGTCGGCGTCGCGTTCCGTGATGGCCGCGCCATCGACGTGATCACGGCGGTAAAGGATCGCGTAGCCATTGGCCCCGGTGCGCAATCACAGCCCGGCACGCGCAACGACATGAGATCGCATCTCGACCGCTGGCTCGCGCCGTACGCCGTGAATCCGCTTGCGATCGACATTCTGCTCGGCGAGCGCGATCTCCCCTCCGCATGGAGGCTGGGGTACCTTCACGGCTGAATAACGTCCCCTCGTTTCATGGATCAGCGACTCAACGAATGGCTACGAAACTCCCCTCCCGCGCCGACGCGCTGGCTCTCATGCACGAGTACACCGCGAGCGACTCACTTCGAAAGCACATGCTCGCCGTGGAAGCCTCGATGCGGGCGTACGCCGAGCGCTTCGGCGAAGATCCGGAGCGGTGGGGGCTCGCGGGGCTCATTCACGACTTCGACTACGAGCGCTGGCCCAACCAGGAGCATTCACCGACTACGGGGCACCCGGCCGAAGGCGTTCGCGTCCTGCGCGACCGCGGGTGGCCCGAGGACATCCTCGAGGCGATTCTCGGGCACGCGACGTACTCGGGTGTTCCGCGCACCTCACCCATGGCGAAGACGCTCTTCGCGGTCGATGAGCTCACCGGGCTCGTCACCGCAACGGCACTCGTGAGGCCGTCTCGCAGCGTTCTCGAGGTCGACGCGCGCTCGGTGCGCAAGAAGATGAAGGACAAGGCATTCGCCCGCGGCGTGAGCCGCGAGGATGTCGTCCAGGGTGCAGAGGAGCTCGGCGTCGACCTCGACCAGCACATCCAGTTCGTCATCGACGCCATGCGGCGCGAGGCCGCGGCGATCGGCCTCCAGGGGATGCCGGCGCCGCCTGCCGGCTAGTGCCCTCGACCAACGTTTCCTCCCTGCGGCGCGTAGTTGAACCAGGATGTCTGGTACATGATCACGACCGCCGCTCCCCCCCCGACGCGTCCCAGCGTGGGCGGCGCTCTCCACGTGCCGGATGACCGGGCGCGCGAGCGCGAGCTCGTGCTGTCCGCCCAGCGGGGCAGCCGGGATGCGTTCGCCGAGTTGGTCCGTGCACATCAACGGCGAGCGTATGCCGTAGCGCGGGCGATCGTGCTCGATCATCACGACGCGGAGGATGCGGTGCAGGACGGATTCCTGCATGCGTATCGCGCGTTGGCGCGGTTCCGGGCTGGCGAGTCGTTCGGCGCGTGGCTGCATCGCATCGTCGTAAACGCGGCGCTCGATCTCCAGCGGCGGCGAAAGGTGCGACGGACGGGAGTGTTGCCGGAGACGCTGGCGCTCCCCTTTCGCGACCCGGCGGAGTCGGACGAGTTGCGGCGGCGGTTGGGGACGGCGCTCGCGCAGCTGACGGAGCGGCAGCGGTCGGTGATCGTGCTTCACGATGTCGAAGGCTATCGGCATGCGGAGATCGGAGAGATCCTCGGCATACCGGAAGGGACGGCGCGGTCGGACTTGCACCACGCGCGGGCGGCGCTACGGCGGATGTTGAGCGATACACGGAGCGACACATGAGCGACGGGCACATCGAGCCTCAGGATCCACGGATCACGTCGGCCTTGCGAGCAGCGCTCGCCGGGCCGGACGACGCGGCGTACTGGCATGCGCTCGAGTCGCGCATCATGACGCGCATCGCCGAGGATGAGGACTGGATGGCGCAGCTCTCACGCTGGACTGGCGCCGGCTTGATCGCGGCCGCTGTCGCAGCGCTCATCGCCGGCGCCGCGCTGGTGCGCGCGCACGACATGGAAGTGCGAGAGATGGCCACCATGCTCGAGACGCCGTCCACGCCGAGAGCGCGGCTCGCGACGCAGATCAGCGAGCCGGGCGGGCGCGAGGCAACCGTCCGCTTCGTCATCGAACCCTAACCTGGAGTACTCGACATGCAGCGCTCGCGCGGTCTCGCGCTGATGTTTCTATTGGGCGCCCTTCTCGTGGGAGGCGCGCTGGGCTTCACCGCCGATCGGGTCCTCGTCGGGGACCGCTGTGGTCGCGACGGGGATCAGCGGCGGTCGCGCAGCTGGCTCAGCGAGGAGCTCGACCTCACCGCGGGGCAGACGGCCGCCGTGGACAGCATTTTCGAGCGCCGGCATCGCGAGATGCGGGCAGTGATCGCGACGGTGCGTCCGCGAATGGACGCGGTGCGCGATACCGCGCGCCAGCAGATTCGCGCCGTCCTCAACGCGACGCAGCGCGGCCGGTTCGATGAGATCATCGCGCGCAAGGATTCGGAGAAGGAGAACAAGCAGCGATGATGCGTCATGGATGGAGCGTGATCGCCGCGATGCTGCCGATCGCGGCGTTGGCTTCGCAGGAGGCGCCGCGGCCGATCACGCTCGATGAGGCCGTGCAGCTCGCGCAGCGCAACGCACCCGTCGCCGTTCAGGCGCGCGGGCAGCTTCGCTCGAGCGATGCCGGGGTGCGCGGTGCATATGCCGCATTCCTCCCGGATGTGAACCTCAGCATGGGACGGGCGTGGGAAGGAGGCACTCGAACGGTGCAGGCGGGCCGTCCGATCGATGATGTCGAAGACCCGTGGTCGAGTTCCGCCAACGCGTCGCTCAACCTCCAGCTCTTCGATGGCGGATCGCGGTTCTACGAGCTCCGCCGGGCGCGTGCCCAGCAGGACGCGGCCGAAGCGAACGACATCAATCAGCGGTTCCAGATCGCGCTGGACGTGAGCCAGGCGTACTACGACGGGCTCGCCGCACGCGAGTCGGAGGAGGCCGCGCGCACGCAGCTGGAGCAGGCGCAGGCGCAGATGCGAACGGCGACCGCCCTCATGGCCGCCGGTGCCGCGACGAAGAGCGATTCGCTCCGCAGCGCGATTCAGATCGGCAATGCGCAGCTCGCGATCATCACCGCCCAGAACGCGCTCCGCACCGCGGAGGCGACGTTGACGCGGCTCGTCGCGACGCCCTTCCCCGTAACGCCGGCGCCCGACAGCCTGGAAGCGCAGCCACTGGCGCTCGACAGCCTGAGCCTCGAAGGCCTCGCCCTCGACGGGCCGGCCGTGCGCCAGGCAGCGGCGCAGTGGCAAGTCGCGAGGGCGAGTCAGAAGGCGTCGCGCTCGTCGTATTTTCCGACGATCAGCATGACCTACTCTCGCGGCGCGAGCGGCGACGATCTTCAGTACGGCTGGGGAGATCCGTTCCGCTACTCGAGCAATCTGCGCTTCTCGGCGTCGTATCCGCTCTTCAACCGCCTGAACCGGGAGGAGCAGCGCGTCGCCGCCGACGTGCAGGAAGCGAACTCGGCCGCCGCCCTTCGTGACGCGCAGTTCGCCACCCGTCAGCAGCTCACACAATTCCTCGGCGCGCTTCGCACCGCGGAAGCACGGATTGCGATCCAGCGCGCGACCGTGGCGGCTGCCGAGGAAGACGTGCGCGTGCAGCAGCAGCGGTATGCAGTGGGCGCGTCGCGCCTCCTCGACCTCCTCACATCGCAGACCGACTTGAACAACGCCCGCCTCGCGCTGATCCAGGCGCGATACGACTATCGCATCGCGAAGGCGCAGTTGGAGGCCTTGGTCGGTCGATCGCTTTGACAGTGGAGCCCCACGTGCGCCTCGTCGCCATGTCCGTCCTCACCCTCGTAACCCTCGCCGCATGCGGCAAGGAGGACGAGGAAACCTCACGCGTGCAGACGGTTCCCGTCGAACGGCGTGACATCATCGTCGACGCCGAAGCGACCGGAGTCGTCGAGCCAATCAACGTCATCGAGGTGAAGTCGAAGGCCTCGGGACAGATCGAGCGCATGCCGGTCGAAACCGGATCGAAGGTGAACCCGGGCGATCTGCTCGTGCAGGTCGATACGCGCGACGTTCGCAACCAGTACAATCAGGCGCTCGCCG
The DNA here is from genome assembly GCA_052389995.1 of Gemmatimonadaceae bacterium. GTDB lineage: Bacteria > Gemmatimonadota > Gemmatimonadetes > Gemmatimonadales > Gemmatimonadaceae > JAICNG01. The sequence goes on along the minus strand of JBQTHJ010000065.1, from coordinate 21,644 downwards.
ACCTTCGCGCCGCAGAGGCGCGCGGCGCGGTGGCGCTCGCGCAGCGGAAGCGCTCCGAGGACCTGCACCGCCAGCAGATCATCACCGCGCAGGAGCTCGAGACGGCGCAGCTGGATTTCGCGAACGCGCAGGCGCAGGTAACGCGCGCGGAGGCGTCGCTCGATCTCGCTCAGCAGCGGATGGACGACGCAACCGTTCGTGCGCCGCTGGCCGGTACGGTGATCGAGAAGGCGGTGTCGACCGGACAGGTGATCACGTCGGCAACAGGCGCGTTCGGCGGCGGCACGCTTCTCCTCAAGATGGCGGACCTGTCGCAAGTCCGCGTCCGTGCGCTCGTGAACGAGACCGACATCGGCAACATTCAGCCGGGCCAGCAGGCGACAGTGACGGTCGATGCCTATCCGGAGCGCCCGTTCCGCGGATCGGTCGAGAAGATCGAGCCGCAGGCGGTCGTGCAGCAGAACGTGACGATGTTTCCCGTGCTGGTCGCCGTCTCGAATCGCGAAGGGCTGCTGATGCCGGGGATGAACGGCGAGGTGGCGGTCCTCGTCGAGCGGCGTGAGAGCGTCGTGTCGGTGCCCAACGACGCCGTTCGCCCGCCTCGCGACATCGACGCTGCCGCGGCGGCGCTCGGTCTCGACCCCGAGGATGTACGCCGGAAGGTTCAAGCGCAGTTCGCAGCCGGAGCGATGGGCCCGGGCGGGGCGAACGGCGGTGATCGTGTGACCACGATCTCGCGCGGCGACGTCGTGCTCGGCGAAGAGGATGCGCAGGAACAGCAGGCGCAGTTCCAGCGCATGCCCGCGCCGACGGCGGCGCAGTGCGCCGAGGTACGCACCGCCCTCGACAGGAAGCCGGAGTTGCGGGCTCGGCTCGACTCGCTGCGCGCCGCCCGAACGGCCGGGACCGCCGATCCGCAACAAATGCGGGAGCAGACGCGCGCGATCTACGCCGAGCTCGGAGTCGATGGACGCGTGGCGATGGGATGCGCGCGCGCTCAGCGCAGTGGAGCCGACAGCGCCGGAGCGCAGCGGCCGCGTATGCGCGCGGAAGCGCTGGAAGGTGGGGCACCTCGCCGCAACGGTGGCGGCCGGCGCGGCCTGGTGTTCGTCTCGGCCGGGCAGTCGTTCGAGCCGCGGGTCGTGACGTTAGGCATTGCGAACTACGACTTCACCGAAGTGATCTCGGGTCTCGAGGAAGGCGAGCAGGTCGCGATCCTCACGGCCGCCGCGCTCCAGCAGCGCCGGCAGCAGCAGCTCGAGCGATTTCGCGGCATGACGGGCGGCGGCGTCCCGGGGATGCAGCGCCAGCAGGGCGGCGGTGGCGGAGCTCAGCGTGGAGGAGGCCGGTAGCGTGCTGCTCGGCGAGATCCTGGCGGTCGCCCTCGGCGCGCTCCGCGCCAACAAAATGCGCTCGTTCCTGACGATGCTCGGCATCGTCATCGGCGTCGCGGCCGTGATCGCGATGATCGCGCTCGGCCGCGGGGCGCAGCAGGCGGTGCGCGATCGCATCAGCGCGCTCGGGACGACGCTGCTCACCGTGATGCCCGGCCAGCAGATGGGGCGCGGCGTCGTGGTCATGGACAGCCGCGCGCGCCTGACGATGGACGATGCGGAGGCGCTCGCCGAGCGTGCGACGCTCCTCACGGCGGTGCAGCCGGAGATGACGCGACAGCTCCAGGTGCAGTACGTCAACAAGAACACGAACACGCAGATCGTCGGCACGACGGCGAACTACATCGACGTTCGCAAATACCGGCTCGCTGCCGGACGCATGTTCACCGAGAGCGAGGACGATGGCCGTAAGCGTGTCGCCGTCCTGGGACCGACGGTGATGGAAAATCTCGGACTGGGTACGCCCGAAGGATTGATCGGCGAGCCGATTCGGATCCGGGGAATTCAGTTCGAGGTGGTCGGCGTTCTTCAGCGCAAGGGCACGGGCGGCGGATTCCAGGATCCCGACGACCTCGTGCTCATCCCGCTCCAGACGGCGCGGTTCCGCGTGCACGGGTCGAACTGGCTGCGCGCGATCAACGTGCTGGCAGTGAGCGAGCCGCAGATCCCCAACGCGATGGCCGAGATTCAGAAGATCCTCCGCCGCGAGCACCGGCTGCGTCCCGGTCGTGACGATGACTTCCAGATCCGCAATCAGTCGGATTTCCTGTCGACGTTCGAGGAGACGACCAAGGTGTTCGGCGTCCTGCTCCTCGGCATCGCGACGGTGTCGCTCCTCGTCGGCGGCATTGGGATCATGAACATCATGCTCGTCTCGGTCACGGAGCGGACGCGCGAGATCGGCGTGCGCAAGGCACTCGGCGCGACGCGAATCAACATTTTGCTCCAGTTCCTGATCGAGGCGATCGTCCTCTGCATGCTCGGCGGGCTCATCGGCGTGATGCTTGGCGTGGGCTCGGCCACCGTGCTCCGCGAATCGATGGACTGGAACACCGACGTCTCGATGGTCTCGGTGGGCCTCGCCTTCCTCTTCGCCGCCGCGGTGGGCATCATCTTTGGGGTCTGGCCGGCGAGACGCGCGGCGAGGCTGGATCCGATCCTGGCGTTGAGATATGAGTGACACGTGAGGAACGAGGACCGACCCCCAACCCACCTTTAGCTATGTCTCCCTCAAGACGCGACTTCCTGAAAACCGCCTCCGCTGCCGCCGTCGCGGCGGCGTGCTCGCCCGGCGCTTCGCTTCCCGAGACGGCACCGGTCCCGGTGGTTCGCGACCCCACGCCGACGAACCTGCCCGGTGATGCGGGGATTCGTGACCTCGCACTCGAAGCGCTCAACGCGGCGCGCGATGCTGGCGCGTCGTACGCGGACGCGCGAGTGGGGCGCTACCGCCGCCAGTTCGTCGGGACGCGCGAGCGCCAGGTCACGAACGTCAGTGACTCCGAGTCCTATGGCATTGGGGTGCGCGCGCTCGTCAACGGGTCGTGGGGGTTCGCCGCCACGAGCGAGATGACTCGTGAGGCGGTGCAGCTCGCGGCCCGCGAGGCGGCGCGCATTGCTCGCGCCGCCCGCACCGCGCAGAAGCGGCCGGTGGAGCTTGCACCGGTGCAGGCGGTCGTCGGAACGTGGCGAACGCCGGTGCAGATCGATCCCGTCGACGTCGCGATCGAGGACAAGGTGGCGCTCCTGCTCGGGGCGAACGAGGCGGCCCTTCGCGCGAAGGGCGTCCGCTTCGTCAATTCCGGGATGGCGCTGCTCCGTGAGGAGAAGACGCTCGCCACGACCGACGGGACGTTCGTCGTGCAGACGTTCGTGCGCGTCGGCCCCCAGTTCACGGCCACCGCAACCGCACCCGGCGACTTCCAGAGCTACACGCACGAGATCGCGCCGCGCGGCTCGGGGTGGGAGTACATTAGCGGACTCGACATGCCGGGGAATGCCGAAGAGTGGGCCACGTACGCGGTACAGAAGCTGTCGGCGAAGTCGGTCGAGGTCGGCCGCTACGCGCTGATCCTCGACCCCACGAACCTCTGGCTCACCATTCACGAGTCGATCGGGCATCCGACGGAGCTCGATCGCGCCGTGGGGTACGAGGCGAACTTCGCTGGCACGAGCTTCATCGCGCCGCCCGAGGCGATGATCGGCAAGCTCAAGTACGGGCCGGAGTTCATGAACGTGCAGGCCGATCGCACGCAGCCGGATTCCCTGTCGCGCACCGGCTGGGATGACGAAGGCGTTCCGGCCGACCAGTGGTTGCTCGTCGAGCGCGGCATCTTCAAGGACTACCAGACGACGCGCGACCAGGCCGCGTGGATCGCGAACCTCACGGGCGTGCGGCGCTCGCACGGCTGCTCCTTCGCGGACTCGTGGTCGAGCGTGCAGTTCCAGCGCATGCCGAACGTTTCGCTGCTACCCGGCGAGCGCGACATCAGCATCGACGACATCATCGCCGACACGCCGCGAGGCATCGTCATCCGCAACCGCGGCTCGTGGTCGATCGATCAGCAGCGATACAACTTCCAGTTCTCGGGCCAGCTCGCCTACGAGGTGCGCGACGGCAAGATCGTCGGCATGCTCAAGGACGTCGCCTACCAGGCGCGCACGCCGGAATTCTGGAACTCGATGGACATGATCGGCGGCCAGCGCTCCTACTGGCTCGGCGGCTCCTTCGGCGACGGCAAAGGTGAGCCCGGCCAGTCGAACTCGGTGAGCCACGGGTGCCCCGCCGCGCGATTCCAGAGTGTGAACATCGTGAATACCGGGCGAACCGCTTGAGCGAGCACCACGCGAGCCGTCAGACATCAGATCAGGTGTAGACGTCAGAAACTGCAAAGGCGTTCGTTGTCTCTGATAACTGACGTCTGACGTCTGATGTCTCGGAAGTCACAACCCAGACCGGAAGAATTCACATGGCGATCCTTACTCGCGATGAAGCCCGCGCCCTCACGACCCGCGTGCTCTCGTTTGCGACCGCCGAGCAGACGCGCGTCACCGTCGGCTCCGGATGGAGCGGGAATACGAGGTTCGCGGCGAGCGAGATCACGACCGCGGGCGGCATCACCGACACCGACATCACGATAACGAGCACGATCGGCCGTCGCCGTGCGTCGGCGTCGACGAACATCCTCGATGACGCATCGCTGCGTCGCACGGTGGAGCTCTCCGAGCGCCTCGCGCGCCTGGCGCCGGAGGATCCCGAGATCATGCCGGACCTCGGGCCGCAGCAGCATGCACCCGTCGAGGCGTTCGTCGAGCGGACCGCCGACCTCGGACCGGAAGCGCGGGCGCTCGCCGCACAGACAGTCATCGACGGCGAGCAGGCGCGCACCAACAGACTCTCGATCGCCGGATTCATCGAGGCGAACGCGGGCGCGAGCGCCGTCGCGACGAAGGCGGGGCTCTTCGCATACCACGCGAGTACCGAGGCGTCGATGTCGACGACGGCGCGAACGCCCGATGGCACCGGCTCCGGGTACGCCGTCGCCGGATCGCGCGACTGGTCCGACATCAACGCTGGCGCGCTGGGACGCCGCGCCGCGGGCAAGGCGCTGGCGTCGCGTAACCCGCAGGCGATCGAGCCGGGGATGTACACCGTCGTGCTCGAGCCGCAGGCGGTGTCCGACGTGCTGCCATTGCTCGCCGGCTCGTTCAATGCACGCAGCACCGACGAGGGGCGCAGCGCGTTCTCCAAGGCCGGAGGCTCGAAGCTCGGCGAGAAGATCGCCGACGAGCGCGTGACGATCTACTCCGATCCTGCCGATCCGGAGTTGCTGATGCGCCCCTTCGACAACGAGGGACTACCGCTCAGACGCATCACGTGGATCGAGAACGGCGTGCTGAAGAACCTCTCGTACACGCGGTTCTGGGCGGATAAGAAAGGCGTCCAGCCCACGGGCGGTGGCGGCGGTGGCTTCGGGGGTGGACTCCCCGGCGGGCTCAAGATGGTCGGAGGGACGAAGACCCTGGATGAACTCGTCGCGGGGACGCAGCGCGGTATCCTCGTGACGCGCTTCTGGTACATCCGCTTCCTCGATCAGCGCACCGTCATGGTCACCGGCCTCACGCGCGACGGCACGTTCCTGATCGAGAACGGCAAGATCACGCGCCCGCTCAAGAACTTCCGCTGGAACGAGAGCCCGCTGTTCATGCTGAACAAGATCGACGAGCTGGGCCGCGCCGAGCGGGTCGAGGCGGGACGAGTGATGCCCGCATTGCGCGTCAGAGACTGGAATTTTACGTCGCTATCCGACGCGGTGTGACGTTCCGAGGAGAATAGACCGAGCACCGAGGAACGAGGACATTGATTGGACTGGCCCAGCGTCGAGTCAACTTCCTCGTTCCTCGGTCCTCGTTCCTCCCGGCTCTCCCGTCTTCCGAGCTCTCTTCCTCTCGTACAACGCATCGTCCGCGATCGCCATCAGCTCGGCGAGTGACTGCACGTTGCGAGCGTCGAAGCGCGCCATTCCCGTACTGATCGACAGCGTGTAGCGACGCGACGGGCGCCCGTTGTGCTCGGCCAGCGTCTGGTGCAGCCGGGTTTCGAGGAGGTCGTCGGTTTCCTCCGGAGAGAACATCGCGAGCGCCACGAACTCGTCGCCACCGAGGCGCGCGAGCACGTCCGACTCACGGAACGTCGTGCGTAAGATCTCCGCGGTTTCGGCGAGCGCCTGGTCGCCGACCTGGTGGCCGTGCGTGTCGTTGATCGACTTGAAGTCGTCGAGGTCGACGAAGACGAGCAGCAGGTCCTTCTTGAGGCGCCGCGCGAGCTTCATCTCCTGCTCGGCAAGCATGAAGAAGCCGCGCCGGTTGTTGAGGCCGGTGAGGTCGTCGGTCACCGACATGCGCCGGAGCTCGGCCTGGAGCCGCTGGCGCTCGGTGAGGTCACGCGCGTTGACGATGATCGTCGACACACCCTGCTGATCGAGGACGGCGTTACCCACGACCTCCATCGTTCGCCAGTGGCCGTTCCGGTGGCGAATGCGCAGCTCCATGGAGCGCGAGAAGCCGGGCGCCCCGAGGATGTCGGCGATCATCTCCTGCGCGCGCACGACGTCGTCATTGTGGATGAACTCGAAGATCGAGCGCCCGAGCTCGTCCTGCGGATTGAAGCCGAGCGTGCGCTGGACCGAGGGGCTGACGTACGTCAGACGGCCCTCCGCGTCGAGCACCATGATGACGTCGTTCAGGTTCTCGATCAGTCGGCGCGCATTCTCTTCGCTGCGGCGCAGCGCCTCTTCGGCGCGCTTGCGCCGGATGAGCGCGCCGAGCTGTGCGCTGACGACCGAGATCAGATGGACGAGGCGTTCATCCTGCTCTCTCACTTCGTACATGTAGAACACGAGCACCGAGACGACTTCGTCCGCCGCCAGTACGGGGATCGCGACGCCGGCTTTTAGTCCCAGCGCCGTGGCATGTGCCGCGCGCGCGAAGGCTTCGTCCGCCTCGACGTTCGGAACCCACACCGCCTGCTTGCTCGCCCACGCGCGTCCCGCGAGCCCTTCGCCAGGCGCGAGCGGCGGGACGGGTGCGACATCGCGCGCGAGGAGATCAGCGCGGGCGCTGTGGCGGATGTCCGAGCGCTCGAGCGACTTCGGATCGGTCCCCGGCACCCACACTTCGCCGTAGACCCAGCCGGTGACGTCGCACACGTGCCAGAGCGCCATCTGTAGCGCACTCGAGAAATCATCCGCCTCGGCGATGCGAGCCACGATCGAGTGCAGGAGACGCAGCGCCTCTTCCGCGCGCTGACGCTCGGTGATCGCGCGCGAGATGTTGATCAATCCCCCCGGGTCGCCTTCTGCGTTCTTGTAGACCGTGGTCGTCGAGCGCACGCCGTGCGGCGCGCCGGGCGCGTCGTCTTCCGAAAGGAGCACGCCGCCCGCGAACAGGATGTCGCGGTCGCGATCGCGAATGCGCTGCGCGAGATCGGCGTCGACCAGGTCGAGATCGAGCTTGCCGATGATCTCGTCGGCGCCCCATCCGAGAATCGCCGCGCCTGCTTCGTTGATCATGCGGTAGCGACCGTCGAGATCCTTCACGGCGACCGCCAGCGCAGTGCTCTCGATGACGCTCTGTAGAAGACTTTCGCTTTCCTGGCGCTCGGCGACCGCGCGCTCGCGCTCGTAGCGCTCGCGTCGAAGCGCGATCTCACTCATCACCAGTGCCGCGACATCACCGAGGTGCGCGAGCTCGCGCTCCGACCAGGAGCGCGGTGCGTTATCGAGCACGACGAGCGCGCCCAGCATCGCGTCTCCTGACGCCAGCGGAGCGGTCAGATACGAGCGGACGCCGAGCGCGGAGAGAATCGGGAGGGCGCGCAGGACTTCGTGGTCCCAGGTGTCGTTCACCACACGCGGGGCCGTGCGCGCCAACGCGAAGCCGAAGGGCGAGTCGTTCGCGGGAAAGTCGGTGCGCGGCGGCGGCGCCGAGGGAAGCCCCCATGTGCTCTTGAGGAGGTGGCGGTCCTCGAGCACGAAGAGGAGGAACGCCAGGGGCGCCCGCATCATCGTCGCAGCGACGCGCGCGCACCGATCGAAGCCCGGATCGGGCGCCGCGTCGAGATAGTCGCTCGCTACTGTGACCGTTGGCGCGGGCGAGGCGCTTGTGGCGGCATCGCCGGCAGTGGATGGCGCGACCCTGGAGATGTGCTTCTCCCTGCGTGGAGGCGTCGTGAGATACCTGCTAATGACGATTCTCCACGGTGCTACGGCACGTGTTCGGGTCCGCCTGCTCAGCCGCTCAGCGTCGGGACCGCCACCTTGCCCATAAACAGGATGGTACCGCTCAGGCGCTCACGAATCACGAAGACGAAGGGGCGGTCGAACCGGATGCTTGGCCGTCCGCTGGTGGTCTCGATGCCGACGGTGGTCACCGCCGCGGCTTCAGTTCCCTCCTCGTTCACGTTCACGAACGTGTTCTGCTTCACGAACGAGATGAAAACACCCTCCGGCGACATTCTCGAGAAGTCGGCACAGTCGCAGAACGCGCGGTCCATTCCCATGGCCTTGAGGTCGCTGTTGAGCTTGTCCTCCCACTTCATTTGGAACCTGGGGAGGTACACGTCCGCGCGCCCGTAGGGCAGATCCACGGCCCGAGCGCCACCCACGCTCGAGAGCGCCACCGTGGTGTTCAGGTGCATCATGCGCGCCTGGAACGCGGACCCGTTCTCCGTGGCGAAGGCGGCGTCCTGCGTCTGTGCCGGATCGAACTGGGAACGCCAGCTGCCCTTGAAGTAGATGGCGTTCATCAGAAGCATGACGAGGTCGGGACCGATCGCATCCAGCACCTTCGGGATCTTGCCCGCGGTGGCCGTGTCGACCCATGCGTTGATGCGATCGACCGTGGCCGGAGCGCCGAAGTCGAGTCCTGTCACGCGAGCACTGAAGTAAGGCGCGACCGTATCGAGAAAGGCCTGATGAAACGGGAAGGTTTCCCGATACCAGATTGCGTTGGCGATCCGCATGTCGACGGAGGGGTCGAGCGCCAGCAGAAGCGCAATCAGGTCGCTATAGCCTGCATTGATGCTCGAGAGCTCCGGGTCCTCGATGCGCAGCGCCGTGCGCATCCCCTCGAACGTCTCGCCGTTTGCGCCGTTGAGCGTCATGCCGAGGGCGAATGAGGCACTCAGCGGTGAGATGAAGACGTTCGTGTCGACGAATCGCGTGTTGATGCTCTTGAAGAGATCGAACGCGAACCGATTGCTCGATGCGATCGCCTCGAGCTCGCCCTGGCTCAGCGCACGTGGGAGAACCTTGAGTGAGTCGGCGGGGCCCGCGGAGCTGCCGGTGGGGGAATCGGAGCAGGCGGCGGCGAATGCGAGGAGCAAGGCGACGAGCGAACGACGAAGCGGCATGGATACCCTTCGAGGAGTGGCGGCGTCCATCGTCCCCCCAAGCAGTATTACCCCGCCTCACGGCCCCAGGTCACATGGTCTCACGTCGTACCTTGCGTGCCCTCAGCGCCCCTAGGCATCCTCAGGAATGTCCGGCCAGCCGATCACGATCGAGGCTCGCGCGCGCGAGAAAGTCCATCACGCTTTCGTCGTCAACGGCGAGCGCGTGGAGGCCGCGTTCGCCCCCCACAAGACGCTTCTCGAGGTCCTCCGCGAAGACCTCGGCCTAACGGGAACGAAGCACGGATGCGAGCTGGGAGAATGCGGCACCTGCACCGTCCTGGTCGACGGCACGCCCATTCTTTCGTGCCTCGCACTGGCGCTTTCCTACGCCGACCGCTCGATCGAGACCGTCGAAGGGATGGCCCGCGGCGCGACGCTTCACCCGTTGCAGGACGCGTTCGCCGAGCTCGGCGCCGCGCAGTGCGGATACTGTACCCCCGGGTTTCTCCTCGCGGCTCGCGCGCTGCTCGACGCGAACCCGTCGCCGACGCGCGATGAGATCAAGGAATCGCTGAGCGGCAATCTGTGCCGCTGCACGGGATACTTGAAGATCTATGAAGCCGTGGAGATGGCGGGACGGCGAATGAAGAACGAGGAACGAGGAACGAGGAATGTTTGACCGCGCTTCCTCGGTCCTCGGTCCTCGGGCCGTCGTAGGCTCTCCCCGCCGAAAGGTCGACGCAACCGCCAAGGTGACGGGCGAGACGCGCTTCGCCGACGACCTCGCGCTGCCTCGCATGCTCTGGTGCAAGCTGCTGCGCTCGCGCATGCCGCACGCGCGCATCGTGCGCATCGACACGTCGCGCGCGGAGCAGATGCCCGGCGTGCTCGCCGTGCTCACCGGGCGTGACCTGCCGATTCCATTCGGCATTCTTCCCATCTCGCAGGACGAGCACGCGCTCTGCCCCGATCGCGTGCGATTCGTGGGAGATCCCGTGGCGGCCGTTGCGGCGCTGGACGAGGACATCGCTGCCGAGGCATGTGAGCTCATCGAGGTCGAGTACGAGCGACTTCCGCCGATCGAATCGATCGAGGATGGACTCGCGCCGGTCGAAGGCGATGCACGCATCCACGACTACGGCGATGTGGGGAACGTCCATAAGCACATCGCGCTCGAGTTCGGGCACGTCGATACGGGGATGGCGACCGCCGACCACGTCCGTGATGACGTGTTCTTCTTCGAGGGGAACACGCACCTTCCCATGGAGCAGCACGCGACGCTCGCGCAGTGGTTCCCCGACGGCAAGGTGACGGTGTGGTCGAGCACGCAGACGCCCCACTACCTCCACCGCGCGTTGGCCAAGGTGCTCGAGATGCCGGCGTCGCACGTCCGCGTGATCGCAACGCCGAACGGCGGCGGATTCGGCGGCAAGTCCGATCCGTTCAACCACGAGGTGGTCGTCGCGGCGCTCGCACGGCGAACGGGGCGTCCCGTGAAGATCACGCTCACACGCGAGGAGGTCTTCTACTGCCACCGCGGGCGCCATCCCACGCTCATGCGCATCAAGACGGGCGTGAAGCGCGACGGCACCATCGTCGCGATGGACTTCACATCGTTCCTGGACGGCGGCGCGTATGGCTCGTACGGCGTGGCGAGCACCTATTACACGGGCGCGCTGCAAACGGTGACGTACGAGGTCCCGCATTACCGCTTCCGCGGCGCGCGCGTCTTCACGAACAAGCCACCCTGCGGACCCAAGCGCGGACACGGCACGCCACAGCCGCGCTTCGCGCTCGAGTGCCAGCTCGACAAGATCGCCGAGGACCTCGCGCTCGATCCGGCGGAGATGCGCAAGCGCATTCTCCAGCCCGCGCACTCCGTCACCGCCAACTGGCTCCGCATCGGCTCCATGGGACTCGGCGCATGCATCGACGCAGTCGTCGAGCGCAGCGGATGGCGGAGCAAACACCGTCAACTCCCGTTTGGCCGTGGCGTCGGCATCGCCTGTTCCTCGTACATCTCGGGCGCGGGGCTGCCGATCTACTGGAACGCGATGCCGCACTCGGGCGTGCAGCTCAAGCTCGATCGCTCGGGCGGCGTCGCCGCGTTCTGCGGATCGACGGACATCGGTCAAGGCTCCGACTCGGTGCTCGCGTACTGCGTGGCCGATGTCCTGGGCATCGAGCCCGAAGACATTCGCGTCGTCACCGGGGACACCGACCTCACCCCCGTCGACCTCGGCTCCTACTCGTCACGTGTCACGATGATGACGGGGAACGCCGCCGTGCAGGCGGCAGAGCGTGCGCGCGAGATGCTCGCCGCTGCCGTCTCGAAGAAGCTGAGCGTGCCGTCGTCACGTCTCACGTTCGCGGATCGCCGCGTCTTCGACTCCGAGGCACCCGAGAAGGGAATGTCGTTCGCGGAGGCGGTGCAGATCGCGGAATCGGCGTTCGGAACGGTGGGCACGGTGGGCTCGTACACACCGCCTCGCTCGCCCGGACGCTACAAGGGCGCGGGCGTCGGCCCGTCGCCCGCGTACTCCTATACGGCGGCGGTCGCCGAGATCGAGGTGGATCCGGAGACCGGCTTCGTGCGCGTGCCGAAGATCTGGATTGCGCACGACGTTGGCCAATCGATCAACCCGCTGCTCGTAATCGGTCAGGTAGAGGGCTCCGTCTACATGGGGCTCGGCGAGACGCTCATGGAGGAGATGACGTACCGCGATCGCGTGCGGAACGTCGTCCACCATCACCCGAGCATGCTCGAGTACAAGAGCCCGACGACGTTCGAGATGTGCGATGTGGAGACCATCCTCATCCACGATCCCGACCCGCGCGGCCCGTTCGGCGCGAAAGAGGCGGGACAGGGACCCCTGTTGCCGGTGATGCCGGCGGTCGCGAACGCGATCTACGATGCAGTGGGCGTGCGCATCGACGAAGTGCCCTGCTCGCCGCACAAGGTGCTCAGAGCGCTGAAGGAGAAGATGAAAGGCGGCGTTGGGCGTTTCGGGCCGACCAGCGTGCCGGCGTACGCGTTCCCCGAGATCTCGCGCGTTCTCACCCCGGCCGAGGGCGGCACGGGGCGGGAAGAAGATGGTCGCTCGCATAGCGAGATCGGTGGTCCCGTCGAGCAGGCTGGTGAGACGACCGCCGGCGGCGCGACGCCGAGGAAGCCCTGATGCTGCGGCTGCCCCGCTTCCGTTACCTCGAGCCGCGCACGATCGACGAAGCGGTACGCCTTTGGGCGGACGCGGCACCCGACGTCGCGTACGTCGCCGGGGGGACGGACCTCTATCCGAACATGAAGCGCCGCCAGCAAACTCCGGCAGCGGTCATCGCGCTGCACCGCATTCCCGAGCTCCGCGCCGTGAGCGGGACACCGGGCGCAGGCATGACGATCGGCGCGTGCGTGACGCTGACCGAGCTCGCGTCGCACGGTGTCGTGCGCCACGGCTACGCGGCGGTCTCGCACGCGGCGCGCGTCGTGTCGACACCGATCCTGCGCAACATGGGCACGATCGGTGGGAACCTGCTCCTCGACACGCGCTGCAACTACTACGACCAGACGTACGAGTGGCGTAAGGCGATCGACTTCTGCATGAAGCGCGACGGCGAGATCTGCTGGGTCGCACCGTCGAGCCCGCGCTGCTGGGCGGTACAGTCTTCCGACGGCGTCCCCGTCGCCGTCGCGTTAGGCGCGGAGGTGACGCTGACGTCGGTGCGCGGGACGCGTCGCATTCCCGCGGCTGCGCTCTACCGGAACGACGGCATCGAGTATCTGGCGAAAGCGCCCGACGAGCTGCTCGTCGCCTATCATTTGCCAGCGGTCAATGGTTGGCGCGCGTCGTATACGAAGCTCAGGCGGCGCGATTCATTCGACTTCCCGGTGCTCGGCGTCGGCGCTCGCGTGGACCTCGCTCCTGACGGGACGGTGAAGGCCGCGCGCATCGTCCTTGGTGCCGTCGCGTCCTATCCGCAGGAGATTCCCGGCGCAGCCGCCGCGCTCGTCGGCACCCGTCTCGACGAAAGCGCGATCGGCGCCGCGGCCGATGCCGCCTACCGTCCGGCGAAGCCAATGGACAACACCGATCTCACGTTGTCCTGGCGGAAGGAGATGGTGCGCGTCTATGTGCAGCGCGCGCTACAGGAGATCCGGCGGCAGTCGATCTAGGGGCGCGGCGCCGGAGCTACCGCCCAAACGCTGCCGAGAGACCCACGCGCGCGACCGCGCTCTGAATCGGCACCTCGAGCCGCTGGCCGCCGATCGTCGTCCGGCGGTCGATGCGCTGGAACTCGTACTCGCCCGTTAGGCGAAAGCGCCCCGCCCCGGGGCCATAGGAAACCCCAAGCCCGAGCTCGACGCCGAATGGGGCCGTGCCGCCGCCCGCGAAGCGGGTGACGCGGACGTAGCTCGCGCGGATGCCGACATCGGATCCGGGCGCCAGCGGCTGCACGAAGACGCCACCCGCACGCCACGCCCGCATCCCTTGCGCCGCATGCTCCGGATCGACCGAACGATTGAAGGCGCCGGCTTCGATTCCGAAGCGAGGCGACACGTGATATCGGATTCGGAACTCGGGCTGCTCGACCACGAAGGCATCGGTGGCCACGCCGTTCGTCTCCGTCGCATCGACCGTGAGACGCGTCGTTCTCACCTGCCCTTCCAGCCGCCAGACGCTCAGCTCGAGGCGCGCCGTGAAGCCCGTGCCCTGAAAGCGGAGATGCGCGGCCTGCTCCCGATAGTCCGCGAGCGCGAACTCGGCGCCGACGGTCGCGCGCTGCGCCGCGAGCGGGCCCGCGGCGAGCACGAGCAGGAGCGCGACGGTGCTTCGCCTCATGATCCACGCTCGGGAATCAAGGTGAGCTGCACCTGTCGGCGGCGCGTCGCGTTCTGCGCGGCGAGCTCCGCGTTACGCCGTGCGAGCTGCTCGCGCACGAGGGCGTTGTACCGTTTGTTCGCCGGCGCCGGCACCGGTGCCGGTCGCTTCCAGCTCGCCAGGACGCCGAGGGTCAGAGTCCCGACGCCGATCGAGAGAATCTCGCGACGTCCGCCCCCCGAGAAGCGCCCGTGCTCGAGCGCCAGGCTCGCGCCGGCCATCACGCCGGCCGCCGCCGAAGCCAGCATCAGCGGACGCCAGCTTCGGGGTGGCACCACCATCTCGGGGAGCAGATCGTACCCGGGAAGCTCCGTGAGGTGCGCGACCGTATCCACGGAGCCCGCAACGATGCGAATGGGCAGTGACGCTGCGTAGCTCTCGCGGCCGGCCGTCGCTTCGATTACGAGGCGATAGCTGCCGCTGGCGGGCGGAAGCCCGTCGGCCATGAGTCCGTTCCAGGGGACCCGTACCGTGCCTTCCACGCGCGATTCGTCGATCACGACCTCGCGGCCGCCGCCGGTGAGACGCGCACGAATGCGAGCCGGCCGAGTGACGGTAAATGCGAGCGTCGCCGTCTGCGACCCCGCAATGATCGTCGTGCTGTCCAGCTCGAGGCGGCGCACGACGAGCACTTGCGTCCGCGCGAGCGCGAAGAGGCTCGTGATCTTCGGTGAGATCCGCGCTGCGTCGAGCTCGCGGTCGGGGTTCAGCAGGACGAGCTCCTTGAATGCGTCGGTTGCCTGACGAGCGCTGTCGAGCGCGGCGAAGGCGAAGCCGAGGATCTCGTAGGCGCGTTCCTGATCGGGCTCGCGAAGGCGATCGCGCAGGGCCTGCTTGCCCAACGTGATGGCCTGCCCGTACTCGAGCTCGCGGTACGCGGCGACGGCGCGACGCAGCGCCGCATTCTCCTGCGCCGCGAGCGCGGCCGGCCAGGCGGCGAGGGCGGCGAGCGCGAGTGGGAGCACTCTCATGGCTGCTCGGAAGGTTCGAGGATGTAGCGCCGCCGAATCGCGTTCGGGCCAGCGATCATGATCGATTCGCGTCGGGTCCTGTACCCGTCGCGCTCGACGCGAAGCTCCACACGCCGCCCGACGGGGAGCGGATGATTCGCGACCGGCGTGTCGCCGACCTCGACCCCGTTGACGTAGAGCGTGCCGTAAGGCTCGGACGCGATGGTGAGCGGCGCGAATCGTTGTGCGGGCGCGGCATCCGTCTGGCGCTGCGCCGGCCGCGTGACGACGGGTCTGCGTCCCGCACGTTGCGTATTGCGTCGCGAAACCGAGTTGCCCGGCTCGCTCGATGCCGTCGTTGGCGTCGAATCGGGGGACGGCGCGGACGCGGCGAGGGAGTCCGACACGAGCTGCGGTGGTGCGTCCACTGGCGTCGGGACCTCGGCGACCGCTTGGTGCTCCGATGCCGATGCGCCGGCCGGCCCGACGCGTCCTCGTATCGCCCACACGGCGGCGAGTCCCCCGGCCGTGAGCACGAGCGCGGTCGCGACCAGCGCCGGCCAGCGCGATCTGCGCTTCACGATCCTTTGCGGCGCCATGCGGATCGTCGCCGCATTCATCGCCCGAGTCGTTCCCGCCTGACGCGCGCGTTCGGTGACAGCGTCGCCTCGCACTGCGGCCGCAAACTTTTCCATCGTCGCGAAGCGCTCTTCAGGGTGCTTGCTCAGCGCTCGCGCGATCGCGGCATCGACCGCCGCCGGGACATCCGGCCGCTGGGCCGAGAGCCGCGGCGGCACCTCGGACACGTGGCGGTAGATGATCGTGTGCGCGGAATCGCCGGTGAAGAGCAGCTTCCCGGTGAAAAGCTGGTACCCCAGAACGGCGAGCGAGTACTGATCGGCGCGACCGTCCACCTCGCGCCCCGTCGCTTGCTCCGGCGCCATGTAGTACGGCGTACCGATGATCATCCCCGTCTGCGTGAGCTGCGACGTCAGGTCGCCGACCTTCGAAATGCCGAAGTCGGTGAGCACGACCTGATCGTCGGCGCCGAGCATAATGTTCGCCGGCTTCACGTCGCGGTGGACCACACCACGCGCGTGCGCGTGCCCGAGCGCGGCGGCCGCCTCGAGCAGAACGCGCGTCGCGAACGGAATCGGCAGCGGCTCGCCGGCGTCGAGCAGCGACTCGAGCGAGCGGCCGGTGACGTACTTCATCACGAAGTAGTGCAGGCCGCCTTCGCTTTCGACGCGGTGGATCGGGATGATGTTCGAATGATCGAGCTTGGCCGCCGTCTTCGCCTCGCGCTGGAAGCGGGCGACGACGCGCTCGTCACGCGACATGTCCGGCGGCAGCACCTTGATCGCCACCGTGCGCTCGAGCGTGAGATCGTCGGCGAGGAAGACGGCGCCCATTCCGCCGGCACCGAGCAGCTGCTTCACGACGTAGCGCCCGGCGAGCACGTGTGTGAGACGGTCCTGGAGCTCAGCGGTGACGTCGCGTGGACGAACGACGGTCGCGACGCCCCCTCCGGAGAGACCGCTTCCGCACGAGAAGCAGAAGCGCGCCTCGTCAGGCAGCGGCGTGTGGCAGTGCGTGCAGTTCATCAGCGCCGCCTCGGCGGTGCGGGCTCGGTGACACGCGGAGTCACGAGATACGGCTGGAGCGGTCCGAGCAGGTTGGCTTCCTTGCTCGCGACGAATGCCGACGCGGGTGTGGCGGGCAGCGTACAGCTCGTCCCGAGCGCCATGCAGAGCGAGTAGCGCGTGGGGACGCCGGCCGAGTCGACGACGGCGAGATAGTAGTCGCCGGGGACGAGCAGGGGGTTGATCGAGATCGTCGAGCCTCGGGCGCTGTCGGCCGCTGCCAGCGTTAGCCCCTGCGATAACGAAGGAACAGTGAGGACGTAGACATCGATGTCGCTGCGGTCGACGGGGCCGAAGGGCTGTGCGGCGGTCCGGATCGCGACCGCCTGCGGCAGCGAGCCGGGGACGCGGAACCGAATCCAGTCGATGTCGTGCGCGTTGTCGATGGTGAGGTTCTCGGCCAATGGCTTCACGCCGAGATCGACACGCGTCGCCGTCCGGACGAAGTTCTCGTCGGCGAAGTTGCAGATGTCGTTTTCCTCGAAGGGGTCAGGCGCGAGGCGTGGATCGGCGGTGTGATATCCCTGAACGATCGCGAGGAGGTAGCGGCCCTCCTGGAGATAGAACGACGCCAGATCCATCGACGACGCCGGCAACCGACGAAGCGCGATGATGACGGAATCCGACACCGCCTGCGACGGACGGAAATGGAAGCCCTTGCAGGTGTGCTCTCCCGACCCTACTCGCCACTCGGTGGAGTCGCTCGAGTTGGCGGGGCGGAGCCGGTCGGTCAGATACGTGGCGTAGGCGCCGGCGAGCGCTGCCGAGGCGAACACGATCGTGTACGGAGCATCGCGGCTCGCGGCGCGCAGTCGATACGCGTCGAGCCCGATCGGGAAATCGCGAAGGTCCTCGAACGCCAGCGCGGGGTTGAAGAACCGGACGAACGGAATCGTCGGGAACGGGTCCGGCCCATCGAGCTCGACGTCCGTTGGGACCGCCTCGTTAGGCTCGTAGCGATCCCAGGGGAGGACGATGGTCGTGTCGCCTGCCGCGACGAGCTGCCCTGAGCCCGCGGCGAAGATGTTCCCCGACTGTGCGGGCCACGGCACCCAGAAGCTCTGGCGGCTCAGACCCTTCCGGTCACCGCCGATCGAGAGACTGTCGGAGATGAGGAATCCCGAGCCGAGCCCGACGAAGAACAGGTCACCGACGCCGATCCCGTGCAGCGTCACGCGGTCGCCGTACCGCACGGTGTCCGGGGAGATGCTGTCGATCTCGAGAGGGTTCGCGATACGAAGTTGGAGGACCGCCGGCGAGGCGTCCTCGTACCCGGGGGTGATCGCGCGGATCTCGACGAATCCCGAGTTCACCCCGGTGACGCGTCCGCGTCCCTGCGCGCCCGACTCGACCGTGGCGATCTGCGGATTCTCGCTCGACCAGAGCAGCATCACGTTGTGCATCTCGATCGAGTCGCCGGCGGTCCCGGGGCGCCACACGCGCGCGCGCACCTGCGTCTGGGTTCCACGCAGCAGCACCGGCGAGGGCGACTGGATCGTGACCCACACGGAGGGGCTGAGATCGGTCGGCCCGGCGCAGCCAAGCAGGATCGTGAGCGACACGAGCCAGCGCACGTGCCGTCGGGAGCAACTGTTGAGCATCGTCGTGAGGGCGGTGAGCCGCGAAAGCCAGCCAGGACCGCCACGCCGGCGTCAGTCCGCCACGTGCGGCGCTCCACCCTTGGAGACGCGCGCCCCGGGATCGAGGATACATTCCCCCCGGGGTAGCGTGACCGTGAAAACCGACCCCTGTCCGACGACGCTCTCGACGGTCACGTCGCCCTTCATGCCGCGAGCGAGATCGCGGCTGATCGCGAGGCCGAGCCCGACGCCTTCGTCCGGACGATTGAGGGCGCGACCCGCCTGCACGAAGGGCTCGAAGATCGAGCGCTGGCGGTCCTCGGGGATGCCGACTCCCGTATCGCGCACCCGGAGCTCGACCTTCTCCCCGACCCCCCCGCATTCGACGACGATGCTCCCACCCTCGGGAGTGAACTTGACCGCGTTCGACACGAGGTTGAGGAGGATCTGCCGGAGTTTGTCGCGATCAGCGCACACCGCGAGCTCGGCATCGCACCCGTGGGTCTCGAACCGCAGCTCCTTCGCGTGGACCTGTAGCGCGACCAGCGTCTCGATCTCGGTGATAACGCCGTCGAGCACCACGTCCTGGAGATCGAACGCCACCTGACCGGCGTCGATCTTCGCGAAGTTGAGCACATCGTTGATGAGCGCCAGCAGGTGCGTCCCGCTCCGGTCGATGCGGGAGAGCGCGTCACGCTGCGCATCCGTGAGCTGGCCGTGGATCCCCATCTCGAGGAGCTGGGCATAGCCGCTGATCGCGTTCAGCGGCGTCCGCAGCTCGTGGCTCATGACGGCGAGGAAGTCGCTCTTCGCGCGGTTCGCGGCCTCCGCCTCTTCGCGCGCTCGGCGGGCGTCGCGAACGCGCTCCTCGAGCGCCTGCCGTGACTCATCGATCTGACTCGCCATCTGGTTGAAAGCCAGGCCGAGTCGCGCAATCTCGTCGCGACCCTTCGCATCCACCCGGCGCGCGTAGTCGCCCCTGGCGATCGTTTCGGCCGCGACGGTCAAGGTTCCGAGCGGACGCGTGATGCTGCGGCTGATGAGCCATGACAGCGCGGCGCCTAACGCGATGAGCGCGATGCTGAGCAGCGCGAGCGTCGTCACCGTCGCGCGGGGACGCGCGTAGACCGAGGAGAGTGGCACCTCCAACACGAAGATCCACGGCGTTCCGTCGACGGCGGCCTCCATCGCCATCTTGCGATCGCCGTCGCGTATGAACGTGAGCCGGCCGCGTGTCGTGTCGCGATCGGTTGGCGCGGTCGCCGGGGTGCCCGGCGCCAGCGTCCAGACGTCGCCGCGCCAGTTGCGCACGTACAACGTCACCTCCTCGCCGGTGAGCTCGCGCAACGCCCGCGACGCGTCCGCCGAGCCGCCGACGCGAACCTGCTGGGCGACGTAGCCGACGGTGCGCCCGTCGCGCTCGACGGGAGCGACTCCCCAGAACATCACGCGATCGCCGACCCGGTGCAGGGAGCTGAATCGAACGGAGTCCGCGGCGTTTCCGGGCTGCGGAATCAGCTCGCGGAAGACGGACTCGGACAAGGGCCGACGGGCGACGGACGGGATCGTCGAGACCAGCGGCTCACCGAGCTCGCCCCACAGCTCGATGGGGAATCCTGAATCGACCGACGCCGCCAGCTCGAGGAGCGCGCGACGCGCCGCATCCGCGGCGGCGGGTGTGCGATCGTCGATGGCCGCGCGGATCGCCGGGTCGCGCGCAACCTCCCGAAGTCGTTGCGCACGGTTGCGCACCGACGCCTCCGCCGTCGCCGACACCTGCTCGACGGCTTCCCTGAGCCGCTGATTCGCCCGCTCCTCCGTACTGCGCGTGAGCGTGCCGTAGGCGAGCGCGAGCGACGCCGCGAGCACGATGAGCAGCACCGCGGTCATCAACAGCGGAAGCTTGTGCTCCAGCGACAGCGATCGATCGAGCGGGATGCGCGGAGTGGTGTCGAGGAGTCGCATCGCTTGAAAAATAGGTGGCAGTGCAGGGATCGTGCGAGGTGTGGAATGGCCGCTCTCCCGAGCGCGCGTTACCTTGCGAAAAGACCGCCACCGCTGCGCTTCCGCTCGTCCGCCTATGACTCACGCTCGCTTTTCCTTCGTCATCGTCCTGCTCGCTGCTGCCGCGTCCGCTCCCGTCGCGCAGACGCGCGATGCACCGCGAAGCCTCGCATTCGACTCGGCGTTCTTTGCGTGGGAGCGGGGAGACTATCCCGCCGCGCTCGCCGGGTTCGAGCGCATCCTCGCGGCGTCGGATGGCGAGCGATTCGCCGAGCGGATCGCCGTCATCACCGGCGAGCTGTACCGCACGACCCCAGTGGCCCCGGATGGGCAAAACCTACGGTGGAGCGCCGACGGACGCTTTGCGTCGTTCACGACGAATGGCGGCAGGACGACGCACATCGTCGCTGTGGAGAGCGACACCATTCGCGAGGTGGCCTCGTTCCCGGGCGTCGCGCTCGCGTTCGCGCCGGCGGGGAATCGGGTCGCCTATCTCGCGGTGGACGAGACGCCGGAGCTGCGCCGTGCACGCGCTCTCGCGGATTCGCTTCTGCGCGCGCAAGAGTTCGGGCGCTTTCAGCGGCAGCGCCAGGAAGTGACGCGTCTCGAGCAGGCGACGGCGCGCGTGATGACGCGCGATCTCCGCACCGGAGCGACGCAGGAGCTGACAGCGACGGGCTTCGCCAAGCGCGGGCTCGCCTTTGGCGCGGACGGCGCGACGCTTTACGTCGTCGGCGGACCCGCGAACGATCGGGCGCGCGCGGATCTCTACGCGCTCTCCGCGAGCGCACCTCCGCGCGCGATGACGTCGGGCCCGGGACTCAAGGCGAATCCCGTCTTCGCGGCTGGCGGCCGCGTCGTGTTCACGATCGGCGGAGACTCGGTCGCCGTGCGCGACGTCGCGACGGGAGCCGGGCGCACGTTTCCCGGGACATCGCCCGCGGTGTCGGCCGATGGCTCGACGCTCGCCTTTCTTTCGCGTGGCGGCGGCGAGTGGATGATCAGCGTCGTGGCGCTCGGCTCCCCGGCCGATCCGGTGATCGTGAAACGAAGCGTCCGCCCCATCGCCACGCCGGTCCCCTCGCCCGACGGAGGCCGCATCGCGCATGCCGTGATGTTGCGCGATGACTGGGAGCTGTTCGTGGTCGGGCGAGACGGTCGCGGCGACACGCGTCTCTCGCGCGAGATCCAGCACGACGTGCTTCCGCGATGGCTCGGCAACGATCGCATCATGGCGATCAAGGGCGAGCCGCGTCACCGGCGCTCCTACATGTACGACGCGGCGACCGGCGACGCGACGCG
>JBQTHJ010000064.1:0-48199 GCA_052389995.1 Gemmatimonadaceae bacterium | reverse complement strand
GCGCAGATTCCGGCCGAGTACCGGTGGCGGATTGCGGGTGGCGGATTGACGCACGTAAGACCCACCTATAAGAGGGCCCCGAGTGAGGAACTCGGCGCCCTCCGGGTTTCACGGTGTTACGCGCTGCAATCCGCAACCCGGAATCCTCTCTAATAGCCCAGCGCCCCGCCCGTCGTTCTCGGGTCATACGCGCCGTACCAGCCGCCACCCGGCGCGCTCATCACGGCCTTCACCACGCCACTCGCGCGACCCGCACTCACCCCGTGCCCCATCGCGCGCAGTGAATCGACGACCGGCGTCGTCAAGCCGTTCGCCTCGTACCGAAGCGAGTCCGGCCACGCCTGATGATGAATTCGCGGCGCCGCGAGCGCATCGGCGAGCGACATCCCGTGATCGATCACGTTGACGATCACCTGGAGCGTGCTCGAGATGATCCTGGGCCCGCCACGTCCGCCGAGCACGAGAAGCACGCGTCCCGCTGTATCCAGCACGATCGTCGGCGACATCGCGCTCAGCATGCGCTTTCGCGGCGCGATCGCATTGCTTTCGCCCTGCACGAGCCCGAAGAGATTCGGCTCGCCCGGCCGCGTGGCGAAGTCATCCATCTCGTTGTTCATGAAGAATCCGGCGCCGGGGATGTACACGCCCGACCCATAGAGCTCGTTGATCGTCGTCGTCGTCGCCACGGCGTTGCCGGCGGCGTCGACCACCGAATAATGCGTCGTGTGGATGCCCTCCTTCGCCGCGCTGTCGAACGCGATGGTGCCCGATGCACGTGTGAGATCGATGGTCGCCGCGAGCTCACGCGCATACGCGTCGCTCACGAGCGTGTTCACGGGCATCGGGACGAAGTCGGGATCGCCGAGCTTCGTGTTGCGGTCGACGAAGGCGCGCCGGAATGCCTCGGCCAGGATATGCGCGTACCGCGCGCTCCCGAACGCGGGCAGCCTCGGATACGTCTCGAGGATGTTCAGCGTCTCGAGCATGGTCACCCCGCCCGACGACGACGGCGGCATCGTCAGCAGTGAGTAACCGCGATAGGAGCCCTCGAGGACCCCGCGCCACGCCGGCCGGTACAGTCGCAGATCCTCCTCCGTGATCAGCCCGCCACCACGACGCATCTCCTCGGCGATCAACGTCGCCGTCTCTCCCTGGTAAAACCCTGGCGCCCCTTGCTCGGCAATTCGCCGTAGTGTGCGCGCCAGGTCCGCCTGGACGAGGCGCGTCCCTGGCACGAGCGGCAGCCCGTTAGGCAGAAAGAGTGAGTCGCCCGCGAAGTCATCGATGAGATCGCTCGCATTCTCGATCGATCGCGCCAGCGCGGAATCGACGACGAACCCTTCCTCGGCCAGGCGGATCGCCGGCGCGAGTACGTCAGCGAGCGGAAGGGCGCCGAACTTCGCGTGCGCCTCCACCAGACCTGCGACTGCTCCCGGAACTCCCGACGCGAGGTGGCCGACCTGACTCGCGTCCGGGTTGCTCGCATGCGTCTGGGAGTACATGTCGCGCGTCGCGGCCAGCGGCGCACGCTCGCGATAATCGAGCGCGGCGGTTCGCCCATCGGCCATGCGGATCACCATGTATCCGCCGCCGCCGAGATTTCCGGCTTCGGGATACGTCACGGCGAGCGCAAACCCGACCGCCACAGCTGCGTCGACGGCGTTGCCACCAAGACGGAGAATCTCGAGGCCGGCTTCGCTCGCCAGCGAGTCGTTGGTCACGACCATGGCGCTCGGCGCGAACGCCGAAGGGCTACCAGCCCTCAACCGCCATTCGGCGGGGAAGGGACCATTGGCGGGAGAGATCGGCGTCTCGGGTGAGGGACGACATCCCGAGACCGCGATCATCGCCAGCGTGAGGGACAGCAGCTGCCTAACGGTCATCGATACTCCGTCGTTGTGAGCGACAGCAGGGTGCTCATCGGCCGAACGCGATGCGCAGCCCGATGCGCGTCGAGCGGTTCATCGTCGTGCGTGATGCGCCGGCGGAAAGGCCGTCGCGCTGATGGAACGTGTAGCCGAAGTCCTGGACCAGCGCCACCTGTGCACGATTCGAGATGCCGAAGCCAAAGCCATACCCGAGTGCGAACGTAACATCGCGATCGCCGTCCGGCGGGCCGAGCACGTCGTCGGAATCGCGTGCGCGGAAATTCCGGAACTCCACGAGCCCCGCCGAGACTTCGATGACCTGGTGCAGCCCCGATCCGCCGCCGGAATGGAAGAGCGCCTGAATCGACAGGATGTCACCGTCCGCATCCTGCGTCTCGCCGCTGCTGCGGCTTCGCACCTCGAGCGGCAATCGAGCGAACGTTCCCAGAATCCCGATCGTCGAGCGTCCACCCAGGCCGTACTCGAGGGAGCCACGCCAGGCGAAGCCGTCCGAGAACAGCCAGTCGCTGTCGGTGCGTCCGTCCGCCAACGATCCGGGATCGTAGTAGCCGATGCCCGCGCTGGCCCAAACGACGTTGCGCCGGTTGCCGGGAAGCTGAAGAATCTGCGCTGCCGCGTGCGTGGTGAGGAGCGTCACGCCGAGCACGAGCGCAAGCGAGCGAGCGAGATGTGCGTACACTGGTCGCGGGAATGGGTGATGGGTAAGATAGAGACGTGACAGCGGATTACGGAATTGCACCATGGGAGTCGCGAGCGACATCCGCAGCGCACACGGCAATCACCACGAATTCAAGTCGTTGACACTCTCTTTCCTGGACCCCCGCCTCACCGAGCGTCGCAATCCGCGCACCGCGAGCATCGACCTCGCCACGCCGGAGGAAATCGTCGACCTCATGACCGCCGAGGATCGATCGGTGCCGGAGGCGGTGGCGACGCAGCGGTCGCAAGTCGCCCGCACGATCGAGCTCGCGGAGGAAGCGTTTCGCGCCGGCGGCCGCTTGTTCTACATCGGCGCCGGGACGTCGGGACGACTCGGCGTCCTCGACGCAAGCGAGTGCCCCCCCACGTTCGGCACGGATCCCGAGATGGTGCAGGGAATCATCGCCGGCGGACTTCCCGCACTCACGAAATCGCAGGAAGGCGCGGAGGACATTGCTTCTGATGGCGCTCGGGCGATGGATGAGCGCGAGGTCGGACCGAAGGATTTCGTCGTCGGCATCGCGGCCTCGGGAACGACTCCGTACGTGCGCGGAGCCCTCGAGCGCGCCATCGAGCGAGGCGCGCGCTCCGGAATTCTCGCCTGCTCACCGCCACCCGCCGATCTCGTCAAGAAAGTCGACGTCGCCATTGTGCCCATCACCGGCCCCGAAGTCGTGACCGGCTCGACACGGCTCAAGGCGGGCACCGCGACGAAGCTGGTGCTGAACATGATCACCACCGGCGCGATGATCCGGCTCGGCAAGACGTACGGCAACCTGATGGTCGATCTGCGCGCGATGAGCCAAAAGCTCGTCGACCGCGGCGAGCGAATTCTCATGGAAGTGTGTGGCGTCGACCGCGCGGAAGCCCGGCGGCTCATTCACGCCGCGCACGGCAGCGTGAAGACCGCGATCGTGATGCAGAAGCTCTCGATATCGTATGAGGAGGCCGAGCGGCGTCTCGCGTCGTCGCGCGGCGTGGTGCGTCGCGTGGTTCCGGGGGCGCCACCGCCGCCCGTCACGTGAGCGCCGTCCGTCACGTGGCGCGACGGCGCCTCCCCGCCCCCGACGCCGACACGGCGTTGTCGACCGGCATCGTCGTCGGGCTCATGTCGGGAACCTCGCTCGACGGCATCTCCGCCGCCGTTGCCCGATTCGTTCCCGGTGTCGATCACATCGGCGCCGAGCTGCTGGCGTACCGCTCGGTGTCGTACACGCGCGATCAGCGCGAGCGTCTCCTGCGCGCGCTCGAAGGCGCACCGGCTGCCGAGTACTGCCGTCTCAATTTCGAGCTCGGCGCATGGCTCGCTGAGGCGGCCGTGGCCGTCCTCGCCGATGCCGGCATCGCGCGCGAGGATGTACGCGCGATTGCGTCCCACGGGCAAACGGTGTGGCACGAGCCGGGACATTCGACGTGGCAGTTCGGAGAGCCGGCAGTGATCGCGGAACGGACGGGAATCGCGGTCGTCAGCGACTTTCGCGTGCGTGACATGGCCGCCGGCGGCCAAGGCGCGCCGCTCGTTTCGATCGCGGACACGCTGCTGTTCAGCGACCCCCACGAATGGCGAGCGCTTCAGAACCTCGGCGGAATCGGTAACGTGACTATCGTGCCGCCGGGCGGGGCGTTCGAAGGTGTGCGCGCGTTCGACACCGGTCCGGGCGTCGGTGTCATCGACGGCGTCACGCGGATCCTCGTGCCGGAGCTGCCGTACGACATCGATGGGGCCCTCGCGCGGCGCGGCCGCGCGTGTGACGACGTGGTGAGCGCGCTTCTCGCCGAGTCGTACTTTGCGGCGCCACCGCCGAAGAGTACCGGGCGCGAGCTCTTCACGCGCGCCTACATGGAACGCCTCATCACGATGTGTCGCTCGAGTCGTGCCGGTGCAACCACCGAGGATATCATTGCGACGGCTGTCGCACTCACGGCGCGGAGCATCGCCGATGCCTATCGGCGGTTCATTCCCGAGCCGATCGCCGACGTCCTCGTATCGGGCGGCGGGGCGCGCAATCCCGCGGTCGTCGACGCGATCAGCGAGGCACTTCCGGTGAAGGTGACGCGCTTCGACGAGCTCTTTTTCGACGGCGAGGCGAAGGAAGCGGTCGCGTTCGCGCTCATGGGCTACCTCTTCGTCGAAGGCCGCTCCGGAAACGTCCCCGGTGCCACGGGCGCGCGCGGTCGGCGCCTGCTCGGCAAGTGGAGCCCCGCGTGAGCGACGTCGCGCAGCTCCTGCTGCCGGCACTGCGCTGGGACACGTCGGTCGGGTGGGAGAAGGAGCGCCCGCTGATCGAGAAGGGGCTCCAGATGGGCGTGGGCGGCTTCATCCTGTTCGGCGGTATCGAGGATGCGGTCCGCTCGCTCACCAAGGAGCTGCGGCAACGCTCCCGCGTTCCCCTGCTCATCGGGGCCGACCTCGAGCGCGGCGCAGGACAGCAAGTCTCGGGGGCCACCGGGCTGCCGCCACTGGCCGCGATCGCGTCGCTCGGTGATACGGACGCCGTACGGCGGGCCGCCCGCCTCACTGCGCGCGAAGCCCGCACGATGGGGGTGAACTGGGACTATGCGCCCGTGTGCGATCTCGACATCGAGCCGACGAACCCGATCATCGGGACGCGTTCGTTAGGCGGCAATCCCCGTCTGGTGGCGAAGCTGGCGGGGGAGTGGATCGATGCCTGTCAGGCCGAGGGCGTGCTGGCGTGCGCGAAGCATTTTCCGGGGCACGGACGCACGACCGTGGACTCGCACATGACGACGCCGGTCGTCAGCGCGTCCAAGCACGATCTGCTCGAGAACGACGTTCTCCCGTTCAAGGCGGCGATCGACGCCGGCGTTGCCTCGATCATGACCGCGCACGTCGCCTTTCCCGCGCTCGATCCGAGCGGGATGCCGGCGACGCTCTCGCGCGAGATCCTGCGCTGGTTCCTGCGACAGCAGCTGAAGTTCGAGGGGTTGATCGTCACCGACGCTTTCATCATGGACGGTGTCCTCGAAGGTCGCACGGAAGGCGACGCCGCCATTCGGGCCCTCGACGCCGGCTGTGACGTTCTGCTCTATCCGAAGGATCTGGTGGCAGTGGTACGGGCGCTCGAGCAAGGTCTCGAGACCGGCGCACTCGATCGCGAGCGCGTTCATCACTCGCTGCGTCGGCGGCAGAAATGGGCGCAGTGGGCCTCGCCGCCCAACGAGTACCGGCGCGCATCGGCCGCCGATGTCGCGTGGGGCTCGACGCTCGCCGACCGCGTCATGCACATCGTGCGTGGCGCGCCGCCGGCCGTCACGTCGCCGGTCGAGGTCATCGTCGTCGACGACGATCTGGGCGGGCCATATCCCGCGCCCTCGCGCGACCCTTTTTTCCAGACCCTTTCGTTCGCCGGCGCCGAGGTGAGGCGCGTCGAAAAGCCAAGCGGCGACGCGCGCGCGTCCGTCGTCGTCGCGCTCTTCGGCGACATTCGCAGCTGGAAGGGACGCCCCGGCTATTCTCCCGAGGCCCGGAAAGCCGTCGACAAGGTGATCGACAAGGCGGCCGACTCCGTCGTTATGCAGTTCTCGCATCCGCGGCTCGCCGCCGAGCTCAAGAAGCCGACGCACGTGGTGTGCGCGTGGGGTGGCGACGCGGTGATGCAGCAGGCGGCCGCGCGGTGGCTGCTCAAGTCCCGCTAGCAGGAACCGCCCGCCTCACCCACGGCAGCAGAGCGAACGCCGGCAGCGCGAGCAGGAAGGTGATGAAGAAGTACGTGCTGTAGCCGACGTTCTGCGTGATCGCGCCCGAGATCGCGCCGGCGAGCGTACCGCCGACGCGGAACAATGCCGAGAGAAGAGCGTATTGGGTCGCGGCGTAGCGCTTCGAGCAGAGTGACATGAGAAAGGACAGGAACGCCGCAGTACCGAGGCCGTACGTGAACTGCTCGAGGAGGATGGTGCCGTAGAGGACACTCTCAGTGGCGGCGAGCTGTGACGCCGCCCAGTAGCCCAGGTTCGACAGCGCCTGGGTGAGCCCCAGACTCCACAGGGCGGTGAAGATTCCCCATCGCGTTGTCAGTGCGCCGCCGACGAGCGCACCCGCGATCGCCGCGATGATGCCCAGCGTGCTCGCTCCGCCGATGCTCTCCGTTGCGAAGCCCCGATCCACCCAGAACGGCTTTGTCATCGGGATGAGAGACAGATCGCCCAGCTTGAACGTGAGCACGAAGACCAGAACGGCGCCGACGGCCGGCAACGTGAAAAGCTCGCGCAGCGGATCCATGAGCTCGCGAAGACCGCCTCCGGCACTTGTCCGTGGCATGTCGCGGCCAGGAATGGTGAAGGAAATCGCGGTCACGGCGAGCATCACGGCAGCGGCGATCACAAAGATCGTCGGCCAACCGAGGTAGCCTGCTGCGGCGAGGAGCGCTCCTCCGGCGACGAGCATCGCCACTCGGTAGGCGGTTACGCGTATCCCGTTCGCCGCGCCATACTCGCGCGTGTCGAGGAGGCGAATGGTAGACGCATCGATCACGATGTCCTGCGTGGCCGAGAGCGTGGCCATCGCGATGAGCACGATCCAGAGGAGCGGCATTGCCCGCACTGGGTCCGCGACGAGGAGGGCAACCATCGTCCCGGCGAGGCAGATCTGCACGCCGAGTAGCCACCGCTTGTACGTCCCCAGCCGATCCACGAGCGGCGCCCACAGGAACTTGAACGTCCACGGGAGCGCGATGATGCTCAACAGTCCAATGTCGGTCAGGCTCACGCCGCGCTGGCGGTAATACACGGGGAGGAGCTCGGTCGCAATACCGAACGGGAAGCCCTGCGCGAAGTACAACGCGGCCACCCAGAGGAGCTTCGTGCGAAGCGAGACCGGTGCGGCGGTTGGCGCGGATGTCGAAGGCGTGGTCATGAGCGCGGCGAATATGGCCACGCCGCGTCCGGCTTCACCAGCCCTGTGTCAGCGCTTGAGTGCCGCGCGGAGCTCGCTCGCGATCGTCAGCGGGTCGAAGGGCTTCATCAAGCACGCAATCGCGCCCAACGCGAGGGCGCGGTCCGCCTCACCACGTTGCGCTTTCGCGGTGAGAAACACGACCGGAATCGGCGCCGTTACTGGATCCGCCTTGAGGCGACGGCACGTCTCGTAACCGTCGAGACCGGGCATCATTCCGTCGAGCACGATCGCATCGAACGCGGCCGCCTTCGCTCGCGCGAGCGCTTCGGTCCCCGACGACACGAACTGCACCTCGAGCTCCGGATCGAGCGAGAGCGCGAGATGCAGGATCGTCCGAATGTCATCCTCGTCATCGGCGCACAACAGACGGATGGGCATGAGCGGGGGGCGCGAAGCGCGTCACGTCTCGGTATGTTACGCGAGATTGTCCGAGCGACGAGCACGACAGCCATCGCGTCACGAGTGCAGGCGATGCCGACGAGCCCTTCCACCGATCCGAGCGGCGCTTCCACCGAGGACCTCGGCGGCGCGCTCCAGGCGCTGCGCGAGCACTTTCGCGCGTCGTCGGGGCCCATGGTCGATACGTTCGAGACGCTCGCGGCACAGCTGACGAGATCCCCTGACTCACCGCGCGCGCTCGAAGGGCTCCGGCGCGAGCTGCACCGCGTGAAGGGCACCGCTGGCAGCTACGGATTTCTCGACGCGAGCGCGCTGGCCGCGAAGCTCGAAGAACGCGTGGCGGCATGGGCGAACGACCCGGCGCTCGAGCGAGACACGCGCGCCAACGTCATCCGTCATTTCGGAAGCGCGATCAAGCTCGCGTTTCAGGCGCCCGTCGCCGCGGATCGACTGCCTGCGCTTGCGGCGGGCCCGCGCCGCCGCATGCTGCTCGTCGGATGGCCGCAGGCCGCGGTGTCGGCGTTTGGCGAGGAGGCGGCGAGGCGCGGGTACCTGCTCGAAGCGATGGCGTCCGAGCAGCTCTCGGACGAGCTGCTGCGAGAGCGCATGCCGCACATCGTGGTCGTGCCGTCGAGCCACGCTCAGCACCGCGCGAACGGCGGACGAGCGCACTGGGTGCCGACGCTGGAGATCGACGTCACTGGCGTGGCCACCCTCGATGTCCGCGCGCTCCTCGATCGCGCGGATGCGCTTCTCCTTGCGACGACCTGGCTACGTCCCACCGTTCTGCTGCTCGACGATGATCCGTCGATCCTCGAGATCGCGCGTTACGCACTCGGCGGTGAGCTTCGCGTCGTGACGCTCGATACACCACTGCACGTGTTCGAGACCCTCGAGCGCGAGCAGCCCGTCGTGCTGCTCTTCGAGGCGCGGTTGCCGGAGTTCGACGCGATCGCATTTGCTCGCATGCTGCGGACGATGCCTCCGTATCGCGACCTGCCAATCCTCCTGCTCGGCGGCAATCTCGACAGCGCCACTCGGCTCGCTGCCTACGACGCTGGCGTCGACGAGACCTTGACGAAGCCGCTCATTCCGCTCGAGCTGCGCGCGCGGGTAGCGCAACGGCTGGAGCGCCTTCGCGTCGATCGCCTGACGAGTGGCGTGCACGCCATGACCGCGATCGCACTGCCGCCGCGCCTTCGCGAAGCGATCGAGAGCTATCAGGCGCTGACATCGGCGGGGCGCCGCGCGACGTGCGTGCTGGTGCGGCCGCGTGCTCAGAGCGCAGATCCCGCGCACACGGTGGCGTGGCTGCGGGAGTCTCGCCGGCTCACGCGCGCGATCGGGGCGACGGCACGCTTCGCGGGCTACCGCGACGATCTGGCAATGCTGCTCGTGCTCGACGCGCCTCCGGCGCTGGCCACCCGTCTGATGGAATCGCTCACACTCAACAAGCCTGGCGAGGCGCCCGAGTGGGCAAGTGTGAGCGACGAAGGAAACGGGCCGGAGGGTTTTCTGGGTCCCTAGAATGCCACCCGTGCCGCCAGCATCGCGCGCAACCGCATGACGACCTCATTCTCGCGGTCGCGCGCCTTGACGTACGCGTGTGCCGGCGCCAGCGTGACCCCCTCGAGCGCAGCGGGATCGTACTCGGTCGCCGAGAAGACGATGACGGGAACATCCGTATAGTGCCGCAGCGTACGCAGCTGCCTGACGAGCTCCAGGCCGTCCTCACCCGGAAGATCGGGCTCGATGATGAGCGCATCGACCGGAGTCTGACGCGCGATGCGCATGGCCTCGGCCGCGGTCGAGGCGCCGACGACCCCGATGAGTGGTGCGGCGAGCGACTCGAGGATCAGAACAATGTCCGGATCCGCGTCGACGACGAGGACGTGATGCGCGGCGCGTGCCGGCCCGGACGCCGAAGCCCGCGTCGGCGCCAGCGACGGAAGCTCCACGGCGAACGTGGTCCCCGACGGGCCAGTGGTGAACGAAATGCGCCCCTCGTGCCGCTCGACGATCGCGCGCGCGATCGCGAGCCCCAGCCCGGTGCCCCCGTGGCGGCGAGACGCCGAGGTCTCCGCCTGTTGGAACTTGCCGAAGATGCGCCCCTGGAACTCGTGCGGAATGCCCGGCCCTCGATCGCGCACGCTCACGCGAGCCATCTCCGGCCCGATCTCGAGTGAGACGACGACCTCGCTATCGGGTGGGGAAAACTTCACCGCGTTCGAGATGAGATTCGTGAACACCTGGATCAAGCGGTCCTCATCCCCGGTGACGTCAGCGGTCTCCGGCACCACCAGCTCCACGCGCACGCGATGGTCGGTTGCGTAGCCATGCACGCCGGCGACGGTTGCCTCGAGCACACGTCGAAGGTCGCACCGATCGCGCCGCACGGTGATCGTCCCCGATTCGATCTTCTCGATGTCGAGGATGTCGTTGATGAGGCGGATCAGACGCTCCGTGTTCTGATTCGCGATCTGGAGAAGGTCTCGGCCCTGCGGTGACAGGGTCCCGGCGGCTCCGCTCAGCAACAGGCCGAGCGCTCCGCGCATTGACGTGAGCGGAGTCCGCAGCTCGTGGCTCACGGTGGCGACGAAGTCGCTCTTCATCTGCTCGTACTCGCGCAGCTGGAGGATGTCGCTCTGGAGGATCTGCTCGCGCTCCTCGATCGCGAGCGCCAACTCCTCGAACGTGCGCGCGATCTGTCGCATCTCGCGATTCCCACTGAACTCCGCAGGGACTCGCACGTCGGCGTAGCGTCCTTCCGCGAGCGCACGAGCCGCGGTCGAGACGGCCAGGAGTGTCCGGCGCAACAGCAGACCGGAGATGGTCAGCAGCACGAGTACGGTGACGATGGGACCAACGCGCAGCAGGAACGACTCGCGTGAGGCGATCCTCGCCTCCGTCCGCACACGGGCCGCACGCTCGCGGGCGTGCATCTCATCCGACAACGCGAGGCCCATGCCTCGCAGACTGTCGAAGAGCGCCCGCTCGGGAGCACGCAACCCACTCCGTGCCCGCGCGCGAGTCGGCTCTCCCGCGATTCGGTGAACGGCGGCGCGCCACCGTGCGGCGAGCTCCTGGTAGTCCGTGACGTGACCGAGGATGTCCTGGTCCACGACGCTCAGCCCGCGCAGGGTGTCGACGAGCACGGTGTGGCGGCGTTCCGTCTCGCGCGCCTCACGGAGACGCGTGGTATCGCCGGTGGAGGCGTGGGCCCGCGCGGCGACTTGCATCTCGTACGCGCTCGCCGCGGCGCGGGCGAGCACGACTTCCGCGCGCTGCCAGTGGGCGCCGAGATCATCCAGGTCGCGATCGGCCGCGACGACGTGGTCATAGGCCCGCGTCATCAGCATCCACGCGACGACGAGCGTCACCGTGAGCAGCATGAGCTGCGCGGTCAACGGCAGCGTCCGCCACCGTGTCGCAGGGACGGCCAACGCTCGTCGCGCCAGCGGCGCGAAAGCGCGCGAGAAGGGAGGCATCGGGGTGTGAGCTACTGCGGAACGACGGTGCTGGTCGCGGTATCTGCGGGTGCGGTGGGCGCTGGCCCGTCCACGGTGTCGCTCGTGTTGCTGACCGCGCCGCGCACGTGCACGAAAAGGAACGCGACGATCGCAATCACGAGAACCGCCGCCAGTGCAAGAAGCAGAAACTGGTTCCCGCGCGCCGACGGCGGGGCAGGCGGCGCAGCGGGCATCGCCGGATTCTCAGCAGGCGTTGGCGCCGCGACGTTTCTGACTTTCCCGGTGATGCGCCGCAACGGAGTGCGAGGCGTGGAGGGCGTCGCGTTCGCGAGCTCGAACACCGAGTGGCCGACGATGTCACCCGCGGCCGCGGGTGCCAGCCCGTCACCTTCGAGGCGCGCGAGAACAACCGTGATGTTGTCCGGACCGCCGTGCGCGTTTGCGCGGTCGATGAGCATCTGTCCGGCGGTCTCGAGATCCCTCTCGTCACGGAGGGTCTGTGCGATCTCCTCCCTGCGCACCTGTCCGGACAGCCCGTCGGTGCACAGCACCAGCACGTCA
Source organism: Gemmatimonadaceae bacterium (assembly GCA_052389995.1). GTDB lineage: Bacteria > Gemmatimonadota > Gemmatimonadetes > Gemmatimonadales > Gemmatimonadaceae > JAICNG01. The sequence continues at coordinate 36,266 of JBQTHJ010000064.1, read as the reverse complement.
CCTCGGCGTACCGGCTGATGCGTGAGATCGATCTTCACCGAGGGTTCCGGACCAAGCGCCTGGAGGATGATGTTGCGGCGCTCACTGAGCTCGGCTTCCTCCGGCGTCAGCTCGCCCGCCTCGATCAACCGCTGCATCAGCGATTGGTCCTTCGTGATCTGCTGTACCGCGCCCCCGCGCATGATGTACGCGCGCGAATCACCCACCTGCGCGAGATACAGCATGTCCCCGAGCAGCCCGGCGATCGTCGCCGTCGTGCCGAGCCCGCGATGGTCGGGATTCTTCATCGCGTACTCGTAGATGCGGGTATTCGCGGTTTCGCACGCCTTCTTGAGCGCATGGGCAAAGGAGTCTGCGTCCGCTTGCGGCGTGTTGACCCACATGCGCCGCACCTCCTGTAGCACGATGTCGACCGCCATGCCGCTCGCGATCTCGCCTGCGGCGGCGCCGCCGAGTCCGTCGGCGACCATGAACAGCGCGCCGCGGCCCCCGAGCGGGTGCGTCCGCGCCTCGGCCTGCTCGCCCACCGTGTTCGCGCTGAGGTCGGCGACGAGCAATGCGTCCTCGTTGTGCTCCCGAGTGCGGCCGACATCCGTTCGGCCAAACACGTGGACGGTGATGGTGCCGCGAGGGGTGGTGCTCGCGGCCGGGGTTGGGGTCGTCACGAGGACAGGAAGGGGGAGCTGATCGAGCGCATGAACCGGTACGGAATAGACGTCTCCGACGGATGAGTTGTCACGTCTGGGCCCTGCGCCGCGCGACCCTCCTTCGGCTGACGCGGCAATATAGAAATCACGCCGAGGCGCGGCAAACCGCGTGCAACCTCCCCCGGCCTCGGGAGCGCAGTTAGCTTCACCGCATGTTGCGCCATTGCATCCCGCGTCGACGCAGCTGTGGCATCGTAATCCTCGCCATTGGGGCCTGCGTCCCCGCGCGGACCGCGCCTCCCACCGCCGAGCCGTCAGCGATTCCGGATCCGTCCCCCACCACTCTACCGCCCGTACCGCTCGTCGAAGGAGCGCTCGCTGTGCATGTCCAGTACCCGGCGGCCAACTCCATGGTCAGCGCGCGGGACTCGAGCTTCATCTTCGGGCACGTCGGGAACGGTCGCGCCGCGCTGACCATCAACGGAACTCCGGTCACGGTGCTGCCGAATGGAAGCTACCTCGCGTATCTCCCGATCGTCGCGGCCGACTCCATGCGGTTCGAGCTCGTCGCCACGCTCGGCGCGGACACCGTGCGTCTCTCGCACCCCGTGCGACTCCTGCCACCGCGTCCCGTTCTGGCCCTCGACGGCCCGCTGGTCGTGGACACCGCGAGTGTCTTGCCGCAACCGGGCCTCACTCTCCGTCCCGGTGAGCGCGTGCGGGTCGGTGTGCGTGCACCTGCAAACGCCAGCGTCTGGGTCGAGCTCGATACGACGGCGACCGGTCGCCGCCCACTGGTTAATGCCGCCTCGCTGCCAGGCGCTCGACTCACGCCGAACGACTCGACGGTCGTCGCCGCGGATTCCGTCGCGCGCTTTCTCGGTGCGCCTGAATCGTGGGCCACGAACCTGCCCGCCGCGTCGCTCGCCGCTCCCGCGCAGATGGTGATCGCTCGCGCATCCGATACCGTGCGCCTCGGACTGCCACCGGTGGCGCTGGTGGATACCGTTCCGCGCTTCGTCATCCTCGGCGCCGACCCCGCGGCGATCAGTGACACTGACCGCGTGATATTCGCTCGTCCGCTGCCCGACGACACGTACAAGTGGTTTCTCCTGCCTGGCACGCGTCTCGAGCTCACCGGGGGTCGCGGGGATTTCGTGCGCGTTCGGCTGGACGCGTCGCTCGAAGCGTGGGTGCCGGCCACGGACGCCCGATTGCTCGTACCAGGGACGGCGGCGCCCCGGCGCAACGCTGGCAATGCGCGCGTCGTCACGGGTGATGCGTGGTCGGATTTCATGATCCCGATGAACGAGCGGCCGCCGCATCTCGTGATGCAACACGATCGCACCATGACGTTGACGCTGTACGGGACGACGAGCAGCAGCGACGTGACGCGGCTCGTCACCACGGATTCGACGATCCGCATGGTGACGTGGGATCAGGAAACGAGTGATCGCGTGCGCTTCACCCTTCACCTTGCGGAGCGGCCATTCGGATATCTCGCGTTCTGGGACGACGCAGGCAGCGCGTTCGTCCTGCGCGTGCGACATCCGCCTCCGGTTCGCTCCTCGCGATCGCCGCTGCGTGGCTTGACGATCGTGGTCGATCCCGGCCATCCGCCCGCGGGCGCAACCGGACCCACCGGGTTCTACGAGGCCGACGCGGTCCTCGCCGTTGGGGAGCGGATGCGCATGTTGCTCGAGCAACGTGGCGCGAACGTGATCATGACTCGCACGACCCCTGCCCCGTTCGCGCTGGCCGCGCGTCCGATCATGGCGCGTCGCGCAAACGCACATGCGCTCGTGTCGATTCACCTCAACGCGCTTCCGGACGGCGTGAATCCGTTCCGGGCCCACGGCACCGAGACGTATTTCCTTCACCCGCAAGCCGAGCCGCTCGCGCGCGCGGCACAGGCGCGCATGGTCGCGCGTATGGGTCTGCGGGACAAGGGAGTGTTCTCCCGAACGCTCGCCCTCGCCCGCCCGACGTGGATGCCCTCGATCCTCGCCGAGGGCGCATACATCATGATCCCCGAGCAGGAGGCTGCATTGCGTACGCCGCAGTATCAGGAGGCCTACGCGCGAGCGCTCGTCGAGGGTCTCGAAGATTTCTTTCGACGATTCGCGCCGTGAGAGATCGGCTGGTGTGGCTCACGGTGGCGCTCGTCATCCTCGCGTCACGCGCAGATGCGCAGCTCGTCCCGCACGACCCCTGGCGCACGATCGCCACCGAGCACTTTCGCGTCCACTTCACGCCGCCGCTGGAGGACGCCGCGCAGCGAGCCGCCGCGCAGGCCGAGGTGGCATGGCAACGGCTGGCCGCGGAGCTCCGCCCTCCGCGCGGAGTGATCGATCTCGTCATCGCCGACAACGTGGATTTCGCGAACGGCAGCGCAACGCCCTTTCCGACGAATCGCATCATCATCTACGCGACGCCGCCGACCGCGTCCCGCTCGCTGCGCTTCTACAACGACTGGAGCGAGCTCGTCATTACGCATGAGCTCGTGCACATCTTCCACCTCGACCGGTCCGCCGGCTGGTGGGGGATCGCGCGGAAGCTCTTTGGCCGTGCGCCCGTCTTCATGCCGAACTTCTTCACGCCGGCCTGGGTGACGGAAGGGCTGGCCACGTACTACGAGTCCCGACTCACGACCGCCGGACGCGTTCGCGGTACGCATCACGAGATGATCGCGCGGGCGAGCGCGCTGGCCAACGACGTCCCGCCACCGTCCGAGTGGAGCGCGGCGACGCCGAGATATCCGTGGGGCGAGATTCCGTACGCGTTCGGCTCACTCTTCTTCGACTATCTCGCTCGGACGCGCGGGGCGGAGGCGGTGCCCGACTTCATCGAGCGGACCTCCCGGTTCCCCGTTCCGTTCTTTCTTGGCCGGGCTTCGCGCGGGGCGTTCGGCATTTCCTTTGGCGACGCGTTCAGGGAATGGCGCGACACGCTGCGCCGCGCCGTCGAGGGCGCCGCGCCGTTGCCGATCTCGGGATGGCGAGAGCTCACACGCGAGGGACGACTCGCCCAGTCACCCCGCTGGATGGGCGACAGCGCGCTCGTGTTCGGCGCCGTCCCGGGCAAGGACGTCCCCGGTGTCTACGCGGTCGACATGCGGGGGCACGTCGAGCGGCTCGCCCGTCGCAACGGTGCGGACGTCAACGTTCCGCTGCCCGATGGCTCGCTCCTCTATGCGCAGCTCGAGTTCACGAGCCCGTGGCACATCCGGAGCGACCTCTGGATCGAGCGCGGCGGACACGACCGCCGCCTCACGACCGAAGCGCGGCTCGGCGAGCCCGACGTGCGCGCCGACGGAGCCATCGTGGCCATCCAGGGCGCACCGGCGACGAATCGCCTCGTCCGCGTCACGCGGGCGGGCGTCATCACGCCGCTCTCGGCCGCGCACCCCGATACGCAGTGGGCCGAGCCGCGCTGGTCCCCACGCGGCGACCGCATAGCGGCGGTGCGTTGGACGCATGGCGGATTCGGCGACATCGTCGTGCTCGACTCGACCGGCGCCCTCCTGGCACGCGTGACCAGCGACCGCGCCGTCGATGCGGCGCCATCGTGGAGCGCCGACGGACGTTGGCTCTTCTTCTCTTCGGATCGCACGGGAGTCGCGCAACTATATGCCGTTCCCGTCGACTCGCTGAGCGCAGACGAAGCCACGAACAGCGCGCGCGTCAGGCGGCTGAGCGACGCCGTCACCGGGCTGTTCGAGCCCGAGCCGTCCACCCGAGGTGACCAGCTCGCTGCCGTTCATTATCGCAACGACGGCTTTCACGTCGGTGTTGCTCCGCTCGATACGATCGGGGTGGACCGCCCGGCGACCGCGCGGCGGTTCGTGAGCGACGCGAGCCAGCCTGCGCAGGCAGCCACGCGCCCTCACCGCGGATACTCCTCGTTGCGCACCTTGCTCCCGCGGTACTGGTTGCCCACGATCGGTGAAAGCTCACGCGGCGAGGTCGCCATCGGCGGATTCACGAGCGCGGCCGACGTCGTGGGCCGGCATGCGTGGCACGCCGACGTGTCGTGGTCGCCCGAGGACGACGAGGTCGCGGGTAGCGCTCAATGGACGTGGCGTGGCCTGGGCCTTCCGGTCGTCGAGGTCGCTGCGGGTCAATCGTGGGACGCTTTCACGATCGTCGACCCGGCCGACGTGAAAGTCGGCGATCTGCTCGAGCGTTCGCGCGCCGTTTCGATTGGCTTCACGCTCGAACGCCCCCGAGTGCGCACCTTCACCTGGGTCTCGATCGGCGGCGAGTACGAGTGGCTGCGGTACACGAGCGATCCCGCGCCGGTCATCGATGAATTGACGTTCTCGCGCGGGCGCACGCCCGCGTTCCGCGGTCCGTTCGTGACCGGCGGATGGTCCAACGCCCGCCGGCCACCGCTCGCCATCTCTCTCGAGAACGGAGTGCAGATCAGCGGCTTTGCGCGTCAGCGATGGATCAGCGGGGAATCGCGCCCGTGGTCGCGAGAGGCGTTAGGCGCGCTGTCGATGTACAAGGCACTCGACCTGGGCGGATACGCGCACCACGTGCTCGCGGCGCGCGTCGCCGGTGGGTGGTCCGAGGGCATTGCCCCGGAGGTGTTCGGGGTCGGCGGTGAGAGTGGGTCGTCCATTGAGGTGCTGCCGGGCGTGCGCACCGGCACTCGGCGAACGTTCGGCGTGCGAGGGTGGGATCCGGACTCCCGTGAGGGAACGCGTGCGCTGGCGACTTCGGTCGAGTACCGGTTTCCCATCTCGCTCGCGAACCGCGGAACCGGCCCGCTGTTCTTCGACCGCTTGTCTGGCGCGCTCTTCGCCGACGCCGGTGCCGGATGGCACCCGACTCCGGTCTCGTGGATCGCCTCGGCCGGCGCCGAGATCGCGCTCGACATCGCGTGGCTGTACGATGACGCCTATCGGCTTCGGCTGGGTGGGGCGCTCCCGTTCGCCGGGTCCGGCCGAGAGCCCGGGAAGCTCTATGTGCTGCTGGGGACGTCCTTCTAAAAGGGTCGAAGAATGCCCTCCATCCACCCGACCGCCTACATCCACCCGGCCGCGGTCGTCACCGGTGACGTGACGCTCGGAGAGCGCGTCTCCGTCTGGCCTACGGCCGTGATCCGTGCCGATACGGATCGCATCGTCATCGGCGCTGACACGAACGTGCAGGACGGCACCATCATCCACGTCGACGAAGGGGTGCCGACGACCATCGGAGAACGCGTCGGGATCGGCCACAGGGCGATCATTCACGGATCCACGATCGAGGACGACGTGCTCATCGCCATGGGGGCGGTGCTGCTCAACGGGGTGCACGTCGGGACAGGCTCGATCGTCGGCGCTGGGGCCGTCTGCAAGGAGGGCATGCGCATCCCGCCCAACTCCCTCGTGCTCGGCGTTCCCGGTCGGGTGCTTCGCCAGACGACCGAGGCTGAACGGGAGCGGATCCGCCGAACCGTGGCGAGCTACCTCGAGCTCGCCGCGAAGTACAGAAAGGGGTGACGCGTCCCGCTTCGCCTCACGTCATGAAAACGTGAAGAGCACCGCCGCGAACGCCGTCGTAAACCTCTCGACGTCTCCGGGTGTCGCACTCTTTGTGAGCTGACTCACAACTCACGCTCCCATTTCCGGAGATGCGAGGGGCGTATGGTCCGTCGTGCTCGAGCGACTGCCTCGTGGCAGACGCGGTTCGTCGTTGCCAGCGGCTGCATGATGATGTCCGCGGCGGTCGCCGGCGCGCAGAAGGTCGCGCCCCGCTACACACTCACGGCCGAGCAGTGGCGAGAAGACCTGCGTGTGATGATGGAGGAGCTGCCGCGCAGGCATCGCAATCTCTATCACACGACGAGCGCCGCAGCATTCGATAGCGCAGCGAAAGAATTGCACGAGCGCATCCCGACACTCGCGCGTCACGAGATCATCCTCGAGATGGCACGCATCGTCGCGATGACCGGTGACGGTCACACGAACCTGTACCCGACCCTTGACACCGCTATCGGATTTCGCACACTTCCGGTGGCGCTGTATCTCTTCCGCGACGGGCTCTACGTGCGCGCCGCGCACAGCATACACGCGGATCTCGCCGGCGCGCGCGTCCTGCGCATCGGCGGCGTGAGTCCCGACGAAGCATATGCGCGCGTGCGACCCTACATCGGGCGTGACAACGAAATGGGGGTGAAGTTCTTCGCGCCCTACCTGCTGGCGATGCCGGAGGTGCTGCATGCGATCGGGATCGCTCCGAGCATCGACAGCGTGCTGTTCGAGCTCGAGGTCGCAGGCGCCGTGCGCGAAGCCTGGCTGCGGCCAGTGGGGCCGGTCGAGCTCATGCCCGCGGATGCGGACGCGAGTTGGCGACCCCGAGCCAATTGGGTCGACGTGCGCGACCAGGCGGGGAGCGCCCCACCCCTGTGGCTGAGTCGCGACCCGACGAAAGCGCTGTGGTGGTTTACGGTGATCCCGGAATCGCGCACGGTCTACGCTCAGATCAATCAGGTGCGAAATAGCGCTACGGAGACGTTCGCCGATTTCACCGCCCGCATGCTGGCCGCTGTGGACAGCGTGAATGCCGACCGTCTCATCCTGGACCTCCGACTCAACCGCGGTGGAAACGGGAATCTGCTCCAGCCGCTCGTCAACGGGATCCTCAAGCGGCCTAACGTGAACGCACGCGGCAAGCTCCTCGTGCTCGTCGGGCGGAGTACGTGGTCCGCGGCGCAGTTCCTCCTCAACGACCTTCAGAAGTACGCCGACGCGACGTTCATTGGAGAGCCGTCCGGGTCAAAGGGCAACCACTACGGCGACTCGCGGCGCTTCGCGCTGCCGAACAGCGGCATCACGGTGCGGGCCTCGACGCTGTACTGGCAGGCCTGGTCGCCGGGCGACATGCGGCCCTGGACAGCGCCGGACGTTGCGGCCGAGCTCTCGTTCGCGGACTACGCGCGCAATCACGACCCGGCGCTGATCAGTGCGTTGACGTTCGCGCCGCAGCCGCGGCTCTCCGAGGAGATCCGGCGGGCGATCGCCGCCGGGGACACGACGCGGGCGCGCGACGTGCTCGCCGCGTTCCGGGGCGACACGACGCACGCGTACATCGACGCGCGCCCGTCGCTCGACTCCGCGGCGCTGCACTTCCTCGAGCGCCGAGACTACGATCGCGCGATCGCGATCCTCGAGCTCGCGGTGATGGAGTACCCTGACGTCCCGCGCGCGTATCTCAACCTGACAGCCGCCTACGCCGCGCGCTCCCGCGCGCAGATGCCGGCGGTGGCGGAGCGGGCCGAGCCAGAGCCCTGAGCGGGTCGAGGTAGTCGACGGGGCGAAGGTTAGGCGCCCTTCGCGTTCGCCGTGTCCCTTTGCGCCCCTCTAGCTTCAAAAGGAAAAAGCTGTAATCGCAGGCCCTCACGCGGGAAAACGCGAACTCGTCCGTCGCCTGGCCCGCCCCGTGCACGTGTTTCCAGGCAAGGGCGCGGCTCGTCTCACGAGGGTGTGAGGCAGGGCGCACCCGGAGGGCGCGAGGTGGTGCCGGCGTCCCGGGCGGGGACCAGGATGCGCAAACTCTTGGGGAGAAAGCACTATCGCAGAAGCCGTACTCCGGAACGGTCGCCGTCGACCGTTCCGGACGCGCATCACACATGGCGCCGGTTACGCCGCGCCGCTGACGCGTGGAAAGGCCACGCCGGGATCCAATTCGTGATGTTGATAGTTTAATTTGTTGGGGGAGCGCCAGTTACAAAGCGCTTGCGCGGAATCACGAACCCGGGTATCCTCCGCGCCCACGTCGTTCCACGCGGGATCCGCTGGTCGATGATCCCCACGTCTTCGTAGCTTGCAGGACCCTCACCTGGGAGTGCAGTCCATGTCGCTGCCGTCCAATCCACCCATCGCCGCCGGCATGCTCAGCCAGAACGCGCGCACCGTGCTCGAGAAGCGCTATCTGGTCAAGGATGAGCGAGGCAAGCCGGCCGAATCGCCCGAAGACCTTTTCTGGCGCGTCGCGACCGTGGTGGCTGAGGCGGACAGGCGATACGGCGCGAGCGATGGCGCGGTCGAGACGGTGGCCGAGGAGTTCTACCGTCTCATGACGGAGCGACGGTTCGAGCCGAACTCCCCGACGCTCATGAACGCGGGCCGCCCGTTAGGCCAGCTCTCCGCGTGCTTCGTGCTCCCGGTGAGCGACGCACTCTCGAACGGCCACGACGGGATCTACGACACGCTCAAGGCGATGGCGCTCATCCACCAGTCGGGTGGAGGCACGGGGTTCTCCTTCTCGCGTCTGCGTCCGAAGGGAAGCATGGTGCGCTCGACGACCGGTGTGGCGAGCGGCCCCGTCTCGTTCATGAAGCTGTACGACGCGTCCACCGAGGCCGTGAAGCAGGGCGGAACGCGGCGCGGCGCCAACATGGGCATCCTGCGCGTCGATCACCCGGACATCCTCGAGTTCATCAGCTGCAAGGAAGACCTCACGCAGGTGACGAACTTCAACATCTCGGTCGCGGTCACCGACACGTTCATGCGCGCCGTGAAGGCGGGCACCGACTACCCACTCCTCCACCCGCACACGGGGAAGGAAGTTGCCCGGCTGAACGCGAACGCCGTGTGGGACAAGATGATCGAGGGCGCGTGGCGCACTGGTGAGCCCGGCCTCTTCTTCGTCGACGAGGCGAACCGGTACAATCCGGTTCCGACGTTAGGCGCCTACGAGGCGACAAACCCGTGCGGGGAGCAGCCGCTCCTCGCCTACGACGTCTGCAACCTCGGCTCGATCAACGTCGGCTACTACGTGCGCGAGGGCCAGATGGACTGGGACGCGTTCAAGCGCGACATCCACCTGAGCACCCATCTCCTCGACAACATCATCGACGTCAACAAGTACCCGCTGGTCGAGATCGACACGCTCGCCAAGCGCATCCGCCGCATCGGGCTCGGCGTCATGGGGTTCGCCGACGCCCTCGTCAGGCTCGGCATTCCCTACGACAGCGAGGAGGGCGTCGAGTTCGGCCGCACTGTGATGGACTTCGTCGACACCGAGGCGAAGCGCGAGAGCGAGCGGCTGGCGCAGGAGCGCGGACCGTTCGCCGAGTGGGCGCGCTCGATCTGGGGCCCGGAGGAGACCGCGGCCAAGGATGCGCGGGGACAGCTCATCCGGCCGATGAAGATGCTCCGCAACTGCAACGTGACGACGGTGGCGCCGACGGGAACGATCTCGATCCTTGCCGGCTGCTCGTCGGGGCTCGAGCCGCTCTTCGCGGTTGCATTCATGCGCAACCAGGCGGGCGTCCTGATGCCGGACGTCAACGAGGACTTCGTCGAGATCGCGAAGCGCGAAGGGTGGTACTCCGACGAGCTCATGGAGCGCATCGCGAAGCAGGGCACGATCAAGCTCCCGGAAGTCCCGGCGAAGTGGCAGCGCGTGTTCGTGACGGCGAACGAGATCGCGCCGGAGTGGCACATCCGGATGCAGGCCGCCTTCCAGCGCCACTGCGACTCCGCCATCTCGAAGACCACGAACTTCTCGCACGCCGCGACCGTCGACGACGTGCGCACGATCTACGAGCTCGCCTACGAGCTGCGGTGCAAGGGTGTCACCGTGTACCGCGACGGCTCGCGGGACAATCAGGTGCTCTCCACCGGCGCCACCGAGCAGGCGAAGCAGTCACGCGAGCAGGTAGTGACCGAAAAGCGCCGCGTCGGTGAGCTCGAGGGCACGGTCACCGAGCTCCAGCACGAGATCGAGCGGCTTCGCAATCAGCTGTTCGAGGTCGAGGCCGAGAATCTCCAGCGGCGCGCGAAGCGCGCGCGCCCCGACAAGCTCCGCGGCACCACCATCCGCAAAGAGACGCCGCTCGGCACCATGTTCGTCAACATCACCGAGGACGATCGCGGCCAGCCGTTCGAGGTGTTCATCACGTTAGGCAAGGCGGGCGGCGCCGCGATGTCCGACGCGGAGGCGATGGGACGATTGATCTCGCTCGCGCTCCGATCCGGGATTCCGCTCCCCTCCATTCACCGGCAGCTGCGCGGCATTTCGTCCGATCGCGCCGTCGGCCTCGGTCCGCACAAGGTGCTGTCGGTGCCGGATGCGATCGGCATCGCGCTCGAGGACTGGTGGCGCGACAAGAGCCTGGGAGTGCAGGCGGAGCTCTTGCCCCCGACGGCTCGCGACACGGGCGTCCCCGCGCTCGAGCAGATCACACCCGGGGCGCCGGTGGAGCAGGGCGCTGGCCCCGAGGCCGTGCAGCTCGGCTTCGACATGAGCGGCTACACGCAGTCGTTCATGGGCACGTGCCCCGACTGCGGGTCGCAGCTGGAGTTCGCCGAGGGGTGCGTGAAGTGTCACGTGTGCGGCTTCTCGGAGTGCGGATGATCTCGCAGCGACGACGTGCCGCATACTCCCGCAGCAACAACATACTCCGGTAGCGCCGCGTTGGGTGCGGGCGGCGGCTTACGAGACTCGACTATGCGGCCCGAAGCGGCGCGAGATCGATGCGCCGCACGGGATTGCACCCGAGCTCGCGAAGGAGGCGGTTCAGGGGAACAATCGTCAACTTGGCGGGCGCGGTGATCTCGATTCCCAGAGGGCGACCCCGCGCATCCAGATCGACAATCATGCCTGGATCGACCCGGCGCGTCCGAACGCGCTTCGTGCGCTTCTCGCGCGGGAGGTAGAGGTATGCGGCCAGGGGTTGCCCGTGCCGGAACGTGACCTCGAGATAGGATTCTCTCATCGGTCGACCCGACGGTTAGAGACCTTGGCGCCAGAGTTCAAGGCCCTTGACGAGAACCTCCTCAAGCCAGGTGTGGAACCGGATGGCCGCGTCGTTCGACCCTTCTAGATAGTTGATCTGAAAGAGCTCCAGGGTAAGAGGCGTCAACCCTGCGATCTCGCGCTCTCCGTCTTCCGTTTCCTCTCGGCGGAAGAAGCACGCAGACACCGCAAGGATTCCGCGGTAGTCATGGCCGACTGCGTGGAATGACACGACAATCTCGGCTTGCGGACCCGTGCGTAGGAGGAGCCGTGACCATGCGGTATAGTCGGTTGTGTTGGCGAAGTATCCAATCTGTTTGGCCGTCTCAATGATCTGCCAGCGGAAGTAGTAGCTGCGCTCATGTCGGTCTGGCTCAGTATCCGCTCGGAAGTACGCGTCGCGGAAATAGCGTGCGGTTTCGGTTCGCAGCTCCTTCGCCACTGTTTCAAAGCGGTCGCGGGCAGTGCTGCGCAGGAGATCGGCCGTTGCCTTGGCCTTCTTCCATTCGGCCCGGATGGCGCGCTCGCGACTCTCGAGTTTTCGGCGCGCCGCGGCAATCACGTGCTCGGCACGCGTAAGGCTGAGCACTTGCCCTGAAATCCCCAATGCCTGTACGAAAGCCTTGCGTTGTGCGGCCGCAAAGACATCGACCAAAGGCTTGAGGTTTCCCGCATCGCCTGCCTCGAGCGCATCCAGGTAGGCCTTCCGCTCCTCCTGGACATCGCGGATCACCAACGGGAACCAACCCGTTCGAATGAGCAGCAAAGTCGCCAGGCACCGCGCCACGCGACCGTTCCCGTCTTGGAACGGATGAATCTGCGTAAACCGATGATGTAGCCAGGCGGCCTCGACCTCGGGCGGCGCTGCTGCATGCTCTCCATGAAGGGCGACTAATCGGTCCATTTCCGACGCGACTTGCTCCGGAGGGCAATACTGATGAACTTGGCCGTTAGGCCGAATGGGATTGTTCGGCAGTAACTTGTATGCGCCGTGGCGCAGGTCGACCTCGATGGCGCGACCTAACGTGTCCACGGCGGTGGTGGTCGGTTGATTGCGCGTAAGCTGAGTGTGGACCTCCTTGATGTATGACGCTGTGAGTTCGCGCCTTCGCGCGACGAAGTCGAACAGCCCGTCGATCGTCGATTCATGATCGCGGATCATTGCCACAACGCGAACCGGATCCTGGTTGGTGCCATGTTGGTGAATGAGAGCGGCGTCTACGCCCTCCTCGATCAGCAGCTGAGTGACGCCCCGGTCGAAGGTATAGAGGCGTTCGAGAAGTCCCGTCTCGATCGCCCACTCGCGCCGAAGTCGCTCATTAAAGGTCTTCAGGCCTTCGGCCGCTTCGAGCGCCTGCCGCTGCTCCTCCCAGATCGCAGCCAGCTGACGCAGCTCAGCGGACGCAAGCGACGCCGGATCGGCCTCGTAGTCCGCAAGTGGGCGCCACTCATGTGCGATTCCTTCACCTCGGTCCTTTCCCATCTGTCCCCGTGCAGTCGGTGGCTTGGTTTAGACGTCTGAGCGAAGGGAAGGGGAAGCGCTCCTGGCTACGCGTTCACCTTCGGCCGACAAGCACCAAACGCCACGCGGCGACTGAGCCTGTGGCAGAAGGAGGCCGGTCTGCCTCATCGTGCTTACCTCCCATTCAGCGCTCTTTTGCCAACGAACCGTGCCGGACTTGAGGTCCTTACGATCGAATTCCGTGAATCGATGACCGATAAGCCGGTCCAGTTCATTCAGAACGAAGGTCCGCTCTGCACGACCCTTCTTCCTTAGGAGGATCTGCAGGATCGGGCTTCGAAACTCGTGCTGAGGCATCTTCGCCCCATTGGGGCGACGATCGACCCGGCGGACCGGGGGACCGGAGGACAAGGTACTCATGCCTGCGCCACCACCGAGCCCGGCCAGGCGCCGGAGAACCGCGTTCGGCGTTGTGTCCTCAAAGGGCCGCTCGCTTGCCTTGCTCTTCAGCCACGACCAGACCTCTTCATCAATGCGAATCACCGGCATCATCAGCCGCTCCCTATCGTAGTGTAACACTATGATAGTGAACGGTCGGCGGGTTCGTCAAGCCTGTGCGCGACCGCGGGAGACTCGCGCGCGTATCGGTCGCCGGACGGGATGTCCGCAGCCTCGCGCGTCTGCACGTCACTCGCTGACGACTCGTAGCGCGCGGGCTGGTGCTCGCGCGCCGCTGTTGGCCGCGTCAGATTGGTGTCGTCATGCCTGACGTCATCATCACCAACCCCGTCATCAACTCTCCGTTCACCGAACCCACGCGCCACTTCGAGTTCGGCACTCGCGGAATAACGGGGAAGATCATCGACGGCACGCGCCGCCACTCGAGCTACTTCGTCCCGATCGCCCAGGGCCGTCGTCAAACCGCGCAGCTATCGCTCGAGGCGGAGTGGACCAAGGATCGCCTGCGCGAAAACGAGCTCGTCAACAAGATCCGAGAGAAAGTTGGCGTCTGGCGCCAAGGCGGATATCAGGGCGTCACCCCGACCACTGGTCAGCTCCTGCGTTACTGGGCCGATCCGGATCGCGAGCGAAAGCTGTTCTTCTGCCAGCTCGAGGCCGTCGAGACCGCCATCTACATCGCCGAAGTCGCGAGCAAGTACGGGGACGCCTGGATCGCCAACGCCTTACGTGACGCGAACGCCGCTGGCGGTAATGCCGACTTGTTCCGCGTCGCGCTCAAGATGGCGACAGGATCGGGGAAGACGGTCGTCATGGGCATGCTCATCGCCTGGCAGACGCTGAACAAGCTCGCCAATGCACAGGATGCGCGTTTCAGCGATGCGTTTCTCATCATCTGTCCCGGCATCACGATTCGTGACCGACTTCGGGTGCTGCTCCCTAACGATCCGGACAACTACTACCGTCAGCGCGATCTGTTGTCGCCCGAGCTCCTTGAGCGTCTCGAGCGCGCCAAGATCGTCATCACGAACTACCACGCCTTCCTTCCACGCGAGCGCGGCGACGCTGCCCGCCTCACCAAACAGCTCCTCGGCGCCGACCAGACCGGGGCCTTCACCGAGACTGCCGATCAGGTTGTTCACCGAGTCTGCCGCGAGCTTGGGAACAAGCGCGGAGTCGTCGTCATCAACGACGAGGCCCACCACTGCTATCGCGGAAGGCCCGACGTGGAGGGGGAGAAGCTCAAGGGAGACGACCGCAAGGAGGCCGAGCGGCGCGACGAGGAGGCGCGCGTGTGGCTGTCAGGGATCGAGGCGGTCCAGCGCAAGATCGGCGTGAAGGTCGTCTACGATCTTTCGGCGACGCCCTTCTTTCTTCGCGGCTCGGGATGGCCGGAGGGAACGCTCTTCCCGTGGGTCGTCTCAGATTTCTCGCTCATCGACGCCATCGAGTCGGGAATCGTAAAGGTTCCGCGCGTACCGGTGGACGACAACCAGATGAGCGGCACGCTGCCCGCCTATCGCCAGCTCTGGGAGAAGATTCGCGCCGACCTTCCACGCAAGGGGCGCGGAACCGCGGCGATCACGGGCGAGCCGGTGTTGCCCGTCGAGCTCGAAGGCGCCATTCAGTCGCTGTACGACAACTACAGGAAATACCACGAGCTCTGGAAGCAGGACGCCGAGGCGCGCGTCAGGGGGCTTACCGCGCCAGTGTTCATCGCCGTTTGCAACAACACGAACGTCTCCAAGTTGGTCTTCGACCACATCGCCGGCTGGGAGCGAACGGTCGCCGACGGCACGACACGGCTGGTTCCTGGCAGGCTCGAGCTGTTCAGCAACGTGATCGACGATCGTTGGAGCGCACGTCCCACGACGATTCTCGTCGATAGCGAGCAGCTCGAAAGTGGGGAGGGGATGAGCGCCGACTTCAAGAAGATCGCGGCGCGTGAGATCGACGAGTTCAAGCAGGAGTATCGCGACCGCTTTCCGGGACGCGACGTCGATGAGCTGACAGACGAAGACCTGTTGCGAGAGGTGATGAACACCGTCGGCAAGCCCGGCAAGCTCGGCGAGTACGTCAAGTGTGTCGTCAGCGTCTCCATGCTCACCGAGGGATGGGACGCAAATACGGTTACACACGTGCTCGGCGTGCGCGCATTCGGGACGCAGCTTCTGTGCGAGCAGGTGGTCGGCCGCGCGTTACGCCGGAGGAGCTATGCTCCGACGCCCATGCACATCCCAGTGAACGGCGTCGACGTCGAGATCACGGGCTTCGAGCCGGAGTATGCCGAGGTCTATGGTGTGCCGTTCTCGTTCATCCCCTGCGCCGGTTCGGCCAAGGAGCCACGGATGGGGCGCACGCCCACGCGCGTGCACGCCATGCCGGAGCGATCGGGAAGCGGCATCCGCTTTCCGCGCGTACTGGGCTATCGCTATGAGCTCGGTGACGAGCGCATCGCGGCGCGGTTCACGAACGACTCAAGGATCGTGCTTTCACCGGAGGATGTGCCCACGCGTGTCGAGGTCGCGCCCGTCATCGGGCTTCACGAGATTCACACGCTCGACGAGCTGAAGCGGATTCGACCGCAGCAGGTGCAGTTTCTGTTGGCGAAGCTCGTCATGGAGAAATACTATCGCCCGGATGAGGGTGAAGCTCCGAAGACGTGGCTCTTTCCACAGCTCATCCAGATCACGCGTGAGTGGTACGACGAATGTGTGGATTGCAAGGATGATGCGTTCCCGCAGCTCCTGTATTTCGCGGAGAACGCGCACAACGCCGCGGATCGCATCTACCGGAGCATCGTGGCGGCTGAGGAGGGAACGTTACGGCTTCGGCCGATCCTTGCGCCGTACGAGTGGGATCAAACGACCGCCCACGTCGACTTCGACACGACGCGGCCCGTATATGCGACGCGGGAGAAGTGTCAGGTGTCTCACATCGTCTGCGACACGGGAAGCTGGGAACAGAAGGTCGCGCAATCGCTCGAGGACCTTGATGAAGTTCATTCCTACGTGAAGAACGACCGGCAGCCCGGATTCTCGATCCCGTACACGGTCGACGGCGATCAGCGCGCGTATTTTCCCGACTTCATCGCCCGCGTGAACGACGGCCGCATGCGGGCGGCGGACGACTGGCTCAACGTCGTGATCGAGGTGACCGGAGAGATGAAGAAGGACAAGCTGGCGAAGGTGGCGACCGCTCAGCGGCTGTGGGTGCCGGCGGTCACTAACCATGGCGGGCTGGGGCGCTGGGCGTTTGCGGAGATCAGCGATCCGTGGCGCGCGAAGACGCAGCTCCGCTCAGCGCTCGGCGAAGCCGCCGCGGCGTAAGCGAATCCGACCGACCCGAGACGCAGCGAGGCGATGGCGGGGAAGGCGAACAAGGCGCGCAGCGTAGGAGCGAAGACCGCCAAGGCGACGCCAGTTGAAGCGATCAAGCACAAGGACGCGCGGGTGAACATCCCGACGCACGAGCTGCGCGACTTCGTGAGCGCGGACGAGGCGGCGCCGGCGACGTTGCTCTATCCGCGCGATCCGTCGCTCGATCCGCAGCTCGTCTGGAAGGGGAAGGACGAGCAGGACCGGCAGGACCTCGCGGTGCCGGTGGTGCCAATCTACATCCAGGAGAAGGTCCACCCGCAGGCGCTGGTGGAGAACCTCCGAGAGACGGCAGCCAAGGGTGAGGCAGAGCCCGAGCTCTCGCTATTCGCCGATTTCAACGGGATCGAGGACTTCGAGAAGAAGGTCGACTTTTACAATCATCCGGGGCATTGGTCGAACCGGATGATCCTTGGTGATTCGCTACTCGTTATGGCGAGTCTGGCGGAGAAGGAGGGGCTGAAGGGGAAGGTGCAGTGCATTTACTTGGATCCGCCATATGGAATCAGATTCGGATCGAATTGGCAGGTCAGTACCCGAAAGCGCGATATAAAGGACGGAAAAGTCGAGGACGCGACGCGACAGCCGGAGCAGGTTAGAGCATTTCGCGATACGTGGCAGCTCGGACTCCACTCATACCTATCGTATCTACGAGATCGACTGAACTTAGCCCGGGAGCTACTTGCAGAGACGGGGAGCGTATTCGTCCAGATCGGTGACGAGAACGTTCATCTGGTGCGGTCGCTTCTCGATGAGGTGTTTGGGAGCGAGAACGCCTGCAGCATGATCGCCTTCCGCAAGACGAGCGCTGTCAGCAGCCCAGTTGCGCGCGTGAACGTGCTCGCAGGGGTGTCGGATAGCCTACTGTGGTATGCCAAGAGTCGAGAGAGAGTCAAATACCGCCAACTGTATTTGCCGAAGGCGCTCGAGACAGACGCTGCGGGTGTCTATTCGTGGGTCCAGCAACCTGACGGTGCTCGTCGCAGAATGACGGGGTCGGAGCGAAAGGGTGAAACCGCTCTCGCCAGGAGTTCTCGGATTTTTCGTATCGATAACGCTACGTCTACCGGTTTCAGTGCTGGGTTGTCGCAATCATTGCAGTTCGATAGAAGGACGTACACGCCCGGGGATAACAAACACTGGAAAACTACGATCGAAGGCATGAAGCGGCTGTTCTCCGCCGGACGCCTCGTCCCCGCCGGAATCACGCTGGGATACGTTCGGTTTATCGACGACTTCCCTGTCTACCCGCTCGTGAACTTCTGGCCGGACACCGGTACGGGGAGCTTTACTGACGAGAAGATCTACGTTGTTCAGACCGGCACCAAGGTAGTCGAGCGTTGCGTACTGATGACCACCGACCCCGGCGACCTCGTCCTAGACCCAACTTGCGGCTCCGGCACGACGGCCTACGTCGCCGAGCAGTGGGGTCGCCGTTGGATCACGATTGACACGAGCCGTGTCGCACTCGCGCTCGCCCGCACCCGTCTGATGACCGCGCGCTATCCCTACTATCTCCTCGCGGATTCAATGCAGGGCGTCGCCAAGGAAGTCGAGATCACTGGGCACATGATCGATCGGGACAAGACGGAACAGGACATCCGGAAAGGCTTCGTCTACAAGCGTGTGCCGCACGTCACGCTCAAGTCAATCGCGAACAACCCCGACATCAAGGAGGGAATGACGCGCGAGGAGATCGACGCCGCCATCGCCCGCCACGCCGAAACGGAGCTGCTCTACGACAAGCCGTACGAGGACAACAAGCGCGTCCGCGTCACCGGTCCGTTCACCGTCGAGTCCCTGTCACCACACCGCGTCCTCTCGACCGACGACGAGCGCCCGGCGAGCGAGGTGAACGGGCAGCGCTCGTCGCCCCCAGCGCAGTTCGAGACGATGATCATCGACAACCTGCGGAAGGCGGGGGTGCAGAACACGAAGAAGGGCGAGCGACTCACCTTCGAGCATCTCGACATCCACGCCGGCACGTGGATCCATGCGGCCGGGACCTACGCCGACGCCGCCGGTAAGTCGCGCCGCGCTGCCGTCTCGATCGGCCCCGAGCACGGCACGGTCGGGCCTATGCAAGTCAAGGAAGCCGCGAAAGAAGCGGTGCAGGGAGTCGGCTACGACACGCTCGTCGTCTGCGGCTTCGCGTTCGACCCGCACGTGAGCGAAGAGGTCAAGCGCTACGGGAACCTCACAGTGCTGGCGACGCGGATGAATCCCGATCTCGCGATGGGGGACGAGCTGCTCAAGAAGACCGGCGCCGGCAACCTCTTCATGGTTTTCGGCGAGCCCGACCTCGACGTTCGCAAGACGAAGGACGGCAAGGTTGTCGTCGAGCTCCGGGGACTCGACGTCTACGATCCCACCACCGGCGAAATCCGCTCATCGAGCACCGACGACATCGCCTGCTGGTTCATCGACACGAACTACAATGGCGAGAGCTTCTTCGTTCGCCACGCGTACTTCACTGGTGCCGACGAGCCGTACGAGAAGCTTCAGCGCGCTCTGCGCGCGGACATCGACGAAGCGGCGTGGCAATCGCTGTACTCTACGGTCAGCCGGCCGTTCGAGCGCCCCGAGACGGGGAAGATCGCCGTGAAAGTCATCAATCACTATGGCGACGAGGTCTTGAAGGTCATCGACGTGAAGTAAGTCACTCGCGCTCCTGACGGGCCGCCGGATGACCAGTACCCGTTCCGCTCCAGGCTTGCGCGCATCGGGTAGTTGTCATACACTGTCATACATGAGCGACGCCGTCACCATCCGCCTTGATCGAGATCTTGCCCGCCTGCTGACTCGCGTAAGCCGCCGCTTGGGACTCACCCGCAGCGCTGTCGTTCGCGATGCCCTCCGTCGCCAGCTCGCGCTCCTCCAGTTCGACGAGCTGCGGCAGCGGGTCGCGCCGTTTGCCGAAGCCGCAGGGTACCTCACGGACGAGGATGTCTTCCGCGATGTGTCGTGAGGGTTCTGCTCGACACCAACGTCCTCGTCAGCGCCTTCGCGACGCGCGGGTTGTGCGCCGACGTCTTTCGGAGCGTGATCGCTCAGCATGATCTCGTCGTGGGCGAGGTCGTGCTCGATGAGCTGCGTCGCGTGTTGACGGCGCGGTTTCACGCGCCGGCCGAGAAGGTCCGAGAGCTCGAGGTCTATCTCCGGTCGTATGAAGTCGTCGCGAAACCTCCGGAGAAGGATCCGGTTGGCGTTCGGGACGCAGCCGACCGATGGGTGCTGGCCACCGCGCACCACGCCAACGTCGACGTGCTCATCACCGGTGACGCGGATTTGCTCGCCGTGGCGAAACAGGTGCGCGTCCGCATCATCACGTCTCGAGACTTCTGGGGCGAGTTGCGGAAGCCCGGCGCTGGCTAACGGGGTGCCCAGCCGGGCTCGTCCCGCCTCACGAGTGACCAGTAGCTGCGCTCGTTCTTCGCGGGAACACTGCGCACCACGTTTACGTCCCACGCCTGGACATCGGCGGGACTGAAGCGCAGCTGCGAGAAGGGAATTCGCATCTCCGCCGTCCATCCCAGCGATCGATGTGCGCGCGCGCCTCCCACACGGGGGTTGAAGCCCTCGTCGCGGTCGTCGTCGTCGTCAGTCGCGTGGTAATAATCGATGCGGACGGAAGCGACGTGCTGTGCCTGCGCGCGCCAATCCAGAGCGCCTCATCGTCGTATGCGAACCGTACCTCGGTTCGCTCGGTGGCCGGGTCGCCTTCGTCCGGATCGCGCTGGAGAAAACCGGTCAGCGAGGCGCCGGCGTTCCACAGCCCTTCGGTGAGCCTTCCGTCGAGGCGCGGTGAGGTCCCCGCGATGCGCTGCGCCTCGACGCTCTGGGCGGCGGCCGGGGACGCAAGCACCGCTCCCCGCAGCACCGCGGCCGCGGCAAGGCCAACCATGGGGCCGAACGGTCGAATCATGCGTGACACTTGCGGAGGCGCGACGCGTAATGGACAAATAATGGCATTCCGCGTGAGGTCGTCATGAACGGAGAACAGGTTGCCGCGGTGATCATCACCGCGGTCATCGCTATCGGCGTCAGCATCTCCATGGTCGCGCTCGCCTGGGCGTCGCGCCGCGGGGACACCGTCAAGCCAAAACGACTCGATGCGCTCGAGGACCGTCTCGCCCGGGTCGAGCAGGCGCTCGACACCGTGGCCGTCGAGGTCGAGCGCATCGGCGAGGCGCACCGCTTCACCGCCAGGCTGCTCACGGAGCGGCTCGACCCGGTCCCGGCCGAGACGCAGCGCGACCGAGAGCCTAACGGGTGATCGTCGTCTTCAACGAGAGCGCTCGACTCAGCTCCACGGCGGAGCGATACCGTTGCTCCGTGCGTACGCGATCAGCTGGCCGAGATGCTCGTGCACGTGCGTCGTCCCCATGATCCAGGCTTTCTGTGACGTGAGGTTCATCCCGAACATCGACACCGGCTGACTGAGGCGGTCACCCTTCGTCTCGGACAACGACTTCTTCACGAACGCGAAGGACTTCTCGAGCTCCGCGATCGTGGCTGCCTTGTTCATCGAGCGCTTCTCGAAGGCGACCGCCGTCTTGTAGTCGTCGCCCTTGATGCCGGTCGCCGGGTCGGCGGGAAATCCGATCGCCGCCGGAATCAGGTAGTTGTCGGCAGCGACGTGAAGCAGCACCTCGCCGACCGACCGCACGCCGGCGGCGGGACGCCACGAGTACTTGTCTTCCGGGATCGCGCGGGCGAGGTCGAGCATCTTCTTCTCGACGTCTTCGATGTCGGCCCGAAGATCCGCGGCGACGGTCGATGCCTGCTGCGCGTGCGCGGAAAGGGCGAACGCGCCGAGCAGCGCCAGCGCGGGAAGGGCAGTGCGCAACGAGGGATGCACGGAAAGCCTCCAGAGTTTGACGTGGTGTGTGGGCACATCATACGGCGCGGAGCCCCCTCGCGTGAAGAGGCGGGGCGAGGATCGTCTTACCGCGGTTCGGCACGCGGTCTACATTCGAGCACCTTCTCCAAGGCACTGTGACGCCGGATTCTCGCGCCCGACCCCAAACCACCGGGCTCGCGCTCGATCGAGTAACCGGCAAGACTCCTCAGCGGCGCGAAAGTGCGGGGCGTTGCCGCTCGCCCGATCGCTCCGCGATCGAGAGGTGCGCTTCTTCGGCGAGCCGCACGAGAAGACCGCGCAGCTCTTCCTGGCGTGAGCGCACCATGCGCTTGTACACGGTTCGCGATCCCGCATAGGCGGCACCGACGACGCAAAGCACCGCGGGCATGGCGAGCAGGAACGCGCCATCGGTCACGCCCATCATGATGCCGAGCGTGGGCCCACCGAATCCGCCGCCGAAGCCGCCCACGCCTCCGCCGAATACACTGCCAACGAGATGACGCAGATTTTCGCCGACCCGGATCGTCGTGCGTCCGGATCGCACCTGGACCGAGACGTGAACTCGCCGTTTTGGATCTGTTGCACTCCATGTGAACGACCGACCCATTGACCCCACGACCCCGACATCGGCGAGCACGCGGCGAATGGCCTCGGCGAAGCGGTCGAAGTCGCGTTCGGCGACCTCGCCGTCGACCACGAGCTCGTACTCGATGGACGATGGTGCGCCGGTCCACGGTGAGATGGGACGGAGACGCAGGTCGCGAATCTCACCTGGGAGTACAGGCGCTGTGCCGGACGTCTCCCGCACCACACCCCCAGACGCGGGCGCCTCTCCAAGGCCGCGCTCTGCCAAGGCGCGATCCACGTACTCGGTGCTGATGCCGGCTTCGCGCGCAGATTCGCGAACGACGTCGAGACGATAGGCCGACGAAGGGGAGAGCGGGGCTCGCGTGTCCGGCCGCTCAGGAAGCACGGGTGGCGTGACTGTCCCCGTTGCCTGCGCCTGGAGTTTCGCGGCGCGCTCCCATATGGCTCGCGCCTCCCGATCGGAGAGCAGCTCGTCCTCGCGATCGCCATCGGGCGTCGCGGATGGCGCGACAGGACGAGGCGACGTCGATGGCATCCCCGATAGCGCCTCGACCAGCTCGCCCGCCGATTGAAAGCGCTCCGCCGGCTCCTTCGCCAGACATCGGTCGACGATCTCCGCGAGCGAAGCGGGGATCGATGGCTCGACGTCGCGAATCTTCGGGGGCGCTTTCGTGACGTGTGCCACGAGCACCGCCGATGCGGTCTCGCTCTGAAACGGGAACCGGCCGGTGAGCGCGTGGAAGGCGACGACCCCGAGCGAGTAAATGTCGCTCCGCGCATCAACCGCCTCGCCCACGACGTGCTCGGGACTCATGTACTGGACGGTTCCGAGAAGAAGCCCGGTTGCGGTGAGGGGTGCCGCCTCCAGGACGCGCGCGATCCCGAAATCGGTGACGAGCGCGCGTCCCGTCCGCTGATCGATGAGAATGTTCTCGGCCTTGATGTCGCGGTGCACGATCCCGTGGCGATGTGCTTCGGCGAGTGCCGCGCCGACGTCGCACAGGATTGCCACCGTTTCTGAGGGAGGGAGCGGGCCGCGGTTTGCGACGCGCTGTGCCAGCGATTCTCCATCCACGAATCCCATGACGAAGAACACGCGGCCCTCGATCTCATCGGCCCGGTGAATGGGCACGATGTTGGGATGCGACAGCCGAGCTGCCGTGCGCGCCTCCCGCAGGAACCGCTCGCGCACGCGCTCGTCGTCAGCCAGGTGCAGGGGAAGGGCCTTGATCGCGACGAGACGGTCGAGCCTCAGATCGCGGGCGAGAAAGACCACGCCCATGCCGCCGCGGCCGAGCTCGCGCTCGACGGCGTACTGGGTGCGAAGCGCAGCTTCGAGATCGACGAGCTCCCGGGATAGTGCGGCCATTGAACCTCGCGCGGCGACCCAACAATCTATGCCGAGCCCGTCGAAGATGTCACGCGCTGACGGCGAACGGATTGCGCGTCCGCCCTTGACGGCTAGTTTGTTCTACGGTTCGTCCTGCCCGGATCGCCGGGAGCTGCCTAACCATTCAAGCTCGAGACCGATGGAAGCAGCTGGGGCCGCGGCGCACGCGGCACAGGTCAATGCACTGAAGGCGTCCGGTGTCGTCGTCCGCCTCGAGATCGGGGAGTGGCTGAAGATCCTCGGGCGAACGGAACGCCCGCTCGTCGTCCTCGGCACCGGTGGCGTCTTCAAGAAGCACAACCAATATCTGACGTCGTATCGGGGGTTGGCGTTCTTTACCACGTCGAAGGATACGATCGTGCTCCCGCCGCGATGCGAGATCGTCCAGGCCAAATCGATCTCGATCCCCGACGCCTAACCGCTCCCGCTCCTCGTATGAGCGCGGATCCCAGGGCGCGGTGATCTAGGCGCGTCCGCGGCGTCGGCGCGTCGCGGCCGCTTTCTTCGCGGCACGGCTGCGCTCCGCATGGGACATGCTGCCGCGACTGGTGTCGGGTTTGCCGCGTCCGGACCCACCCGGCTTGTTCCCGCCACCCGTCTGCTTATTGACGGTCGCCCAGGCTCGGCGCTCCGCCTCGTCCTCGCTCACACCCTTCTCGCGATAGCCCTCTTCGATGTGATCGGCCATGCGCTCCTGCTTGTCCGTGTACTTCGATTTGTCTCCGCGCGGCATCGGTTCGCTCCTCGTGTGTGACGCTCGCAAGAGGCGCAAGAGCCAGTCCACCGAGCATCAACGTTCACAGGGGATCGCGGATGCAGCGGAAAAGCCGGATTTCTCCTTCAGCGTTCGATTCTGAACATTGATGCTGGAAAGGCAAAGTCGGCATACAACGACGCCTCCGCAGTTGATCAATCCCTGACCAAATCCGAAGCAGCGCAGACTGGCCAGTGGCGCGGGCGTTGTTATGCTTGAACGCATGGTGGCGCGCAGAGATTTCTTCGTTCGGGCATCCGCTCTGGCTGCGCTGCTCGGCATCGACCGGAACGCCTTTGCGCGTGCGGTGACGAGGCGGCGGCCAGCTTTTCCGCATCCCGATCCGCGCCCGGGCATCACGGGCGAGCGCGTCCTCGCCGACTCCGAGCTCGGTGAACGGCGGCGTGTGCGCGAAGCGTACGCCGCCGCGCGAACGCACCCCGAGATTTTCGACGGTGTGTACTGCGCCTGCGAATGCGACAAGAGCATGAACCATCGCTCGCTCCTGAGCTGTTTCGAGAGCCCGCAGGCCATCGGCTGCCGGGCGTGCCGCGAAGAGGCCGAGCTCGTCGCGCGGCTCGCGCGCGATGGCAAGCCGCTCGACGAGATTCGGCGCGCCGTCGACGAGGAGTTCGGCGGGTGACGAGCGCGCTCGACACCGTGGACGAGGGATAGTTCATGTCACGCGTGGACGCCGGGAGCGGATACCGCGACCAGTGTCACGTTCAGCGACTCGGTACGTGTGAACGGTCAGCCGTTGGAAGCAGGTAGCTACAGTCTGTGGACGATTCCGGGCGAGTCGTCGTGGACGATCATCTTCAACCGCGGCCACCCGGTGTGGCACACGCGATATCCCGAGGGGCAGGACGCTGTGCGCGTCGAGAGCGCGCCGCGTGAGGGCAGCTACCTGGAACTGCTGACTTTTTCGTTCCCGCAAGTGGACGGGCTCCGGGGTGAGCTCGCACTCCACTGGGGGACGATAATCGTGCCGATCACGATCGAGGCGTTCGATTGATGCGCTGACGCTGCCGCAAACGATAGATGAGAACCGTTAGGCAGACCCCTCGTCGGAGGCCTTGAGACCGCGGCAGGGGCCCAGGATCGTCATGACCACTATGCCGCGTCGCGCATCGGCCGGCGTCTCGAGCCAGCCGCGCCTGCGCCGCCGGGGGGGGCTCCCGACGGGCGGCGCTCGCCGCTCCGCCGCGCCCCGCCGCGCGGCGGCGGCTGGTGCCTTGAATGCCGGTGGCGCCTGAACCGACGGCGGAAGGGACAGCGGCAGCTGGCGGAGGGGTTCCGCGCGCTCGCGCTCGAGCCACGCGATCTCGTCGTCCTCCTCGACGAGCACCAGATCATCCTCGACCGGCGCCGGTTGAGTGGCTGCCGTTTTTCTCTTCAGCCATCGCGCGAACAGGTCGAACAGCGCCGCAAGCAGAATGAGGACGACGATGAATAGCTGATCGAAGCCACGCTCCATCGTCCGCCCCTTACCGCGTGCGCCCTGACTCGGGCTCGTCGTCCGATCGCGCGATCGAGGCGCGCATCTCGGTATCCGCCTGAACGTTCTTCATTCGATAGTAATCCATGATGCCGAGGTTCCCCTGCCGGAATGCGTCGGCCATCGCGCGTGGCACATCCGCTTCCGCATCCACCACGCGAGCGCGCATCTCCTGCTCCAACGCGACGGCCATGGCGCGACGCTCCTCGGCTTTCGCCTGCGCGATCTGCTTGTCGGCGTTGGCCTGATCGATTTGGAGCTTGGCTCCGATGTTCTCGCCGACGTCGACGTCCGCGATGTCGATCGAGAGGATCTCGTACGCCGTTCCTGCGTCGAGGCCCTTGCTCAGGATGTGCTTGGAAATGTGATCCGGATTCTCGAGCACATCCTTGTGTGAGTCCGCCGAGCCGATAGTGCTCACCATGCCCTCTCCGACGCGCGCAATGACGGTCTCCTCACCCGCGCCGCCGACAAGCCGGTCGATGTTGGTGCGGACCGTCACGCGCGATACCGCAATGAGCTGGATACCGTTCTTCGCGATGGCGGCGATGCGTGGCGTCTCGATGACCTTGGGGATGACGGACATCTTCACTGCTTCGAGCACGTCCCGTCCCGCCAGATCGATGGCCGCGGCGCGCTTGAACGGGAGCGGAATGTTCGCCTTGTCGGCCGAAATGAGGGCGTTGACCACACGCACCACGTTGCCACCGGCGAGGTAGTGCGCCTCGAGATCGTTAAGGGGGATGGCGAGGCCCGCCTTCACGGCGCTGATGCGCGCGGTGATGACCGTGCTTGGCGGCACGCGTCTCAAGCGCATCCCCACCAACGTCGCCAGCCCGACGTATGCGCCCGAGGCCCACGCGGCGATCCACAGGTTGAGCGGCACGAGATAGAGCACGATTGCCAATCCAACGATCGCGACGATCAGTAATCCGAGGCCGCCCCCGATGAGCTCGATCATGTTATGTCCTTATGTCCCTTGCGGTGCCGACCCATGCCGCCGCACCACGATTCGGTTGCCATCCACTCGGCTGACGACGATCGTCGCGCCGACCTCGATCATTTCACCCTCGGCCACGACATCGACCCGCTCTCCATCGATCTCGGCGATACCTGCCGGCCGCAGCGATGACGCCGTTCGACCGACGCGGCCCAACCAGCTCCGATCCCTTTCGGACGCGGATGCGTAGCCGCCCCCGGCAGCCAGTTCCGTGTCGAGAATGAGGCGTCCGCCCATCGGCAACGTTGGAAGATACCGCAACATCAAGAGGCTTCCGACGATGGCGGCGAGCATCGCGAATGCAACGCGGCCACCGGCGCTGGCGAGCGCCCGAATGGTCGCGCCCTCTCCGACCAGAGCCATCGTGAGGCCGGCAAGCACCGCCACGATGCCGCCGATGCCTGCCACGCCGAATCCCGGAAGCACGAGGACTTCTACCGCCAGCAATACGAGGCCGATTCCCACGAGGAGAAACTCCTCCCAGCCAACGAGCTGCACGATCCAGTGTCCGCCAAGCACCAGCGCGAGACTCGCCAGCCCCAGCGCGCCCGGCACGCCGAATCCTGGCGTCCGGATCTCGATGAGGATGCCGAGCATGGCCACGGAAAGAAGTAGTGAGGCGACGATGGGATGAGTAATGAACCGCACGAGCCGTTCACCCCAATTCGTCGACGAGTAGCGCACGTCGGCCCCCGAGAGCCCGATCTGCGCCAACACATCGTCGATACTCTTGGCTCGGAAGTCCGCAATCCCATGCGCGAGCGCCTCGTCCGTGGTGAGGGTGAGCAACTTGCCCTTCTCGACGAGTCCAGGGATTGCCACATCGGCGTCGACCATCGCTTCGGCGATCTCCGGCGGACGCCCCCGGCTGTCGGCGGTCGCGCGAAATTCCTTCCGGACGTAGGACACGGATTTCTCATCTACTGGCGTCGGCTCCGCCCCGGGCTGTCCCAGTTGGACGGGTGTGGCCGCGCCGACCGTGCCGCCGTCGCTCATCGCGACTCGCTCCGCGGCAAGCGTGATGAGCGCGCCAGCCGAAATCGCTCTCCGGTTGACGAAGGCGACAGTCCGCATGGGTGATGAAAGCAACGCGTCACGTATTGCGACGGCCGCGTCGAGGCGCCCGCCGAACGTATTGATCTCGAGGATGACCGCGGCGGCGCTGTCGCGCTCCGCCTGGTCGAGGATCCGCTGCACGAACGGTGCGAGCCCCATGTCGATCATCCCCTCGACCGGGATCACGTGGACCACGGGGCGGGATTGCGCGCCGAGCTCCCGGGACATCGCGGCGAGCGCGAGCACCGCGATCCACAGTGACATGGATCGCGTCCAACCGGCGAAGGCGCTGCCAGCAAGGCGCATGTTGGACTTCCTCATGGTCGCGGGGCTGCGTTGAGCCCGATCTGGCCCCATACTCTGGACGCCCTACTGCGCGGCTGCATGTGTCGCAGTTTGGCGTCCGCGCCGCAGACATGCAATGGTGATTGCCATGACCTCGCGGAAAGCCGCTCCAGACCGGGGGCACATAACGAGTGCTCATACTGCAAAGGATACGCGCGCGCCCAGGCACGGGGTCGACGTGGGCGGCTACGGCGGCCCGGCCACTCGCGTGAGTGACCGGTTCCTGCGGGCGGCGATCGCGGAGGCGCGCATAAGTCTCTCCGAGGGAGGCATTCCGATCGGGTCCGTGCTCGTCATCGACGACCGCGCCGTCGCGCGCGGCCACAATCGGCGCGTGCAGCGAGGCAGTTCGGTCCTCCACGCCGAGATGGACTGCCTGGAGAATGCGGGTCGCCTGCGAGCGTCTGACTACCGCCGCGCGACACTGTATTCGACGCTCTCGCCGTGCGACATGTGCAGCGGAGCCTCGCTGCTCTATGGAATCCCGCGCATCGTCATCGGCGAGAACCGGACCTTCCAGGGACCCGAGGACTATCTTCGTTCGCGCGGCGTGGAGCTCGTGGTAGTCGACGACGCCGAGTGCGCGCGGTTGATGCGGGAGTTCATTGCCGCGCGCCCTGATCTGTGGAACGAGGATATAGGGGAATAACCCCGCGCGTCCTCGCAGCTTCGGCGCCCCGAGTCGCTTGCCGGACGGCGGTGCCCATCGCAATGTTCACCCCATGAAGTATCCTGAAGTCCGCAACTACGTTGGCGGCGCCTTCGTCGCCCCTGACCGACCGCTCCTCGACGTCTACGACCCGAGCAGCGGCGACGTCATCTCGCGCGTCCCGCTCTCGGCCACCCAGGAGGTCGACGCCGCCGTCCGGTCGGCGAACGCCGCGTTCCCCGCCTGGTCGGCCACCCCGATCAAGGAGCGCGCCCAGGTCTTCTATCGGTACAAGACGCTGCTGGAGCGCGACATCGATGCGCTCGCGGCGCTGGTCACCGAGGAGAACGGGAAGATCGCGAGCGAGGCGAGGGCCGAAGTCCTCAAGAGCGCCGAGCTGACGGAGTTCGCGTGCTCGCTCCCGCAGATCGCTCCCGGTGAGGTGCTGGAGGTGAGCAAGGGCGTCGAATGCCGGATCGAGCGCTTTCCGCTCGGCGTCGTCGCCGGAATCACGCCCTTCAACTTCCCGAACATGGTGCCGAACTGGTCGATCCCGAACGCGATCGCCCTCGGCAACTGCTTCATCCTGAAGCCCTCCGAGCTCGTTCCGCTCAGCGCGGGACGGATCGCCGAGCTGCTCGAGGAAGCCGGACTCCCCGATGGTGTCTTTCAGGTCGTCAACGGCGGGAAGGACGCCGTCGAAGCCATCTGCGATCACCCCGACATTGCGGCGGTCAGCTTTGTCGGCTCCACGAAGACGGCGAAGGTCGTCTATCGCCGCGCGACGGCCAGCCTGAAGCGGTGTTTGGCGTTAGGTGGGGCGAAGAATCACCTCATCGTGCTTCCCGACGCGGATCCGGAGATGGCATCGACGAACATCGTCGCGTCGATGTCCGGATGCGCGGGGCAGCGGTGCATGGCGGCGTCGGTCATGGTGGCGGTGTCGCGCACCGACCACATCATCGACCGCATGAAGGAGGTCGCGAGCCGCATGGTGCCCGGGAAGGATCTCGGCCCTGTGATTTCCGCCGAGGCGAAGAAGCGCATCGAGACCTACATCGCGGAGGCCGAGGCGGCGGGGGCGAAGGTGATCGTGGACGGAAGGAGGACGTCGGTGAAGGGACGCGAAGGCGGGTACTACCTCGGTCCCACGATCATCGATCACGTGACGCCCGACATGCGTATCGCGCAGGAGGAAGTCTTCGGCCCGGTGCTGGTGATCGTGCGGGCGCCGGACGTCGATCGCGCGATCGCGATCGAGAATGCGTCACCCTACGGCAACGCCGCGTCGGTATTCACCGAGAGCGGCGGTATGGCGCGCTATGTCATGGAGCGTGCGAGCGCCGGCATGGTCGGCGTCAACGTGGGTGTTCCCGTGCCGCGCGAGCCGTTCTCCTTCGGGGGCTGGAACGACTCGAAGTTCGGCGTTGGCGACATCACCGGCCGTGGCTCGATCGAGTTCTGGACGCAGGCGAAGAAGATGACGACAAAATGGAATCGCGAAGCGGGAGTGAACTGGATGTCGTAGGGCGAACGAGGGACGAGGACCAAGAAGTGCTCGGTTCTCGTCCTGTTTTTCCTGGAGAGTCGTTATGGCCACGCGTGAAGTGACGTTCACGGGAATCCGATTCGAGAATCCCTTCCTCCTGTCGTCGGCGCCTCCAACGGAATCGGAGGCGAACATCCTTCGCGCCTTCGAGGCCGGGTGGGGCGGTGTCGTCACGAAGACGATCGGACTGCACCCGGTCGTCAACGTCGTCGGCGCGAAGGCGAAGTTCCTGCGTACGACGCCCGACGACGCCTACGTCTCGATGAAAAAGCGGCCGGGTGCGGCGCTGCATTCATCGTGGAACTGGGAGCTGATCTCCGACAAGACGCTCGAGTGGTGGGTGCCGCGCATTCGTCGCATCAAGGCGGAGTTCCCGCAGCGTGTGTTGATCGCGTCGATCATGGCGGGGTCCGGCAGCGACAAGGAGCTCCGCAACTGGCAGACGCTGGCGCACGCATCGCAGGACAGCGGCGCGGACGGGCTCGAGCTGAATTTTTCCTGTCCGCACATGGACCGGAAGGACATGGGCTCGAACATCGGGAAGGATGAAGGGCTCTGCTCCGTCGTCACGGAAGCGGTGAAGGAAGTCGCGAGGGTTCCCGTGTGGACGAAGCTGACGCCGGCGACGCACGACATCGTGGTCGAAGCCGCGGCGTGCTTCCGAGGTGGCGCCGATGCCATCGTCTCGTCGAACACGTTCCCGTCGCTTCCCGTGATCGATCCCGAGACGCTCGAGTTCGAGATCAACGTCGACGGCCTCGTCTCGAGCGGTGGGCTGGGCGGGCCGGCGATTCTTCCGCTGTCTCTCGCCAACATGGCCCGCATGACGCAGGCGTTCTCCGATCGCGCGTTCTCCGGCATCGGCGGAGTCTCCGACTTCGCGCAGGCGCTCTCCTACTTCCTCCTCGGCTGCGGCACCGTCCAGGTGTGTACGGCCGCGATGCTCGATCAGGCGGTCGGGCCTAACGTGATCCGCCGGCTCAACGCCGGGCTCGATGCGTTTCTCGAGAAGCACGCCGACAAGGGGTGGACGTCGGTGGAGGACTTCCGCGGGATTCGTCGCGAGCGCGTCGTGCTCCAGTCGCAGATCCGGCGGCCCGATGCCGCCACGTATCAGGGCGGCTACGAGCCGGTAGAGGGATACGCTGCTCCCGACTCCACTCCGGCGAGCGTGCGATGACGACGATTGCGCCGCACGCGGGCGCCACGCGGCTCGAGATGCCGCCCACGGAGCACCGCCCGCGTCCGTACACGGGCCCGTCGCGCGACGACGTGCTCGCAACGCGCCGGCAGTACGTGAATCCGGCAGTGTTCACGATCTACCGCGAGCCCCTGATGATCGTCGAGGGGCACATGCAGTACGTGTGGGACGAGACCGGACGGCGATATCTCGACATGTTCGCCGGCATCGTCACCGTCTCGTGTGGCCACTGTCATCCGACGGTCGTGAAGCGCGTGCAGGAGCAGGTAGCCACGCTGCCGCACGCGACGTCGATCTACCTTCACCCCAACATCGCACAGCTGGCGAAGAAGATCGCGCAGAAGATGCCGGCCGGGCTGGAGGTCACGTACTTCCTGAACACCGGCAGCGAGGCGAACGATCTCGCCATCACGATGGCGCGGTTGTTCACCGGTCACACCGACGTCGTTGCGGTGCGAAACGCCTACCACGGCGGCAGCCCGACCGCGATGGGACTCACGTCGCACCACACGTGGAAGTTTCCGGTCGGCGGGGAGGGCCGCGTCCACCACGCGATCAACCCGGATCCCTATCGCAGCCCGTTCACGGGATCGCCGGAGGAGATCGCGACCAGGAGCGTGGAGGACATTCGCGACCTCATCCGATACTCGACGCCGGGGAAGGTGGCTGCCTTCATCTGCGAGCCCATTCAGGGCGTCGGCGGCGCGACCTCCGGTGCGCGGAACTACTTGTCGGAAGCGTACACCGTCATTCGGGCGCACGGCGGGCTCTGCATCGCCGATGAAGTGCAGACCGGCTTCGGTCGCACTGGTGAGCGCTACTGGGGATTCGAGAACTTCGGCGTCGTGCCGGACGTCGTGACCATGGCGAAGGGCATCGGCAACGGCGCCCCACTCGCCGCCGTGACCACGCGCCTCGACATCGCGAAGGCGCTGACGCAGCGCATCCACTTCAACACGTACGGTGGAAATCCGGTCTCGATGGCCGCGGGCCTCGCTGTGCTCGACGTGATCGACAATGAGGGGCTCCAGGAGAACTCGCGTGTCGTTGGCGGGCGGCTCAAGGCCGGTCTCGAGCGCCTCATGCGCTCGCATCGCCTCATCGGCGACGTTCGCGGCATGGGTCTCATGCTCGGCGTCGAGCTCGTGCGCGACCGGGCGACGAAGGAGCCGGCGAAGGCCCAGACGCTCGACGTCATGGAAGCCGCGCGCGAGGCCGGAGTGCTCATCGGGAAGGGAGGTCTCGACGGGAACGTGCTTCGCATCAAGCCGCCGATGTGCATTACGAGTGCGGATGTCGATTTCACGCTCGCCGTGCTGGATCGGGCGTTTTCGGACGCTACGAAAAGCTAGGGCCGCACACGGGCTCAACAGCTGAACCACGGATGGACACGGATGAGCACAGTACTGCACCCGAGACTCGCCATCGCGTAGGGGGAACAAGAAAGCTTTGTGAATTTCCTCTCGCCTGGAAGTTTTCACGCGCCGATGAAGTACCTGTGCCAATCTGTGTAAATCCGTGGTTCAGGCTGTTCCGCAGCTTCGATGTAACGATGAGTAAGAGGAGAGCCTCATGAGATTCGATCGCGTGATCAAAGGTGGGTCCGTCGTGACGCCCGCCGGCACATTCTTCGGCGACATCGGCATCAGCGGCGAGAAGATCGCCGCCCTCGGCACTTCCCTTGAATCGGAAGGCGCACAGGTCATCGACGCTCGCGGGCACCACGTCATTCCCGGTGTGCTCGATGTACACGTGCACCTCGAGCTTCCATTCTGCGGGACGGTGTCGGCGGATGACTACCGCACGGGGACGCGCGCCGGAGCGCGCGGCGGCGTCACGACCGTCATCGACTTCGCGATTCCATACGCGGGTGAGTCGCTCGGACAAGCCGCCGACAACTGGCACACGAAGGCCGAAGGGAAGTCCCTCATCGACTACACCTTTCACATCTGCATCACGCGGTGGAACGACCACAAGGACCAGATCAAGGGCATGGTGGACCGCGGGTTCACCACGTTCAAGGAATTCATGATCTACGAGTCCGAGGGGTGGCAATCGGACGACCGCGCGATGTTCGGCACGCTCGAGAAGATGAAAGAGTACGACACGATGCTGCTCGTGCACGCGGA
Source organism: Gemmatimonadaceae bacterium (assembly GCA_052389995.1). GTDB lineage: Bacteria > Gemmatimonadota > Gemmatimonadetes > Gemmatimonadales > Gemmatimonadaceae > JAICNG01. The sequence goes on along the minus strand of JBQTHJ010000064.1, from coordinate 2,565 downwards.
GTCGGCGCGCGTGCTCGATGAGCTCATCGCGCGGCATCACACGCCGGAGATGATGAAGAAATACGGCGCGCGCTTGCATCGGATGACGCGCCCGAACTTCATCGAGGCGGAGGCGATTCAGCGCGCCGTGCAATGGTCGGAAGCGACGGGCGGGCAGCTGTACATCGTGCACATGTCGACGGGCGAAGGCGCCGACATCATCCGCGCCGCGCAGGGACGCGGCGTTCCGGTGATCGCCGAGACGTGCGTGCAGTATCTGGTGCTCGACGATTCGGTCTTCGATCGCGAGGACGGGCATCTCTTCGCGTGCTGCCCGCAGCTGAAGAAGCCGGCCGACGTCGAGCGCCTGTGGAAGGGACTCAGGAGTGGGGACGTCTCCGTCATCTCCACCGACACGTGCACCTTCACGCGCGAGCAGAAGGCGATGTGGAACGGGGACTGGACGAAGATCCCGATGGGAATGCCCGGTCTCGAGACCCTCCTCCCGCTGACGTATACGCGCGGCGTGCTCGAAGGACGCCTGACGATCGAGGAGATGTGCGCGAAGCTCAGCACCAATCCCGCGCGGATCATGGGACTGTATCCGAGAAAGGGCGCGATTCAGGTCGGAGCGGACGCCGATATCGCGATCATCCACCCCGATCGTCGCGAGACGGTGACGCCCTCGCGCATGGAGACGAACGCGGACTGGTCGCCGTTCGAAGGGTGGGAGCTGGCCGGCTTCGCGCGCACCACGCTCTCGCGCGGTGAAGTGATCGTCGACGAGTACAAGGTGGTGGGTCGCGAGGGACGCGGGCAGTGGCTGGAGCGCTCATCGGCCGGGCTCGAGGGCGTCAGCTCGGAGCCCCCCGCACGGCGCATGTCGCGGAGCCCACTGTCACCATTACGCGCGATCGAGCTCGAGACGGCCGGCGCGACGTGAGCAGTCCCGTGGCGTCCGAGCGCGGGGTGGCCTACACGCCGGACGTCGTCACGACGACGGAGGATCTGTCGGGGAGCCCGCTGTGGAACCCCGACCTCGCGCCGACGCCGCCAGAGCGTCGCACCTGGTCCACGTACAACATCGCGGCGCTCTGGATCGGCATGAGCGTCGTCATCACGACGTACACGCTCGCCTCAGGCCTCATGTCGCAGGGGATGATCTGGTGGCAGGCGATGCTCGTGATCCTGCTGGGCAACGTCATCGTGCTCGTGCCGATGGTGCTCAATGCGCACGCGGGCACGCGCTACGGGATCTCGTTCCCGGTGCTCTGTCGCGCGAGCTTCGGCGTGCGCGGCGCGAACATCCCGGCGATCCTGCGCGCAATCGTCGCGTGCGGTTGGTTCGGCATTCAGACCTGGATTGGGGCGCTGGCGCTCGACGCGCTGCTCCGCGCCGCGTGGCCCGGGTGGGCGTCGGTCGCTGGCTCCACCGCGATTGCCTTCGCCATTTTCTGGGGAATCCAGGTCGCGATCATTCTCAAAGGGACGGAAGGCATCAAGGTGCTCGAGAGCTGGTCGGCGCCCTTGCTGCTCGGCGGCGGTTTGCTCCTCCTGTGGTGGGGAATCCGGAACGGCGGTGGACTCTCGAACGTCCTCACGCAGTCCGAGCGACTACAGAGCGGGAGCACGCCGTTCTGGGTGCTGTTTCCGGCCGCCCTGACGGCGAACGTCGGCTACTGGGCGACGCTCAGCCTCAACATCCCGGACTTCACACGGTACGCGAAGAGCCAGCGCTCGCAGATCATGGGCCAGGCGTTAGGCCTCCCGACCACGATGACGCTGTTCGCGTTCATCGGCGTGGCAGTGACGAGTGCGACGATCGTGATCTTCGGTGAGGCGATCTGGGACCCGGTCGTGCTCGTCAGCCGCATCGGCGGGGCGGGGCTCATCATCTTCGCCGCGCTCATCGTCCTCGCGGCGCAGATCACGACCAACATGGCGGCGAACGTCGTCTCCCCGTCGAACGATTTCTCCAATCTGAGCCCCAGGCGCATCAGCTACGTGCGCGGCGGGCTCATCACGGCGGTGATCGGCATCCTCATGATGCCGTGGAAGCTCTACGCGGACGCATCCGCATACATCTTCACCTGGTTGTTAGGCTACTCGAGCCTCATGGGTGCTCTGGGCGGAATCCTGATCGCCGACTACTGGGTGCTGCGGCGCCAGCGGCTCGTGGTCACCGATCTCTTTCGCGAACAGGGGATCTACACGTACGCGCGCGGCGTGAACTGGCGCGCCGTGACCGCGCTCGTGCTGTCGATCCTCCCCGTGCTCCCCGGCTTCCTGCGCGCGGCGACCACACCGGGCGGGCGGGTCGCGGATCCAACGCTCTTCGATCACCTGTACTCGTACGCGTGGTTCGTGACGTTTTTTCTGAGTTTCGTGTTGTATCTGGTTTTCAGTAGCCGTGCTCAGGGTGCTCAAGGTGCTCAAGGTGCTCAGGGTGCTCAGGGGGCTCAGGGGTAAACCCCCGAGTCCGAGCATCTTCACACCCCGAGCACCCTGAGCACCCTTAACCCACCCCCCACACTGGCAACGCTGGGAAAACACCGCCACACGCGCCACCTCGCCCACAGACAACCT
>JBQTHJ010000063.1:0-29243 GCA_052389995.1 Gemmatimonadaceae bacterium | reverse complement strand
GGGGGCGCCGCGCCCCCACCGCCCGACGTTCCGGTACTTCGCCGGCGGCGAGGCGACGTACGCGATCGCCTGGTCCGACGAGGAGCGGCGCTTCGTCACCGTGTGGGCCTGCTGCTGAGGCTCTTGTCTGCCCGCAAGGGCAACTGCACGGCCAGGGCAACGTCAACAGCCGGGGTGAAACGATCAAATCCGATAACAGCCCGGACACATCCGAATCTGGTCCCGGCGCATTGAACCTCCCTCCACAGCCGCAAAGACCGTTCTTTTGCGCCTGGAGATTAGTCGCCGCCAGGGAGCGATCCGGCATCGTCCGGGCTGTTATCGGATTTGATCGTTTCACCCCACGCTTTTGCTGCTGCCGTTGACCGTTCGCGAGCGCGGTCGTTGCAGATCGCAGCGCGACCGCCATTGCAATTTGCAAAGCGGACGGCCGTGTAGGCCTCGCACCGCCTGAAGTCTTTCCCTCCGGGCCCTCGAACGTTATCCTGGGGTCCCTTGTCCCGCGCCTCACGATGCCCCCGCGTCCCCATCCGTGATACTCGCCCGCACATTCCTCTCATCGCTCGCGTCGCTGGCGATCGTGCACACCGCGCACGCGCAGGGTGGGGCACCAGGTGCCGAAGAAGCCGTCTCGATTCCGGTGCCGAGCGCCGCGGCCTCGGACATCTATCGCCGCTATGCGCGAGGCGTCGTCAAGATCGAGGTCGCCGAGATCGGCTCCTCGGCCAAGGCGCTCTCCGGATCCGGATTCTTCGTCGATGCACAAGGCCACGTGATCACGAACTATCACGTGATCTCGAAGCTCGTGCATCACCCTGAGCATTATCGGGTCGAGGTGCACGACGCAGCCGGCACGCTGCACGCCGCAAAGGTGCTCGCCATCGACGTCATCCACGACCTCGCCGTGTTGAGCAGCGAGGCTCAACCGTTGGCTCGTTTCAGTCTGGCCCGCGCGCAGACCTCGCGCGGCGACCGGCTGTTCTCGCTCGGCCACCCCGGCGACCTCGGGCTCAGCATCATCGAGGGGACGTACAACGGACACCTTCAGTACACGCTCTACCCGAAGATCCACTTCACGGGATCGCTCAATCCCGGGATGAGCGGTGGTCCGGCGATCGACGCCAGTGGGCGGGTGATCGGCATCAACGTCTCCACGCAGGGGAACCAGCTCAGCTTCCTCGTCCCCGTCGATCGCGCGATCGCGCTGCTCGACACGGTGCGTGCGGCGGGGTTCCGCCCGTCCGAGGACTTCATGGCTGACGTCACCCGCCAGATCCTCGCGTATCAGGATGAGTACATCGGCCAGATGCTCGCCGACACCGTTCCATCGGTCACGCTCGGCAGCTTCGAGCTGCCGAGTGCGCCCGCGCGCTTCTTCAAGTGCTGGGCGAACGCGACGCACGATGAGGAGCGGCCGTACGAGATCGCGCGCCACCAGTGCTCCACCGACGACTGGCTCTTCATCGCCGACGAGCAGTCGACCGGCATCGTCGAGCTGGAGCATCGAGTTCTCTCGAGCCGCTCGCTCAATGCGCTGCGCTTCTCCGCGCTCTACACCTATCAGTTCGACGCCACCGGTGAGGAGCCCTATGGCGACAAGGAGCAGGTCACGAGGTTCCGCTGCACGGCCGAGAACGTGCGCACCGAGAGTGCGACGCTTCGAGCGGCGCTGTGCATGCGACGATACCGCAACCTTCCCGGCCTGTACGACGCGGTCGTGAGATCGGCGGTGTTAGGCAGGAAGGGCACGGGCGTCGTGAGCGTCTTTCAGCTCTCCGGCGTCAGCTTCGAGAACGCACAGCGGGTAGCCCGCCGGTATCTGGAGCGGATCGCATGGCAGACCAAGTAATCGTCGAGATCCTCGACCCGCGCGGCGGCGTGCGCTCGCGCGCGCGGCTCGAGCGGTTCCCTGCGGGCATCGGCCGTAGCTTCACGAACGACGTCATCCTCGACGATCCGTACGCGTGCCCAGAGCATCTTCAGCTCGTGCGGGAAGAGGACGGCACGCTCGTCGTCGTCGACACGGGCAGCATGAACGGAACGACCGAGGTCGGACACCGCCAGAACCTCGCGCGCGTGATCGTGAGGCCGGGACTCCAACTTCGGGTCGGCCGCACCCAGATCCGCTTCCGCGATCCCACGCAGCCCGTCGCCGCGACGGTTCCCGACAAGGGAGTGAACGCCGACACGCCGCGGCTGGGGCGTCCGATCATCGCTATCGCGGTCTCGATCGTGACCCTCGCATTGTACACGCTGCTCGGATGGCTGAGCACGTACGAGCGCACGACGATCGAGCAGCAGGCGTTCACGGGGCTCGGTGTCCTCCTGCTGATCGTGCTGTGGGCCGGGATCTGGTCGCTGGCGAGCCGCGTCGTCATCCACCGCTTCAACTTCCTCGCGCATCTCACGCTTGCGAGTCTCGCGGTGATCGCCACGTCGGCGTTGACGGGGCTCGACGGGTGGACGACCGTGGTGCTGCCGAACAGCGGTCTCAACGAGGTGCTCTTCTTCGGAGTGATGGTTCCTCTCTCCGTCGGCTTGATCGCGGGCCACCTCGGCCTGGCGTCACGCATGTCCCGCGCGGCGCGCGTGAAGGCGTCGGCGCTGGTACTGACCGGATTGGGCGCGCTGGCGGCGCTGGCGACGTATGCGGAGCGCGAAGAGTTCACCACATCGCTCGAGTATCCCTCGGCTATCCGCCCGGTCCCGCCTTCGCTCGTTCACACGGTGTCGCTGGACGACTTCCTGGCTCAGGCGACGGATCTTCGCGCCGAGGTGGACACGCTCGCAGCCATGGCCGACCGTCGTCAGGCGGCGCGGTAGCGTTCTCTCTGCGATTCAGCGTTTGGCGTTGGTGTTATCGCCCTGGCTCGTAGCCGAGGAGCTTCCGGATTCGCTCCAGCTGCGACTCCGACGCCGGGCCTGAGAGAACGAACTCGGCGCCACGTGCATCCACCCACCGGATAGAGCTCACCGGCACCGCGTTCGCCGGCGAACGGATCGAATCACTCGGCGGCGCGGCGGGAGCACCCGCGGCGCGCCTCTGCTCGAACGCGTTCTCGGCCTGCTCGGCGACCAACTGACGCTCGTCGAGCGTCACCAGGATGCCATCCACCCGATAAACCCGCCGCAGCACGACGCGACCCTCATCGAGCATTCGCTCCTCGCTGAGCAGCTGCGGCGGCGCTGCCTCGCGCGCGCGACGGCTGAGCCTTGCCTCGGGCGTGACTGGCTCGGTGAAGCGTCCTGCCGCGTCCAGGGCCCGCCGGCGCGGAGCAAGCACCCCGCCGACCTGCTCCGATACGGAAGGCGCATCCGCCTGGGAGCTTTGCTCGGCGCGCTTGGCCGCCACGATCGGGAGCGTGCGTAGCGTGTCATCGGTGCGCGCGGGCGACGCGGTACTGGGCGCCGCCGCGGCAAGATAGTCCTGCACGATGGCGATATCAGCAGCCTTCGACACGTCCAGATCGCGTTCCCGCGTTCGGCGCGAAGCGGGAGCGCCACTTCCCACGGCTGCGCGTGCACGCTCCGCGCGTGCCGCGGGTGGAGGGGACGGGGGCGTTACCGGCCGCGTCTCGTCCGCCGCCGGAGCATCAGCGACCGCGAGCTCGACCTCACTCGCCGGCTCCGACGCGAGCTGAACCTCAGCCCTGGTCGCCGGGTCACGGTGAACGGCCAGCGTCAGCGCACCTCCGCCCGCCACAAGTGCAAGGACAGCCGCGATGCGCCAAACCGCGAGACGATCTCGTCGTCCGGCAGGAACGCGCGAAGCATCCTGACCCGCGGGAATCGCCCGCGGCACGTCGTCCAGCGCCGTGAGAATCCGCGACGAGGCCGCGATCAGGCCGCGAGCCTCCGCGACCGCGTCGCTGCACGATGCGCACGACGCGACGTGGAGCTCGACCCGTGCGGCCTCCTCGGCGGTCAGCTCGCCGTCGAGCCAGGCGTGAATGGTTCCTTCGTCAAGATGCTGCATGCGTCCCTCGCGCGCCGGCGCGCTGTTGTTCCTCGTATATCTGCACGAGCCGCCGTCGCGCCCGCGACAATGTCGTTCCCACCGAGGCCGGTGAGAGATCGAGCGCCACGGCGATCTCGTCGTAGCTCAATCCTTCCTCGCGCATGAGGAGCGCCAACCGGTCGCGCTCCGCCAGCGCATCGACTGCCCGGCGCGCCATTGCCGCCTCTTGCGCGCGCTCGAGCGTGGTCGGCTCCGGCTCCACTGCTTCATCAGCCTTCTCGCGCTCGGCGAGCAACGCCAGGTGCCGGCGACGGCGTGCGTCTTTCCGCGCCTCATCGCGTACGAGGTTCGTGGCCACCGCGAATAACCACGCCCGCTCGTTGTCGATCCGGTCCTGCCGCAGCGCGCGCAAGAACGTCTCCTGGGCCACCTCCTCCGCCCAGTCGCGGTCGCCAAGCCGGCGCGTGAGGTACCGCACGAGCGGGGCGTTGTACGTTCGAAACAAGCGCTCGACGTCGTCGGTCACATACGCTCCATCACCAGGCCGCCACGGTCGCGGCGATCTCCGCGTCGGGCAGTCGCTCCGCGCCATCCGGCGCCACCGCAATCGCGACGCTCGCTCCGCACACCAGCACGCGCTCGCCTAACGCGAACGAGGGGGCGAGATCGGGGATCTCCCGCACCAGCGCGAAATACGATTCGGAGTATGGCTTCACCGTCACGACGCGAGTCCCTTCCTTGAAGCGCGCGTCGGTCCACACGCTGTCACGCAGAACGAACGTGCGCGTGCCGACGCGCTTTGCGGTAATACCCGCCCCGACCTCCTGGCGTGCCGTGGCGTCCGCTTCGGCGAGCGTCCGGACCGAGCGAAGGGCGGATGCCGCCTTCGCCTCGTCGAACGCACGGGCGCGCCGCTGCTCGAGGGCCGGTGCGGCGTTGCTGCTGCTCACATCCGCGCCTCGACCCACCTCGCGCCGCGCGACCATGCCCGGCTCGAGCACGAGATACGACGTCAGCTCGGTGGGAATGCCGTAGCGTTCGCCAAGTGCGCGAATCTCGTCGTCGATCTCGGTGGAGGGGCCGTTGCGACGTCGTTCAGCGCTGAGGTACCCGACGCGCTGAGTCGCCCACAGCCGCGCGACGAATGCATTCTCCTGATCGCGGTCGGGAAGCTCGGTCTCCGTCGTCCACGACACTGGGCCGTTGGCCGACTCTCCCTCGAACGTGATGGCCACCGTGCCGCTACCGTCGTATCTGGCCAGTACGACCAGATCCTGGCCCGCGAAGAGATCGTACGGACCCGCCGGGTGCATCCGCGACAGACGCGCGCCTTCGACGCGCACGCGCAGATCGGTCGCGACCGGACTCGTGAGGCGGGCAGCAACCACGCTCACTGCACGCTCCACGGATTCGTCGGGGCGGACGAAGTGCGCCGTCCCGCGTCCCTCGAGTGCGAGGCGCTCGAGCAGCATCACATTGAGGTCGGCACCGACACCAAAGGTGAAGATGCGCCGCCGACCACGCTCCGACGACACGCGCTCGGCGATTCTCTCGGGGTCGCGCTCGCCGACTGTCGGCGCGCCGTCGGTCACGAAGAGAATGAGTGGCAGCCGCCCATTTTGGGCCGGCCGCGACAGCGCTTCCTCGAGCGCGCCCGAAATGTTCGTCGACCCCTCAGCCCTCAGCCCATCCAGGTAACGCTCGGCGGCGTCGATGTTGTCACGCGTCGCGAAGACGAAATTGTCGCGGAACGTGCGCACGTCGCTCGCGAAGTCGATCAGGCGGAAGCGATCGCGCGGCTCGAGCGTCGCGAGCAACTGACGCCCCGCCTCACGTGCCTGCTGAATCTTCTTTCCGCTCATCGAGCCCGAGACGTCGAGTACGAGCGTGACATCCCGCGGTGTCTCCCGCGGCGGGAGGGCCGGCGGCGAGAGTGTGATGAGCGCGAACCCGTCCTCGCGCGCCGGAGCGTGTGAGAGGGCGCCGATCGCTGCCCGCGAACCGCGGCGCAGCGGGAGGAGAAGCGTCATCTCGCGCGCTCCTCCGGACAGCTCGACGCGCCCCACACCTCCCTCATCGCTCACGTCGACGTCGTGCGTGGGGGAGTAGGGACGGCCAAACTGCGTGCGCGGATACGTCAGACGAAAGCGCAGCCGACCTTCAGTGTCGTCCCGCTCACGAACCACGTCCGCGACTCCGCCGGGCCGGTTGCCGCGGAAATAATCCACACGCAGGGCATCGCCCTCGCGCTCCGCGACGGCGTGAAAGCGCACCACGATGCGGCGCGTCTCGCCGGCGCCGATGGGGAAGATGCGTGTGCGCAGGAGTCCGTGACCCATCCACTCCACGAGTGCCGGATCGCGGCTCTGTCTCACGATGTCCTCGTAGATGCGGCGCGCTTCATCGGCGCTCATCGTCTCTCCCGCCACGAGCTCGCCGTTGATCTCGAGCTTCAGCCCTTCGAACGCGGCGTTCTTCGGAAGTGGAAAGAGATAGTCGGCTTCGCCGACGCCCCCGCCGCGGTTCACGAAGGTCTCTTCGACCACGTAGTGCAGCACTCCGTCGCGCAGCTCGACGTCGACGCTGCTTGCGCGACGTTCGACAGCGGGCAGGTCCGGCCGCGGGCACGGGGGCCTGGGGCACGCCCGGCACGGGAGCGGCTGGCAGGGACGCGGGAGAATCCACCCCTGCGCCAAGCTGGTCGCAGGGGCGAGAAGGAACGCAAAGGCAAGAAGAACGAATCGCATGGCGGCTTCCGTTGGGTGACGATAGGGAGACGCCGACGGAACGCCGCCTTGCACACCCGCCTGCAACCGTGCTGGCCGGCGGGCTCTACGGGTGCTACGGGGTTGCCATCACGGTAGTCGTACCCCGCCGTTTCTCATCCACCGAAAAGGCGCCGGCACCACCGATCGCGAGTGCGAGAAGCCCGGCCATGTACAGGAGGTTCACCTCGTAACCAGGCATGCCGAACGTCAGCGAGCCGGATTCGCTGATTCCCGTGATGTTCATGAAGTTGAAGCCGTGTTGCGCATGCACCAGGATGGCCGCGATGGCCATCTCGATGAGCATGAGCACCGCCACGGCCGCCACGAATGCACCGACGATCAGCATGAATCCGCCGACGAACTCGAGAATGCCCACGACCCACGCCAAGATACCGGGCGCGGGGATGCCGAGGTTGGTGAGCATGCCGACGAAATCGCTGTGCCCGGTCGCGGAAAAGAGCTTCGGAACGCCGTGGTACATCATGCCGAAGCCAATCACGATCCTGAGCGGAAGCGCCCACGTACCGCGGGTCCACACCATCGTACACCTCCTTCATGAAGAGGGCGTGATGCGTGCTACGCGCGCTGCTGCTTCGCAAGAGAGCGAAGCTAACGTCTGACGCAGGAAGACGTCAGCTCTCTGCCCGGCGTTGCCCACCGCCCGAGCGCGCCTCGACGCGAACCGCGAGCAGATTCTTGTCGGCCCGCCCGAGCACCTTCGTGAGATTCTCGCGCGGATACCGCACCGCCCACCCGAGCGAAAACTCCACGGGCGCCGACCGCAGCGCCGAGCGCTGAAGGCGATCCACGACCTGCTGCACGCGTTCGCCGTCCGCGTCCGCCAACAGCACGACGAACTCGTCACCACCCAGGCGCACGACCGCATCCTCGGCTCGCACGTAGCGCATGAGGAACCGCGCCATTTTCACCAGCGCCCGGTCGCCCGCCTGATGCCCGAAGCGGTCGTTGAACTGCTTGAAGTGATCGACGTCCACGATGATGCACCCCCACGACTCGTTCGGCTGCGCGCTGGCTCGCCGTTCGATCGTGGTGAGGTATCGACGGTTGTAGCAGCCGGTGAGCGGATCGCGAAGGCTTTGCTGGACGAGATCGTCGGCGGCGCGCTTTCGCGACGTGATGTCGACCAGAATGCCGAAGTACGAGACGTCGCGGGACCGCCCGTGGCGCACGGCGTAAGTCGTGTCGAGCACCGTGCGCGTGGACCCGTCGGGCCGGCGGATCTCGAGCTCGACCTCGCGCGCGGATCCTTCGCGGTCCACGAGCTCGAGCGTGCGCGGGCGAACGCCAGGATCGATGAGGAAGTCATCGACGCGACACCCGCGCAACGTGTCGAGGGATTCGACGCCAAGGATGTCGAGCAGCGCCGCATTCGCGTCGAGGAATCTTCCGTCGGGGGTGGTGACGTAAATCCCAGCGCCGACGTTGCGCACGAACTCTCGCAGCATCTCCGCGTCGTCGAGACTCGCGGTTCCCGGGTGCCCTCCGGGCGGGGGAATGACGTTCGTCATGAGTCCTTTCCACTGGAGACGGGTGCCGCGCCCGTCGCGGCAGCCTCCGTGCGCGTCACCGGGCTCGTCTCGTCGACGATCACGAGCCGGCGGTCGAGCTGACGCATCATCGAGCAGAACGCCGCCGCCACGTCCGGATCGAATTCCGTGCCTGCGCGCGACTCGATGTAGCCGAGCGCGCGCTCCGATTCCCAGGCATCGCGATAGGGGCGTCTCGTTCGCAGTGCATCATACACGTCGCAGACGTGCACGAGCCGGCTGGCACGGTGGCACTCACGGCCGAAGTGCAGGCACGGATACCCGCCACCGTCGAGCATGATGTGGTGCTCGTAGGCCACCACGGCCGCGAGATCGAGCTGCTTGTCGCTCGCGAAGATGATTCGCGCACCGTCGGCGGGGTGCCGGTTCATGATGGCGCGCTCCTCATCGGTGAGCTTTCCCGGCTTCACCAGGATCTCGCGCGGAATGCGAACCTTGCCGAGGTCGTGCAGGAGACCGGCCACACCGTAGGCACGTACGTCCCGTTTCCCGAGCCCCATGAACTCCGCGAGCGCCATTGCCAGCACCGAAACGTTCATCGAATGCGTCGTCGTGTACTGGTCGAACTCCTTGAGCTCGAGCAGGGGGATGACGACCTGGCTCTCGCCGTGCATGGCCACCGAGAGCGAGCGAACGACAGCCTCCGCCTCCACGAGCGGAAGCTCGCCGCGCTGCTCTACCTCGTCGTGCAGCCAGCGAATCGCCGCCGCTTCTTCGCCGAGCGTGTAGGTGATGGTCGCCGTCGGCAACGCCTCGTCAGGCGCCTGTACGCCGGTGCTCCCGCGAACGCCGATCGTTCCGTACCGAATGTTCGAGGGACGCAGCTGCCGAATCTCACTCGTATCCAGCGAGGCCATCGTGAGACGCGCGGTCACGTCGCCGAGGAAGGTCTCGTACTCCTCGCGGGTGATGCCCGGGAGCAGCTCGATCCGCTGAATGCCCGCGGCCGCGAGGCGCGATCCCCAGTCCCATTCGCGCAGCTCGCGAACGGCACGCTCACCATAAATGACTTCCGCGCCGAGGAAGGAGAACTGCGCGGTCGGATCGTACTTCTGGAGGGCGACGAGCTGCTCGTACGCGTTGTCGACCGCTTTCGCGCGCGCGGGGTGGCCGTCCCGATACAGCGCCATGGTCGACAGCGCCTGCGCCAGGGACGAGAGGAAGCGAACCGGCTCGCTCATAGGGCCTGCGCGGTGAGGACGGTATTCCGGATCTCGGGATCGTTCGAGCCGAGCGCGAGCGCGAGCACTGCACCGACTCCTTTCTCCGTCGCCCAGTGATGGGCGAGTCCGTGCAGCGCCGCGAGCATCGCTGGCGACTTGAGCGCGAGCTTGGGACGCCCGAAGAAGAATCCCGGGCGTCCTCCGGATGCTCGGTCCATCAACCACTCGAGGACCTCCTGTGCGCGAACGGAGGCGATGATGGTGATCGCCAGCGTGCTCAGCTCCGCGTCGAGCGTGCCCCCGTCGACGCGGCGTTGCAGAATGGCGACGCCGGACAACGGGCACCGCTCCGACGCCGCCTGTAGCGCCATGCGCACGACGCGCTCGTCCACGTCATCGAGCCCGGCGCAGATTGCACCCTCGCGCATCGCGGGAATCGCCGTGAGGATGCGCAGCGCCTCACGCCGGACGCGCGCATCGGCGTGCCGAGCATACGACATCGCCAGCTCGTGATCGGTCGTGCCGATGTCGGCGAGGAGCATCAACATGTTCCGCACGACGAACCAGCGCTCGTCAGGCAGGCGGGCGCCGATGACCGCCGTCGCCTCGGGACCCAGCTGTGTGATGAGGTCGAGGACTTTGCGGCGCACGGCACGCGCTGGCGCCACCTCGAGCGCATCGAGGAGCGGCTCCGCGGCAGCCAGTCGCAGTCGCCCCACCAGCTGCTCGACGAGTGCGAAGTCGACTGGCACTTCGCGAAGCGCAGCCCGAAGCTGGTCGGGAGATGCGAGTCGTTTCCAGAGCGCCGCGGCTGTGCGGCTGCGGTCTGGCGCGCTCGACAGCAGCGTGATCAGGCGCACCAGCTCACCGCGACGAAGCATCGAGTCGACGGCGCGCGTCACCGGCTCACCTAACGAATCGACCTCGAGGCTCATCTGGATGACCCGCTCCGGCTCCGGGCCGCTCGACGACGGATCGTTTGCCGCGAACAGCGGAGCCGCCTTCGCGATGTGGTCGAGGACGACCCGGTAGCTGTCGGGATTGGGGTCATCCAGCGTCCAGTCGGTGATCAGACGCTGCACGTGCTCGCGCAGCTCGCTCTCCGCCTCCGCACGCAGCGCGGGTGCCGCTCCCTGCTCGGCGTGCGTCGCGAGCTTCGACAGAAGCCTGACGAGCGAGTGCGAGATCGTCTGCTGCGACGTATCGGCGGCCGCCTGCACGAGCTCCATGACCGCGTCGACCGCCATGCCCTGCGCGGCGTCGAGCATGAAGCGCTTACGCTGGGAGACGTCGCCACCCATGTCGAGGAGCCGACGAAGCGTTTGCGGGCTGAGCGAGCTCACCATCATCGATATGCGCTTCTGGAGCGCGACCGATTCGGCACCCCCCTTCCGCTTGAGCTCCTCGGCGATCTGTAAGAGATAGCCGACGACCACCTGGTCGTACGCCACCTCACGACGGTGCTCGTCGATGGCCTTGGCCACGACGACTGGGTCCGTCGATGCCTCCTCGCCGCCGGTCGGTGTGGATGCCGATTCCGAAAACATTGCGGCGCGCGCGAGCCCCACCCAGAGATGCGCGGCGCGGGCGCCGGCCTCGCCATGAACGAGCGCCGCCTCGTCAGGACGCGATTCGCCGGCGAGCTCGAGCTGCTCGTAGCTCAGCGGGTACGCGCGAATGTGGACCCATCGACGGAGCTCCTCCGCCGTGCGAAGGCCGAGCGGCTGGACGCTGCGCTCCGGGTCGGCCGCGACGGTCTTGAGGAGATCGGTCACCTCCTCACGTCCCACACCACGCAGGAACTTTACGGCGCCGAGGTGATGCCGGTGCAGTCGCTGGGCGAGCTCACGGAGAAGGGAGTTGCTCGCCGCCGTCAAGACGCCTTCAATGACGAGCTGCTGGCGCGCGACGCCGAGCGACAGCGTCGTGCGGTCCTGAAGGAGGCGTACGAGGCGGAGCACGAGCGCGTCGACCGCGCCGGCGAGGAGCGGATGCCCTGAGGGATAGATCGCGTTCTTGTGGAGCGCGATGGAAAGCTCGATGAGGAAATCGGCGAGGTCGCGCGAGAGCGCGGCGCTCTCGCCGGGTGTGGCGGGCGCCTGCGTCACCGCCCCCTCGGGAGGCGCCGGTACGGTCGGATTACGCCTGGGGCGAGGTTGATGCACGAGGCTCGAGGAGGGTGGAGAGGTCCCGAAGAGAGGACGAGCGGCGCGGGGTGCCGTTTCGCTCAGGGAGGGGGTGGCGCACGGGCGCAAACCGCTCGGCCGGAGCCAGTTACCAGGTGGCACATGCGTTGCCGCACTAGCGCTGTCGCCGGCCATCCGGCCCGCGCGACAGCGGGCGGTTCTGGGCCGCATAACGGGGAGGACTGTCACATGGCAGCGGATCGCAAGAAAGGCTCGTCCGGCCGAAGCTCGGGCAGGTCATCCGGACGGGGCGCTGGGAGTGGAAGTGGTGGAGGACGGAGCGGCTCTGGCCGCGGCGGCGGGTCGCGGAGCGGGTCACGCCGGAGTGCGATCTCGGGTCGCAGTGCGAGCTCGGGTCGCAGTGCGAGCTCGGGCCGCAGCGCGAGCTCGGGCCGCAGCGGGAGCTCTACGCGGGGCGTCGCCTCCCGTCGCGGCGGGTACGGCGACGATCAGGGCACTCGCGTGGGCTCGCCGGACTCCGGCGCGCGGAGCGGCTATCGGGGGCCCAGCACACAGCCCGTGAGCGAAGGTCTCGAAGGCAGCGTGCTCGAAGGCGCGAAGGGCTCGGGCGATACGAGCGGCCAGCGCTCGAGCGGAATGGGCTCGGAGGCGAGCGAGGGGATCCACGCCGCATCGTCGGGCCGCGGGGAAAGCTCACGGACGAGCGCAACGGGCGCGCGTTCCTCGTCACGCCAGACGTCGTCGACGCCATCGACGTCGTCGCGGCAAACGAACACGCGATCCGGCTCCGAGCCGATGCGCGGCTCCGAGGACCAGCACGTGAGCGGTTACGGCGGCGCCGGCGGCAAGCCAAAGACGAGCGCTCAGGAGCGCGAGCAGCCGTTAGGCGGGTCGCGCAAGCGCGGCTCGCGGGCGCAGGGCCGGCTGGGGGATGAGGAGGCGGGGGATGGGATGTAACTCGAACGAGGACCGAGGACCGAGGAAGCAGTCCAGGGGCTCCGGCACGCGGAGCTCCAATGTCACTTCCTCGGTCCTCGGTCCTCGCTCACGCGCCGTCAGGCCGCGTGGAACTGCTCCGCCTCCGTCGACCCTGCGAGCGCAGCTGTCGACGCCTCCCCACGCGTGATCGTCATCAGCACACGGTCGAAGTATCCGGTGCCCGCCTCGCGCTGGTGCTTCGTCGCCGTGTAGCCATCCGCCTCCCGAGCGAACTCCTCCTCCTGCACGCGCACGTAGGCAGGCATGCCCTCCGTGGCGTACGCCCGCGCCAGCTCGTACGTCGTCAGATTGATCAGGTGCCAACCCGCGAGCGTGATGAACTGAAACTTGTAGCCCATCGCCGACAGCTCCCGCTGGAACGTGGCGATCGTCGCCGCGTCGAGGTTGCGCGTCCAGTTGAACGAGGGCGAGCAATTGTACGCGAGCATCTTGCCCGGAAACTCCGCATGGATTCCCTCGGCGAACCGTTTCGCCTCGTCGAGGTCCGGGGTGGACGTCTCGCACCAGATGAGATCGGCGTACGGCGCGTATGCCAGGCCGCGGGCGATCGCCGACCCGAGCCCGCCGCGGACGATGTGATACCCCTCGCGCGTGCGCTCCCCTGTCACGAAGGCGCGATCGCGCTCATCGACGTCCGACGTCAGGAGCGTGGCCGATAGTGCGTCGGTACGCGCGATGATCAACGTCGGGACATCGAGGACATCGGCCGCGAGACGCGCGGCGATGAGCGTGCGCACAAACTGGGACGTCGGTACGAGCACCTTGCCGCCCATGTGACCGCACTTCTTCTCGGCCGCGAGCTGATCCTCGAGGTGAACGCCTCCGGCGCCCGCCTCGATCATCGACTTCATCAGCTCGAAGGCGTGAACCGGTCCCCCGAAGCCCGCCTCGGCGTCAGCGACGATCGGCACCATCCAGCGCCGATCCGCCTTGCCTTCGCTCCACTCGATCTGATCGGCACGCATCAGCGCGTTGTTCAGCCGCCTGACGAGCGCCGGGACACTGTTCACCGGATAGATGCTCTGATCCGGATACGTTTGGCCGGCGAGGTTGCCGTCGGCGGCCACCTGCCATCCCGAAAGATAGATGGCCTGGAGCCCGGCGCGTACCATCTGCACCGCCTGAGCGCCGGTAAGCGCGCCGAACGTGCGCACGAGCTCTTCCGAGTTCAGCAGCTCCCACAGCCGGTCGGCCGCGAGCTTCGCGATCGTGTGCTCGACGCGCACCGAGCCGCGCAGTGAGACGACATCCTCGGGCGTGTACTCGCGCCGCATGCCCGTCCACCGTGCCTCGCTCGCCCACCCCTCCTCCAGCTCCCTCACCTGTCGCGCAAAGTCGATGGACGTCATGGCGTCCCTCCAGTCATGTCCCGCGCGGTCCCGGAGGCCCTTCCCTCCAGATACCGCTCACCGGGAAGTGTGAGAAACTCCGCGAAGTCGTCGGCGAGCACGAGCTCGTCGAGGAGCGTCGCAGCGTCCCGCAGGCGTGTGTGCCCGCCCGCGGCCGTGAGCGTCGCGACCGCATCGTCGCGCATACGCTCGTACATCGCGCTCGTGAACCGTTGGCCGTCGACGTCGGCGCCATGCCGCCGCCACTGCCAGAGCTGCGCGCGCGCAATTTCGGCGGTCGCCGTGTCTTCCATGAGATGGTAGATCGCCACCGCACCCGATCCGCGCATCCACGCCTCGAGGTACTGAAGCGCGACGCTGATGTTGTTCTTCACGCCGTTCGCGGAGATCGTCCCCCCGGGAACGCGTACGTCGAGAATCGCGCTCGCCGGCACAGTGACCTCGGGGCGCTGTCGGTCCTTCTGGTTGGGCTCGGCGCCAAGGACGCCCTCGAACACCGCCTTGGCGACCGGCACCAGATCCGGATGCGCTACCCACGTTCCGTCGAACCCGTCGGCGGACTCTCGTAGCTTGTCCTCCCGCACCTTGGCGAGCGCGGTCTCGTTCACCTGCGCATCACGACGGCTCGGAACGAACGCCGCCATTCCACCCATGGCGTGCGAGCCGCGACGATGGCAGGTCTTCACGAGAAGCTCCGTGTACGCGCGCATGAACGGCACCGTCATCGTCACCTGCGACCGGTCAGGAAGCATCATCTCCGGGCGCAGGCGGAATTTCTTGATCGCCGAGAAGATGTAATCCCACCGCCCCGCGTTGAGGCCCGCCGCGTGGTCGCGCAGCTCATAGAGGATCTCGTCCATCTCGAGCGCGGCGAGGACCGTCTCGATGAGCACCGTCGCGCGAATGGTGCATCGGGGAATGCCCACCCACTCCTGCGCGGCCACGAAGACGTCGTTCCACAGGCGCGCTTCCCGATGCGACTCCATCTTCGGCAGATAGAAGTACGGGCCCGTGCCGCGGGCCAGCAGCTCCCGCACGTTGTGGAAGAAGTACAGCCCGAAGTCGAAGAGCGACGCCGAAATCGGCTGGCCGTCGACCAGGACGTCACGCTCCACCAGATGCCACCCGCGGGGCCGGACGAGCAGCGTCGCGATCTCCTCATTGAGGGAGTACGACTTGCCGTCCGGATTCTGGAACGTGAGCTTCCGTCGAACGGCGTCGATCAGGTTCGCCTGCCCGGAGACGACGTTCTCCCACGTCGGAGAGAGCGCGTCCTCGAAGTCGGCCATGAAGCAGCTCGCGCCCGAGTTGAACGCGTTGATCATCATCTTGCGCTCGACCGGACCCGTGATCTCGACGCGGCGGTTCTCGAGATCGCGCGGCGCGAGCTGGACCCGCCAGTCGCTTTCTCGAACGTGGGCGGTAGACGTCAGGAAATCAGGCTGCGCGCCCGAATCGAGCTCACGCTGCCTTTCGGTGCGAGCCCGAAGGAGCGCCTCGCGCGTCGAATTGAACTCGCGGTGCAGGCGCGCCACGAATTCGAGCGCGTCGTCGGTGAGGACGCGCTCGGAATCGGGCGTGCGAGCACCGGTGACTTGCACCCGCTCGGTGGCGCGAGCCGTCATTTGTATCCTCTTGCGTCTTCAGGGGCCGGGGGCGTGGTATCGCGGGGCAAGGGGCGCGCCATGTAACGGCCCCGAAAGTGCGCCGATACACCGCGCCTATTCGCACGTGACGTATACCGCACGCTCGATCGAGCGGTCACGACTGTCGTGTACATGCGACAAGGCGCCCGGATCCCTCTAGATGCCAGAGACACGTCCCGAAGATCTCCCGCTTCACGACGACGTCAGGCTCCTCGCCTCGACGCTCGGCGCCGTCATTCGGCGACTCGAGGGGGAGGAGGCGTTTCGCGCAGTCGAGGGCGTGCGTCGCGCCTGCCGGGCCCGTCGCCGCGGAGAGCCCGGAGCACCGACGCTGGATGAGCTCCTCGCCAACTTCGACGCGCTGCCGCTCCCGCTCGCCGCCATCGTCGCGCGCGGCTTCACGCTCTTTTTCCTTCTGATCAACACGGCCGAGCAGGTGCACCGCGTGCGGCGGCGCGACGCGCATCTGGAGCAGCAGGAGGCCGAGCCGCAGCCGGGATCCTCCCGGTGGGTCATGCGGCGTCTTCGCAGCGAGGGGCGCACCGCCGAGGAGGTCGCGCGCGTCATGCGCTGCCTCGACGTACGCCCGGTGCTCACGGCACATCCCACCGAATCGACGCGCCGAACGTTGCTCGCGCTTCAGGCGCGCGTCGGCGAATTGCTGCTCGCGCACGATCGTGCGGCCGAATGGAGACAGCGTGAGATCGACCGCGAGCTCGAGGCGGAGATCGAGCTGCTCTGGCTCACGGGCGAGGTGCAGCGCGACCGGCCGTCGGTGATGGACGAGGTTGGCAACGCGCTCTGGTATTTGGAGGATCGCCTCGTCGACGCCGCGTCACGAGTCCGTGAGGAGACGCTGCGTGCGTTCACCGAGGAATTCGGCGAGCGCCTGGATGAGTTCGTACCGGTTCGTTTCGGGTCGTGGGTAGGTGGCGACCGCGATGGCAATCCGTACGTGACGCCCGACGTCACGCTCGCCACCGCGCGGCGCGCCGCGTATGCGATTCTGGCGCTTCACCGGCGCGATGTCGAAACGCTCGTCGAGCGGCTCTCACTCTCGGATCTCCTCGCGCCGGTGCCGAAGGATCTTACCGCGTCACTCGGGCGCGACCGCGAAGAGCTGCCCGACGTGTGGCGCGCAAACCGGCGCCGCAACAAGCATGAGCCTGTTCGACTCAAGCTGTCGTTCATCGCTTCGCGCCTGGAGGCAACGCGGCGGCTCATCGCCGCACGTGACGCAGGGCGCTTGGCGTCGGAGCCGGCGGCGTACGCCGATGCCGGGGCGTTCGAGCGTGACCTCCTTCTCGTGAGGGCCGCGCTGGATGCCGCCGGTGCAACGCGCGCGCGTGAAGCCCATCTCGATCCTCTACTTGCCCGCGTGCGCGCGCATGGAATGCACGGGTTTCTGATGGACGTGCGCGATCACGCGGATGTTCACACGCGGGCCGTCGCCAGCGTCGCAGCCGCCGTCGGACTCGGCGAGCCGAATGCCGAGCTCCTGCGGCGCGAGCTCGCAGGACGCCGGCCGCTCGTCGGCGCGCACGTGCCCCTCGATGAGGACACGCTTCGCACGCTCGACGTGTTCCACGTCATGCGCCAGATCCAGGAGGAGGCCGGGGACGCAGCGGCGCGGACGTATATCATCTCGATGGCGCGGGGAACGGATGATCTGCTCCGCGTGCTGCTTCTCGCGCGCGAAGCGGGCCTGGTCGATCTCGCCAGCGAAACGCCGGAGTCGCGCATCGACGTCGTGCCGCTGTTCGAGACGCTCGACGACCTCGAGCATGCGGCCGGTGTCGTCCGCGAGCTCCTCGACGACCCCGTGTATCGCCGGCAGCTCGAAGCACGCGGCCGGCGGCAGGAGATCATGATCGGGTACTCCGATTCGGCGAAGGACGCAGGACTCCTCCCCGCCGCGTGGGCGCTGTACCGCGCGCAGGAGGACATCGCGGCGCTCGCCGACTCGTCAGACATCGAGGTGACACTCTTCCATGGACGCGGCGGTACGGTGGGCCGCGGCGGCGGCTCGCCGGTGTGGCGCGCGCTCGCAGCACTCCCGCCCGGCACGGTGCGAGGACACATCAAGATTACGGAGCAGGGCGAGATCATATCGCAGCAGTTCGGCCTGCTGCCGATTGCCGTGCGCTCGCTCGAGGTCAACGTCGCCGGTACGCTCCTCCACGCCTTCGCCGATTGGCGAAAGGACCTTGCTCCCGGCGAAGAGCAACGGTTTCGCGAAGCCATGGAACGCATGTCGGCCGACGCGCTCCCGGTCTACCGCTCGCTCGTACACGAGGACCAGGCCGTGTTCGAGATGATGCAGCGGACCACGCCGGTGAAAGAGCTCGCACACGTTCAGTTCGGATCGAGGCCGGTGTACAGGGAAGGATCATCGCACACGATGGACTCCATACGCGCGATCCCCTGGATGTTCGGCTGGACACAGATCCGGCTCATGCTTCCCGCATGGCTCGGCGTCGGAACTGCGCTCGAGCGCGCTACCTCGGAGCGGGACGGCCTGGCGTTGCTGCGTCGGATGGCGGTCGCGTGGCCGTTCTTCGATGACTTCCTTGGAAAGGTCGAGATGGTCTGCGCGAAGACGGATCTCGACATCGCGCGCGCGTACGTCACACATCTCGGCGGAAACGTCGCCCTGCTGGATCGGCTCGCCGAGGAATTTCATCGTACGGTGCGGGCGGTGCTCGCGATCCGCGACGCGCACGAGCTGCTGACCGACAACGATGTCCTGCGCACGTCCATCGCGCTGCGCAATCCGTACGTCGACCCGCTCTCACTGCTCCAGATTTCGCTCCTCAAGCGGAAGCGGTCGCGGGGCGAGGGCGTGGCGAGCGCGAAGGCGTTGAACGACGCAATCGGAACGACGTTGAACGGCGTCGCGCAGGGACTTCGCAATACCGGTTAGAAGCGAGCGTCTAGCGCAGGCGGTACGTCGGCCGCGCCATATAGACGAGTTTCCGCTCGAGGATCTTCGGCCGCATCACCCAGGCCGTCATCATCCCACCGAGCAACCCGCCCACGTGGCCGGCGTTGTCGATCATGGGCGTGACAAAGCCGGTCGCGATCGTGAACGCAGCCCAGACGGCGATGACGACGCCGATGCGCTTGTCGCGCACGAGCAGATCATCGTGGTGCTTCCAGAAGAGCACGAGGACTGCGCCCATGAGGCCGAAGATCGCGCCCGACGCACCGACCGAGGGACCCGGCCCGTTGGCAACGCTGAGCAAGGAGCCCGCGACGCCGCTCACCAGGTAGACGAGCAGCATCGATCGCGTTCCGTAGGCGTGCTCGCTCGCCATTCCGAGGATGTAGAGTGATACGGCGTTGCCAATGAGGTGCTCGACGCCCCCGTGAAGCAATGTCGCCGAAAGCAGCCGCCACCATTCACCCTGGACGACGCGCTCCCGTACCAGCGCTCCCGCGGCAATGATGCTTGGCTGGTCCTTTAGCGCTTCGACACTCAGCTCCCAGGCGAAGACCACACCGATCGCGACGATGAGCAGCAGCGTCGCCGGGGGCGCGTAGCTCATCCCCTGCTCGAAATCGATGCGGGGATCCGGCGGCGGCTCGGGCTCGAGCATGTCCGCCGTGATCCGGATCGGCTGCTGGCCCGGAGCCCCCTGGCCTTCCCCCTCGATCATGCGCTATCGGCGCTCGCCGGTATCGAGCATGACACCCAGCGCCAGCACCAGTCGGCGATCGAGATCACGTCGGCGGTCGGCGCCGAGGTCGAGCACGTAGCGGTCGAGGATCGTGAACTTCCGCTTGAACTCTCCAACGACCGTGTCGCCCGTGCCGCGGGTGATGAGGTAGTTGGTGCGCAGCAGGCCGAACAGGGGGCCGAGCACGCGTCGCAGGAGGGAGAGGATGATCGAATCCTCCTTTGCGACGCAGAGGACGGTTCCGTCGGTCGTGCGCATCTCCCACCGCTTGCGGAAGAGGTTGTACAGGTAGTTCTTCTTGAAGGAGGCGAGGGGCTTCCCGCTCGCATCGCGCACCGTGTAGGTGCGCATGGGGAACTGCACCTTCCTGTCCTGGAGCACGTCGAACAGCTTCTGCGTCTTGGATTCGTCGCGGTAGAACGTCACGTGGCGCTTCTTGGAGAGCGCCATGGCGACGACGACGAAAATGACCGGCGCCACCAGCAGCACGATTACGGCGGGAGCCCCGTCCGCACCCTGCGAGCCCGCACTGAGCGCGAGCCCCATCCCGAGCAGGTACACCGCCATTGTCACGAGGTACGCACCGAGCAGGGCGAGTATCGTGCGGAAGATGTACGTGGGACGCTCCACGTAGACCAGGGGATTCCCCTGCTCGTCCGAGACGGCGTACTTCTGGTTGATGGCGAAGTGCTTCTGTCGGAGGAGAAAGATGTCCCTCTCGAACGCGGCGTCGGCCTGCGACCTCGGGGTGAGCGAGCTCTGGCCCGCCTTGTTGACCGCACCACATTGCGGGCACTCCACCAGCTGCCCGGCGTATTCGTCCTTGAGGGTGTAGGTGTTGCGGCAGCGGCAGCTGACGACGACGGACATGGGACCGGCTCCGGTGATCGTTATGCTTCGGTGTCTACCTCAGGATGTAGGACGATTCAGCAGGAGGGAAGAGCACGCCGGGGAGCCGGCAAGCCCGACTGCCGACCGCCGGAAGGGGTCTCGAACGGACGGCTCCAAACCCCTGGCCTCATTCGAATGTCTGACTGCGCGACTAATGGAGGAATCGATGAAAGTGCTCTTTCTCGCCGCGATGCTACTCGCGGCACCAGGGCTGTACGCGCAGCAGGACGACGACGAGTGGCTCGAGGACTGTGAGGGCTACGAGCGTCGCCGGCGCGTGGCCCACTGCGAGATCAGGAATACCGGCTACCGCCAGACCGCCGGAAGCATGCTCACGGCTGAGCCGAACCAGAACGGCGGCGTCTCCGTCCGCGGGTGGGACCGGGACAGCGTTCACGTGAAGACCAGGATCCGGGCCGTCGCGCGCACGGAGGAGCAGGCCAGAGCGCTCGCGGGCGAGGTCCGCATCTCGGCCGAACGGGGAAGCGTGTCGGCGACCGGGCCGTCCTCGGATCGCGACGCCAACTGGAACGTCAGCTTCATCATCTACGTCCCGCGCCAGACCAACGTCCGCGCCGAGACGCACAACGGTCCAATCTCGCTGGCGGAGCTCGAGGGGAACATCGAGGTGCGCGCCACGAACGGCCCCATCTCGATTCGCGACCTGGCAGGTGACGTTCGGGCCCGCACCCAGAACGGGCCCCTCACGGTGAGGCTCAGTGGAAGCCGGTGGCGCGGAGCGGGCCTCGACGCGGAGACGCAGAACGGGCCCATGGTGCTGTACGTGCCTGAGGGGTACAACGCCCAGCTCGAGACCGGAACCACGAACGGTCCCATGTCGATCGGATTTCCGATCATGGTCTCTGGCCGCGGGATCGAGAAGCGCATAACGACCACGCTGGGTGACGGCGGCCCGACGATTCGCGCCCGTACGCAGAACGGCCCGCTGGCGCTCCGCCGACCGTAGAACGGCCATCGATGGACAACGCCAAAGGAGTGAGGAATAGCCTCACTCCTTTTGCGTTTCCGGTACACCGTGCATGCTTGAAGGGTCATGCGAAGCTCGGCCGTCGCCCTCCTCGCCACGATTCCGCTCGGGCTCCCGCTGTCTGCGCACGGCCAGGGTGACGCCTCCCCGCGCGCAGTGTCCGCAGACTCGGCGACTGTACGGCGCGATGCCGAGCGCTCTGCCCGCCGGTTCGAGCAGCGCCGCCTGACGCTCCTGCCAAACATCCCATCCTCCGTGGGCGGTACCGGCGACATCATCATCGGCCGCTATCGCTATGCAGCGGGCGAAGCCGACGATACGAAACCGCCGCCCGCGGAACCGGTGGAGATCGCCGAGCTGCGTCGATCGCTGCTCGCCACGCTCGGCTCAGCGGTTCGGGTCGCGCCCGCTGATGCGTGGCTGCGCTCGCGTTTCGTCTGGTATTCCATCGAAGCGGGCGACACCACCGCAGCCGTCGAGGCGGCGCGTGAATGCCGCGACGACGAAGTCACATGGTGGTGCGATGCACTGCTTGGTCTCGCGCTGCACGTGTCGCACAAGTTCGTGCCCGCCGAGGAATCGTTCAGGCGCGCGCTCGCGACCATGCCCGATTCGACGCGATGCCGGTGGACCGATGTCGAGTCGCTGCTCGATGGCGATGCCGAGAACCTGATCGAGCGCACGCCATGCGACGAGCGACGTGCGCTGAACGAGCGACTCTGGTGGCTCGCGGATCCGCTGCACTCCATCGACGGGAACGAGCTGCGCAGCGAGCACTTCGCGCGACGCGCCTTCGCCGTTCTTCATGACCGGTGGCGCGCATCCCACCCGCTCGGGTGGGGCAACGACATGCGCGAGATCGTGGTCCGTTACGCCTGGCCGGTCGCGTGGTCGCGCGATCGCATGGACGAGCGATCCCCCACGCAGGGCGGCTTTTCGATGGCCCTCACCGGGCACGAGCCAAATCCGGCGTACGACTTCTTCCCGGATGCGGACGCGCTCGAGTCGCCCTACGATGCGAGCGACGGCAACTGGCACCTTCGCCGTCCGCGCGCGAGCGCGCACTACGCGCATCCGTTCGCGGCGCCCTTGCGCTCGGTGCGGCATCAGATCGCGCAGCTTCGTCGCGGCGATTCGCTTCTCGTCGTGGCCGCCTGGGACGCAACCGACGATACGCTTTTCAGCGATGGAGTCGCGCGAGCGGCGCTCGTGCTCTCGCGCGACGACGGACGCTATCGCGAGCTCGTTCGATCCGACACGTCGGGGTCGCGTGGAGTGCTGACCGTCCGCGCTCCCATTCGCGATCACCTCGCGAGCCTCGAGCTTTTCGCGGCGAAGTCGCGCGCCGCGGCACGCGCACGGTCCGGGTTGCGCGGTGCGCGATTTACCGACGACATCGCCGTGTCGGACATCTTGCTGCTTTCCCCAGGCGAGCGGCCGCGCACGTTCGACGAGGTGCTTCAGCGCCTGCTTCCTGACGGACGGCTCGGCGAGAACCGCCAGGTGACGCTCTATTGGGAGATCTACGGCGTCGCGATCGAGGCCCCGCGGGTGACGGTCACTGTTTCCCGCGTGCGCGCCTCATTTGGACGCCGCCTCGCGGAGCGGCTCGGTCTCCGCGACGAGCCGCAGACCGTCGAAATGCACTGGGAGACCGACGCGCCCGCCAGCCACTCCACGGCGGGCAGCGTCACGCTCGACCTCCGCGACCGGCCGACGGGAACCTGGCGCATCTCGGTCAGCGTCACCGCGGCCGGCCGCACGGCGGCCGGTACTTCGCGCAATATCGTGATCGAGGACTAGCGGAGGAACCGCAGACAAGTGCTAACAGCAACCGCAAGGGCGTTGGAACACGAGTCAACACGAATCTGAACCCAATACGGCACGAATACGGCAACTACAGGAGCCGTTGTACACGCGCCCCCGACTCAGGTTTCGGCGAACGGCCGGGTGCACATCGTGCCCGCCATTACAGTTCCCAAGTCCGTTCGCAGTTGCCGTATTCGTGCGGTATTGAGGTTCGGATTCGTGTCAATTCGTGTTCCCACGCTCTTACAGTACGAGATCAAACGACGTCGACCTCACGCACCTCGATCCGCCCCGAGTACTTGATGTGCGGGCAGCTTCGCGCGATCGCCACCGCCTCGTCGTAATCGGCCGCCTCGATGGCGAAGTACCCGCCGATTACCTCCGCCGCTTCCGCGTAGGCCAGGCCCGCTTCGCGAATGCGTCGCTTCGCCCGCACCAGTCGCTGATGGATCGCCGTCTCCTCGGCCAGATATGCGCGCGCGATCTCGGATGCGCCAAACCCGCCAGCGAGCTTGAGCGTCAGCGTGACGCGCGTGTCGGGAGGAATCTCAGGGTGGCAGCAGGTGAAGATCATCCGGAGCTGATCGTCGAGCAGCACCGGATCGTCGCTGGTCTCTCGGGGCGCGCCCGTACCCCAGCGCTCCACTTCCTCCTGGACCGTGCGCTCGCGCGCGTCGGTCATCCGCTCGCGGCGAATCACATCGAGTGCTCGCCGCTTGGCGACTTGCACGAGCCATGCAGTGGGGTTCACCGGAATACCGTCGCGTGGCCAGTGTCCCAATGCCGCGAGCACCGCTTCCTGCACGACATCCTCCACGAGCTCGATACGCCCTGCTCCCAGAATGCGCGTGAGCGTCGCCGTCATGTATGCGGCTTCGTGGCGAAAGAGACGGTCGACGAGGGCATACACGCGCAGCGTTGACTTCAGCCGCACGGCGCGCACATTAGCGGCCGTTCCCTCAGCGTTTCATCGTCACCACGGCGCTTCGATGCGTTTGAGCCTCCGATCGCTTCCCGGGTTCCGTCGGCTGCTCAAGCCATCTCACGAGGAGCGGACACGCCGCTCGGCTGAGGAGGCACGGCACCGCATTCAGCAGGAGCTCTACCTTCTTCACCTGCTGCAAACGCCGCGATACGCGGACCCGCGCCACCTCGCGCACTTCGAGGCGCAGGTTTTCTCTCAGAACGGCGAAGACGGAATCATCAGCGAGATCACTCGCCGCATCGGGACGACCAATCGGTTTTTCGTCGAGATTGGCGCCGGCCACGGCATCGAGGGAAACACCGTCTACCTGATGCGACAAGGGTGGAAGGGCGTGTGGGTCGAAGCGGACCCGCGCGCGGGGAACTCGATTCGCACGCAATTCGCCGCCGAGCTGTCGAGCGCGCAGCTCACCCTGGTGCGGTCGTTCGTCACGCGCGAGAACGCACCACGTCTCCTGCATGACGCGCGCGTACCGGCCGAGTTCGATGTTCTCTCGATCGACGTCGACCGCAACACGTCACACGTCTGGCGTGCGCTCGCCGAGTTTCGCCCGCGCGTGGTCGTGATCGAATACAACGCCTCGATACCAGCGTCGGACGAATGGGAAGTGCCGTACGATGCCGAGGCGGTGTGGGATGAGTCATCGTACTTCGGCGCGAGCCTGAAATCCCTCGAGCGACTCGGTGCCGAACGCGGTTACGCGCTCGTCGCCTGCGAGCGCACGGGGCTCAACGCGTTCTTCGTTCGAAGGGACGCGGCCGGGGATCACTTTCCCGGCCCCCTGACCGCCGAGGCGTGTTACGAGCCTCCGCGTTATTTCCTGACGCGCGAGTGGGGTCACCCGCGACGCTGGATCGAAGCGCGGCTCCAGAAGAGAGCGAGCTGGGGGTAGGACCAGAATGCGGATTCAGATTCCGCATTCCGTATCCCGCATGCAGCGATCGCTACCGGTCGCGCCTCCTCAGGATCACCCATCCGACCACTCCCGCAATCGACGACGCCGCGAGGATCCCCACCTTCGCCGAGTCGAGTAGCGCCGCGTCGCTGAACGCCAGGTTCGCGATGAACAGCGACATCGTAAATCCGATCCCGCCGAGCCACGTCACGCCGTGCAGCGTGCGCCACGCGACCTGCTCCGGAAGCGTCGCTAGACCGGTCCGCACCGCCGCCCAAGCGAAAAGCGTGATCCCGATCGGCTTGCCCAGCACGAGGCCGAGCGCGATGCCGGCAGTCACTGGAATCGAGAGCGAAGCGAAGAGATTTCCCCCGAGCTCGAGTCCCGCGTTCGAGAGCGCAAAGAGGGGCATGATGACGAACGCAACGATGCCATGGAGCCGGCGCTCCATGGTCAGCAATGGTGATTGGGCTTCCTCACTTGCGTGCTCCAGCGCCTCGATCGCTTCCTGCTGCCCGCGATTGGTGAGCACCGTTTCCCCTGGCTGGCATGCGGCCTCGAACTCGCCGATCGCACTCCGGGCGATGTGCAGGAACTCGTCCTCGTGCAATCGCGTGCGTGCGGGAATGGTCATCGCGAGCAGCACGCCGGCGACCGTCGCGTGCACGCCGGACTGGATAAAAGCGAGCCACAGGAGAATACCGAGCGTGATGTACACCGCAGACCGCCGGATGCCGGACGCGTTGAGCGCCACGAGCGTCGCGAGAATCACTCCCCCCGCTCCAAGACTCGCCCACGAGATCTCGCTCGTGTAGAAGAGGGCGATGACGAGCACCGCACCGATGTCGTCGGCGATGGCGAGAGCGGCGAGGAAAACCTTGAGCGCGACCGGAACACGAGGACCGAGCAGCGCGAGCACGCCGAGCGCGAACGCGATGTCCGTCGCCATGGGAATCCCCCATCCCGCGCTTCCCGGTCCACCAAAGTTGAGCGCCGCGTACAAAAGGGCCGGTACGACCATCCCGCCGAGGGCGCCCGCGACCGGCAACGCTGCCTGACGAGGGGAGGAGAGCTCTCCCACCAGCATCTCGCGCTTGATCTCCAGCCCGACGACGAAGAAGAACACCGCCATCAGCCCATCGTTGATCCAGTGATGGAGCGTGAGATCGAGCGCGCGCCCGGCCACGCTGATGCCGATAGGCGTCTCCCACAGATGGTGATAACTCTCGCTCCACGCGGAGTTCGCCCACATGAGCGCGATTGCCGTACACAGGAGCAGCACGATCCCGCCGGCCGACTCCGTCCGCGCGAAGCGCTGAAAGGGGCGAAGGACGCGAGCGACGATCGGCGTGGCCGTCACGTGTTCACTCACGATCGCTCCCCATCGCGAACGGCGAGCTACCGAAAGGCATTCCGCACCACAAACCACATGTTCGCGGGCCGCTCGGCGAGCCGGCGCATGTACCACGGAAACCAGTTCGTTCCGTAGCTGATGAGCGTTCGCACGCGAACGCCGGATGCGGCGAGCGCGTGCTGCGTCTGCATCGCAATGCCGTAGAGCATGTGGATCTCGAACGCCGAAGGCACGAGGCGTCGTCCGCTCGCATGCATGCGGAGCGCTTCGATCAATCGCGTATCGTGGGTCCCGAACACCGGAAGCGATGCACCTCGCGCCGCCTGATCGAGCAATCGCCGGCCGAGGGAGAGATACGCCGCGTCGATGTCCTGACGGCGCGCCAGAGCGCGCGCCGCCGGTTCCCGATACGCGCCCTTCACCAGGCGAATCGCCGGCTTGAGCGGGAGCAGCGTCTCCAGATCCATCGGCGTCCGATGCAAGTACGCCTGGACACACAGCCCGACATTCGGGTGCGACGCACGCAGCTCGCGAAAGATGCCGAGCGTCGCGTCGACGTAGTGCGACTCCTCCATGTCGATCCAGAGGAACGAGCCGACTTCCCCGGCACGCCCCGCCAGCCGTGCGACATCCGACGCACAGGCGTCTCGCCCAGCATTGAGGCCGAGGTGCGTGAGCTTCACCGACAGGTGCGTGGGCAGCGCGCGGGCCGTGATGGCATCGAGGGCACCGAGGTAGTGCTCGCGCACCGCGGCGGCCTCGCCTCGCGTCGTCACCTGCTCGCCGAGGTTGGTGATGACGGAACCGAGAGTGTCGGACGCGAGCGTAGTCGCGGTGTCGAGCGCGGTGCCGAGGTCCTCACCCGGGAGAAAGCTCCGCACGGCCCGGCGCGTGAACTCTCGCCGGCGAAACTGGCTGGCGAGCCACTCACTCCGAGACGCCCGGAGCAGCGCCGTTCGAACGATCGACATGCGCGCGAGACTAGCGACCCACCGGCCCGGCGTCCAGCCTAACGCGCCGCTTCGGCGGCCGCCCCTGGAGGACAGCGGCGGTCGCCGCGGCCACGCCGACCTCAGCGCCCGAGATGAGGCATTTCCCGCCGGCGTGTCCGGTACGAATGACCGTTCGATCGCTACCATCGACGGTGGAGGTCTTTACCATCGAAAGCGGAATCCGAAGGCAGTACGAATCTCCTTCGGCTGCAATGGGATGGAGCTGAGCGAGTAGTGCCCTTCCGGGTGCGCACGAAATGAGGCCCTGACGCGGCTGCCCGGTACGCGTTCTGCACCGCGGCGGTCCCATGGCGCTGAGGGAGTTTTCCGATGCTGACGGCCGCCGCTGGCGAGTGTGGGACATAAGGCCCGATCAACTCCATGGCGCCACTCGCGCCGAGGATTATCTCCAGAGCATGATTCATGGCTGGCTGGCGTTCGAGCCAGCCGGCGGCGGCGAGAAACGTCGCCTGTCTCCGATCCCCCCTGGCTGGGACAGCGCGTCGGAAGCGGAGCTGGAAAAGATGCTCGAGCGCGCCGAGCCGTCGCAGACCGATACGCCGACGTCGCCGCACGCGCCGCTCTCCCTCGAGCCCGGGCCGACGATTCGCACTTTCCGGTATCCGACCGGGCGGTACTGGACGGTGAACGAGCAGATCGAGACCACCTCGCCAGAGCGGCAGCGCCTGGTCTTGCGCTTCACCTCCGGCTCACGCGCGCTCGAAACACGCACCTGGCCGCATGAATGGGCCCGATTGTCCGAGAACGAGCTGGCGGACTTGCTGTATCGGTCCTTCCCGAGACCGACTTCGGACAACCCCACCGCGCACCGGCGCCGGCGCGGTGATGACGCCTGACGAGGCCTCGATGGCGCGAGGCACGAGGGTTGCGCCAGATCGTCCGGTCCAGCTCCTCGTCAACGCTTACACGTCGCAGGTCACCACCCCATGACCGTCCCGACACCCCCATCCGATCCCCTCGGTGTCGCCCTTCATCAAACCGAAGCGGAGCTCGCCGAAAAGCTGAAGGAGGCTTGCTCCCCGGAGCCGGACGAGCTCTCCGACGAGCCGACCGGTCAAATCGCCAAGCTGAGTGACTCGCTCCTCGCCGCCGCGCGCGCCGCCAAGGACGTCGTGTCACTGCGCAAGCGTCGCCGCGAGCGCAAGCGCCTCGGCGATCAGGCCGGCATGCACGGGCTTCGGGAATTCGTGGACAGCGAGGGGCGCGAGTGGCGGGTGTGGCCGGTTACGCCGCGGGCCGCTCGTACCGGGAAGCGCGAGTCGAGCCTGGGCGAGTTCGAGCAGGGGTGGCTCGCGTTCGAGACGCTCGACGAGACGTTGCGGCGCCGGCTTCCGCACTATCCCACTGACTGGATGACGATGTCGGAGGCGAAGCTTCAGGAGCTGCTGGCCGCCGCGGTCGAGGCCCCCGCGCGGCGCACTGAGATCAAGCCGCCAGAAGACGACCGGCGAGACCCGCCGGCCTGATCCCGCCAGCCGTTAGGCAGCCCCTCCCGGTGGGGGCTGTGTCGGCCCGTCCGAATGCTCCTCAGCCGACGGGTCCACGATAAAGCGCCGGGTGCGGCGATGCTGAAGCAGCGTCGGGTCGTCGTGCCACACGGCGCCGGCTTGCGCCCGCGCCCCGTCGGGCGCGTCGAACGACTGCTCCTGATCGTAGAGCACTTCCGCGAGGAGCTGCGCCGTGGCGTCCTCCGGCCAGGTGCTCCGCAGCTGGGCGCGTAACTCCGCCAGCTCCGCCGCCGATCGCGCTCCCGCCGCGATATCGACGTACCGGTTGTACTCCTCGGATCGCATCCGCTGTCGTGTCGAGTCAGCCATTCGCCACCTCGGGGCCGGCGGAAGCATTTATCAATAGCGAGGTCCGGGCACGCGCCGCTAGGGGCCGCCCCTCACTGACTCATCATGCGATGTTAATCCCCTCTTATTGAGCTTCACGAAATTTGCATGACGTGCCAGTGACGTTTGCAGTCGTAGGTCGAGATGGCAACTTGGAGACCGCCGCGGTTCACGCCGGAGCAGCTGGAGGCACGG
>JBQTHJ010000062.1:0-30951 GCA_052389995.1 Gemmatimonadaceae bacterium | reverse complement strand
GCGCTGGATGCCGGGGCGCCCGGTACTGCGGCGGGACCCCGCGCGCCACGCAACCCAATAGCGCGCCCGGAGCGCGCGGCGCCCTCGACTGAGGATGCGCCCCGTCGGCGTGACGAACGGCCGTCCGATGCGATGCTCGGCGGTGGGGCTCTGCTCGCCGAGCGATGTCACGGCTGCTTGACCCGCACGACGGAGCGGTCTAGCGTTCGCGCCCCATGGAGATCCGGATGACAGTGCGACATTGCGTTCTGATCGTGTCGATCGCGGCGTGCGGGCGGATGGGCGATGCGTCCGCGGTGGACGATTCGACGTTCGTCTCGACGATGGCCCGCCTGTACGCCGTCGAGCGCAACGGGGAGCTCACGGAAGCAGCGCGCGACAGCGCGCGACGTCAGGTGTTGCAAGAGCAAGGCCTTACGACGGCGGAGCTCGCGGAGCTCGCCCGACGGTACGGCAGCGATGCGACGCACGCGGCGGCCATCTGGACGGCGATCAATCGCAAGCTCCTCTCGGTGACGGGCGACTCGGTGTCAGTGGAGAGCGGCGTCGCACCACTCCAAGAAGAAACGCGGTGACGGCCGAAGCCGTCACCGCGTTGCCACTCATGCGCGCCGCCAGACGTCACTTGCTGACGATCATCTTCTTCACTTTGACCTCTCCGTCGACCTCGATGCGATAGAGGTACACGCCCGAGGCTACCTCGCGCGAAGAGTTGAGATAGTGGCCGTCCCAGTACGCCGTGTACGTCCCGCATCTCAACCGCAGATTCACGAGCTGTTGCCCCGTACCCTGAAGGATTGGCACTGCGACCAGCTGCGCCAGAATGTTGTAGATCCTCAGGGTCACCACGTGCTCCCTGTCGGTGTCCTGACAGGTCGCCAGGTCACCGATGACAAACGGGATCGTCGTGGTCGGGTTGAACGGGTTTGGATAGTTTTGACCCAGTTCAACTCCGGGGCGCTCACGAGCCGGCGGCGGGTCCTGCGTGGCCTGGGCCTGCCCGATCGTCGGTACGAGTACGCCTAGGGCTAGCACACAGAGTGCTGCCCATCGGTGCATCATGCGCCTTCTCCAGACTGACGAAGTAAGAGGCTTCTCTCCCGCTCCTGGAAACAGGTGGTACGAATGCCTGCGTTGATCGCGAACATAGGATGCGGCTCGGACGGTGTCAAGCAAGCCAACCACACATCCGTGAGCAAACTATGGACCTAGGAGTACCCTGCCTGACGAGCGCCGTTCCGTTATGTGACTGCGGTCGCAGAACTCCAGGAAGGGGATGAGGAACTTCCTGGAGAACCCGAGTATATCCCGAAGCTCCGACGGTGTAAACTCCCGCTCCGCCGGCATCCCCGCCCGGAGCTGACTCACGAGCTCGTCGACGGCGGTCCTGGCAAACCAGCGATCCGGCTCGACCTGAACGAGCAGGCCGTCCCGCTCGAGCAGCCGCAACAGGGGCACGACATCGCCGCCATGCACCGCGGCGAGCTCCCCGGCGCTCGGCGGCTCCCGTCCCGCTCGTTCCAGCGTTTCGACGAGACGGTCGCGGAGCGACTGCTGCTGCTCCGTGAGCCGCGGCGACCAGCCTGCTCGTGCAATGAGGCCGCGGTCGATGACAACCTCCCCCGCGGCCACTGCGTCACGGACGACCGCATCGGCCAACTCCGCCGCTGACGCGACGCGCGCACGAATGGCCTGAAGCGGCGCCCCCGGCTCGAGCGGCGCGACCTCATGGTGTCGGTCGACGAGGGCCAACAGCGCGCCGCGGGCTTCCTGGACCGCGGCGTCCGAATAGACGCGGTCGCCGATGCGGCGCGCGCCTAACGCGAGCGTCGCGTCGGCGAGCAGCCGCGCGTCGTCCGGCCGCGCCCCGAGTCGAACCGCGAGGGTCGAAAGCGCCACGCCCCGAGGGCCTGCGTCGGCGAGGTGACGCTCGAGGCGCGCAGCGGGCGTCGGTGCTGCCTCGCGCCACGGGCGTGCCCTGCGGCCCAGGGGCGCCGGATCGTCGACGACGCCGCCGCCGACCGTGACCACGGGCGTTTCTCCGCGCAGAACGAACCGGTCCCCCGCTCGCGCGATCACCGGCCCGTCGAGGACGATTCGGGCCGCCCCGCGCGTTCCCGGCCGCAGCGTACCGCCCGCGCCGATGACGCGGGCGCCGACGTCCGCGGTGCCGAGATGGAATCGCAGCTGGGTGCGCGGGCCCATGGCGCGGCGAGCCGTTGGGAGGAGCTCGACGTGTGCGAGCAGGACGGCGGATGGCGACCAGATCTCATCGGTAACCAGGACCTGGCCGCGCTCGAGGTCGGCGACTTCGACGCCGGCGAGGGCCACCGCCGCGCGCATCCCCGTCGAGACGATGGGCACCGGCGCTCCGTGGGAGTGAAGACCGCGCACGCGGACGCCGAGCCCGATGGGAAGGACACGCGCCGTCGCGTCGCGCTGGAGTGCTCCGCTCCATACCGTGCCCGTAACGACCGTCCCCGTGCCCTTGAGCGAGAAGGCGCGGTCGATGGGCATGCGAAACACGTCGTCGCCATCGCGTGGCGGAAGGCTCATCACGACGTGGCGAATCGCGTCGCGCAGATCGGGTATACCCGCGCCCGAGACCACGGAGGTCGGCACGATGGGCGCGCTCGCCAGCGGCGTGTCGGCGAGCACCTCGCGCACATCCTCTTGCACGAGCTCCAGCCACTCGGTGTCGACCAGATCGCACTTCGAGATCGCGACGACACCGCCGCGGACGCCGAGCAGGCGGAGGATGTTGAGGTGCTCGCGCGTCTGCGGCATGACGCCCTCATCGGCCGCGACGACGACCAGCGCGAGATCGACCCCGGTTGCTCCCGCCACCATGTTGCGGACGAACGCCTCGTGGCCCGGCACATCGAC
This sequence comes from Gemmatimonadaceae bacterium, assembly GCA_052389995.1. Classification (GTDB taxonomy): domain Bacteria; phylum Gemmatimonadota; class Gemmatimonadetes; order Gemmatimonadales; family Gemmatimonadaceae; genus JAICNG01. The sequence goes on along the minus strand of JBQTHJ010000062.1, from coordinate 28,065 downwards.
CACGCCCACCGTGAGCCCGTCGGCGAGTCGCAGCGGAGCGAATCCGAGGTCGATCGTGATCCCGCGGCGCTTCTCTTCCTCGAGGCGGTCGGTGTCGACGCCCGTGAGCATCCTCACGAGCGCGGTCTTCCCGTGATCGACGTGGCCGGCCGTCCCGAGAATCACGCCGTCGTGCCCCACGGCGCTTGCTCCCACATCTCGAACGCGCGCAGCGCACGATCCTGCGCGAGGTGCTCGCGCAGGAATTCACGGAGCAGCCGCTGATGCGCCCGGCTGTCCACATCGGAGAGCGGCGGGGTCGGCACATCGGCCATCCAGGCGCCAAGGCGCGCACGCTCGGCGGGTGGCAGTGTGCGGCTGGCCGGGTGGAGACGTGCGCACTGTCGACAGAGAACGCCACCGGCCGCATGGCTGAACGGCAGCGCGTCCGCGATGGAGACATTCCCGTGACACGCGCTGCACGCCTCGAGCGACGGCGCAAAGCCCAGCTCGCCGACGAGCCGCCAGGCGCCCGCGAGCGTCACCGCCCGGGTGTCCGACGGCTCGCTCGCCGCGAGATCGTCGAGCGAGCGGGAAAGCGCGTCGAACAGTGATTCGTGGACCTCGTCCGTCGCGAAGCGCAGCACGAGCTCGGCGAGCGCCGACGCACCGGCGAACCGGCCGAGGTCGGCGGCGAGTGCGGGCCGGGACCGCGTCGGATCGAAGGCGCACAGGGTCTGAAGATCGCGCTGCTCCCGCACCAGCACCTGCACCATTCCCTCGGCGAAGAGATCGAGTGCGCTGCCGAATCGCTTGGTGGAGCGGCGCGCACCGCGCGCGAGCACCGAGAGGACCCCAGCGTCACGCGTGGCCAACCGGAGGATGCGCGACGTCTCCGAATAATCGAAGCCGTGCAGCACGATGGCGACTGTGGACACGAGGGGCATGCGTGAAAGATACGCGTCGTGCAGACGAAGGGCAGACTATGTGGGGCAACGAACGAGGAACGAGGAACGAGGAAGTTCCTCGGTCCTCATGCCTCAGTTCCGCATGTCGTCACCAACCGCCACTCGGCCGCCAACGAGCAGCATTCTCCCGGGCGCCGCGTATCCCACGATCGCCTCATACCGCTCATCGAACGCATTGGCCAGACGCGCTGTGAGGTCGAGCGCGAGCGTGCTGCTGTCGAGAAGGCGCAGCTCGCCGCTGAGGTCGACGGTCGTGTACCACGGCATGAGCACGTAGCCGACGTCGTGGCGCGCGCCGACCCGGTGCAGCGTCGCGAACACGCTGCTTCGCGTGCGCGAGTACGACGTCGTGAGGCTCGTTGCGTGCGCCGGACGGCGAAGCAGCCGCTGCCCTTCCCGACCGAAGTCGTCGTCGGTGATCTCCGTTTCGAGGTAGGCATACGATGCGCGTATGCCGAGGCCGGCCGCGGTTTGCATCCGGACCTCGAGCTCCACACCGCTCGCGTTCGCCCGACCGATGTTGCCGAACGTACCGAACACGGCCGAGTCGGGCGGGAACGCGATGAAATCGACGCGGTCCCGGAAGCGCTGATCGAACCACGTTGCCGTCACGCGCGCGCGGCCAGCGAAGAGCTCCTGTTCGACGCTCGCTTCCACGCTTCGCGAGTGCTCTGGCTCGAGCGACGCGTTCCCCCGCGTGAAGGACGTGCTGAACACCTCGGCGAACGCCGGTTCCTTGAATGCCGTCCCCCACGCTGCTCGCAGGCGCGTGCTGTGGGCGAGACGCCATGACGCGCTGGCTCGCGAGGTGACGAACGCCCCGAATTTTTCGTTGTCGTCGAGCCGCGCGCCAACTGCCACCAGCCACGGAGTGCCGCTGCCGACGAGCAGCTGCGCGTAGTACCCACGGTTCAGTCTCGATGCGTCGAAGTTCGAGCTGTTGCGCTCGTGCTGACCCGTCCACTCCGCTCCCACGCTGAGCACGCCGTCGCGTGGAAGCTCCACGTCGAGCCGCGCATCCACGACGCGGCGCTCAGCGTCGGACTCGTCGTGGTACGGGAAGTCATCAGGCCGATCGGCCTCGTTGTCCGAGACGGCGTCGAGAAGGTTCAGCGCGCCCGTCACGTGCGCCGTGACCGTGGACGCGAGCGGAACGCTGCCTCCCACCGACGCGACGAGGCGTTGCTCCCGGCGAAACTGATTGCTGTCGACGACGTTGCCGAGAAAGTCGGTGGGAAAGTGATACGTCGCATCGGAGTGGCGTACGCCCGCCCGCACGCTGCTCCCGGGACTCGGGTCAAGCGATAGTGACAGCCCAGCCTGGCGGTGCCGATAGCCGTTGTTGAAATCGAGAATGCCGTCGGTGTCGTACGTCGTCCCCGAGAGCGCGGCGCGCGTTCCTCCACGCACGAGACCGACCTGTGCCGAGCCTTCGCGAGTGTCGTATCCGCCGGCGCGCGCAGACGCTTCGGCGTGCAGCGGGTGACGAGCGCGCCTGGTGAAGATCTGGATGACGCCCGTGACGGCATCGGACCCCCAGAGCACACTGCCCGGACCGCGCAGGATCTCGATGCGCTCGACGTCTCCAACGGTCACGTGCGCGAGATCGACGGCGCCTCCCGCGTCGTTCACGGGCACTCCGTCGATCAGAACCTTCGCGTAATCGCTCTCGCCTCCGCGGAGAAACACGGCCGATTGGGCTCCGAACGAACCCGATTGCACGACCGATGCGCCGGGCACGTCGCGCAACGCGTCCGTAAGGCGTGTAATGCCGCGCGCGCGCAGTTCCTCTCCCGTGATGACGGTGACTGACGCCGGAGTCGCGCGGCTGTCGACGGGAACTCGCGTCGCCGTCACGGTGACCGGCGCGAGCGTCACGGTGTCGATCGGCACCTGCGCCTGTGCTGCCGTCCCGAGAACTGCGGTGCTGAGCAGAAGGATTCGCTTCATGACGGGGGCTCCGGGGAAGAGTCAGCTGAGCCGCCTGACGAGTGGCGGCGTCCGCGCAACGGGACGAGAACAGGAGCGCCAACCGCCGGATCGCGTGTGACGACGAGCGGCCACTCGTACACGCGCTCCAGCGTGGCAGCCTGCATCACGACGCGCGGCGGTCCCGTCGCCTCGACGCGTCCGTCGCGCAGGAGCACCATGGTATCGGCGAATCGGGCGATGAGGTTGAGCTGATGGCTGATGACGAGCACCGCGCGGCCGCTGCGGGAGAGCTCCGCGAACAGCTCGAACATCGCCATCTCGTGCCCGACGTCGAGAAAGGTCGTCGGCTCGTCGAGCACGAGAACGTCGCCTCCCTGCGCGAGGGCACGCGCGATGCGGGCCCGCTGCCACTCGCCGCCGGACAGCGCGAGGATGTCGCGCCCCGCCAACGCGGTCACGCCCGCCTCGTCCATCGCGCGTTCCACGATGGCGCCGTCCCGGGCTGTCGCGGCGCGCCATGGACTTTCGTGAGGAAAGCGGCCGAGGGCCACGTATTCGTGCACGGGCAGCGAGAACACGGCACTTTCGCGCTGCGGCACGACGGCGACGCGCTGCGCCAGCTCGCGCGGCGCGTACGAATTCAGCGCCCTCCCGCCGATTGCGATCTCGCCCGACGCGAGCGCGAGACGCCGCAACAGCAGGCGTACGAGCGTGCTCTTGCCGCTTCCGTTGGGACCGACAATGGCCGTGAGCGCACCGCCAGCGGCGTCGATGGTCACCTGCTGAACCGCATGACGAGGTGCGCGTGGATATCCGGCGGTCACGGCGTCGAACTGGATCATCCGAGCCGCCGGAGGCGAAGGAGAAAGAACGGCACCCCGAGCAACGCCGTGACCGCACCGAGCGGAAGCTCGGCCGGCGGGAGCGCGGTACGCGCGACGAGATCTGCACCCACGAGGAGCGTGGCGCCGATGAGCGCCGCGCCCGCGAGGATCGCGCGGTGGCGCCGCACGCCGAACGCGCGCACGATGTGAGGCACCATCAGTCCGACGAATCCGATGAGCCCGGCCGCGGCCACCGTCGCTGCCGCCAGGAGTGAGCTCGCCAGGTAGATGCGTCGTGCGCTGCGATCGACATCGATGCCGAGCGCCGCGGCCGGCTCCTCGCCAAGCGCCAGCACATCGATGTCCCGGGCCATGAACAGGAGCGCCGCAGCGCCGACCACGACGTAGCCGGCAAGCCATTTGATCTGCGCCCAGCCCGCGTCGGCCACCGAGCCCATCATCCACCACACGGCACCGCGCACGGTATTCGGTGGCGCGTTCGCGAGAACGACCATGATCACGGCATTCGCGAACGCGCCCATGATGACGCCGGCCATGATCAGCACGCGGGGATCCGCGCGCCCCCCTGCCGCTCGGGCAATGAGCAGCACCGCGCCGACCGCGGCGCCCGCGCCAAGGCAGGCGAAGATCGGAATCGTCGACGCGTCGCGGAGACCAGCGCCAAAAGCCAGCACCGCACCGACCGCCGCGCCGCCGGAAACACCGAGGAGATACGGCTCGGCGAGCGGATTGCGGAGAGAGCCTTGCAGCGCGCCTCCGGCCATCCCGAGCGCGGCACCGACGATGATGGCGAGCGTTAGGCGCGGCAAGCGGATGGCGCGCACGATCGCGACCGCGTTCGGGTCGCCAACCCCGACGAGGCCGTCGCGAACCTCGCTCATCGCGAGCGGCACTGGGCCGAGCGCGATCCCGAGCACGCAGAGGACGGCGAGCGCACCAAGACCGCCGAGCCAGAGCGCGGCACGCATCAGTGGATCTCGAGCTCGGGGTGCAGCAGCTGTGCGAGGTGCACTGCCGCCTCGCCGAGGCGAACTGACGGTCGGCCGACGAGCGTGGTGTCGACCACGCGAACGCGCCCCTCGCGGACGGCCCGGATCGCACGCCACGCCGGATCTCGGGAGATCGTCTCGTGCCCTTCCGGACCGACGAGCACGAACTCAGGATCGCGTCGAACCACGTCCTCGAAGGTGACCTGCTGCGAGGGAGCTTCAATGTCCTCGTAGACGTTTTGCGCACCCGCGATGTCCACGAGCTGGCTGAGGAAGCTGCCGCGGCCGATCGTGATCAGTGGCGCATCCCAGATGCGCCAGAACACGCGCGGCCGTGCGACACCACGGGTGGCCGCTCGCACGCGCTCGAGCGTCTCGAGCACGGAGTCGGCGACGCGCGCGCCGGCTTCGGCGTTTCCCGTCACGCGGCCAAGCATTCGCGCTGCGCGCTCGAAGTGCTCAATGCGATCGATGCGCAGCGCGAGCACATCGATGCCGGCGTCGCGCAGTCGGTCGTAGGCGAGGCGGTTGTCCTCGCTCGCGTAGAGGATGACGAGATCCGGATTCGCGCCGAGCACCGCCTCGATGTTCGGCCGCAGCGCGTCACCGAGCGACGGAACGAGCCGTGCGGAGTCGGGATAGAGATCCCACCTCGAGCGCCCGACGACGCGCGGTCCGGCGTGGACAGCGAAGAGAAGGTCCGTGGTCGCGGGGTTGAGCGAGACAATCCGGCGTGGCGGCTGCTCGTACGAGGGCAGCGCACGGCCGAAATCGTCACGCTCTCCGAGCGGTGATGCGGTCGCATCGCCGGACGGCTCGCCGCGACCGCAGGCGAGGAGAGCGGCGAGAAGGAAAACGCGAGCGAGCGGGCCAACGTGTCGACGCACGAACGGGCACCCGACCCAGAGGTCGCAGGTGCCCGTGAACGATGGCGCGGGAACGTCGCGCTGTCGCCACCAGCCCATGCTCCCGAGGGTCTGCTTGACGTGGCGCGGACGCGAGGCGTCTCCTGACTTCGGGCTACGTGGCTCGCCTTCCCGACTTTCGTCAGTGGCTACGTGAGCACGCGCGTGGCGCCCGTTACAGTGGCGGGACCGCGCCGGAGTTGCACCGGCTTCCGGAACTCCCGTCCGCAGGAATCGATTGTCCGGTGAGTCTACCCGCGCCGGCGCTCATCGTCAAGCGCGGTCGCGAGCGCACTCTTGAGCTCGGCGCGGCGGCGCGCGTACGCTGCGCGATCGGTCTCGGTGAGATCGGCCGTGCGTTCCATGCGCGCGTCGAGCTCAGCGATCTGTCGCGCGAGCCGCTCGGCAGGACGCTCGTCGCCGGGCGGCCGCACCGATATCCGCGCCGGGGCTGGACGACGCCGAAGGACGCGGAGGAGAACGAGCGTCATCGCCAGCGCGACTGATACCACGATCACGAGGACCCACATGCCACGTGATACGAACGACGTTCCCGGGACCTCGATACGCAGAACGCCGCCTGACGCGACATCTTGCCCGAGGAAGCGGTTGAACGTGCGCGTCTCTACCGACACCGGATCGACGCGCTGGAGGCCGGGCGCTGAGGCCGTCGCGTTCGGCTCTTCCAGCAGCACTTCGAGGAGATCTGCGTGGGCGTCAATGGGGAGCGAAAGCGGAAAGGTCCGCGCGTGGAGCCGGTAGGCGAGCGACAGCTGCTTGAGACCCGGCGCCAATGGGGCGAAGAGTCGCACGCGTCCGCCGTCCGTACGAATCGCGTCGGCCGAGAGATCGCTCTGGCCGAGCCGAACGTCAGTGGCGCCATCGGGGAGCGTGGCGGCCCACACCGGCATCTCTCCGGCTGCGACGCGCGTGACGCTCGAGTCGTTCGCCAGCTCGTACACCTCGACGACCTCGCGTGATCGATCGTTCTCGGGAGCCGTGAGAACGATGTGTCGCCCGCGCACGTGTATCGGCACGGGTGCGCTCGTCGTGTCGAAGACGGCCAGCTCAGTGTCCTGCACCGCGCGCGCGGCGTCGAGTGGCGGCGAGAAATACGCGATTCCCGCGTGTTCGGCGGATACGAAGTAGATGGCGTCGACGCTGCCGCCCGTCGCGAAGCGGATGGAAAAGCGTCCGCCGCGACCGGTGCGAACGGAGTCGAGGGGGCCGGCGCTGTCCGAGCCGACGCGGTGCAGCACCACCCACGCACCGGCGACGCCCGACGCGGAATCACCCGCGGGACGGACGACACGACCGGTCACGCGCCGGGTCGAAGCAGGGTTGCTCGTCTGCGCTGCGAGTGACGTGGTGAGAAACAGTCCGCATGACACAACGCAAAAGCGGCCGCGCCAGGCGGCCGCTCGCGATATCCGTTCGAGTCGTCGATTCACCGTCACAGGTTGAACTTTCCGAAGTCCTCCGGCTTCATGCGCTCCAGATATTCCTTGAGCTGCTCGGCGCTCATCTCGTCCGTCGAGGGGGTGAGATCGGGCTCCTCGCTCTGGAGTGCCTCGCCGCCCTCGACCGCAATCGCGGTGAGCAGTGATTCCTGGGCGAAGATCGGCGCGGCCAACCGCAGCGCGATCGCGATGCTGTCCGAGGGTCGCGCATCGATCTGCACGATGTCCTCGCCGCGATGCACGTGCAGCTCGGCGAAGTAGGTGTTGTCCTTCACCTTCGTGATCTGCACGCGCTTGAGCGTTCCGCCGAGCCCGAGGATGAGGGACTTGCAGAGATCGTGGGTGAGCGGACGAGGGGGCCGGACGGAGTTCATCTCCATCACGATGGACTGCGCCTCGGGCTGTCCGATCCAGATCGGAAGAAGGCGTTCCCCCTGCTTCTCCTTGAGGATCACGACGTAGGAGTTGGAGGAGCTGTCGAGCCCCAGGCGGTCCACGCGTACTTCGATCATGCGTCGCTCCCGTGCGTCACGGGACGGGGCTCAGGTGCCCATGTCCCACGACGCAAGATACTTGCGCTGCTCGTCTGTGAGCTGATCGACCTGCGCGCCCATGCCCTCGAGCTTGAGCCGCGCGATCTCGCGGTCGACCGCCTCCGGCACGCGGTGCACGTCCTTGGTGAGCGTGCCCGAGTTCATCACTAGGTACTCCGCACCCAGCGATTGGTTCGCGAAGCTCATGTCCATGACGGACGCCGGGTGCCCTTCGGCCGCGGCGAGATTGATCAGACGTCCCTCGCCGAGCACGAACACGCGCGTCCCGCCGACGATGAACTCCTGCACGAACTCGCGCACGTCGCGCGCCGGGCGCTCCGAGATGCGCTTCAGCGCCTCGAGGTCGAGCTCGACGTTGAAGTGGCCGGAGTTGCAGACGACGGCACCGTCCTTCATCGCGCGGAAGTGCTCCTCGCGAATCACGTGAATGTTGCCGGTAAGCGTGCAGAAGATGTCGCCGATCGGCGCGGCCTCTTCCATGGGCATCACGCGAAAGCCATCCATCACCGCCTCGAGCGCCTTGAGCGGATCGATCTCCGTCACGATGACGTTGGCGCCAGCGCCGCGCGCGCGAGACGCGACACCGCGTCCGCACCATCCATAGCCCGCGACGACGAACGTCGAGCCCGCGAGGAGGAGGTTCGTAGCGCGAATGATTCCGTCCACCGTCGACTGTCCGGTGCCGTAGCGATTGTCGAACAGATGCTTCGTGAACGAGTCGTTCACGGAGATCACCGGGAAGTGAAGCACGCCCTCGACGGCCATTGCCTTGAGGCGGATCACGCCGGTCGTCGTCTCCTCGGTGCTGCCGATGACCTTGCCGAGGAGCGCGCGCCGCCGCTCGGCCGACAGGGTCTCGACCCACCGGCGCACCGGGGGCGGAAGATCATCGAGGCGGTTGAGGGCGATCATATGCAGTGCGCCGACCACGTCCGCGCCATCGTCCATGGTGATGTCGGGCTCGTGCTCGATCGCGGCACGGATGTGCTCGTAATAGGTCTCGTTGTCCTCGCCCTTGATCGCGAAGACCTTGACGCCGTGGTCGCGCACGAGGTGCGCGGCAACGTCATCCTGGGTCGAGAGCGGGTTCGACGCACAGAGCGCCACGTCGGCTCCGCCGGCCTTGAGCGTCGCCATGAGATTCGCCGTCTCCGTCGTCACGTGCAGGCACGCCGAGACGCGCTTCCCTTCGAGAGGGCGCTCCCTGGCGAATCGTGCGCGGATCTCACGGAGGACCGGCATCGAGCGCTCCGCCCACTCGGTGCGCCGCCGCCCCTGCTCGGCGAGTCCGAGGTCCTTCACATCGTACTGCGCGGCGCTCGCGGCGCTGCCGGTGGAGCCCGTTGTCTTCGCTTTCGTCGTCGTTGCCATGATGATCAGAAGGTAGCGGTCAGCGCGCGGCGCGACGCAGCGCGTCGGCGCGATCGGTTCGTTCCCACGAGAACATCGTCATGCCGTTCTTGCCATTGCCCATCTGCTGCGGATCCCGGCCGAAGTGCCCATATGCGGCGGTCGCCTTGTAGATCGGCTTGCGCAGATCGAGCGACTCGATGATGCCACGGGGCGTGAGGTCGAACGTCTCTCGGACCGCGGCCATGATGCTGTCCTCGGACACGGTGCCCGTGTCGAACGTGTCCACCATGACCGACACCGGCTCGGCCACCCCGATCGCGTACGCGAGCTGAACCTCGCACCGCTTCGCCAGGCCGGCGGCGACGATGTTTTTCGCCACCCACCGCGCGGCGTAGCAAGCCGAGCGATCGACTTTCGAGGGATCCTTGCCACTGAACGCGCCGCCGCCGTGGCGGCCCATGCCGCCGTAGGTGTCGACGATGATCTTGCGCCCCGTGAGGCCGGCGTCGCCCTGCGGACCCCCGACGACGAAGCGTCCGGTCGGGTTGATGTGGTACCTCGTGCTCTTGCTATCGAAGAGCTCGGCCGGCATCACCGGCTCGATGACGTCGGCGATGATCTGCTTCTTGATTTGATCCTGCGACACCGATTCCGCGTGCTGCGTCGACACGACGACCGTCTCGACGCGAACCGGGGTCCCGTTGTCATACGCGACGGTGACCTGCGCTTTTCCGTCGGGGCGAAGCCAGGTGATGTCACCGCTCTTGCGACGATCGGCCAGGGCTCTCGTGAGGCGGTGCGCGAGAAGGATCGGGAGGGGCATGAGCTCGGGCGTTTCGTCCGTCGCATACCCGAACATCATTCCCTGGTCGCCCGCGCCTCCCACGTCGACGCCCATCGCAATGTCGGGCGACTGCTTGTCGATCGTCGAGATGACCGCGCACGTCTTGCTGTCGAAGCCGAACGTGGCGTCGTTGTAACCGATCTCCTCGATCGTGCGGCGCACGATGTCGGGAAAGTGAACGTAGGTGTCCGTGGTGATCTCGCCGGCCACGCAGGCCAGGCCTGTCGTGACCATCGTCTCGCAGGCGACGCGCGCCTTCGGATCCTTTTCGAGAATGGCGTCGAGGATCGCGTCGGAGATCTGGTCCGCGATCTTGTCCGGATGACCCTCCGTGACGGACTCGGAGGTAAAGAGATGTCGTTCGCGCACGTATGTCCTTGCGGCGGACGCTGTTGCGTTGCCGCTACAATGAGTTGTGACCAGGCCTGCTCAGGCTTGGATGCTAGTGCTGGCCTCCGGCACGGGCAAGCCATCGAGGAGCTCGGAGGCGTCCGGCAGCTCGGCGAGCAAGCTCTGTCGCAAGATGGATTCCGCGCGCGCAGCGCTGCCCGCCTTCATGGCTTCATGAGCCGCTGCGGTCGCCGCGCGGACGGAAATTCCGCGAACGACGCGCTTCATGCGCGGGACGGTCCGAGGTGCAACCGAGAGCTGCCGGATGCCCAGGCCAATCAGCGCATAGGCCATGAGGGGCTGCGAGGCCATCTCGCCGCATACCCCGACGTCGACGCCGTACTCGAGACCCACGTCCGCGATCCGGTGGATGAGGCGGAGCACGGCTGGGTGCAGCGGGGTGAACCGCGACGCCAGGTTGGCGTTCCCCCGGTCGATGGCCAGCGTGTACTGCGTGAGGTCGTTCGTGCCGATGGAGAAGAAGTCGACGTGGGGCGCGAGGGTGTCCGCGGCAACGGCGGCGGCGGGTGTCTCGACCATGACTCCGAGCGGCACGGAGGCGCGGTGAGGCACCCCGCGCGACGCCAGCTCTCGTGCCGCCTCATCGAGGAGCTCACGGGCGCGCAGCACCTCATCGAGCGTGATGATGAGCGGAAGCATGACGCGGACGTCGCCATGCTGCGCCACACGGAGCACTGCCCGTAGCTGCGTGCGGAACAGCTCCGGCTGATCGAGGCACATTCGGATCGCACGCCACCCCAGGAACGGATTCGGCTCCGCCGGATACCCGCCGACGGGCAGCTTGTCGCCGCCGATGTCGTACGTCCGGATGATCACGGCGTGTCCATCGAACGCTTCGACGACGCGGCGGTAGGCGCGATACTGCTCGTCCTCGTCAGGCATCGTGGCGCGTCCGACGACCATGAACTCGGTTCGCATGAGGCCCACGCCGTCGGCGCCGCTCCGCGCCGCGAGCGTCGCGTCTTCCGGCAGATCGACGTTCGCGCGCAGTAGCAGCCGCTCGCCGTCCTGCGTGACCGACTCTTCTCCGACGAGGAGCGCATCCTGTGCGTCGAGCTCGGCGAGCTGGCGCTGCCGCTCCTGATACTGCGCGATGCCCGCATCGGTGGGATTGATCGCGATCACGCCGGCTGCGCCATCCAGGATGAGCCTGTCGCCGACGTGGATCCGCTGCGTGGCGTCCCTCAAGCCGACGACGGCCGGCAACCCGAGCGACCGCGCCAGAATCGCGACGTGGGAAATACCGGTTCCCGCGTCGGTCGCGATCCCGGCGATCGCCTCACGATCGAGCTGCACGGTGAGGCTCGGCGTCAAATCGTGCGTGACGAGGATGGCGTTCGAGCCCTTGGGGACATCGCCGGGATCGTGATCCGGCAGTCCCAGGAGCAGCGACAGCACGCGAATGTGCACGTCGACGAGATCACCGACGCGCTCGCGAATCACCGGCGATGGGCTGCGCGCGAACTTGACGCGCCAGTCGTTGATCGTGAGATCGAAGGCGCTCTCGGCCGCGAAGTGATCCTGGCGGATGAGCTCTTCGACTCGCGTGATGAGCTCGGCGTCCTGGAGGATCAGGGCTTGCGCCTCGAAGATGCGCGCCTCCTCCGTTCCCACGTGCTGCTCGACGCGAGCGCGAATGTACGACACGCGATCCCTCGCCTTCGCCAGCGCATCGTGGAAGTGCGCGATCTCGCCCTCGACCTGCTCGGCCGGGACCAGGCGCAGCTGCACCGGTGGCACCTCCCAGAGCAGCACGTGCGCCGGCCCGACGACGACGCCGGGCGAGGCCGAGATGCCGACGAGGATGCGCTCCACTACTTCTCTCCGAAGCGCTGGGCAACGAGCTCGGCGATGGCGTCGACGGCGTGCTGCGCGTCGGCGCCGCTGGCGCGAATCGTCAGGGTCGCGCCGAACTCCGCTGCGAGCATCATCACTCCCATGATGCTCTTGCCGTTCACTTCGAGGTCGTCGCGCACAATCGTGATCTCGCTCCTGAATTTTGACGCCGCTTTCACGACTTCGGCCGCCGGACGCGCGTGCAGGCCGTTCTTGTTGACGATCTGCACCGACCGTTCGACGATCATCGCGCCACCACGGAGTACAGGGCGAAGGCGGCGAGCGCCCCCAGCGCGATGCGCCATCCTTCGATTCGTCCGTGCAGGCTCGTGAGCAGGGTCGCTCCCGCCACCGCCGCGAGGAGCACGCCTCCCAGTAGTGCGCGCCCCGGCTCGATGATGCGGTCCAGCGCCAACGGGATCGCGATGCCGGCGAGGAGCGCGGCGGCCCGGGCGATGTACGTGGGGCCGTGCCGCAGCATCGGATTCGCCAGCGCGGCGGCTACCCGCATGCCATGCTGCCAGCCGACGCGCAGCCCCCACACGCGCAGCCCGATATGTCCCACGTTGTACAAGCCCAGGAAAATGAGCAAGACCGGAACGGGCCCTGCCCCCAGTCCAAACGCTGCAAGCGCGAGGAGCGAGCAGAACGGCAGCCACCCCGCCCACACGAGACGGTCGCCCACGGAGCCCAGAGGGCCGCATAACGCCGTGCGGAATCGCTCGATCTGAGTCGGGGGCGCGAACTCGAGCTCTGCGCGCGCCAGCGCGCCGACACCGGCGCCGCACAGATACGGGTGCGCGTTGAAGTACGCGGACTGACGGGCCATCGCGGCGCGATACGCTTCACCGTCGCGTCCGCCGGGAAGATGCCGCAGCGCCGGCTCCAGCGCGAAACCGATGCCGGTGCCGAGCAGCAGCTCGTAATTCCAGGAGGCCTGCACGGCGAGCAGGCGGATGAAGATCTCGGCCCACGTTCGCCTGGGCAGCGAGGGCGGCGGCGAAGCGGCTCGCGCGGAGGCCGTCATCGCATCAGCAGGAGAAGGCCCCCGACGAGCCCGCCGGCGAAGTACCAGCGCGCGCCCTGCGTGTTGTGAAAGAGCTTCCACGCTGCCCCAGCCGCCACAGCGGCCGCCGCCGCGACCACGACCGCGCGCGACAGACGTGCGTCAACCGACCAGACGCCGACGATCGCATCGGAGAGCGGCGCGAACGCGGCCATCGCGAGCAGCGTGAGGATGCCGCCGCGCGCGAAGTCGGCAGCAATGCCCGCCGTCTGAATGGCGATCACGGCACGGCCCGATCCGAGTCCGAGCGTCGGGATCCACCGCCGCGCGATGATGCCGTTGAAGCGGCGAATCACATACATCGACCATCCGCCGACCCACGCCGTCGCCAGTGCACCGAGCACCGCGACGGTGAGCGTACCCGCGGGGTGATCGGGTCCCAGCGCGAAGAGCGCTCCGCCCACGACGGACGCCGAGCCCCACTCCGGATAGCGCGATGCGCCGACGGGAAGTGTCTCGAGTGCGATGAGCTCGAGCGTGGCGCCGACCAGCAATCCGCCCGCGGGCTGGCCGAGCACGAGCCCGGCGATCGTCGCGGCGACGATGGGCCTCGAGATCATCGCCTGCGGGAACGAGACGACGTCGAGCCCGATGATCGCGCCCAGCAGTGCGGTGGTGAGGATCTCCTGTGGGGTCATCGCTCACCTTCTCCACGGAGCACATCCTCGAGCGGCATCGCGCGCGCTGACGGCACATCCTGCGCAGTGACGCTCACTCCGGACTTCTGGAGCCCGCGCAGAATCTCCTCCTCCTGCGGCGAGAGGTAGACGTAGCGCAGCTTCAGCGTGCGTCCCGCGCGGTGATGAATTCCGCCGAGGTTCACCGCCGTGATCTCGGGACAGAGATCAATGAGCCGTCGCATGGTCTCGATGTCGCCGGTGAGCAGGATGCCTGGACGCTGATCCGTCTGCCACTCCTCGAGCCGGCGACGAGCGTCTTCGGGCGTCGCGAAAAAGACATCCATCTCGGGGGGAACGCCCATGCGATAGAGCTCCTGCTCCCATTCGCTTCCGGCGACCTCGTCGTCGACGAGAGCGATGAACCCGAGATTGAGCGGCTGGCCCCACCCCACGACGACCTGGCCATGGATCAAGCGGTCGTCGATGCGATAGAGCTCAATGGCCACGCGCTTCTCCGGGTACGGCCACGAGCGATCGAACCGCACGATCGACGGCGTGCGATGCGGCCTCCGCCGGACCCAGCTCGTCGTGCGACATGAAGTCGAGCAGCAGCGGGAGGCTGGCGCCCGTGACGAGCACGACATCCGGTCGCGCCTTGATCACGCGGCGAGCGGCCATCGTGCAACTTCCCGCCGGCAGGTCGGTGAATATCACGCGGATCTTGCGCGCATCGACCAGCTCGAGAATCGCCCGTTCGATGTCGGCGGCGCCCAGCCCGGAGTTCGACATGGGGAGGAACAGATCACCACGCCCGGTGATCAGCTGCACCGCCGACACGAAGCCGGCGGCCAGGTCGCCGTGGGCGGCGATGATCGCGACCGGGCCTTCGTCACTCATCATCTTCCTGAAGATATTGGCGAATCGCGGCCGGCTCCGTCGCCTGCATCCGCTTCATGAGTCGCTGATTGAACGCCTCGGCGCTGTTGATGCCGCTGTAGCGGAGCAAGTGATTCATGGCGACGACTTCGGCGACGACGGTGATGTTCTTTCCGGGGTTCAGCGGGATGATCACCTTCGGGAGCTCGACGCCGAGGATCGTCGTGGTCGCGCCGTCGAGACCGGTACGATCGACGGTCGTGGATTTGTCCCACTCCTCGAGCTGCACGACGACCTCGATGCGTTTCTGCTGCCTAACGGCGCGAATGCCGAAGATCGCCTGCACGTCGATGAGCCCAACCCCGCGGATCTCCATGTGGTGACGCGCCAGCTCGTGGCCGCGCCCGATGAGAATGTCGTTCCCGCGACGCGTGGTGATGACGAGGTCGTCGGCCACCAGGCGATGACCCCGCTCCACGAGATCGAGCACGCACTCCGACTTCCCGATGCCGCTCTTGCCGATGAAGAGGAGCCCGACGCCGAACACGTCCGCGAGCGACCCGTGAATCGTCGTCAGCGGCGCGAACTCCTCGGCGATGATCGGCTTGATCCGCGTGTAGAATTCGGCCGTCTTGAGCCGCGAACGCAAGATCGGGATACCGGCCTTCCCCGCCACCTGCGTCAGCTCTGCGGGGAGGCGCTGTCCCTTCGTCACGAACAGGCACGGAATCGGAAAGGAGAGAAACTTCTCCAGCACCTCACGGCGCCGTGCGCTGTCCAGCGACGCGAGGTACGAGATCTCCGTCTCACCCAGTACCTGAACACGATCGTGCGGGAATCGCGCCGTGTAGCCGGCGAGCACCAGCCCGGGGCTCGACACCTCGGGGCTCGTGATCTCGCGCGCGAGCCCTGCGTCATCCCCGATGAGCTCGAGCTGAAGCGCATCCCGAAGCGTGTCGAGCATGCGCCCGACGGTGAACGGCTGGCGCTTCACGGTTTCGCGATCGCGCGGGCGCGCGCCTTCGGCGTTCGCTTCGTGCGAGCGAGCTGCGTCTCGAGCCTTTCGACCGCTTCGGCGAGTGCGGGACCGTAGCGGCGCGCATACCCGTTCGAGACGAGTCGCTGCTTGCGCGACGCATGAAGGACGATTTCGACGTGCCGGGTGGGACCATCCTGCGCGAAGCGGACGACGGCATCCACCGCGCGTGGCAGACGAGCACCCAGCTTGAGCACCGTGGCCTCGGCGCGCGCGCGCAGCCGATCGGAAATCACGGCATTGTGTGCGTGAAAGATCACTTCCACGGCGGAACCTCCTCCCCAGTGACCAATGCGAGATGCGCTTCAGTCTCGCGGGCTGCGCGCTCCCATGTCAGCGTTTCCGCGAAGGCTCGCGCGCGACGACCGAGCGACGCGACGAGGTCTGGCGCATCGATCAGGGAGCGCATCGCCGCGGAGAGCGCGCTCACGTCACCGTGCGGAACGAGGTATCCCGTCTCACCATGGCGCACGGAATCGCGAAGTCCCGGAGAGTCCGACGCGAGCACCGGAGTCCCGCAGGCGGCCGCTTCCAGGTTCGTGATTCCCCACCCTTCCTTCGGAGACGTGAAGACGAGCGCCCATGCCGAACGCAGCAGCATGAGCTTCTGTGCCTCGGGGACAAACCCAAGAAACCGCACGCGGTGGCCGAGGTCAAGCGAGCGCGCGAGCTGCTCGAGTCGTGGGCGATCGTCGCCCGGTCCGGCGATGTCGAGCGTCGCTCGAGGGTCCGCGAGCCGCGCGAAGGCCCGCAGGATCACGTCGACCTGTTTGTATCGCTTGAGCCGGCCGAGGTAGAGAAAGCCGGGCGCCGATGATCGCGCCGCGGGGTCCGGTGTCAGCGCATCGATATCCACACCGTTGTGGATCACGGTGATCGCACCGGCGGGAATGCCTCGAGCGACGAGGTCGCTCCGCGTGCTCTCGGATACGGCCTGGAATGGAACACCCCGGTAGAACCAGCGGAGGGGCCGCTCCGAGGCCCAGACGGCGGCCGCGATGGGCGCGGGTGCCTCGTCGAACGCGGTCGTGCCGAACAGATGATGAACGAGCGCGACGGTCCGCCGCGCTCTCCACCACGGCGTGAGCAACGGGACCTTGTTGATGTCCTCGACGAGCACATCCGCCTCGTGCTGCGCCAGCGTGCGTCGCCAATACGGCCACGCGTTCATGGGAAAGGTGTAGCGCGTGCCGACGCGGTGCACGTCGAGGCCATCGAGCGTCGTGCGTGACGGGGCGCCCTCCCACCCCGAGCACAGGAGCGTCACCTCGTGCCCACGTGCGGCAAGCCTGCCGAAGATCTCGTGGAGATGCGCCTCTGCCCCGCCCGCCTGCGGGTTTTCGCGGTCCTGCCAATTGACGATGGTTATCCGCACAGGCGATCGGTGTTGGCTAACGTCTCTGCCTCTTTGTCTCGGGATCCGGTCTCACAACCGACCCATCTTTCTCGCGAGAGCATCCAGAACCCCGTTCACGAACCTCGCACTCTGACCGCTCCCGTACCGCTCGGCGAGGCGTACCGCTTCCTGGATCGTGACACGTGCCGGCGGATCGCCGCGACGCAGCTCGGCGGCGGCGATGCGAAGGACGGCTCGCTCCACTGCACCGAGCCGCTCGAGCCGCCAGTTCGTCGTGACGTCGCGGAGCGCCGAATCAATTTCGGCGCCGTCACTCATGATGACACGGACGATGCGGCTCGCAAACACGCGCTCGTCGGGCGCGATGGCGAGGTCGTCCCAGACCTGGCTTGCCACGCGGTCGAGTGGCTCGCCACCACGAACGTCCCACGCGTAGAGCGCCTGGAGTGCACGCGCACGGGCCCGCGTCTCAGCTCTCAGGCGCGGCATCGAGCCGGTCGAAGAGATCGGCCATCTCCAGCGCCGCGAGGGCGGCGTCCCACCCTTTGTTACCATGCGACCCGCCGGCACGCGCTTCCGCCTGCTCAGTCGTTTCGGTGGTCAGAAGACCGAAGCCGAGTGGAACGTCGTAATCCGCGCTCGCTTGCGCGAGTCCTCGTGAGGCCTCGCCGGCGAGGTAGTCGAAGTGCGGCGTTTCGCCGCGGATCACCGCGCCGACGACGACCAATGCGTCGTAGCGTTCGGACGCGAGGAGGCGCCGCGCAGCCGCGGGGAGCTCCCACGCTCCCGGTACCCACACGAGATCGATATGGTCGGCGGCGACGCCATGCCTGACGAGTGCATCGGTGGCACCGTCGGCGAGCTTTTGCGTGATGGTCTCGTTGAATCGCGAGGCGAGAACGGCGACACGGCGTCCTTCGCCACTGGGAGTGCCGACGAACTCAGCCATTCAGTGCGCGAAGAGATGTCCGAGCTTGTCGCGCTTCGCGTCCAGGTAGCCCTGGTTCTCCGTCGTCGCCGGTGGAACGATGGGAACGCGCTCCTCGACGCGCAGCCCATAGCCCTCGAGGCCCACCAGCTTCCGCGGATTGTTCGTCACGGGCCGTATCGACTTGAGCTGAAGGTCGAGGAGAATCTGCGCGCCGATGCCGTAGTTCCGAAGATCCGGCTTGAAGCCGAGCCGCTCGTTCGCTTCCACGGTGTCCGCACCGCTGTCTTGCAACTCGTACGCCTTGAGCTTGTTCAACAGCCCGATCCCCCGCCCTTCCTGATCGAGATACACGACGACGCCGCTGCCGCGCTCCTGGATCATTCGCATCGCCGCGTGGAGCTGCCAGCCGCAATCGCAGCGGAGCGAGCCGAAGACGTCGCCCGTGAGGCACCTGGAGTGCATTCGCACGAGCACGCCCTCTCCATCCGTCACATCCCCGTGGACGAGGGCGACGTGCTCGTGGTCATCGACGTCGTTCCGGTATCCGATCACGCGCCACTCGCCGTAGTCGGTCGGCAGCCGCGCATCGGCGATGCGATGCACGAGCCGCTCCGTACGAAGCCGGTAGGCAACGAGCTCGGCCACCGTGATGAACTTGAGTCCGTGCCGCGCCGCGAACTCGTCGAGACGCGGGCGGCGCGCCGCGGTGCCGTCCTCATCGAGAATCTCGCAGATCACTCCGGCGGGATAGAGCCCCGCGAGCCGCGCGAGATCGACTGACGCCTCAGTGTGGCCCACACGCTGGAGAACACCACCTCCGCGTGCGCGAAGCGGAAAAACGTGACCCGGGCGGCGCAGGTCGCTCGGCACCGTCGCCGGGTCAACGAGCACCTGGATCGTCCGCGCCCGGTCGGGCGCGCTGATTCCGGTGGTCACACCGAAGCGCGGCGCCGCATCCACGCTCACGGTGAACGCGGTCCGCTGCTCTTCCGTGTTCACATCGCTCATCGGCGCGAGCCCGAGCTGCTCGACGCGTTCGGGGGTGAGCGCCACGCAGATCATCCCGCGAGCGTGCTTGAGCATGAAGTTCACGTGCTCGGCCGTCACCCGCTGCGCGGCGCAAATGAGATCGCCCTCGTTCTCGCGGTCCTCGTCGTCGGCCACGATGACCATGCGGCCGGCGCGCATCTCCTCGATCGCTTGTTCGACGGTCGCGAAGGCCATGGTCAGCTGCGAGTGTGCGGAACGAGCAGGCGGCGGACGTACTTGCCGATGATGTCTGCTTCGATGTGAACGCGCTCGCCGTCGGCGAGCGCTCCGAGCGTGGTATGCTGAAGGGTATGGTCGATCAAGGATACCTGCACCAGGCCCGCCGTGGGAAGCTCATTGACCGTGAGGCTCACGCCGTCGACCGTCAGCGAGCCGTGCGGAACCAAGAGCTCACCGACGTCCGCATCGATCGACAGATCGACCAGCGTCGCGTCGCGGCGGCGTTCGACGCGCTCCGCGCGGGCGACGCCATCGACATGGCCGAGAACCAGATGACCACCGAAGCGGCCGTCGGCGCGCATGGCGCGCTCGAGATTCACGCGTCGTCCTTCGAGCCACTCGCCGATCGTCGTGCGGCCGAGCGTCGTTTCGACGGCCGCCACCTCGAACCACTGCGCTCCGCAGACGACCACCGTGAGGCACGCGCCGTTGAGCGCGATGCTCTCCCCTTCGACGAGGTCGTCGTACCGGCAGCGCAGGCGCAGCTGTCGCCCAGCCGCCGTGCGCGTCACGCGCTCGATGACACCAACGTCGTCAACGAGTCCGGTAAACACCGTCAGCTTGCTCCAGAAGCGTACACAGTCATGAGATCGGCGCCGAGCCTGCGGCGGTCGATGACGCGCCAGCGCGGGGCATCGGGCAGCGCCGCGGCGGGCACGTGCGCGAACGCGCTGCGCGCGCCGGCGCCGAGAACGACCGGTGCCTGAAAGATAATCATTCGGTCGACGTTCCCGGCGGCAAGCAGCGCACCGGCGAGCTCGGCACCCCCCTCGACGAGCAGCGAGCGGATGTCGAGGCCCCGGAGCGCGCGCAGCGCGTCATCGAGGGTGCGACCCTCCAGGATGTGAACTCCCTCGCTCGCCAGTCGAAGCGATTCGCCGGACGACGCGTCACCGGACACGACAATGGTGCGAACGTCGCGGGCGGTTCGCACGAGCTCCGAGTTCAGCGGAAGGCGTGCGCGGCGATCGAAGACCACGCGCGCCGGCGGAACGCGCGGGCGACGCCCGCTGCGAACGGTGAGTGATGGATCGTCGGCGAGCGCGGTCCGCACACCCACGGCGATCGCGTCGTTCCCGGCGCGCAGGCGGTGGACGTAGCGCCGAGCGGCGGTCCCCGTGAGCCACCGCGAACGACCGGCCGCGTCCGCGATCGCTCCATCGATGGACGTTGCAAGCTTGAGCGTTACCCACGGGCGCGACGACGTGAGCGCAGTGAAGAACGGCGCATTGAGCTCGAACGCCGCAGATTCCTCGAGCCCCACGGCGACCTCGATTCCGGCCGACTCGAGTCGTGCGGCGCCGCCCTGCGCGATGGGATTCGGATCACGCGCCGCGCAGACGACGCGCGCGACGCCAGCGCGGATGAGCGCCGCCGTGCACGGTGGCGTCTTCCCGGTGTGGCTGCACGGCTCGAGCGTTACGTAGACCGTGCTCCCACGCGCCGCCTCGCCGGCCGCCTCCAGCGCAACGACTTCGGCGTGCGGACCTCCGTAGCGAGCGTGCCACCCCTCGCCGACGATCACGTCGTCACGTACGACGACGGCGCCCACCATCGGATTGGGCGCCGTCCATCCCCACCCGCGCCGCGCCAGCACGAGCGCCCGGCGCATGAACGCGCTCTCGCGCGCCGCCCACAGCGCTCCCGCCGGCCGCTCGGATAGCACGGGCACTGGCTCAGAAGCCGATACGTACTCCGAGCGACCCGTAGATGCGCGAGGCGTCCGCTTCCGTATCGAAGGTGTTGTACGTGGGAATGTCGCCTCCCGAGACGCCGCCGACACTGGCCACGAGCTTGGCGAGGCCAAGGTTGGTGCTCAGGTCGAGGAAGACGTTGGTGCGCGTGACGTCGAATTCGTAGGTGAACGGGCCGCCAGAGAATCGCGCGAGCGGATCGTTGACGACATAGCTCGCACCGGCACTCGCCTCGTATCGGTCCTGGCCGACACCGACCGCGATGCCGAAGGCGAGCAGCGACTTGCTGGCCACCAGGCGCCACGACGTCGTTCCGATATCGAGGTTCTCGAGTCGTGCCGTATCGGCGCTGCTGAGCGAACCGCTCTCCCACGACGCGACGAGCGTGCTCTGCGGCAGATCACGCTTCATGTACGTGAACGCGATACCCGGAAGCACGAGCGACTCCTGGAGGATGCCGACGCGCGCGCCGTAGCCGAACTTGAACGAGCCCTCCGGCGTCGTGAGCGCGAGCGGATCGTGCTGGAGCTCCGGCAGGTACGCCACGTTCACCAGCAGGTCCACACCGAGCACGTTGGTCAGCGGAAGTGGAATTCCCTTGAACACGCCGAACGCCGCATCGACGACTGGAAGCGCGGCCCACTGCGACTCGGTCACGTAATCGCTGCGCTGCGCCTCCCCGTAGTTCACGCCGGCGCCCTCGATGTCAGGAAGACTGGCGCGCATGGCGTTCGCACGAACGCTGAGGGCAAAGTGTCCCAGGCCGCCTAACGTCCCGCCCTGGCCGATGGTGGCGTTGCCCCCGGCGATGAGCGTGCCGAGCTGGGGCGTCATGTAGTTGAGCAGGTCGATCGCCTTCTGACAGGCGTCCTGCCCTTCGTTGCCATTCCCGACGAGCACCGGGTCGGTGCACCGGGGATCGATCGATGCCTGCGCCCGAAGCTCCGGCGCGACGATGCAGGCGATGAGCGCGCCCGCCAGAAATACCCGTGCGATCATGTGCGACTCCTATTCGAGAACTACGTTGCCGCGTCCTTTCACCAGGTGGCCGGCGCGCCACGCATGAACGCCACCGGCGCGCGCCCCCGCGATCACCGCGTCCACCGATCGCGAATCGGTGATCACGACCATTCCGACACCCATGTTGAACGTGCGAAACATCTCATCGTCAGGAACACCGCCCGCCTGCTGTAGCACCCGGAACTCGCCGGGCACGGTCCAGCTGGACGTGTCGATCACCGCGTCGAGCGTGTCGGGCAACGCACGCCCCACGTTTCCCGGCAGTCCACCGCCCGTGATGTGCGCCATCGCGTGCGTGACGTGAAGCACAGAGCCGAGCGACCGCAGATACGACCGGTGCACCTTCAGCAAGACGTCGCCAACGGTACCCGTCGCCTCAGGAAATGGGTCCTTCGCATGGAGCCCCAGGTGCTCGGCCACGATCAGTCGAGCCAGCGAGTATCCGTTGGTATGGAAGCCGTTGCTTTCGAGGGCGACGAGGACGTCCTGGTCGCGGACGCGGTGAGCGCCCAGGATGTTCTCTTCGGCCACATATCCGACGATGAAGCCCGCCAGATCGTAATCCGGAGGCGTGTACACGCCCGGCATCTCGGCCGTCTCTCCGCCGAGGAGCGCGCATCCGTTCTCCCGGCACCCGGCGGCCACGCCGCGCACCACGCCTTCGACGACCTCCGGCTCGAGCCGGCCGAACGCCACGTAGTCGAGGAAAAAAAGCGGCCGCGCGCCCTGAACGAGAATGTCATTCACGCAGTGGTTGACGAGGTCGTGGCCGACGGTGTCGTGCCGACCTGCTTCGATCGCCACCTTGATCTTCGTTCCCACGCCGTCTGCGCTCGCGACGAGGACGGGTGCGTCGACATCGGTGGGCACTCGGAACATCCCGCCGAATCCGCCAAAGCCGCCGCGAGTCCCGGCGGTGAACGTGGATTCGACGAGGGCACGCAGCCGCGCCTTCGCCTGACCGGCGGCGTCGATGTCGACCCCCGCCGTCCTGTAGTCGACCGGGCGGCTCACGACAGCATGTCCTCCTCGAAGGAGACGAGACGGTAGAACTCCTTCACACGCGCGCGAATGTCATCGCGCGTGATCTCCTGAAAGCGCTGAATCGAGAAGCGCTCCACTGCGAACGACCCCATCGCGGAGCCGTAGACGACCGCCCGCTTGAGGCTCGGCTCACTGAGATCGCCGGTGCGCGCGAGATAGCCCATGAACCCCCCCGCGAACGCATCGCCCGCACCGGTGGGATCGAACACATCCTCGAGCGGATACGCGGGCGCGAAGAAGACCGTGCGCTCGGTGAACATGAACGCTCCGTGCTCACCTTTCTTGATGATCACATGCTTCGGACCTTGCGCGAGAATCCATCGCGCGGCCTTGACGAGATTCGCCTGCTCGGTGAGCTGGCGCGCCTCACCGTCATTGAGCGTGATGAGGTCGACGCGCTTCAGGAGCTCGAGAAGCTCGGGGCGCCGACTCTCGATCCAGAAATTCATCGTATCGCACGCAACGAGGCGGGGTCGCCGTACCTGCTCGAGCACCTCGAGCTGCAAGCGCGGATCGATGTTCGCGAGGAAGACGAAAGGTGCCTCGCGGAACTGCGCGGGAATCTTGGGCCGAAAATGTGAGAATACGCCCAGGTGCGTCTCGAGCGTCTCCGCCGAATTGAGGTCGTGCCGATAACGCCCGCGCCAGCGAAACGATGCTCCATCGGCCTGCTCGAGCCCGGCGAGGTCTACGCCACGCTTCGCCAGAGCGTCGAGATCGGCCATCGGATAGTCGTTCCCGACGACGCCGACGAGCTGCACGGGGGTGAGGTGACTCGCCGAAGCAGCGAAGAAGTTCGCGGAGCCGCCGAGGACGTTGTCGGCCTTGCCGAACGGCGTTTCGACGGAGTCGAGGGCGACGGAGCCGACGACGAGGACGGTCATGAGAGCGGGGTGAGGGGTCAGGACGGTGAGCCGTTACATGCGCTCCGGGGCGCTGATGCCGAGGATCGCCAGGCCGTTGCGAAGCACGATCTGCGTGGCGCGCGCCAGCACGAGGCGCGCGCGCAGGATCGCCTCCGGCTCGTTGAGCACGTGATGCTTGTGGTACCACAGATGGGCGACGCCTGCCGCCTCGTGCAGGTACGCCGCGACACGCTGCGGCTCGAGTGCCTCCCCGGCGCCGCTCACGAGCGCCGGGAAATCGAGCAGGCGCTTGATGAGCTCCTGCTCCTCCGGCTCGACGAGCGCGTCGACGGGTGTGTGGGGATCGATTTCCGCGGGATCGATCCCCCCGACGCGAAAGATCCCGCTCATCCGCGCGTGCGCCATCTGGATGTAATAGACCGGATTCTCCTCCGACTGCGTGCGCGCCAGATCGACGTCGAAGACGAGCTGCGAATCGCCGCGGCGCATGAGGAAGAAGTAGCGCACGGCATCGCGCCCCACCCAATCGACGAGATCCCGAACGGTGACGTAGCTCCCCGCGCGCTTGGAAATCTTCACTTCCTCGCCACCGCGCATCACCGTCACCATCTGATGGAGGACGTACTCCGGGTAACCCTCCGGGATGCCCATCTCGAGCGCCTGTAGCCCCGCGCGGACGCGCGTGACGGTGCCGTGGTGATCCGCGCCCTGGACGTTGATCGCTCGCCGGAACCCGCGCGACCACTTCGTGACGTGATAGGCGACATCGGGCACGAAGTACGTGAAGCTTCCGTCGCGCTTTCGCATGACGCGATCCTTGTCATCCTTGAAGTCCGTCGTGCGAAGCCAGAGCGCCCCCTCGTGCTGGTACGTGTGTCCCGTCGACCCCAGCGACCGGACGGTCTCGTCGACGCGCCCATCGGTGTAGAGCGACGACTCGAGGAAGTACGTGTCGAAGCGGACGCCGAACGCCTGGAGATCGCGGTCCTGCTCCGCGCGAAGCTCCCTGATGCCAAAGCGCCGGATGTCCTCGAACCGCTCGCCACCCGTCTCGAGCCCATCGCGGGTCACGATCGCTCGTGCGTCGCCCCCATGCGTCGTCACGTAGCGCTCCGCGATGTCGCGTATGTACTCGCCGTGGTAACCACCGTCCGGAATCGATGCCGCATCGCCCGCGAGCTCGCGGATGCGCTCCACCACCGATTGCGCGAGGTTGGTGATCTGCGCGCCGCCGTCGTTGTAGTAGAACTCGCGAGTCACCCGCCACCCGGCGGCCTCGAGGAGCGACGCGATCGCATCGCCTAACGCGGCCTGGCGGCCATGGCCGACGTGGAGCGGGCCGGTCGGGTTGGCGGACACGAACTCGACGTTCACCTGTCGCCCGCCGCCCACTTCGCTGCGGCCGTAGCGATCGCCAGCCTGGAGAATCGTGGCGAGACCACGCGCGGTATGCCCAGGATGGAGCCGGAAGTTGATGAAGCCGGGACCGGCGATCTCGACCCGCGCCACCCCGCATCCGGCCACGTCGAGCCGGTCCACCAGCGCCTGCGCAATGTCGCGAGGCTTCCGCTGCAAGGGGCGCGCGAGCGTCATGGCGAGATTCGTTGCCCACTCACCGTGCGTCGGATCGCGGGGCCGTTCGAGCAGTGGATCCACTTCGGCGGGCGCGCCGATCTCCCGCGCCGCGCGCGCGAGCTCGGCACGAATGCAGTCGGTCGTGTCCGTGGTCATTCCCCGCCCGAGCTGCCTGACGACGGCTTCTTCGATGGTGAGCTGCCTTTCTCGGCCGTCTTGCCCGTGTCTGTCGCCTTCTCGCTGCTCGTGGCCGACGTCGAGTCCGCGGATGCTCCGGACGCGCCCGATGCCTCCTCCTTCGGCGCGCTCTTTCGCTGATCCTTCTTCCCGTCCTTGCCGTAATCGGTGATGTAAAACCCCGATCCCTTGAACACGAGGCCGGCGCCGCCCGAGACCTGCCGCACGGCAACCTGGCCGCACTCCGGGCATGCCACCTCGCTCGCCGCGTCGCTGATCTTGCGGTAGAAGCGCTCGAAGTCGTGGCCGGCCGGACAGCGAAAGTCGTAAGTCGGCATTCCGTGGATACTTGGGCGTTGAGGGAAGACTTGAAAGCTACGCGGCGTCGCCGGCCCGTACAAGCCGACGACGCCGCGCCCGGCCTCACTCGATAGGCTGATGGAGCTTCACGGGCTTTGTCGCCCTCGAGCGCACCTTGATGTTCAGCACCTCGACCATGATCGAGAAGAACATCGCGAAGTACGTGTATCCCTTGGGGATGTGGTACCCAGTGCCTTCCGCCACCAGGTTCACGCCGATCACGACGAGGAACGACAGCGCCAGCATCTTGACCGTCGGATGCCGCTCGACGAAGCCCGAGATCGCGCCAGCGGCGGCCAGCATGATCCCGAGCGCAATGATGTTCGCTCCGACCATGATCGAGACCTGATCGACCATGCCGACGGCGGTGATCACCGAGTCGAGTGAGAACACGACATCGATCAGCATGATCTGCAAGACGACGCGGCTCAGGGAAGCGCGCAGTTTCGTGGTGACGCGACCCTCCTCGCCCTCGAGGCGGTCGTGGATCTCGTGCACCGCCTTCGCGATCAGGAATAGTCCGCCGAGCAGCAGGATGAGATCGCGCCCCGAGACGCCGTGACCAAAGACCTCGAACAAGGGCCGCGTGAGACGCACGATCCAGGCGATCGAGAGCAGCAGAAGGATGCGGGAGAAGAACGCGCCCAGGAGTCCGAGCCTTCGCGCTTTCGGCTGCTCCTCCGGCGGAAGCTTTCCGGAGAGAATCGAGATGAAGATGATGTTGTCGATGCCGAGCACGATCTCGAGCAAGGTCAGCGTGAGCAGTCCGATCCAGGCGTTGGGATCGGAGAACCAATCGAACCAGTTCATGGATGTGCGATGAGGTCAGAGGTTCATGCGGGCCGATACTCGCCCCACGAGTCCCGCAACGTATCGGCGATCTCACCGACCGTCGCGCGGGCACGCACGGCGTCGATGATTACCGGCATGAGCGGCGTTCGGCCGGCGCTCGCCAGGCGTGCGTCGCGCGAAGCATCTCCGAGTGCGTGGAGGGCACCCTGGACGGCGGCGTTGTCGCGGCGCGCCCGCAATGCACGGAGGCGCTCCACCTGCCCTCGCTCGAGCACGGTGTAATCGGGAGTCGGAATGGAGGGAGGCTCAGTGCCATCAGGAAAGCGGTTCACGCCGACGATGACGCTTTCGCCGCGCTCCACGCGCATCTGATGCTCGTAGGCACTGCGCGCGATCTCCTCTTGCATGAAGCCGGCCGCGATGGCCCGCTCGGCCCCACCAACCGCGTCGACGCGCGCGAGCAGCTCCAACGCCTGGCGCTCGATGGCGTTCGTGAGGTGCTCGACGTAGAAGCTGCCGGCGAGCGGATCGACGGTGGCCGCGGCTCCGCTTTCGTACCCAATGACCTGCTGCGTCCGGAGGGCAAGCGTCGCCGCCTCTTCGGTCGGAAGCGCCAATGCCTCGTCGTACCCGTTCGTGTGAAGCGACTGTGTCCCACCGAGCACTGCCGACAACGCCTGGATGGTCACGCGCACGACGTTCGTGAGCGGCTGCTGCGCGGTGAGCGTGACGCCTCCAGTCTGGGTATGGAAGCGAAGCCGGCAGCTTGCCTCACTCGCCGCGAAGCGCTCGCGCATGAGACGCGCGTACATGCGACGCGCCGCACGAAACTTCGCGACCTCCTCGAACAAATCGTTATGGGCGGCAAAAAAGAACGAGAGACGCGGGGCGAAGTCATCGATGGTCAACCCGGCCGCCAAGGCACGGGAGACGTACTCCACCGTGTTGGCCAGGGTGAACGCGAGCTCCTGCACCGCCGTGGCCCCGGCCTCGCGGATGTGATAGCCCGAGATCGAGATCGGGTTCCAGCTCGGCACCTCGGTCGCACAGAAGCGGAACATCTCCGTCACGAGAGCGAGACTGGCCGCCGGTGGATAGATGTACGTGCCGCGCGCGACGTATTCCTTGAGGATGTCGTTCTGCACCGTGCCGACGAGCGCGCGGCGTGCCACTCCCCGCTCCTCCGCGACCACGATGTACATCGCGAGCAGCGTCGACGCCGTCGCGTTGATCGTCATCGAGGTCGACACGCGATCGAGTGGAATCGAGTCGAGCAGCGCGTGCATGTCCTCGACGGAGTCGATCG
>JBQTHJ010000061.1:0-21044 GCA_052389995.1 Gemmatimonadaceae bacterium | reverse complement strand
CGTCTCTCGACACACGGTTGGGGCCTGCTACCGGGCGCACCGATGCTTACCCGGACGGGACTTTCACCCGCGAGTTCGCTGAAGCATGAATCGATGACTAATATCGATTCTTCAGGACGCACCATGCTTCAACGCTAATGGGCCGACTCCCGTCGCGGCAGCGCCAGCAGGATACCCGTCACCGCGAGTGTGCCGTCTGCCAGGACTCCCGCCGCCGGTGTTTCGCCGGTGCCGGGGAGAAATGCTCCGAGCAGGACGGCGCCCACGGGCTCGCCAATCACGAGCACCGTCGTGGGGCGCGCGGCGTCGTCCATCGCGTTGCGCTCCCTGCTAGAAGACCTTGATCAACCCCTTGGTGTACTTGCCCGGGTTCGCGCGCACGTCCTCCAGGATCGCTGCCAGGTCGGTCAGCGTCTTGTTCAGGCGATCGTACAGCGCCTGATCGTTGAGCATGCGCGCCGCGAACCCCTGCCCCTCGGTCATGAGCCGAAGCGCAGAGTCGGCGCTGGCGGCGATGCTCGTAAGGCGTACGTACAGCGTATCGTCGCGCATGAGCTTGCCCAGCGTCCCTTCGCTCGACGACATCGCTCGCGTGAGTGTATCGAGCGCGCCCGTTAGGCGCACCATGCGGTCGTACAGCGTGGCGTCGTCGAGCAGTCGCCCGAACGTGCCGTTCCGCTGCTGGAGCCTGGCGAGGAGCGAATTCGTCTGTGTGAGCGTCTCCGCCAATTCGTCGTACAGCGTGCGGTTCGAGAGCAGTTGCCCCATCGTCCCTTCACCGCGAACGAGCCCGCCGGTGATCGCGCGCAGATCCGCGGTGAGCTGCACCATGTCTCCCACCGCGCCCGCGGCCTGCGCGAGCACCTGCTCGTAATCGAGCGACGGCTCGACGGGGAGCGTGTCGCCCGGCTCGAGGATCGCGTTCGGCACCGTGCCCGGCGAGATGTCGAGCACCTTGTCGCCAAGGAGTCCCATCGTGCGGAGCTTCGCGCGGGAGTCGGTGCGGATCTGTTCGCGCACGCGCTCGTCGACGTTCATGGTGACTTTCAGATTCTGCGTCGTGTCGCCGTCGGCGGGCATGAACTCGATGCTCTCGACGATGCCGGACAACTGGCCCGCCACCGTGACCGTACCGCCCTCGCGCAATCCGTTGGCGTTCGGCAAGAGCGTGACGAGCTCGTACCGCTCCTGGAAAAGGTTGGCCGCCTGGCCCAGCCGCACCGCGGCGATGATCATGACGATGAATGCCAGGAGGATCAGCGATCCGACCTTGAGCTGATCCCACGTGATGAACGTCGAACGCTTCATAGGCGAGCCTCCATCGGCCGCACGTCAGAACCCACCGAGAAAATCACGAATGTACTCGTTGTCGCTCGCTGTCATCTCCTCCGGCGTTCCGAAGAAGACGATGTGATGATCGGCGAGCAGCGCCACCTTCGTGGCCATGCGAAACGCCGAGCGGATGTCGTGCGAGACCACGACGCTGGTGACGCCAAGCTCACGCTGGAGCTTCATGATCAGCCGCGTGATCGTCCCCGTCGTCAGGGGATCGAGCCCGGACGTCGGCTCGTCGTAGAGCATGAGCTCCGGGTTGTTCGCCATGCCGCGCGCGATGCCGACGCGCTTCCTCATTCCGCCGGACAGCTCGGCCGGCATCATCGGCATCACGCGGTCGGTCTCGAGGTCGACGAACTCCAGCTTCTCGCGAACGCGGGCCTCGATCGCGTCCTCCTTCATGTCCGTGTGCTCGCGCAGCGGGTACGCGACGTTTTCGAACACGGTCATGGAATCGAAGAGTGCGGCGCCCTGGAACACCATCCCCATCTTCTGGCGAACCTCCAGCGCCTCCTCGAACGAGAGGTGCGTGATGTCCTCTCCGTCGACCATCACGCGCCCCTCGTCAGGCACGAGGAGCCGCAGGATGAGCTTGAGGATGGTCGACTTCCCCGTCCCCGACTCGCCGACGACCACCACGGTCTCTCCTTCGTGCGCGGCGAACGAGATCGCCTCGAGCACCGGCTCATCGAACGCCAGCGAGACGTGATCCAGCTCGATGACCGGACGGTCGCCGGCATCCTCCCGGCGCGCACGGTATTCGAGCGCGGCGGGCGCATCGGTCGCGAGCTCCGTCCGGATCGCCTCGCGCACCGTCGCTTCGCGCTGCGCGCGATCGCGATCGTCAGCGCGGCGATAGGGCGCGGCTGGCCGGCGAGGTGGCTCGTCGGGCGTCACTCGGAGAACACCGCGAGGAGGATCTGCGTCATGAAGTAATCGACGATCAGGATCATGATGCTCGCCGTGACCACCGTGCGCGTGGTGGACTGCCCGACGCCTTCCGTCCCTCCCGTCGTCTTGAGGCCGTAGTGGCACGCGGTGACGGCGATGATGCCGCCGAACACGAATGGCTTGAGCGTCCCCTGGATGAAGTCGTTCGGGATGTAGCGGAAGGTGAATCCGCCGGCCGCGATCTGCTCCCACACGGTACGCCAATAGAGCGACGTCGGAAGACCGACGTACGCGCTGGCGATGACGTTCCCCCCGATGATGCCGACGAGATCGTTGATGATCGTCAGCACCGGGAGCATGATGAGCGCCGCCAGGACGCGCGGTGTCACGAGCTTCTTGATCGGGTCCGTGCCGAGCGTGTTGAGCGCATCGATCTGCTCGGTGACCTTCATGGAGCCGAGCTGCGCGGCGATGCCGGAGCCCACGCGGCCGGCGACCATGAGTCCCGCCAGCACCGGTCCGAGCTCGCGGATCATCGAGGCCGAGACGAGGCGGCCGATGTAGATCGTGGCGCCGAACGTCTCGAGCTGCACCGATGACTGCAACGCGAGCACCATTCCCGTGAAGAAGCCGGTGAGGAGTACGATGCCGAGCGACTGGACGCCGATCGCGTCCATCTGCTGGACGAGGTCGGAGCCGTAGAACGGTCTGGCGAACATGAAACGGACCGCATTCCAGGCGAGGGTGAAGTACTCCTGGATGGCCAGGACAATGCCCTTCGCCCAGTTGTTCAGCCGCTGGAAGACGTTCGCCAAGTGATCACGGTGGAGGTGTCGCGCCGGTGCAGGTCACAAAGGCAAGGCTTGTGCCCCGCATGGCAGGGTCAAGTCCTAGCCGTGAGAACGCCGTCTCTCTAGCTTCCCGCCCCGCATGCCGACCTCCATTTCCCGCGAGCGACTGGTGGAGCTGCTCGATGCGGCCCGCGGCGCGCGCGTCGTAATCGTAGGCGACGCGATGCTCGACGTCTACCTGCGCGGGGACGTCGACCGCATCTCCCCCGAGGCCCCGGTGCCGGTGGTGCGCGTTCGTGAGCGGCGCGATGCGCTCGGTGGCGCGGCGAACGTCGCGGCCAACGTCGCGGCGCTGGGCGGAGTGCCGCGGCTGGTCGCGGCGGTTGGGCACGATCCGGCAGGTGCGCGCCTGCACGAGATGCTCGCCGCCATCGGCGCCGGAACCGACCGCCTGGTCGAGGTCTCGCGGCCCACGACCACGAAGACGCGCGTCCTCGCGCGCGTGCAGCAAGTGGTGCGCGTCGACGAAGAGGAGGACGCGGACTTGCCCGCTGCGGATGCGGAGCGCATTGCCCGCGCAGCGTCCGAGGCGCTCGACGATGCGAGCGCGCTCGTCGTCGAGGACTACAACAAAGGCGTTCTTGTCCCGTCGGTCATCGAGCGGGTAATCGCTCGCGCCCGCGATCGGCGACTGCCGGTGGTCGTCGATCCCAAGTACCGCAACTTCTTTGCGTACCGCGGGGCAACGATCTTCAAACCCAACCGCCGCGAGCTCGAGGCCGCCCTCGGCGCGGCGATGGACCTCGAGCATCCGGAGACGCTGCCCGCGACGGTCGCGAGGCTCGAGGTCGAGCATCTGTTGCTCACGTTAGGCGAGCGCGGGATGATGCTGATTCCCGCGCGTGGTGACGTGACGCGCGTGCCGACGACCGCGCGAGAGGTGTACGATGTCGTCGGTGCGGGCGACACGGTGACGGCGTACCTGGCGGCGGTGCTCGCGGCAGGCGGGACCGCTCGTGAGGCGGCGGTCATCGCGAACTTCGCGGCCGGTGTGGAGGTCGGGAAGCTCGGCGCCGCGACGGTCACGACCCGAGAGGTCGTAGAGGCCTGGCAGGAGCATCAGGACGCGTAGCGCACGCGCCCTAGCCTAACCGGCCGCCTGCCTAACGAGTCGCCCACCTCGAACGAGATTTCACCGATTACTGCACCGCTTTCACCCGCCAACTACGACGTTTGGCGGCTCGCTCCTTGCTAAGCACATGCCGCGTAATGTGATCTGTGTCACTTTTGCTGGATGGAGCCACGAAGTACCGTCTCTTCACCGTGGCAGCATCAGTCATACTCACCGCATGTTCCGGGTCCGAGGGCTCGCCGACGGCGCCGCGCCTTGGCCTCGGCAACGACCCCGATCGAATCAAGATCTTCGACCAGCAACGCACACCGTTCACCGCCACGGTTTCGGCCTCGTGCAACGGCGAGCCTGTCGTGGTCTCGGGCACGATGAACACCGTCAGCCAGGCGCAGGACACCCCGTCGGACAACGTTCACTTCCGCCTGCACACCAATCTCCAGGGTGTCAGCGGCGTTGGTGCCGTGAGTGGCAATCGCTATCGCCTGTCGCAGGTGCATAACGTCACGTACAACTATGAGGCGTTCCTCGATCCGCCGCGGTTCGAAACGACCCAGATCTTCCGCTACCGCCTCGTGGGTCAGCGCCCGGACAATAACACGTGGTTCAACGTTGGCGTGAACACTACGGTGACGCCCGATGGACGCATCACCTCGACGTGGTCGGAGGTCGAGGGACGCTGCGGCGAGGACGGCTAGGTCGATCAACCGACCGTTTGGGCCGGGCGGCTGGTTTATCGCCCCGGTCGCGCGCCACTTGGGAGCGCAGGAGATCTCGCTAGGCCGTTGCCAGTTTGCATGCTCGGATACATCCTCCGGGCCATGCTCCGCGAGATCGCAAGAGCGCTGTGGCGCGCGGCCTACGTGGCCAGTCACCCCACCGGGACAACAGTATTACTCGGAGCCGAACCGATCCGGGTATCCGCGCGCGTTGCACGGGGGCTGCCGCGCATGATCGATTCGCCGATATTCGAAACTTGGCTCTCGCTCGCGAGCAATGCGTTCTGCCTCATCGACGCGGGCGCCAACATAGGCATCTGGAGTGTCGCGGCCGCGCGGCGGATGCGGCCAGGGGGCCAAATCTTTGCGTTTGAACCCGCGCCTGAGACATTCCGCCTTCTCCAGGACATGGCGCGTGTGGCACAAGGTCCTGGACGCGTGACACCGGTTGAGTCGGCGCTGGGGAAGGACGAAGGGCAGACGCAGCTGGTTCTGGGAGATGACAGCACGACCAACCATATCGGGGACCGGGGCGTGGCAGTCCCGCTCACGACGTTGGACGCCTTTTGCGAGACCAATCGCATCCAGCCAAGTGCGATCAAGATCGATGTCGAAGGCGCAGAACTGGACGTGCTTCGGGGCGGTGCAGGTTTGCTCGCCATGCATGGACCTACAATTGCCTTGGAGCTGCACAACCGACCGCAGATGGGCGCAACCCCGGAGCTTCTGTTGCCGCTGTTGAGCGAGCTGAATTACCAAGCAGTCGCGCCTAACGGCGACGCGCTGACTACGCCTGCCGCTATGTACGGGAACCCGGCGATGCTCCTGCGTCCCCGATAGCAGGCGGTCCAGAGCACGGCGGCCTTGAGTCGCGATCACGCGCAAGGCATTCTTCAGACTGCGGGCCCTTAGCTCAGCCGGTTAGAGCAGCGGACTCATAATCCGACGGTCGCAGGTTCGAGCCCTGCAGGGCCCATGGCAGCATCCCTTCCTTCGATGCTTCCAGCCGTTTAAATTGAAGCTTCTCAACATGTTCGGCACGCCAGCCGAGCGTGATTCGGTCGCGTAGCTCAGCTGGTTAGAGCGCTGGTCTCACATACCAGAGGTCCGGGGTTCGAGTCCCTGCGCGACCACTCCTCGAAACGCCACCATGAGTGGCGTTTTTTGCGTCACTGCCGCGCCTGCATGCCCTCTACCGTTCGAAAACAACGTGGCTGGCTCTGACGCGCTCCCGCGTGTGGGGATCGTCGTCCCGACATTGGCGGCGCGGGGGGGACTTCCCGCGCTCGCGATGTTCCTCCATCGAACGTTGCTGGCGTCGGGCCGCTACGAGCCCAGCCTCATCTCGCTCGCGACGTCCTCCCGCGACCGGAACAGCGTGCGCTTCGCGGACCCTCGGAGTTGGCGCCGCGGCGTCCAGATCACGTCCGAGGATCTCGAGGGTGGTCCGTTCATTCACGCGGGAGCCTTCGGCGCCGAGGTCGAGGTGTTGCGCTACCAGCCCCGAGCGAAGCTGACCGACCTCCTCAATCAGTACGACATCGTCCAGCTCGTGGGCGGCTCCCCTGCCCTCGCACACATCGCGCGCGATGTCACGCGGCCCGTTGCGCTCTACGTCGCGACGATGGTCAGCGCGGAACGGCAGTCCCTGCTGCGTGAAAGGGGGCTGGCGACGCACTGGCGCCGGCTCATGACGCGTCTGGTCGCCGGGATGGATAGGTCCGGGCTTCGGCACGTCGACGTCGTTTTCGTGATCAACGCGTGGATGCGGAAGCACATCGCGCATACGTTAGGCGAGGGTCGTGTCCACCTCAGCCCGCCGGGCATCGATACCACCCGCTTCCGCCCGGGAAGCGGCCCTCGAGACGATGTCGTTCTCACGGTGGGGCGGCTCGACGATCCGCGAAAGAACATTCCGCTGCTCGTCGACGCGTTTGCCCAGGCGCGCGCGCGGCTGCGGCGTCCCATTCGGCTCGTTCTCGCGGGTGAGCGGGCTCCCGATCCGAAGGTGTTCGACCGGGCGCGGGCGCTCGGCGTCGCCGATGCGATCGACGTCCGGCTCAAGCTCGAGCCCGCAGAGCTCGCCGCCCTCTATCAATCCGCCACCGTGTTCGCGCTCAGCTCGGATGAGGAGGGACTTGGCATCGCCGCGCTCGAGGAAATGGCGTGCGGCGTCCCGGTCGTCGCGACGCGGTGCGGTGGACCGGACATCACCGTCGTCGATGGTAAGACCGGTTTTCTCGTCCCCGTCGGCGATGCTGCGGCGTTAGGCGCGGGGTTGGAGCGGCTCCTCAGCGATGCTGAGATGTGCAGGCGCATGGGCGAGGCGTCGCGCGCGCGCGTCGAGGAGCAGTTCTCGCCGGAGAGAACGGGAGAGATTTTTCTTCGCGTGTACGACTCGCTGCGGGCGGCGTCGCCTCCTGCCGCCGCGCCCGTGACTCCCTGACGTTCGTGCCCACGATCCTCACACTCGCCGACTACTACCTCCCCGGGACCCACGCGGGCGGGGCGCTGCGGTCGCTCGCGAACCTGATCTCCACGCTCGGTCGCGAGTTCGACTTTCGCGTCATCACACGCGACCGTGACTGGCTGTCTGACGAGCGCTATCCGAACGTCACGCCGGCGACGTGGGAGCGGGTCGGTCCGGCGAAGGTCATGTATCTCGCGCCCGGGCAGATTCGGCCGGCAACGCTCCAGCGCGTCATCTCGACGACGCCGCACGACGTTCTCTACCTGAACAGCCTGTTCTCGCGCGTCTTCACCCTGAGCGTGCTCGCGTACCGCCGCGCCGGGATGATTCCACGGCGACCGGCAGTCCTCGCTCCGCGTGGTCAGCTCACTCCGGGCGCGATGGGTATCAATGGACGGAAGAAGCTCGCGTTTCTGTCGGCCGCGCGATTCACCGGGCTCTATCGGGACATCACCTGGCAGGCCTCGAGTCCCGACGAAGAGCGCGAGGTCCACGAGCACTTCGATCAGAAGAGCGCGCCCGCTCGCGTGAGGGTTGCGCCAGATCTCCCCACGCCGTGGGAGCAGCTCGACGTCGTCACCCATCGGCGCAAGACGGCGGGGTCGCTCAACGCGACGTTCATCTCCCGCATCGCGCGCAAGAAGAATCTGCATGGCGCGATCGATCTGCTTCGTGGCGTGACGGCGCCGACGACCTTCGACGCGTACGGTCCGCCGGAAGACGCGGAGTATCTGCGCGAGTGCGAGGCCGCGATGCGCACCGTCCCGAGGAACGTGACCGCGCGGTACGCAGGGGCGCTCGAGTATCACGAGATCGCGCCGACGTTCGCCCGCTACGACGTGTTTCTCTTCCCCACGCTCGGCGAGAACTTCGGCCACGTGCTGATCGAGGCACTCGCCGCTGGGTGTCCCGTAGCGGTGAGCGATCGTACGCCGTTTCGCGATCTGGAGGCAGCGGGCGCCGGATGGGTCGTTCCACTGGAGGATCCCAATCGCTGGCGGCGAGCGCTCGAAGCGTGCGCTGCCATGGGCGCGGATGAGCATGCCACGATGAGCAACGCGGCGCGCGCATACGCACGCCGCGTCATCAACGATCCTGGTCCGGTCGAGCTCAACCGCCAGCTCTTCGGCCAGGCAACCACGGCGGTGGTCCCCGCCGGAGCCGCCACGACTCAGAACATCGCGTAGATGAAGGACGACACGTCCGCCGATTCCTCGCGACGCTCCGCCAGCGCGCGTGTCATCGCGGCGAGCTCGTCAGCGAGCGCCTGAAGCTCGGAGTGACCCCGCCACAGCTCGCGGAGCTCCCCGGCCACGTCATCACCAATCTGGAAGATGTAGCCTTCGCCCTCCGGCCGGCGATTCCAGTAGGACGACTGCGAGCGATCGGGCGCGAGGTCGAAGAAGCGCACGCCGCGCGCGCGTAACGCCTCGGCCGCGGGAACGAGGCGCTCATGGAAGAACCGTTCGAGCTCGCGCTCGCGCGCGTCGTCAGTCAAGCTCGAACTCCTTCATCCAGCGTTCGTCGGCCGGAACCGGTGGCTGCTCCGACTTCTCGAGGATGCAGTCCTCGAGCACGAGGACGTCGATTTCCGAGCGCATGAAGCACCGGTAGGCATCCTGCGGCGTACACACGATCGGCTCGCCGCGCACGTTGAAGCTCGTGTTCACGATGACGCCATAGCCCGTCAGCTGCTCGAACTCACTGATCACGGCGTGGTAGTCCGGCTTGTCGTCCGCGTGCACCGTCTGAATGCGCGCGCTGTAATCGACGTGCGTGACTGCGGGGATGTCGCTGCGTGCCTGCCGCACGACGGCAAGCATGTCGTCGTCGCCCCCCTCGAATGCACTGCGATCGTCGCGTCGTTGCCGGTCCTCGCGCACCGGTGCCACGAGGAGCATGTACGGGCTCTCGCGATCGAGCTCGAAGTACTCCGACACGCGCTCCGACAGCACGGAGGGAGCGAACGGCCGAAAGGATTCTCTGAACTTGATCTTGAGATTCATGACGGCCTGCGTCTCCGGCCGGCGCGGGTCGCCAAGGATGGACCGCGCTCCGAGTGCGCGGGGACCGAACTCCATTCGCCCGACCGAGTAGCCCACCACTTTTCCGTCGGCGATTGCACGCGCGACGACGCGGGCGCGCTCGTTCTCGTCCACGCGACGGTACGGGTACGCGCTGCGGTCGAGAAACGCGCGGACTTCATC
Organism: Gemmatimonadaceae bacterium; assembly: GCA_052389995.1. Classification (GTDB taxonomy): domain Bacteria; phylum Gemmatimonadota; class Gemmatimonadetes; order Gemmatimonadales; family Gemmatimonadaceae; genus JAICNG01. The sequence goes on along the minus strand of JBQTHJ010000061.1, from coordinate 11,502 downwards.
GGATCCGTACGCCGGTCCCAGATAGCTTCCGCGCTGCGAATCGCGACCGGTGGGGTTGCGACGGCGTTTGTCCCCGAAATGGTGGTGCGATACGAGAAGCGCGGCACCGAGGGAGCCGCCCGCATCGCCCGCAGCCGGCTGAATCCAGATGTCATCGAAGAGGCCGGTGCGCAGCAACTTCCCGTTGGCGACACAGTTGAGCGCGACACCGCCGGCGAGCACCAGGTGCCGCGAATCCGTGAGGTCCCGCGCATGTCGTGCACAGCGGAGGACGATGTCGTCGGTCACCGCTTGTATCGACGCAGCGAGATTCATCTCGCGCCGCGTGATGCGGGACTCCGGAGGACGCCGGGGCCCGCCGAAGAGCTCGGCGAACCGGTCGTTCACCATCTCATTCGAATCGAGATAGCCGAAGTACCCCGTGTCGAGCCGATACGAGCCGTCCTCCCTCACGTGGATGAGCTTCTCGCGGATGAGGTCCGCATAGACGGGCTCTCCGTACGGTGCGAGGCCCATCAGCTTGTACTCCCCCGAGTTCACCTTGAACCCGCAGAAGTACGTGACGGCGCTGTACATCAGGCCGAGCGAGTGCGGGTAATCGAGCGATCGCAGGAGCTGGATGCGATCCTCGGAACCGTGGCCAATCGTCGTCGTCGCCCACTCGCCGACCCCGTCGAGCGTCAGGATCGCCGACTCTTCGTAGGGCGAGGGGTAGAAGGCGCTCGCCGCGTGCGATGCGTGGTGCTCGGTGAACATCACGGGGACATCCGCCTTCAGTACGTCGCGGACCATCGAGCGAACGTGAAGCTTCACACCGAGCAGCGATCGCGCCGCCTGCATCCACTGGCCTTCTCCATGTGGGGCAACCGTGAGCAGCGACTTCATCGCGCGATCGAGCGTCAGCAGTGGGTGATCGTAGAACACCACCGCGTCGAGCTCGTGGGCCTCGATGAACCCTTCTTCGAGACAGTAGTTGATCGCGTGAACGGGAAACCGCGGATCGTGCTTCCGGCGGGTGAATCGTTCCTCGTGGGCTGCGGCGACGATCTCGCCGTCGCGCACGAGCGCGGCCGCCGAGTCGTGGTACAGCGCGGAGATGCCGAGAACCGTGCTCACGCCGGAACCGGAGCGTTCGCGCCGATGAGCGGAGCAGCCGCGGGTGCGATGGATCTCGCCAAAAGCTCGTGGGCGAGCGGCGTTGGATGGACGTCGCGCTCAAAGCGAAGTTGGCGTCGCTGCTCAGACGGCAAGCTGTGGAGGTCGGGCAACGGATCGTGCAGGTGCGCGCCCGTCGCCTCGGCGACCTCGCTGAAGCGCGCGCGGTACGCCGTGGGGTCGGCAATCCCTTCGACGTAGTGATACAGCGGAAGCGGGACGATCAGCACGGGCGCCGCGGACTCGCTGACCCATCGCGCGAGGATGGCACGCAGGAGGCGCCAACCTGGATCGTCAGGCGAGTCGTATGCGGGCAGCGGATTCTGACCGATCGCGCTCTGGAGTACCCGCTTCACTCCCGGGCCCAGGAGGTTGAGCGCGCGCCTCACCGGCGCCATCTCGCCACCGCGGTCCACGTGCTCGCGCTCGTGCTCCGGAACCTCATCGAGCGTCAGCTGTGCCGACGGCACCGGAACGTTGTGCAGCATCAATTGCGCGGACTCGTCGAGCGTGAAGTACGGCTTCGCCACCGCGACGTGCTTGCCCTCCGCGTTCTCGAAGACCCGATAGCGGGCGACCACGCGTCGTATGTTCTCGACGAGCACCGCGATGATGACGAGATCGTGATCCACCTGCGAAGCAACGTCGCGGAATACGAGGTAATGCTGGTCGGTCCCGGTTCCAGGAAGTCCGTAGTTGTAGATCTCGAGGCCGGGAACCAAGTGCTCGAGGACGTCGCCGTACCGCGCCCCGTTGCTCACCCCGTCTCCGGCCGTGTACGAATCACCGAAGAGCAGCGCGCGACGTCGTCCCGGCGTGCGCGCCGCGAGGAACTCGCGATCGCTCCGGAAGCCGGCCGAGTTGGCGCGGACGAGATAGCCGCCGCCCTCGTGCGGTATCCGCGCCTTCACGCCTGGAATGAATTGAAACCCGTACGTCGGGTGGTATTGAAAGATGCTTCTCGTCATTGATTGGGAACGCGCGGTATCGTGCGCATGGCAGGGCCAGGGGACGATTTGCAAGGGGCAGGCCAGCCGCGGATCAGCTGATGCGTACGCGAAGCGCCTCAGCGATGCGCAGTGCGGCTCGACCGTCCCAGCCCTCGGGGCGTCGCGGTGAGCCATTCGGCCGTGCGAGTAAGGCCAGCTCCGCAAAATCATCCGGGTCCGGAGCGAGGCGATTGGTCCCTTCGCTCACCGTGACCGGCCGCTCGGTGTTCTCGCGTACGGTCAGACAGGGAATGCCAAGAGCCGTCGTTTCCTCCTGCAATCCACCCGAGTCGGTGATCACGACACGCGCGCCCGCCGTAAGGTCGAGCATCGCGTGATACGGCAGCGGATCGAGGACGCGAACCTCGGCGAGTCGCTTCCGGTCGCTCTCGGAGAGCCGGTCGCGTGTGCGAGGGTGCATTGGAAAAATGACCGGCATCGCCTGCGCAACGCGGCCGAGCGCAGTGGCGACCCCCGAAAGGCGCGATGGCGTGTCGACGTTCGAGGGACGATGGATCGTCACCAGCGCGTACTCTCCTTCGTGCACGCCGAGCTTCTCGCGTGCGCGCTCTTCCCGCGCGCGTCCAAGTCCGTGGATGAGCGTATCCACCATCACGTTGCCGACGAATACGATCTTCTCCCGAGGAACTCCCTCGCGTATGAGGTTCTCGTCGGCATCTCGGGATGGTGTCAGGAGAAGATCGGCCAGGCGATCGGTGACGAGCCGGTTGATCTCCTCGGGCATCGAGCGGTCGCCGCTGCGCAGGCCGGCCTCGACATGCGCGAGCTGCACATCGATCTTTGCGCAGACCAGCGCGGCGGCCGCGGTCGAATTGACATCCCCGTATACCAGGACCCAGTCCGGACGGTATTCGAGCGCCACCGGCTCGAAGCGCTCCATGATCCGAGCGGTCTGCACGGCATGTGACGCCGAGCCGACGCCCAGGTTGATGTCGGGCGGCGGGATCTCGAGGTCCCGAAAGAACGAATCCGACATCGCATCGTCGTAATGCTGCCCCGTATGCACGACGACCTGGTCGGCGCCGACGGCCGCGAGCGCGCGATGGCAGGGCGCCAGCTTCATGAAGTTCGGCCGCGCGCCGACGATGTGCATGATCTTCATGCCGATCCTCCGCCGCGAGCGGCGAGCGTACCGGCCCGAATCGCCCACCTGCTCACCTCGAGACTCTCGTCAGGCGGAATCGGTGGCGGTCCCTCTCCGCGTACCGCTCGCACGAACGCGGCGGCGAGGGCTGCGTGCCCCTTGTCCTGCGCATGAGGGATGTGAGTCGTCAGCCCGGTGACGCCCCAGCCACGCATGGTGCGCCAGTTGTCGATCCGCACTACGGCTCCGCCGGCGAAGAGCTCGACACGCTCTTTCGGAAAGCCGCGGTGCCCGTTGCCGAGGTAGCGGATCGAGGCGATCGAGCCGTCGGCGAACCCGATCTGAAGCGAAGCAATGTCATCCAGCGGACGGTCGCCACCCGCGGTCTTGACCTGAAGGCTCTCGATAGGCTGGCCCACGAAGAACCTGGCGAGATCGATGAAGTGAACGGCCTCTCCGATGATGCGCCCTCCGCCTTCCTCGGGGCGCTGCGTCCAGTGGTCGCGGGGAATCGCGCCGGCGTTCACGAGGATGTCGACGACGAGCGGCGCCGTTCTCCCCGCCATCGCCTCGCGAGCCCGGACCGCCATGGGAGCATAACGACGATTGAAGCCGACGCACATGATGGCCGACGAGCGTCCCAGCGTCGCCTCGATGCGATCGACGTCCTCCGCATCGAGCGCGAGCGGCTTCTCGACGAACACGTGCTTCCGCGCTTCGAGCGCGCGCCGCGTCCACGATGCATGCGTGTCGTGGCGCGTCGTCACCACGATCGTATCGATGAGCTCGTTTCCGAGCAGCGTGTCGGGGTCGGTGGTCGCTCGCCGAAATCCCTCGCGTTTCCCCACGACAGCCGCCGAAATGCCTCCACTCGAGGCCAACGTGTGCAGCGTGGCACCCGCCTTCGCGAACGCGGGAATGAGGACGCGAGACGCGAAGTTCCCCGAGCCGATCCATCCGACGATGCCCTGCCCGGCGGGCGGCTCATCGGCGCGCAGGACCACCGACCGCTTCGGAGCCTGCGCCGCTTCCGTGCGCTCCGCGTAGCTCAGCACGATCCCGAGACTCCGTTCGCCGCCCGACACGACTTCGTACGCCTGCGCCGCGTCCGCGATGTCGAATCGGTGCGTAATCAGCGGCGCGGGATCGAGTCGCCGGTCGGCCATCAGCGAGAGCGCCGCCGCGAAGTTCCGTCCTTCGCTCCAGCGAACGAGCTCACGCGGGTAATCGACTCCCTGCTCCTCGTGCAGCGGATCGTAGCGACCAGGTCCATAGCTGCACGAGACCTGAAAAGAGAGCTCCTTCCGGTAAAAGTCCTCGCGCCGCAGCTTGAGTCCCGCAACGCCGACGAGCACGATTCGGCCGCGTTTGCGGCTCATCGTCGCGGCGGCGTGAACGGGCTCGTCCTCGTCGGTCGCGAGCGTGAGAAGGACGGCATCCGCCCCCTCGCCGGCTGTGAGATCGAGCACGGCTCGGGCGACGTCGACACCCTCGCTTGCCGCGACGGTCCGCGCGCCGAACCGTTCTGCCATGCCCAGCCGCCACGAGTCGCGGTCGATTCCGATGACGTTGCACCCGTTCGCGCGCGCGAGCTGCACGGTGAGCAGCCCGATCAACCCGAGCCCGTAGACGACGACGGTCTCGCCTAACGTCGGCGCGGCGAGCCGCAGCCCCTGAAGTCCGATTGCGGCAAGCGGCGCGAAAGCGGCGGCCTCGAAAGGCACCCCATCCGGAATGTGAGCCGCGAGCGTGTGCGGCACCCTCACGTATTCCGCGTGCGGTCCGTTCGTGACGACGCGGTCGCCGGGCGCGAAGCGCTCGACACGCGGTCCCGTTTCCACGACGATCCCGGCCTGGCAGTAGCCGAGCGGAATTGGTGAATCGAGCTTCGCGCGGACGGCGTCGAGTGTCGGGCCGATCCCGTCGGTCCGCATCTTGTCGATCACCTGACGTACTTTTTCAGGCTGCCGGCGCGCCTTCTCGAAGAGGCCGGCGCGGCCGAAATCGACGAGCATTCGCTCCGTGCCGGCAGACACGACGCTGGCGCGCGACTCGACGACCAGCGAGACGCCCGTGGCCGCCGGCACCGGAACATCGACGAGCTGGGTCGAGCCGTCCGAGAGTGACTGAAGGACGTGTATCACTTCGAAGTAACTGGTATCAGCGTCTCACCAGGCGCTACTTTCCACGCACCACGACGCACGGCGAAATCACAGAATGGCGGAATATAGGGGAAAGCGGCTGCTCGATGTCGTCCTCGTGCTGCTGGCGGCACCCGTCTGGGTGCCGCTACTCGCGCTCGTCGCACTGCTCGTACGCCTGAAGCTCGGCTCACCGCTGTTCTTCACGCAGGAGCGACCCGGGCGCAACGATCGGCCGTTCCCGCTCGTGAAGCTCCGCACGATGACCGATGCGCGCGATACATCGGGCGCCCTCCGTCCGGATGCCGAGCGTCTCACGAGCTTCGGGCGCGTGCTTCGATCGACGTCGCTCGACGAGCTGCCCGAGCTCTGGAGCGTGCTGCGCGGCGACATGAGTCTCGTCGGTCCGCGTCCGCTGCTCACGCGATACCTGCCGCGCTACAGCGACCGCCACCGCCGTCGCCACGAAGTGCGGCCGGGCATCACGGGGTTGGCGCAGGTGTCGGGGCGAAACGCCATCACCTGGACGCAGAAGCTCGACCTCGATGTCGAGTACGTCGAGCAATGCTCGCTCGGGCTCGACGTCCGGATTCTCTTGCGCACCCTGTACGCTGTGGTACGGCGCGAAGGCATCACGGCCGAAGGGGCTGCGACCATGCCCGAGTTCACCGGCTACGACCAGCCGCCGGGGCGCTGACCGCCTGCCGAACGCTCTCGATGACGCGTCGCTGATCTTCTTCCGACAGGCTGGACGATGACGGAAGGCAGATCCCGGTCTCGAACAGACGCTGGGCCACGTCACCGCCGATGGTCTCAGTACCGCGGAACACGGGCTGCATGTGCATCGGCCGCCACACGGGACGCGCTTCGATGTTGTCGCGGTCGAGCTCGCGAACGATGTCCTCCGGCGTTACTCCTTGCTCCGCATCGATCGAGAACACACTGAGCCACCGGCTGTGCAACGCCCACGGCGCCTCGGGCTGCGGCGTCAGCCCGGGAATGTCGGCGAACGCCTCGCGGTACCGATCGAAGATCGCGCGGCGACGGGCGACGCGGTCGTCGAGCACACGAAGCTGGCCGCGCCCGATGCCGGCGAGCACGTTGCTCATGCGGTAGTTGAAGCCATACTCCGCATGCAGGTACTCGACCGCGGGCTCGCGCGACTGATTCGCCCACTTCTTCATCCGAGCCAGCATGTCCCGGTCTCGCGCCACGACCGCGCCGCCGCCGGTCGTCGTGATCATCTTGTTCCCGTTGAAGCTCAGGATCGAGTAGTCCGCGATCGCCCCCGTCTCACGACCCTCGTACGTCGCACCTAACGACTCGGCCGCATCCTCCACGAGCGGCACCCCGAACTCACGGCACGCCTCTGCGATGGGGCGCATCTCCGCCGCCTGGCCGTACAGGTGCACGACGACGAACGCCTTCGGCAGAGCGCCGCGCGCTGCCGCGTTCCGGAGGTACTCACGGAAGAGTTCCGGATCGGCGTTCCACGACGTCGTCTCGCTGTCGATAAAGACGGGCTCAGCCCCGAGATAGAGGATCGGCCACACGGAGCCAGCGAAGGTGAGCGTCGACACCGCAACGCGATCGCCTGGACCGATACCGAGCGCGCGCAGGATGAGGTGAAGCGCAGCCGTTCCGCTCGACACCGCGAGCACGTGGACGCCACCGCCCAGACGCTCGGCAAGCTCGCGCTCGAAGCCATCGACGTTCGGCCCCACCGTCGACAGCCAGTTCGAGTCGAACGCCTCGGCGACGAACCGGCGTTCTTCGCCGCCCATGTGCGGAACGGAAAGGTGGATGCGGGCCCCGGTCATGCTGCGTTCTCTTCCGGCGCTCGGGCGTTTGGCTTGATCGCCTTCGCCGGTACGCCGACGGCGATCATCGCGCGCGGGACGTCCGACGACACCACGGCACCCGCACCGATCACGGACCACGCGCCGATACGGACGCCGTTGATCGCGACCGCGCCGGTCCCGAAGTACGCGCCGATGTCGGCGGTCACGTCACCGGAGATGTGAACGCCGGGCATCATGCTGACGTAGTCGGCAAGCCTGCTGTCGTGTCCCACGGTGCAGTCGAGGTTGAGGAGCGCATGGGCGCCGATGTCGATGTTCGTGGTCAAGATGTTATCGGCGCAGATCATACCGCCAGGCGCGATGCGCACGTGGCGCGACCGTTTGACCGTCGGATGGATCAGCGTGGCGAAGGTGAATCCTGCGTCCGACAGCCGCGTCGCAACCCTCCATCGTGTCACAGGATCGCCGAGCGCGCACACGACTTGTACGTCGGTCCTGCCATCGCTGACCCAGCGGTCGGTACTGCCGAGCACGGGATATCCCTCGGCGGTCGATGTCGCTCCGTCGTCGACGAATCCGACGAAATCGAACGTGGGCTTCTCCTGATTGATGTCGTCAACGAGCCACGCGACCTCGCGGCCGAATCCACCCGCCCCAATGATGGCCAGAGGAGTGAGGCGCTTCATGGCGTCCCAGCTCTGACTCGTCGTGGAGCGTCGGTAATTGCTTCGATCCCGCGCGACAAAACGGCCCGCAGATACTCCTCGTTCCGCGCGCTGCCGAAACCGCTGACGAAGCGCACGCGCGTCGACGGATCACGAGTGATCATGCGCACGGAGGTCGCGGGCCGCCGCACCGCGTACGAATCGGCGACCCAGCCAAACGGAGTCTCTTCCTCGCCACGGTGGGTCTCCGTGTCCACGGGAACGTTCGCGACGGCGAGCACATCATCGCGCATCGCGTCGAGAAGCCAGTGCAAGGAGACGCGCCGTGCATCACCTGGCGCGAGCGATACTTCATCGAGAATCGTCACCGCGTCGTGTGCGATGCGACAGCTTCGCCGATGACCGATGCCGGCGTCCCCCCACGACTCGTTGATGAGCTCGAGGGTGATGACGTCACCCGTATCGTTGAACGACGCGATCGTCGCGCGAGGCCATCGCAGCCACAGAAAGCGCGGACCCCGCTCGGCCATCGGATGCCCGTCGATCGTGACCGTGTTGTGCGCGCGTTCATCCGCCAACCTGCGTCCCCACTCACCGACGTATCTGTACGTTCCGGCATCGACGGCGACCGGCTTCGCGTCCATCCAGATGTCGATGTGCAGCGCGTCGATGTGCGACGGGCGGGAGCGGTATCTACCAGCCCGCGCGAAGACGCGAACGTCCCCGAGCCGCGCGTCGACCCATCCCGATTCCCCGACGATTACGCGTGAGCGCCCGGTGTTACCCGCGGGCGGTGGATCCGCGTCGAGCCAGGCAAGCACCTCTCGATCGATCCGGACTGCCGCCGGCACGGGAACATTGAAAGTTGCCGCGGCCGCCGTGAGCGACGACCGAAAATCGCGGAACTCTCCCGTGCACAACGGCAGGACGAACGCACCGTCGTTCGCGCCGTGATTCGGCACGTCGCCGGTTGCTTCGTCGATCACCGTACTCAACAAGCGAATTGCGCTGCGTACGCGCTCGGTCGCCGGCGCACTCAAGCTATCGCCCGACGCGCGCAGAACACGCTCGGCGTGCACCAACTGGTCGAGGGCGAGTCGCAGGTACGTGAACGAATGCTGGGCGTACCATCCGTCGTGAGCGAACTGGTCGAGCACCTGCGTCTCCAGCGCGGCTCGCGCATGGCGCCACCACGCGTCGGCGTTCTCATCGCTTCCGCGAAAGCGAGCCCCGATCGCCAGGAGCCCGGTGCATTCGGAAATGCCGTGATTGTTGCGCTGGCTGAGTGCGTAGTCGAGCGCGTCAGCAATGCGATGCCCCGACACGTACAGGAGCTCCCGCAGTGACGCCTGACGCGCAGCCGTGGTCGACGGTGCGTCCGCGAGCGCCGCCTCTGCCCACAACAGCGCGATCGCACGAATCGCCGTCTCCTGTCCGCAGGCCCACTGCGCACCCCGGTACGGCTGGCAACCGATGCGAAACGACTCGAAGCCGCGCCAAAACGCTTGGGCATAGCGGTCGTTGCGACTCGCCATCCAGCCGCGGGCGAGATCGTACGCCCACGCAAAGCGTCCTGGCTCCCACGCATCCTTGATGTCGGCGCCGGGGGTGGAGTGCGGAATTCGAAACCAGGGCGCGGACGCATCGTATCGATGGCCACTGACGAGGTCCGTGTTCCACTCGTCAGGCGTCGCCGGGAGTGGCCGCCATGTCGCTCGATACGCGTGATGCTCACCGGCAAGCACCCGATCGGCCCGCGAAATGGCCTCGCCCTGTGCACCGTCTCGCGCGACACGTTTCGCGTTCGGACGAAATGGCCAGCGTTCCGGAGGGGCGTCGTCGCGTATGCGCGCGGGGACGCTCGGCGCATCGACCGGAATCCTCGAGAAGCGCTTTCGAACCTCGAAGCCCGCACGCCGGCGAATGGCCGCTGCGCCGAAGGTCCTCCAGAGCGCTCCCGCGGCGCCGAGTGGATTCATGCCGCCTCGATGGCCGCGAGGGGACGTACGGCGGCGTCGAGCCGCGCAGCGAGGACGGGACGATCGTGCTCGCGGCGAACCCAGTCGCGTCCGGAGGCACCGAGCTCCGCACGGCGCTCTGCGCTCATCGACGTCACCGAACGTATTGCGTCAGTGAGCGCCTCCGCTGTTCCATCGGCGGCCTGCACTCCGCCGTTCGCCTCGCGAACCCAGCCCGCCACTTCGCCTGATACGTTGCAGATCACAGGCAGCCCGGCCCCCCAGTAGTCGAAGAGCTTGTTGGGACTCACGCCGAACGCGAAGAGCGGCAAATCCTTCAGCACCATGAGACCGGCGTCGCACGAGCCGAGCAGGTCGGGAATCCGGGCTTTCGGGATGGGATCGAGGAATTCGACATTGGTGAGGGCGCGCGCGCGGGCCTCTGCCACGAGCGCCTGCTTGGCCGGCCCGTCGCCGACGAGCAGAAAGCGAACGCGCGGCTCGTCGCGCATCAATGCCGCCGCCTCGAGCACGACATCGAGGCCGTTCGCGGGACCGTGCGCACCCGCGTAGACGAGCCGAAGCACGTCACCTGCCGGCGCCGGGCGCGCGGTAAACGCCGCGAGATCCGCACCGTTAGGCACGTAGACGATCCTGGTGGGCTCGACACCCAGGCGCTGGAGATATTGCTGGACTCCACGTGAGAGCACGACAATGCGCGTCGCGCGGCGGTAGAGAAAACGCGCGAGGAGCCAGAGTCCCCAATAGCCCGGCCCGCGCCGCCGGCCAGCGACGCCGAGGCTTTCCGGCCACAGATCTCGTATCTCGAGCACGAAGGGCACGCCGAGCCGGCGGGCTACGCGCCACGCGGCGAGCGCGGCGAAGAGCTGCGGCGAGGAACCGAGGATGACATCGGGCGACTCTTCGCTCCAGCGGGAGCGGACAACGGAGCGCGCGAAGCTCAGCCAGTTGGCGATGCGCTTGCCGTCGTTGCGCGCGTACGGTGAAGACCAGAGCCAGCGCATTCGGACGCCGTCGACCGTCTCATCGATGACGCGCTTGTCGTCCGGTCCCTGGCGGCGCACATACGTCCGCTCGAGCACGTGGAAATCGCTCCCCGCGATCGTCACGCGCCACCCGCGTCGGACGAGCTCGCGACCGAGCTCGACGTGCCGCGTGCCGCCGCCCATGTCGGGCGCGAGCGCGAAGTGGTTGACGATGAGGAGGTGAGGCGCGCGTGCGCTCACGCGGCGAGTGAGACCGGGGCGGATCCGTTTCCGTCGAGGAACGTCCGCGCCCACACCTCGAAGGTGAAGAGCGCCCACACGAGGTATGCGACGTCGCGGCGCCCCGTCTCCAGATCGTCGAGCAGCCGCGCGATCCCTTCGCGCCGGAAGAGCGCGCGATCCGCGAGCCGGTCGCCGAGCAGCGTTTCACGCATGAGATGACGGAGATCCTGCGCAAGCCAGCGTCTGAGTGGCGCGCCGAATCCCGTCTTCGACCGCCCGCGGATCGACGGCGGGAGCCAATCATGCGCGGCTTCGGCGAGCACCCATTTCTGTGCGCCGTCGCGGACCTTCAACGCCGCGGGAATGCGGCCCGCCTGCTCGATGACCGCGCGGTCGAGATACGGTACGCGCAGCTCCAGGGACACCGCCATCGAGGTGCGATCGCCGTAGGTGAGGTT
>JBQTHJ010000060.1:0-4531 GCA_052389995.1 Gemmatimonadaceae bacterium | reverse complement strand
CATCGCCGAGACGCTGGACTGGGCGAAAGCGCTGGTAACGCTCCATGCGACGCACCTCGATGAGGAGCTCGTCCGCGAGACGCTCGGCTGCTTCCTCAAGGAGGAGAGTGACCTGCGCGCTTTCGAGAGGGAGCTGGACGCCGGGCGTATGAGCTCGCTGCTGGGGTCCGTCGCGTGAGCGCCGTTGGACCATCCGATCTCGTGAGCGTCGCCACTCGCTTCTGTCGCGCGTTGCGCAATCGCGGAGCGCTGGTGACGCCGTCGGAGACGCTCGACGCCGTGCGCTCGCTCGAGGTGGTCGATCTTGGAGACCGGGAGGAAGTGTACCTTGCGCTTCGCGCCATTCTGGCATCGCGGCTCGAGGATCTCGCGACGTTCGAGGAGCTGTTCGACGCGTTCTGGGCCGAGCAACCGAGCACGAGCATCCCCGCACCAGTTCCGCTCCCGCGTATCTCGGGCAGGGAGCGCGCGCCACGTACACCGTCACTCGAGCGGTGGTTGCGTCAGGACGCCGAAGACGACGGTGTCGTCAGCGTACAGCGGGCGAGCGATCGCGAGACGGTCGGCACGCGCGACCTGACGACGCTTGGCGCGGACGACCTCGCGGACATGGAGCGGGTCGCGGCCCGGCTCGCACGGCGCCTGGCTGCGCGTCCGAGCCGGCGCTGGCGCGTGTCCAGACGTGGTCAACGCGTGTACCTGCGGAGCACCATCCGGCAATCGCTCCGAACCGGTGGCGAGATCGCCGAGCTGGTGCGCCGCGAACGACGACTGCGAAAGACCAGTGTCGTCGCGCTGTGCGACGTCTCCGGCTCGATGGATCTCTACAGCCGATTCCTGCTCCAGTTTCTGTACGCGCTCCAGAACGGCTTCGCTCGCGTCGAGACGTTCGTGTTCAGCACGACGCTCAGCCGTGTCACCTCCAGCCTGAACGGCGAAACCTACCGCGATGCTCTCGGCCGCGTCTCGCGTGAGGTGCAGGGGTGGTCGGGCGGCACACGCATTGGCGCTTCACTGGCCGCGTTCAACGCCGGATGGCTGCGGCTGGTGAATCGGCGCACGGTCGTCGTGATCCTGAGCGATGGGTGGGACACGGGCGAGCCGGCGGAGCTCGGCAGGGCGCTACGCGTCATCGCGAGACGCGCGGGGCGGGTGGTCTGGCTCAACCCGTTGCTCGGGAGCCCGTCGTACGAGCCGGTCGCCGGGGGAATGCGCGCTGCACTGCCGTACGTCGATGTCTTCGCTCCGGCGCATAACGTCGCCAGCCTGCACGACCTCGTGCGGCATCTCCGGATCTGAGGTCCACGGTGACCGAGACCTTCGAGCAGCTCGATCAGCTCCGCCGGTGTGAGACGCGTGTGGCGATGGCGACGCTCGTCGCCACGCGTGGGACGACGCCCAAGAAGGAGGGGGCGAAGATGTGGGTCGGCGCGGGCGGGCGCATCATCGGCTCTGTCACCATCGGCGGGTGCGTGGATGTCCGGGTGATCGAGGAAGCGGAAGAGGTTCTCGCGTCATCGGAGTCGAAGCTCCTCTCGATCACACTCGGCGATGAGGACGCCTGGGAGCTCGGCCTGACGTGTGGCGGCGCGGTCGACGTGCTGGTCGAGCGTGTGGATTTCGACCGCGCCGATGAACCGCTGCTCCAGGCGTACGATGTCGTTCGCACGGAAGTCGAAACGCACGGACGGCGGGCGGTCATCGTTAGGCCGCTCGATGGGGGACGCGAGCGACTGGTGGTGATGTCCGATGGCTCGATCACGGGTACGCTGGGGGTGGACGGCCTCGATCGCGAGGTCCGTGCGCAGGCGCTCGCGCTCATGCCTCGCGGCCGGTCCCGCACGCTGACACTGACCGACGGCGAAGCGTCGCGCGAGCTGTTCTTCGAGGTGCACGGTCCTGCGGCGACGCTGGTCGTCTTCGGGGCGGGGAACGTGGCCGTCCCGCTGGTTCGTCTCGCCAGGGAGCTCGGGTTGCGCACCGTGGTCATCGATGGGCGGCCGCGCTTCGCCACACGCGACCGGTTCCCCGACGCGAACGAGATCGTCGTCGGGATCCCGTCGGACGTGGCAGCGTCGCTGCACTGCACGCCGTCCACGTTCGTCGTTCTCGTTGCGCACGATTACAAGTATGACGTTCCCGTGCTCCGCGCGGTCGTTCGGAGCGAGGCCGGCTACATCGGTATGCTGGGCAGCAAGCGCCGCGGTCGTGCGATCCTCGACTTGCTCGCGGCCGAGGGCGTTCCTCCGGAGCTGCTCGAGCGCGTTCATGTCCCGATCGGGCTCGACATCGGCGCCCAGACGACTGCCGAGATCGCCCTGAGTATTCTGGCGGAAGCCGTCGCCGTCAGCGCTGGTCGTCCGGGGTCGCGGAGGAGCGTGTGAGGCCCATCGTAGTCGAGCGGGCGGCGCTCAGCCCCGAGTCGATCGGCGGTCTGGTCCTGTGCCAGGACGTGCGAGGTGAAGGCGGGCGTCCGGCATTCGCGAAGGGGCGCATCCTTCAGGCGGACGACGCGCCGCTCCTCATGGCCTTGCCGTGGGAGCGCCTGCACGTCGCGGCGATGGAGGCGGGCGAGATCCACGAAGACGCCGCGGGGCGGCGCATCGCGGTCGCCGCCGCCGGAGATCACGTGACCATCGGCTCGTTCGGGGGCGGCCACTGGCCGCTCACCTCGATGGCGCGAGGGATCCTCGACGTTTCGGCCGATGCGCTGCGCCACGTGAACTCCCTCGAGGGCCCCTGCGTCTACAGTGCGTTTCACGGACAGGTCGTCGACCTCGGAGAGGTTGTTGCACGCGCGAAGATCACCCCGTTCGCGCTTCCCGAAACGCGCGTGCGCGAGGCGGAGCGGATCGGCGCCGAGCCGGGGGGCATGATACGGGTGCGACCGTTCCATCCGATGCGGATTGGTGCCGTGGTCCAGGAGACGTTAGGCGAGCGCGCGATGACGCGTTTCAAGGACGCCCTCAGCGAAAAGGTGGAGTGGCTCGGCTCGGCGCTCGAGGAACCGCGCTTCGTCGCTGCCGATCCGGAGAGGATCGGTGACGCCATCACGGGCGCCATCGACGATGGCGCCGAAGTGATCGCGCTCGCCGGCACCAAGGCCATGGATCTCCTCGATCCGGCGTTTGTCGCGCTGGAGCGGATCGGCGCGACGATCGAGCGCCACGGGGTGCCGGCGCACCCCGGGAGTCTCTTCTGGCTCGCGCTCCGTGACGACGTCCCGATTCTGGGGATGCCGACGTGCGGCTTGTTCTCGCAAGCCACCGTATTCGATCTCATCCTCCCACGTATTCTCACCGGAGAGCGCATCGGGTCGGCCAAGCTGGCGGAGCTTGGGCACGGCGGGTTACTCACGCGCGACATGAGCTTCCGGTTTCCGCCCTACCGCCGTTCCAGCAACCGAGGCGAGGTCGAATGAGCATGCGGCCGATGTACAGCCCGATCGTTCTCGAGCTCTTTCGACACCCGCGAAATTACGGAAGCATCGCGGTGCCCGATATCGCACACGAGGGGCTGAACCCGCTCTGCGGCGACCGCCTGCGCATCGAGGTGAAGCTCGACGACGGAAAGGTGGGGCTCGCGCGCTTTCGCGGTGACGTGTGCGCGATCGGCAGCGCCGCGGCGTCGATCCTCACCGAGAAGCTCCGCGGGCTGTCGCTCGAGCAGGCCGCCGCGCTGGAGATGTCGGACATCACGGCAGCGCTGGACGCCGACATCAGCCCCGCGCGAGTCAAGTGCGTGATGCTTCCCCTCGATACCCTCCGCGCTGGCATCACGGCGTACGAGCAGCGCGTGTGATCTCCGCCGTGGTGCTTGCGGCGGGCGCTGCATCCCGGTTCGGCTCGCAGAAGCTGCTGGCGCCGTTTCACGGCAGCACCCTCGTGCGGTGCACGGTGGAAAACGTAGTCGCATCGCGGGTGGCCGAGACGGTCGTCGTGCTGGGACGGGACGGTGAACTCGTGCAACGGGCGCTCGCGGGACTGCCCGTCCGCTTCGTCACCAATCCGCACTTTCGAGTCGGCCTCAGCACTTCCGTGCGCGTGGCGGTCGAGGCGCTCGCGCCGTCCACCGCCGCAGCGATCATCGCGCTCGGCGATCAGCCTGGTGTGACGGCGGCTATCATCGATCGCCTCATCGAGGAAGGCCGCCGCTCGCGTCGACCGATCGTGGCTCCCGAGTATAGCGGGACGCGCGGCAACCCCGTGATGTTCGCCGCCGCTCTCTTTCCCGAGCTTCGAGCCATCGACGGCGATCAGGGCGCTCGCGCGGTGATCGCGCGCGATCCCGACCGTGTCGCCACGGTCGCGTTTTCCTTCGACATGCCGATGGACGTGGACACGCCGGAGGACTACGCCCTGCTCAGGAAGGAGGCTACGCTCGCGCCAGCGCGGCGCCGAGGATGACCGCCGCGAGCTCCACATCCCCCTCGATCGCGAACGTGGGACGGCCCCCGGTGCGAAGCTCCACGACGATTGCGTCGGCGTGCACCTGGTAGGACGCGATGTCACGCAGCGACCAGGCGCCGGTT
>JBQTHJ010000059.1:0-3304 GCA_052389995.1 Gemmatimonadaceae bacterium | reverse complement strand
GTCGGCGCCCGCGGGCGCCGATGACGAGCGAGAATCCGTCAATATAGCCGCGGACGGGGGTCGAGCGGTCAGGTCCTGCGACCGCCGCCGTTGGAAGGCGTCGTCTTGCGCGTCTCCCTGGGTGCCGACTGTCGGCTGGGCGCGCTCTCTGGCGCCGCCTTCGGCGGACTCCGAGGCTCCGCACGGGGCTGCTCGCGACTCGGCTCACGCCTCGGCGCCGGTTGCGGCTCGTTCCGCGGCTCGCTCCGAGGCTCGCGCCGTGGTTCCGGCCGCGGCGATTCGCGTCGCGGCTCGTCTCTCGGCGATTCACCTCGCGATTGGTCTCGCCTCGGCTGCGCTCTCGGCTCCACGTCGCGTGGCTCGCGACGTCCGCGATCCTCGATGATCACGCGGTCGTCGTCGGGCGCGCGCTCCGGCGACACGGATGGCGCATCGCGGCGTGGCTCCCGGATGCGACCGCGCGAGCTGCCGCCGTCGTCATCCGACTCCGGCGTCGGTGGATCGCGGCGAGGCCCACGAATCGGCGACTGGGCCGTGGGCCCCCTATCCTGATCCAGCTCGGTGGCACGACGACGTCCAGAGACGGGCATCTGCTCGCGCACGTCATCGCCCGGGCGCGTCGCGCCGGCGCTGCCCGTCGCCGTT
This sequence comes from Gemmatimonadaceae bacterium, assembly GCA_052389995.1. Taxonomy (GTDB): domain Bacteria; phylum Gemmatimonadota; class Gemmatimonadetes; order Gemmatimonadales; family Gemmatimonadaceae; genus JAICNG01. The sequence goes on along the minus strand of JBQTHJ010000059.1, from coordinate 2,659 downwards.
CCTCCCGGGCGACGCCGCGTACCGATGGTGCCGTCCTCGAGCGGCGAGCCCGGACGACGCTGGTCGGTGGCCGAGGGACGACGCCGGTGCTCGATCTGCGTGACCTGCGTGGGACGCGTTCCGCGAGGCAGCTCCTTGAACTCGTAGCGCGGCTCGCGCACACGCTCGCGCACGTACACGACGCGGCGTCCGCCGTACCGCCGATACGGATAGTAGTAAGGATCATCCCACACGACGATCCGGAATTTCACGCACGCATGCGAGTACGGATTCCACACGGGATACGGACGGTACGCGTGGCAGTCGTAGCAGAGGAAGCGCGGGTACGACACACGCCGCTCGACATGGTATTCCGCCACATCGAACGAGTACGTGGCGCGCGGGTCGAGAAGAAGATCCGCGAAGTCGCGCGCCGCGATGTACGGGTCACGGTGCACGCGTCCGCCGGCGTAGTGATAGTCCCACGTGCGGCCGCGCGCGACCCGGTCGTAGTCGAACGGATCCCACGATGCGATCGCGAAGATGTAGCCGAGCCCCGGATAGTCATTGATGACGAACGACTCGTGTCCGTGGCCGTAAACGCGATACGTGTGTCCGCCGCGAACCTCGTTGTCGTCGTACGGATCCTCGGGGAAGAGAATGTCGAGGCGTCCGTCGGTGTCGATGCGCACGATCGTCACGTACGCGTCTTCGTCGGTGCGGAAATAGACGCGTGCGCGATCGCCGCGGCGGAAGAGGTTGTCGCCGCTCACCCACAGCTCGACGTCGGGCGCCTCGTAGCCGAGACGCGTATTGCCGATGAACCACGACGGCGTGATGAGTGATGCACGACCCGCACTGTCGGGCGCGGTCACGCCCGATGCGAGGCCGGCGACAAGAGCCAGAACGTTGGCGAAGGAGCTCATCGTGGAGTTCCTGTAAGAGTAAGCGTGCGAGCGTGTGACATGCTCGCCCCCCACGTTAGGGGCACGCGTCATGCCCCGCCATGCCATTTGCTAACCTACCGTAGTGCAATCAGATACAGAGATCGCCCCCAGCATTCCAGGTCGACTGTCACATGCTGGTGACGACGTGACACATGGGGGCCGGTGACAGGACCGAAGGCAGGGTGCTCAGGGTGCGCTCAGGGTGCTCAGGGTGCTCAGGGTGCTCAGGGTGCTCAGGGTGCTCGCGGTGCTCGACGTGCTCGTCGTGCTCGAGGTGCTCGACGTGCTCGAGGTGCTCGACGTGCAACTGAGGTTCTCCCCTGAGCACCCTGAGCACCCTGAGCACCCTGAGCACCCTGAAGCAACACCGACTCCCTCACGCACCCGCGACCCAGTAGCTTGACTCACGCACATGGACTCGATTCACAACCGCCGCGCCGACCTCCTGGACCCGGCGATGCTCGCGGCGCTCGGACGCATCGAGCTCGTCGCGCGCTGGGTCGTGGACGGATTCATCTCCGGTCTACACCGCTCGCCGCGCAAAGGATTCTCCGTCGAGTTCGCGGAGCATCGGCCGTATCAACCCGGGGATGACCTGCGGTACGTCGATTGGCGCATCGCCGCGCGCATCGACCGGTGGGTGGTGAAGCAGTACGAGGAAGAGACGAATCTCCGCGCGACCCTCGTCCTGGACGTCAGCGCCTCGATGGCGTGGTCGGGAGATCCAGCGCGCCTCACCAAGCTCGCGTACGCCGAGCGGCTCGCCGCGGCCGTCGCGCTGCTTCTGTTGCGGCAGCGTGACTCGGTAGGTCTCGTCCGCTTCGACGACCGGGTTCGCACGGTGATCCCCCCGCGCATGCGCTCCGGCCAATGGCGTCGAATCGTCGCCGCCCTCGACGACCCCGGCAGCGGGCGCGCGTCCTACGCCGGCGGCGCCCTCGAGCGCGCCGCGCGCGTGGTCCCGCGTCGCGGGATGATCCTCCTCGTCTCTGACCTTCTCGTGGAGGGAGACGAGGTGGTGCGCGCGGTTCGCTCGCTCCGCGGTGCCGGCCACCATGTGACCGTGCTGCACGTGCTCGATCCCGCAGAGCGGGAGCTGCCCTTTGCGACCGACGCGATCTTCGTCGATCCGGAGTCGGGGAGCGAGGTGACCGCCGCGGTTGCCGATGTGCGCGCCGCCTATCGAGCGACGGTGCAGGCGGCGATCACCGAGTGGCGCGCTGCGCTCTCGGCCGTCGGCGCGTCGTACGAGGTCGTAATGACCAACGAGCCGTTCGGCATTCCGCTGCGCCGCGCGTTCGCGATTCGCCAGCGACTCCCATAGATGGAATTTCTCGCTCCGGCGTGGCTCGCGGCTGCCGCTGCGATCGCGGTTCCGCTTCTCCTGCATCTCATGCGGCGCCGCATCGGCACGCGCATCGATTTTCCGGCGGTGCGCTATCTCGCGCGTGCCGAACGTGAGCACAGCCGCAAGCTCCGCATGCGGAATCTGCTGCTGATGCTTCTGCGCGTCGCGGCGGTGCTCGTGCTGACGGCAGCCGCGGCGCGTCCGATCGCGCGACTCGCCGGTGGTGGCCACGCGCCGACGACCGTCGCGATCGTACTCGACAACTCGCTCAGCTCGTCCGCGATCGAGGAGGGTCGCCCCGTTCTCGACGGCCTGCGCACACGAGCGAGGGCAGTCATCTCGCGCTCTACCGGCGACGACCGACTCTTTCTCGTCACCGCCGACG
>JBQTHJ010000058.1:0-16279 GCA_052389995.1 Gemmatimonadaceae bacterium | reverse complement strand
CCTCGACCCCCGACCCCCGACCCATCTCACCCCACGTACACCACATCCCCTTCAGGATCTATCCCCATCTCCTGAATGCTCCCACACACACCGCACACCATGGTGGCGTGCCAGGCCTCGTTGAACTCCTTCTCGTTTTCCTTCGATGCCGGCTTCACGGTGACTTTCTTGTAGCTGTATTCGCGGCAGTTCAAACACGCGTGACCGCGCGCCACTCGCTCTGCGCGCTCGCGCGTGATCTTCTTGATCTTCGGCAACTCAGCGCTCCTCGTCGGGCTTCCCGAGCGTCGCGCGGACGTTCGGACGCGGCGGCTGGTACCCGGGCGCGGATGACGGCGCCTTTCCGCCTTCCTGGGAGCCACCCGCCTTGCCGAGCAGCTCCTTCATTCCGCCGAGCGCGCCGAGCACACCGGTCGCTTCGGCGGGCAGGAAGATCGTCGATCCCTTTCCCTGCGTGACCTGCGGCAGTGCCTCGAGGTACTTGAGACCCAGCAGGTACATCGCCGCCTGGCCCTCGGGGAGCGAGTTCGCGATACGCTGAATCGCCTCGGCCTCGGCCTGCGCCATGGTGAGACGTGCCTCCGCGAGTCCCTGCGCACGCAGCACCGCGGCCTCCTTCTCACCCTCGGCCTTGCGAACCTGCGCCTCACGCAGGCCTTCCGATTCGAGAATCGCGGCGCGCTTGCTCGCCTCGGCGTTCGTCACTGCGGCGCGACGCTCACGCTCGGCGCGCATGACGAGCTCCATCGACTGCTGGATGTCGCGCGGCGGCTCGATCGCCTGGAGCTCGACGCGTGTCACGTCCACGCCCCAGCCGATCGATGCTTCCTCTATCACCTCGCGCATCTTCTTGTTGATGAGATCGCGGCTCGCCAGCGTCTGGTCGAGCTCCATATCGCCGACGATGTTGCGAAGCGTCGTGCGCGTGAGCGTCTCGAGCGCGTACGGCAGGTTCTGAATGGAATACGTCGCCTTCTGCGGATCGGCGATGCGGTAGTAGAGGACAGCGTCGATGTCGATCGTGACGTTGTCCTTGGTGATCACCGGCTGACTCGGGAAGTTGAGCACCTGCTCGCGGAGATCGATGCGCGCCGTGGATCCGGACGTGATCTTCTTGACGCCGTTCACGTCTGCCTCGAAGAACCGCACGTCGATCGGACGCGGCCGCTCGATGAACGGAATGAGGACATTGAAGCCGGAGCGTGCGAGCCGATTGAACTTCCCAAGGCGCTCGATGACCAGCACCTCGGCCTGCCCCACGATCTTGAACGACTTCGTGGCGATCAGCAGTGCCAGGAGCGCGAGAATGCCGAATCCGACGAGCATGCCTACACCTCGAAGAGAGGGAATCTCATTCTACGTGCCTGACGATCATTCACGCCAGTCGGCGACGAAAATGTTCGTCTCGCCGGCCCGGGCCGCGTGTCGATTCGACGCCCACACGAGCTTGGTGCCATCGGGGCTGAACATCGGAAAGGAGTCGAAGTCGGCGTGCGTTGTCACGCGCTCGAGTCCCGATCCGTCGAGGCCGACGAGATACAGGTCGAACTCGCGACCGCGCGGATTGGTATGGTTCGATGCGAAAATGATCCGCTCGCCGTTCGGCGTGAAGTAGGGCGCGAAGTTGGCACCGCCGAGGCTCGTCACCTGCCGCTGGTCGCTGCCGTCCGCGTTCATGATCCAGATCTCCATCCGCGACGGGCGCACCAGGCGCTGCCGAAGAAGCCCACGGTACTCGGCCAACGATGCCGAATCTTCGGGGTGGTGCGCGCGGTACACGATCTTCGTTCCATCGGGAGAGAAGAACGCGCCGCCGTCGTAGCCGGGAGTGGTGGTGAGGCGGCGGACGTCGCTCCCGTCGGTGTTCATCGTGTAGATCTCGAGGTCCCCATCCTTCGTGGATGTGAACACGATGCGGGAGCCATCCGGCGATAGCGTGCCCTCGGCGGTGTATGCGTTCCAGTGCGTGAGGCGACGGACATCCTCGCCGCGAGCGTTCGCGGTGTAGATCTCGAACGGGTCGAGCCGCCACACGTATCCGCGCGAAAAATCCGGTCGTGGCGGACACGCCGTGTCGGCGTGATGCGTCGACGAGAAGAAAATCCGGCGGTCGCGATCGAAGAAATAGCCGCACGTCGTCTTGCCGGTGCCCGTCGAGACCCGACGCAGGTTCGTCCCGTCGAGACCGATGACGTACTGCTGGTCGCACGAGCGGCCGTCGCGCGTCGATTGGAAGATCAGCCGTCTTCCGTCCGCGCTCCAGTACGCCTCGGCATTCTCGCCGCCAAACGTGAGTTGCCGGATATTGACGAGGTGGCCCTCGCCTTCTTCCGCCTGGATCGTCGCGAGCGGGAGATGGCCCGCGCTCGAGCGGGTACATGTGGCGACGGCCACCGGGAGGGTGGCCGTCGCAACAACAATGAGAGTGCGTCGGCGCATGCCGACAAATTACTGCATGGTCAGCGCGACGCGCGAGCCACCGCGAAGAGATCCTTCTGCGTGTTGCCCTTCTTCATGAGCTCGATGGCGCGAAGCAGCTGCGGATCATCCGGAATCTCGCGCCGAGCCGCGGCCGAATCGCTGAAGGCGAACCTCGTCACGAAGTGCGAGAGCCACTTGTCGATCGTCGGCCGCGCGGCGTCGAACATCTCCCTGTCCACGTCCACCTTGGCCGCCACGAGACGGCGGTAGAACTCCTCCCGCCATTCCGGCCGCACCTCGAAATTCGGATTGGAGACGCGGGCCTTCAGTTCCTGCGCATAGTTCCAGAGCGCGATCCGGACCTGCGGCGACTTTGGACCGATCGCCTTGAGGAACTCCTGCTCGCGGGTCGTGACGGTGTCGTCGGGGACGATCACATCGGGCGTGATCCCGCCGCCGCCGTACACGATGCGACCCGCGTCGGACCGATACACCGGACGATTCTTCTTGACGGCGTCGGTCTCGAGCGAGTCGGGCGGCGTCTCTTCACCACGGGCCCCGGAAATCCCCGCGGAGGCGGTGGTGTCGCCAGGACGGCCCGCCGAGGCGAGCAGCTCGGTGACTTCATCCTTCCGCTCCTTCTGGATGGACCGGCCGCTCGGAGTGAACCACTTGGCGGTCGTCAGCTTGAGGGCGTAGCCGCCCTCCAGGGGGAAGACCGTCTGCACCAGTCCCTTGCCGAACGAGGTGGTGCCGACGACGAGCGCGCGGTCGTGGTCCTGAAGCGCTCCGGCGACGATCTCGGAGGCCGAGGCCGTGTAGCTGTCGACGAGGACGACGAGCGGCACGTTCGGCATCTTCGGCTTGCCCTTCGCGACGAACTGCTGCGACATCATCCCGCGACCGCGAACGCTCGCGATCTCGTCGCCGCCGTCGAGGAAAATATCGGCAACGGCGAGTCCCTGGTCGAGAATTCCTCCCGGATTGCCGCGAAGATCGATGATGATTCCGCTCGCGCCGGACTTGAGCATCTGGTCGACGCTCGACTCGAGTTCCTGGCCGGCGCTCTCGTTGAACGTGCCGAGGTTGACGTAACCGATTCGGCCGTCGAGTATGAACGCGTATGGCACGGCGGGAATGTGGATAGTCGCTCGCGTAAGTCGGTGCGAGATGGTTTCCGCGACCCCGGGTCTCTGGAACTTCACTCCGACTTGCGTGCCAGGCGTCCCCAGAAGCGTGCTCGAGACCTGCTCTGTGGACCAGCCGCGTGTTGAGGCGGTGTCGATCTGAAGAATGCGATCGCCCTCTTGGATGCCGGCCGCTTCGGCGGGGGAGTTGGGAAACACTTGAACCACCGTGATCCATCCGTCGTGGTTGTCGATCCTCATTCCAATACCGCCGTACCGCCCAGTCGAGCTTGTGGAGAATCGTTGGAGTTGCTTCGGCGAGAGTAACTCGGAATAGGGATCCTCCAACTCTTCGACGAGACCCCGAGCGGCCTTCTCATAGAGCATCGCGTTGTCGACGGTGTCGACGAAGCGGTCGGCGACGAGCGATAGCACCTGGTCAAAGAGGCGCGCGCCATCGCGCGTGGCACGGTCCTGCATGACAAACCCGCCAACGAGGGCCGGGGCGACAACTGCGGCGACCAGGGAGAGTTTCCGGAAACGATTCATGGGAACTGCCGGCAGAGGTGAGGAGCGTACGTCTCAGTAAATACGATTGAGACCGGTCGAGGTTCCGCTAACCACCCATCGCGCCCGAGCCCTCTTCGGTGCCGCCCTGCCAGAGAGATCGCCAGGACATCTCGCGCCCTTTGCGGAATCCCTTCTGCGTGAGCTTCACCCCCTCGGGGGAGATCGTCACAGTGTAGGGCTGCCCGTCAATGTCGATTTCGCGCTTGAGCGTCTTGTCGAGTTTCGTGGTCATTGCGAGAGGAGCTCCGTGCTTGGGGAGGTGGTAGTCACTGGACCGAGGACCGAGGAAGTTGCTCGATGATCTCGCGAGGTGGAAGTCCATCGGACTCTCAAGTGTTGCCCTTGATTGCACTTCCTCGGTCCTCGGTCCTCGGTCCTCACGGGTTCTTCAGCAATCCGCATTCCGCAACCGGCTGTTGTGCCCTTCAGGCCGCCCTCGACGCCAGCACGTAGTCCACGTACCAGCGTCTCATCTGTTGGCGGACGAGCACATCGCGGAGCAGGCCCGTCTCCTTCAGCATGTCGTGCGCGGGCTGGAGCACGCGCTGGAGGTGCGACGGATATCGCTGTGTGAGTGGGAGTTGCAGTGCCAGCTGCTCGAGGCCCACGCGCCAGGTTACGCTCCCTTCCATGCGCGCCACCTCGAGCAGCCGGTAGAGGCGCCGAGCGACGGGAGACGACAGTTGGAGGTAGTGAGCCGCCGACAGCGCCACTGTGTGGCCGGCGTTGACGTTGGCGCGCACGAGCGGCGAGAGCGCAACGCGAGCGACGCCCGGCTCCGACACCGTCAGTGTCGGGAAGAGGGTGAGCTGGTCGCGATCCGCGCCGCGCCGGCGGTCGATGGAAACGGCGGTGAGCAGCGTGAAAGCGACGTCGACGGGCGCGCCTACCGCCGCGCTCCAGTACGCTCCCTGAGACTCGAGGGTCGTCCGCTCGAGTCGTGCGAGTGCGGAGCGAAGTTGCTCGTAGGTGCGGCCGTCGACGCGACGTCCCATGGACCGAAGGAACGCGTGCAGCGTGAAGGTGAGCACGCCGTCCTCGGGGCAGCTCTCCTCGTGCCACCGGTGCCAGAGCTCGACGTACACGTCCTGATCGAACGTGCCCGGAAGGCGCTCGCCCGGACTCGGCAACACGCGCCACCTTCCTCCCGATGGCGGCTCATACACGATGGCGCTGTCCTCGGCGGAATCGCTGAGTCGGAAGAGCGGAAGCGATTCGAGCGATCGATCGAGCACGATCGTCCGCGCGCCGGTCCGGCGTCGTGCCGCGATGGACATGGAGAGAAAGTGGACGGGCCGGGGAGGGAGAGCAAGGCGATTCTGGATGGCGGATGGCGAATTTAGAAGCGTGTCGTGCCCAATTCGCAATCCGCAATCCGCAGTCCGCAATCAGTGGCTTGGTCAGCCTAACGCAATGACTTGTCCCGTCACGGGGCGCGATTCCTCACCGCACAACCAGAGCACGACGCGCGCGACATCTTCGCGCTCGACGTAGCGCGCATCGCTGCCCATGTCACGCTCGTTCGCTGCCGTGCGAATCGATGTCGGCGCAACCGCGTTCGCGCGGACGCCGTTCGCGCGCTCCTCCTCGGCCAGCGCGCGCATCACGGTGAGAACGCCGCCCTTGGCCGTGACGTAGGCTGCCATGTTCGCGACCGATGCGCCGGGTAGTGCGGCGGCTGATCCAAAAAAGACGAATGCGCCGCGCGCGGCACGCACCAGCGGAAGGAACGCGCGCGTCGTGAGAACGGCCGTCGTGAGGTTGAGGTCGAGCTGACGCCGCCAGACGTCGGGCGCGCTATCGGCCACGCTCGCCATTCCGAATCCGCCGGCGAGATTCACGACCGCGTCGACACGTCCTCCGTGACTCGCTGAAACGGTATCCGCGAGCGCGCGGACCTGGGCTTCGTTCGTGAGATCGCAGGCATATGCGTCGGCGCGCGCGCCGCGGTCTCGCAGCGCGGTCGCGCGAGCCTCCGCCAGATCACGCACGAGGTCGACGGCAACAATGGCCGCGCCGGCATCGGCGAGTGCGCCGGCAACCACCTCACCCACCTGCCCCTCGCGGCCGACGCCGGTAACGAGTACTACCCTCCTGTTCATTCGCATTGGAGTCCTCGGCGCATGAGTCGTGGTCCAGCGGGGCCCGGCTACTTTGCCGGCGGAATGCGTAATGCGGAAGAGGACCGCCGGGCGGTGGGCTGCTCTCGTGTGTAGTTCAGCTTCAGCGTTCTCCCATGCGTGTACTCAAAGTGTCTGGAATTATTGTCGGCGGCTTGCTTCTGCTGGCCTTCGCGCTCGTGGGGATACTCTATCTCACGCGAGGCACGCCGGTGTCGGCGGTTCGTACGTTTGGCGGCGGGGCGCCGCCAGCCGTCGGGGATCCGCTTTTTCGCCGGACGTTGGAGCTGCTGGCGGGAATGACGCTCCAGCAGGGGAACGAGATCGACGTGCTCGTGAGCGGTGACGAGACTTATCCACCGCTGTGGGAAGATCTTCGCTCGGCCCAGACGTCGATCACGGTGCAGTTCTACTACGCGATGCCCGGGGAAGTGGCGACACAGCTCAAGGACATCCTCATCGAGCGCGCGCGCGCCGGCGTCCAGGTGCTGTTCCTTCGTGACGCGTTCGGATCGCAGCGCCTCACGGATAAATATCAAGACAGTCTGGTCGACGCCGGCGTTCGCGTCGCCGTCTTTCGTCCTCCACGCTGGTACCAGCTCGACAAGGCAGCACACCGTTCGCACATCCGGGTCGTCGTGGTCGACGGACACGTCGGCTACACGGGCGGCTTCGGTCTCGACGACAAGTTCCTGGGCGATGGCCGTCGCGAAGGAAGCTGGCGCGACACGAACGTGCGGTTCCTGGGGCCGGCCGTGATGCAGCTACAGGCGACGTTCGCCGCCGGCTGGGCAGAGGCAACCGGCGAGCTCATCACCGGTGAAGTGTTTTTTCCGCTCGAGGAGTTCCGGCCGGAGGGCGACTTCTACGCGGCGCTGCTCTATACCGCCCCGACGACGGGGAGTACGCCCGCCGAGCGGTTCCTTGCGCTCTCACTCGCTGGCGCCCGGCGAACCATGTACATCTCCAACTCGTACTTCGTCCCGGACGATGACTTCCGCCGCATGCTGGTGAAGGCAGCGGAACGCGGCGTCGACGTGCGGATCCTGACGGCTGGGGACAAGACCGACACCAAAACGACGTGGTATGCGGGTCGGAAGCGCTATGAGGAATTGCTGGAAGGCGGTGTTCGCGTGTACGAGTACCAGCCCTCGATGATGCATGCGAAGACGTTCGTCATCGACGGCGTCTGGAGCACGATCGGCACGATGAACTTCGACAACCGGTCGCTCGCGTTCAACGACGAGACGAACCTGGTCGCGTACGACCGCCGACTTGGTGCCGCCATGGACTCGATCTTCCGCGAAGACCTCACGTATTCCGCCGAGATCAAGCTCGAGGAGTTCCGACAGCGTCCGTGGTATCAGAAATTGTTCGAGAACGGCGCGAACCTCATTTCGCGCCTGCTGTGATGGTCGCGACTCCGGCGGGGCGCAGCGCAGTGTGAAGAGCCGGCCCGGTACCGGAGCGCTGCGCGCGTTTCACCCGCTGGTGCGAGGGTGGTTCACCGAGACACTCGGCCGGCCCAGCGATCCGCAGCGCGAGGGGTGGCCGGCCATCGGGAGCGGAGCGCACACGCTCATCCTCGCTCCCACCGGTACCGGAAAAACGCTGGCGGCATTTCTCTGGGAGTTGAACGCGCTCATCGTGTCTGGCTCCGAGGCGCCGCTCCCGAATGCGATTCGCATTCTGTACGTGTCGCCGCTCAAGGCGCTGAACAACGACATCCAGCGGAACCTCGAGCGCCCGCTCACGGAGCTGCGCGAACGCTTCGAGCGCGCGGGGACACCGTTCCCGGACATTCGCGTCGCCGTCCGCACCGGTGACACTCCCGCGTCAGCGCGAGCACGGATGCTTCGCACCACGCCGCACATTCTCATCACGACACCCGAATCGCTGAACATCATGCTCACGAGCACCCGTGGGCGCGGAATGTTCTCCGACGTGCGCGTGGTCATCGTCGACGAGATTCACGCAGTGGCTGGAACGAAGCGTGGCGTGCACCTCGCGCTCCAGCTCGAACGTCTGGAAGCACTTGCCGGGCACGCACCGCAGCGCATCGGGCTCTCGGCAACGGTGCGACCCGTATCAGAGATGGCGTGGTTTCTGGCCGGCGGGAGCGCTGCCCGCGGGGGAGGGGAGGACCGAGGACCAAGGACCGACGAAACAGCCACCGAGGAGCCTCCTTCGTCCGTTCGTGTCGTCGATTGCGGTCTGGTGAAGCACCTGGACATCTCGGTGCGGTCACCCGTACCCGATCTCGCGAACGTGGGTGGCACCGTGTGGCCAAAGGTCGTATCGCTCGTGCTCGAGCGCGTGCGCGAGGCGCGGACGACGCTGGTCTTCGTCAACAACCGGGCACAGTCGGAGAAGATCGCGGCGCGTCTCAACGCGCTCGCGGACGAGGAGATCGCGCAGCCGTACCACGGCTCGCTGGCGCGCGAGCGACGCCTGTCACTCGAGATCGCGCTGAAGCGCGGAGAGCTCCGCGCGCTCGTCGCCACGAGCTCGCTCGAGCTCGGCATCGACATCGGGTCGGTCGATCTCGTCATCCAGCTTCAGTCTCCGAAGCGCGTCACGTCCGGACTGCAACGGATTGGCCGCGCCGGTCACACGCTCGGCGAGACGAGCCGCGGAGTGCTCGTGCCGACGTTTCGCGACGACCTCGTCGAGATCGTGGCGATCGGCGAAGCGATGCGCGAGGGAGATGTGGAGCCGACGATGGTGCCGCAGAACGCGCTCGACGTCCTCGCGCAAACGGTCACGGCGATGGTCTCGGTGGACGATTGGCGTGCGGACGATCTGTTCGAGCTCGTCAGGCGCGCGTACCCGTATCACCGGCTCACGCGCGCTGCCTTCGATGAAGTCGTATCGATGCTCGCCGGCAAGTATCCATCGGATATGGCCGGCGAGCTGGACGCGCGCATCACGTGGGATCGCGTCAACGGCACGGTCACGGGATCGCGTCGGAGTCGCCTGCTCGCCGTCATCTCCGGCGGGATGATTCCGGATCGTGGCCTGTACGCGGTCACGCTGTCCGATCGCACGCGGCTGGGAGAGCTCGACGAAGAATTCGTGCACGAGTCGCGCGTCGGCGACGTCTTCCAACTCGGCTCTTCGACGTGGCGCATTGCGACGATCGAGCACGATCGCGTGATCGTGCACCCCGCGCCCGGCGCGCCGGCGCGGATGCCCTTCTGGCACGGCGAGTACGGCGCGCGCGCGGTCGGCATGGCGTCGCGGGTGGGCCGAGTGCGCCGCCTCGAGCTTCCGCCGCGCGACGTGCCGATGACTGCCTCGACCCTTTCGGTAGATGACGCGTCGTTACGATCGCTCGAGAGCTACGTGGCCGAGCAGCGGGCCGCCACGGGCGCAGTGCCTGACGAGCACAACATCGTCGTCGAGTACTTCCGTGACGATCTCGGCGCCTGGCGGATCGTCCTTCACTCGATTTTTGGCGGCCGCGTCAACGCGCCGTGGGGGATGGCGCTGGCTCAGCGCATGCGCGAGGCGCTGACGGCAGGGATGGCTGGCGCCGCCGATCCCGGCATTACCCGGATGGACGTACAGGTACAGACGACCGACGACGGCATCATGCTGCGGCTGCCCGATCTTGGCGGGCCGCCGCCGCTCGAGCCGCTCCGTGACCTGAGCGCCGACGAAGCGCGGCGGCGCATCATCGAGGAAGTTGGAGCGACATCGCTGTTCGGCGCGCGATTCCGCATGAATGCCGCTCGCGCGCTGTTGCTGCCCAGAGGGACGGCGCGACGGCGGATGCCGCTGTGGCTCCAGCGCCTGAAGGCGGCGGATCTGCTTGAAGCAGTGCGATCGTGGCCGGAGTTTCCGATTCTGGTCGAAACGTATCGCGAAGTCCTGCGCGACGCGTTCGACCTGGAGTCGCTCCTGGTGGTGCTTCGCGAGATTGCGTCCGGGCGGATTACCGTCCGCACTGTCGAGACGTCACAGCCGTCGCCATTCGCCGCGAGCCTCCAGTTCGGGTTCGTCATGGATTGGCTCTACGCCGACGACACGCCGCGTGCCGAGCGGCGGGCCGCGCTGCTCGCGGTGGATCGCGCACTGCTCGACGACGTCATGCTCGTGGAGGGAACGGACGACGACCTCCGCCGCGCGATCGACGAGCTCCTCGCGATTCGGCGGGGCACCGCTGCGGGGCGCCGCGCGCGCAACGCGGACGAGCTTGCGCAACTCATCGACCGAGTGGGGGACCTCACGGAAGGTGAAGTCCGCGACCGCATCGCCGAGCCGACCGAGTGGCAGCGGGGCGAACCACTGGGCGAGCTGCTCGCGAGCGGCCGCGTCATCGCCATTCCGATAGGCGCCAACCGCGAATGGCGACTGATCCTCACGGAGGACTACGCGCGATATGCGGCCGGGTTCGGTGTCGACGCGTTGAAGACGGTCCGCGCCGGCACGGAGCTTCGTGAAATGCCCGCGGCGGATGCAGTCCCCGAGACGTTGCGGACGCCGGCGCTCGACGCGCCGGCCGCGCGTCGCGAGATCCTGGCGCGGTTCATCTCGCTCGCCGGCCCCGTCACGATCGCGGAGCTTGCTTCGCGACATGGGTGGGATGCGGCGTGGGTGCGCGCGCGCGTCGCCGAGTGGGAGCGCTCGGGGCGACTCGTGCGCGGGCGATACCGCCGCGAGGTCCGCGAGTCCGAGTGGTGTGCCCGCCGCGTCGTCGAGCGTGCGCGGCTTCGCGCGCTCGCGGCGCTTCGTCGTCAGATCGCTCCCGTCGAGCCTGCGGCGTTCGCGGCGTTTCTCCACCGATGGCAGCATGCCGATCCACAGCATCGGTTGTCTGGAGCCGAGGGCGTCGAGCGCGTGCTGACGCAGATGTTGGGACTGCCGCGCCCGCCGGAGGGGTGGGAGCGTGATTATCTGCCGTCACGTCTCGATCGCTACGATCCGGCGTGGCTCACGCAGCTCGGAAACTCGGCTCGATTCGTGTGGTCGGGAGTGCCTCGGGTGGACCCGGCGGGCCGGACGATCGCGTTGCACGCGATTCGGTTCATCGAGCGCGGCACCGGAGCCGCATGGTTGGCACCGGTGCCGGATCTTCCCTTGAGTGACAACGCCCGGGCGATTGGTGAGGCGCTGGAACGGCATGGCGCGTCGTTCCTCGCCGATCTCCAGTCGATCACGGGGATGTCGATGCTCGCGTTGCGCGACGCACTCCGCGAGCTCGTCGCGGCCGGTGAAGTCACGAACGATGCCATCGAGGCGATGCGTGAAGTGAGTCGCATGCGCCCGCTCCCCAACCGTCAGCGTGCCGACATCGATGACCCGGCCCGATGGCTGCCCAGTGGCTACGAGCCGAGTGCGGGCCGCCGCGTCGTGCAGCGACGCATGTCCGTGAGACGTCTGCCGCGCTGGCGCCGGCCCGACCGCGGTCCGGCCGTCTCAGGGTGGATCGGACGGTGGTCACTCGTCCGGACGCCCGGCACGTTAGGCAGTGCGGAGGCATCCGAGGAGCATGCCGCCGCGATCGCGCACCAGTGGCTCGAGCGCTATGGCGTCGTCGCGCGCAATTGGTGGCGGCGGGAGCGGCCGCCTGTTCCGTGGCGAAGCATCTACTTCGAGCTCAAGCGGATGGAGTTTCGCGGCGAGGTGCGTCGCGGCTACTTCGTCCGAGGGCTCGCGGGTGCGCAGTTCGCGCTCCCCGACGCGATCGAGCAGCTTCGGGCGCCCGCGGGCGATGCGGCCGCGCCGTTCGTCGTGATCGCGACGAGCGATCCGGCGAATGTGTATGCGGTGGAGCTCGAGGGTGTCGATCGGGATCCGCTCGCGCGGCCGCGGGGGCGCGGAGCGCTCCTCGTGACACGCGAGGGCCGCATCGCGATGGCGGTCGAGGGGCGGGGCCGGCGCATCACCATCGCGTCATGGATGACGGAAGCGGAGGCGACCGCCGCGGCCTCCGCGCTACTGGCGCATCTGCGCGCCGCGCCCTCGCACAGCGGGCGACGACGGGACGTCGAGATCGAGACGATCGACTCCGCCGGCGCGGTCGCCACCAAGTGGACGGAGGCGTTCATGAAAGCGGGCTTCCGACGCGAGGTCGACGGGCTGCGGGCGCTCTAGCTACCGAATATCCTCTCTGCCTAACGCCGCACGCACGGCCTCCCGAATCGCGACCACCGCCGACGAGGTCGACGCGGGAGAGTCATCACGCACGTGAAGCTCGATCCCCTCCGCCACGTGCACACGACGCCAGGTGCCGTCGAGCTCGCCGTCGCGATGCACCGCGATGTCGGATCCGGCGCCGAGGGCGGGCGCGAGCGCGGTGGCGACGCGCCGCTCGAGCGCGTCGCCCGTCAGCTCGACGAGCTCGGGCTTGATGCGCTCCAGCGTCTGCCCCTCGCGCTGACGGATCTTGATATGGAGGAGCTGGAGCAGGTGTCGGTAGCCATAGGTGGCTGCCGTGCCGGTTCCTTCCGGACGGTCGAGCAAGCCATTCGCGACGTAGAACCGGATCGCGCGCGCGCTCAACGCCGCCCGAGCGGCCGCGTTCGTCGGACGCATGGCCGCGGCATCGACCAGCGCGGTTGCGTGTGCGGCGAGGCCGCGCGCGTTCCACGGAGCATGACGGGCGTGGGGGCGCAGCAGGGCGACAGGGGACAGGTCCGACATGATCGGAAGGTACGGCCGGTGAGTGCGGCGTGCCAGCCAGCGCGACGCCGCGATCAGCCGCCCGAGAGGAATCGCGTCACGACCGCATTGAACTCGGCCGCCTGCTCGTCTTGCGGGATCATCCCGGCCGGATCGAGAATCGTGAGCTGGAGCCCCGAGTTGAGCGCCAGGAACCCGCGCGCGTCTTCCACGGGAGTCTCGACCGCCTGCTCGCCCCAGACAAGCATCACGGGCTGACGCAGCCGCCGCACGGCGCCGCGCACATCGAGATTCATGTGCCCGGAGAGAAAGGCGGACGGCGCGTATCGCGCTCCCGGCTGATGCGCCGCTCGATGATAGATGTCCACCAGCTCGGGCGTCACGAAGTCCAGATCGACATACGCGCGCTCGAGCCAGTAGCGGAGGCTCCGTCGCGACGAGAGCGTGTTGAAGACGGCCGCACCCACGAGCGGCGCGTCGACGATGGCGCGCGCGACGTCACCGCCCGTCGACGCGGCATCGTGACGCCTGACGAGGCCCGTCGGTTCGATGAGCACGAGTGATGGGTACTGCCCCGGATCGCGCGCGCCAAGCACGGTCGCGTAGGCAGCGCTCAGCGATGACGCAACGAGCGTGACCGGCCCGCCGATCACCTGTCGCGCGAAATCATCGATGAGCCGGAGATAGAGACGCGCGCTATAGCGGACGCGCGGCCGATCCGATACGCCGAAGCCGAGGAGATCGAGTGCGTAGACGTCGCGTGCGTACGAGAGGACGTCGGCATTGGACCGCCACTCGTACGACCACGCCGCGGTGTGGATGCCGTGCACGAGCAGCAGCGGGCTGCCCCCGGGTTGCCGAGCGGTGCGCTTCGAGTAGAAGACACGCCGTCCTCGCCAGGTGAACCAGCCGGGATCGCCCCCGATGAGATTCTCGAGTGGTGGCACGCCTCGCTTTGCGAGCGCGTTGAGCGTGGCGGCGGCGCCAATCGCCGCGCCTCCGGCGAGGAGTGCCCGGCGCAATGCGCGTGGAATCACGCGCCTCCATGCCCCGACGAGGCGCGGGCGGTTGCCTCGGCGTGACGCGTCGCGCGGCGGGGCCGGGCCGGAGCGCGCTCCGGAGTGGATGCGGGAAGCGAGATGCGCACGGTCGTGCCTCGGTCGGCGTCGCTCTCGATGGCGATGCTGCCGCCGTGCTCCTCGATGATGCGTCTCGTGAGCGCAAGCGCGATCCCGCTCCCGCCCCGACGAAGCGGCGAGAAGATGTCGAATGCGCGCGCGAGCTCGTCAGGCGCGATCGGTGGCCCGGCGTGCGACATCGTGCACCGCCAGGTTCCGCGTGCCTGTGTGTCCGACATCAGGCGAAGGTCGGAGCCATGCGGCGCACCTTCGGCGGCGTGCGCGAGCAGTGTGACGAATGCCTGCGAGAGCTGTGCGGTGTCGAGGTCGCAGGTCGTCTGATGCTCGGGACGCTCGCGCGTGACGAGCAACGCGCGGCTCTCCAGAACTCCCTGATGCGTGTGAAGCACCTCGTCCCACACGCGATCGGGATCGCCGGGCTCGAGACGTGGCGCATGCGCGCTGCCGTACTCGAGGAGGTCGGTGACCATTCCGTTGAGCCGCTCGACCTCGCGCAGGATGCGCCCGATGTTCCGCTCGAGCACGGGATCTTCGCGCGCGCGGAACCGCAGAAGCTGCGCCGCGGAAGAGAGACCGAACAGCGGATTGCGCAGCTCGTTGGCGATGCCGGTCGCGATGGTCGCGGCCGCCTCGAGCTCCTCGCGATGCTGGACGCGACCGAGATGGCGCGCGTGCTCGATCGCCCCCGCGCCGTCATCGGCAATGGCCGCGAGCTCGCGCTCGGCTCGCGCGAGAATGGCGGTCGAGTCGACGTCATCGGCGAGAACGACCATCGCGCCGGTGAGGCCCGATGGTGCGAGCATCGGGGCGGTGAGCTCCTGCCCCCGCGGCGTGCGATGCATGAGGACGCGGCCCGCAGCGAGCGCCTCGAGTCCGTGATTTCGCACTCGCTGCTCGAGTGCATCGCGCTCGTCGTCGTAGCCGACGGCGTGTGACACCCGGAGTCGCGTCGATCCTTCGTCGGCAATGGCGAAGGCGATGGCTTCCGCGCGCATGGCCTGGCGAACGCGGCGCGCGAGCTCCTGGGTGATGCGCTCCAGCTCGAAGTCGAAGATGCTCATCGGCCGATTCCGTCGCCTGGTAAAGGTGCGTCGAGGGTCGGAAGCCGGGGGTCGCGCAAACCGACCCCAGACCCCCGACCCTCGACCTCAGCGCGCGAGCCTACCGGCGAGACCGCTTGCGTGCCCCGCCGCGTCCCGGGTTCTTCTTGCTGCGCGTGCGCCGGCCGCCGGCTTTCTTTGCGCTGCCGCTCCGCCCGCGGCTCCCGCCGCTGCGCCGTGCGCCGCCGCCCTTTCGTCCGGAGCTGCCGCCGCCGCGCTTCGAGCGCGCGCCGCCAGCCTTTTTCTTGCCGCCGCCAGCTTTCCGGCCGCCCTTCTTCGCCGTGCCGCGACGACCCGCCTTTTTCGCAGCGCTCTTCTTCCCGGCGGACTTGCGGCCGCCACCACCGCCGCCCCCGCCCCCTCCTCCGCCACCTCCGCCCATGTCACCACCACCGCCCCGACTGGTCGCCCCGCCGCCCTGCGGTCCGCCGGGCGCGGACGGCCGCGCGCCGCCCGCCATGCCGGACGCCGTCATCGAGCCGCCGGTGCTCGTGACGCCGCGTGTGGCTGCGGCACCCCCGCCAGCGCCGCCACCGCCGGCGGCTCCGGGCCGAGAGGCGCTCCCGCCTCCGCCGCCCATGCCACCTGCGCGTGCACCGCCGCCCCCGGCTCCGCCGCGCTGCGCGCCGCCGCCTGCGCCACCGCGACCGCCACGCGGCGTCGCGAACTCCTCTTCCTCTTCGAGCTCGTCGACAGAGCCGCCCTCGTCGTCGTCGTCGAGGTCGTCATCGTCGTCCTCCGCGCTGTCCCAGAGGTCGTCGCCATCCTGCTTGGTCATGCCCCAGCCGCTCCCCTCCTCATCCTCATCCTCATCGAAGGAGCCGCCGCCACCACCGTAGCCGGGCTCATCCGAGTCATCATCGCGGTCGGAGAAGAGAAGCTCCTCGTTCGACCCATCACCGCGCGGCATGGCTGCCTCCTGAGGGTATGTGATGCGTGACGATCAGTCACGCGATTGCGCTCGCGTAACGTGCGGCCCCGCTGCACGACGTGTGCCCTATGCGCTCCCTGTCCGCGACGGTGCTATACAACACTCGAGGGAATACGTCAAGACGGGATTTCCGTGAGACGGCAAAGACGTGCGGGGTGGGGGATAAAAATAGCGAAATAGAAAAAAACAAAAAACCCCCCCCCACAGGGGCCCCCGAGCGGGATGAGTGATTATTTGATGTGGT